>NZ_CP045488.1:2682395-3352994 GCF_009392895.1 Natronorubrum aibiense | reverse complement strand
CGGGCGATTCGCCGTCCGAGCGGTCGACAGAACGTCGATCCGCGCTATCGACGACGATGACCGTATCGTCGACGAGATCGACGGCGGCGTCCGCCTCGGCGACTCCGAAGTCAACGGCCAGCACCGAGCACTCGTCGTACTCGTACTGGCGGGCGATTTGCCCCGCTTCCGTACTGAATTGTTCGAGAGTCATGTTGTAACTAACCCAAGGTAAGCACCCATAGTATATAAATCTATCGCCGATTACCCCCCAGAGGGGACCGCATTCGGGGAAAGAGCACTGTTCGTAGTTCACACCCGCTCGAGTGATATTGCAGGACGCGCGCTCGACTCGGAAGTTTAAGCCAGTACCGCTCGTGTGTGTCCGTATGGAGGTTGTGACACATCACGGCCGGAACACGGCTTACGAGGTCGCCGACCGCGGGGGCGACGGTGCACCGATCTGTTTCGTACACGGAAGCGGGGGCTCACGTAACGTCTGGCGAGCGCAGCATCGCCTCGCCGACCGGAATCCGATCGTGACACTCGATCTGAGCGGCCACGACGACTCCGACGACGTCGACGCCCAGCCCGGCTATACACGTCTTTCTGCGTACGCCGACGACGTACTGGCTGTCGTCGAGGAAACGGACAGTCGGGTTCTGGTCGGCAACTCGCTCGGTGGCGCCATCGTCATGCATATTCTAATCGAACGCGAGTTCGAACCCGACGCAGCCGTTCTCACTGGCACCGGCGCACGGCTGGGCGTCCTCGAAGATCTCCTCGAGTGGCTCGAGAACGACTTCGAGCGTGCCATCGAGTTCCTCCACGGGCCGGACCGACTCTTTCACGACCCTGCGCCGGAACTGCGCGAGGAGTCGATGCACCAGCTTCGCGAGACCGGCCAAGATGTCACGTGCCGTGATTTCCTGACGTGCCACGAGTTCGACGTGCGCGACGACCTCTCGACGATCGAGAGCCCCGTTCTCGCGGCCTACGGCGAGCACGACCAACTCACGCCACCGCGGTATCACGAGTATCTCGCCGACGAAATCGACGACGCCTGGCTCGCGGAACTCGAGGGAGCAGCCCATCTCGCGATGCTCGAGCAGCCGACAGCGTTTAACGCCGCTGTCACCGAATTTCTGGATATCGTCTACGAACGACTGTAAGGCCGGAACAGCGCAAAAGAGCGTCGCAGTCGGCTACCGACTGTCCGCCAGCGAGACAAACGAGTCGCCCGTCGCCGTGAGCCACTGAGTTGCGATCTCGTCTTCGGCCACGTGCTCGGGAAACATCGTACAGACGGCGATCTGCTCGTCGTATTCGACGGTTACGTGCTGGAGCGCTGGCGAGCGATCCACGGGCGTGTGTCGCGTGCCGTCCGGTTCCGTTGTCGGTTCGATCATGGTGTCTGGCTGTTCGGACATGTGTTCGGTCACCGCGTCTGTGCTCTCGTCTTCTCGCTCGAGGAGTATAAACGTCGCCGATTAATATATAAAATACCTATTTTGCCATAATATAGCCTTATTATTAGCGTTCGGGATTGTCAAGACCGGTGGGCAGCGTCCAGTCGTGCGACTCGGAGAGCGGGTGCTTAGTAGAGATCCTCGAGGTCGCTTTCTTCGTGGCTGTGCTCGGCCGCTGGGAACGACTCCGACTCGACGGCCGCGACGTAGTCGTCGATCGCGGATTTCATCTCCTCGCGGACGTTCCCGAACTGCTTGGAGAACGATGGCGACCACTCGCTCAAGCCGACGGCGTCGTTGACGACGAGCACCTGTCCGTCACAGTCCGGGCCGGCACCAATCCCGATCGTCGGAATGTCGAGTGCCTCGGTGATCTCGGCCGCCAGATTCGACGGGACGTGCTCGAGCACGAGCGAGAACGCTCCTGCGTCCTCGTGTTCGCGCGCGAGATCGAGAATGCGCTCGGCTGCTTTCTGATCGGTTCCCTGTCGCGGATAGCCGCCGTACTGGTTGACGTGCTGTGGCGTCAGCCCGAGATGGGCCATCACCGGAATCCCCAACTGAACCATCTTCTCGGTCAGGTCGACGGTGTGGGGACCGCTCTCGAGTTTCACCGCTTGCGCGCCTTCCTCTTTGAGCATCCGCCCGGCGTTCTCCAAGCTGTCTTTCTCGTCGACGCCGAAGGAGAGAAACGGCATGTCGGCGACGACGAGCGCGTCGTCGGTCGCCCGTGAGACTGCACCGACGTGGTGGGCGATGCCGTCGACGGTGACGGGAACCGTCGTCTCGTGGCCGAGCGTGGCGTTCCCGACGCTGTCGCCGACGAGAACGATATCGACACCGGCGTCGTCGACGATCCCGGCCGTCGGTGCGTCGTAGGCCGTCAGCATCGTGATCGGTTCGTCGCCCGCTTTCGCTCTGATATCCCGGACGGTAGGCATACACACACCTTCGTCTCCGACGATTAAACGTCACCGTTCTCCGAGCGGGCTGAACGCCCCGAGACACACCGACCGAAACCGGCATCCACGGTAGTTAAGAGGACTGGGACGCCACTGTCAGCCGTGCCAGAACCCGTCGAAACAACCACGCCCGACGGCGTCGACTACGGCTGGGTGATGCAGGTCACCTTCGTCACCACGATTATCGTCGGCGCGCCGATCGTCGCTGTCCTCTCGGCGAACACCGACCTCCCGAGCTGGGGCGCTCGAGCCGAGTTCGCGATTCGTGTCGGCGCGCCGACCTGGTTTCTCACGGCCATCGCCGTCTTCACGTACGCGAAACGCAATCAGGCGTAGTCCGAATCCGCCGAACTCACACCCCTGACGGTCCGTAACTGACGTATTCGAACGCCAGTCCCGCTCGCTCCGCCGTCAGTTCGTCCCGTGCGGAGTCGCCGATGAACAGCGCCGCACCGGGGTCGACCTCGAGTTCGCGGACTGCCTCGAGCAACGGGTCTGGATGCGGTTTCTGTGTCGCCACCGTATCCCGGCCGACGACGACGTCGACCGCGTCGTCAAGGCCGTGTTCCTCGAGGGCGATCCGACAGGCCGCCTCGCAGTTCAGCGAGCAGACGCCGACCGGTACCGATCGCTCGAGCAGTTCGTCCGCGTGTGCCAGCCGCGGCGCGGTCGTCGCGCCCTCGCGTTCGTGGGCGGCGATCGCTGCCTCGACCGCTGCAGCTACTCCCACGTCGTCTGCGGCCTCGAGTAAGTCCCACAGCTCCGTGCTCGGCAGTTCGATGCCCGCACTTTCGTACACCGCGCGGACGTCCTCGGCGACGGCATCCCAGTCGACGTCGAGATCGACGAGCGTTCCATCGAGATCGTAGACGACGGCGTCGTAGTCGCTCACACGTGTTGATACGAGTGATGGACGAATAGTGACTTCGGTTCCGGAGACGCGTCGCCGGTGCTCGAGACGGTGCTGTCGACAGCGTAGCCGCCCTACACATCGGTCTCGAAAACATACACGAAAACCAAATATATTATTTTCCAACACTTTTTCGACTGGTTCGATGGTTGACAATATTTCCAGACGAACCTTCGTTCGGAACGGCAGTGCAGGGATTCTCGCGGTCGGATCAGCGGGGCTCGCCGGCTGTACGAGCAGTTTACCGATCGTCGGCGGCGGCGAAAGCGGAGTGGCTACGGACAACTGGCTCGCCGACTTGTCGTTCGAACAGTTGTTTCAGGAAGCTGATCTGACCGACGAGTACCCGAACGCCACGCTCGAGGACCACGACCGGACGGGGCAGTCGTTCGACGCCGTCGTTCCGCAAGCAGTCTTCGACAACGAAGAGCAGTTAGTCGTCTACTGGCCGCTCGAGCAGGGGTCGGAACTGCGGAGCAAGGTCGGCGTCCCCGAAACCGACCTCGACTGGCAGCTCACCCAGCGCGTCGACTGGGAGTACGAGTACTCCTACACCTCCGAAACGACGTACAGCAGCCAGACGATCGACGAGACAGGACTGGCGTCGGTCGACGTCGGAACGCTGTCCGGCTCGTTCGAACCCGACAGCGTCGAAACGAACCTCGAGAACTGGGCCGACGACCGGTATTCGGACGCCACGGACCTCTCGAGCGAGGGCGAGCACGAAGGCTTCGACCTGTACAAAATCGACGAGCAGGCGTTCGCTGTCAGTGACGAGTACGTCATCGAGGCCAGCGCCGACAGCTACCTCGATCCCGTCGCGGTCGTCGAGGCGGTTATCGACGTCCAGTCGAGCGGTGATGGAACCTGGACCGAGACGGACGATGGCGAGGCGCTTTTGGCGCAATTCGATACCGGCCACTTCGCAGAGGGAGAGATCCACACTTCCCGAACCGTCGACGCTCGACTCGAGGAGCAGTACGGTGATCTCGGATCGATCTCGGATGCACGACGCGAGGACCTCGAAGCGCGAATCGAAGACTCACTCGACGACTGGGAGACTGGTCTCACGGGAACGGCGACTGCCTACGAATTCGACGGCGAGACGACCGATCTTCAGGAGGCGTTCCTCTACGAAAACGAGGACGATGCGGATCCGGACGCACTTCGCGAGCACGTCGATTCGAACCGCAACGTCGGCGACCGATGGGGAACGATCAGTGACTACTCGGTCAGCGACGAGGGCCGGACGCTGGTGCTGACCGAAAGCGTTCGGACGCGGTCCCTGCTTCAGTAATCGCCGACCCCACGGGCTGGCGAACTGTTCGATCGAATCGCGACGGATGGGACACCACGCCACCGGTGGCGTCGAACGCAGTATCCGTCTCAATCCAGTCGCGCCAGTCGGTTCAGTGCGTACACTGTTCGGAGGATATCCACGCTTTTCCCGCGGTCGAAGACGAGTTCGTCCGTCTCGAGGACGTGCTCTAAGGTGTCCTGCGAGGCGTGTTCGGGCGCGGCCGCGATCCCCGCGTCGTTCTCGTCGACCCACTTCATCACGCGCAAGTCGCTTTTGGAGTCGCCCATCACGAGCGAGAACGGATCGTCGACGCCTAACACGTCGAGCGCTCGCTCGACGCCGACGACCTTGTTCAACTCGAGGCTGCCGATCTCGGCCGCGTCGGCCTCGTAGTAGGCGACGTCGATACGCGCTAAGACATCCGTGAGGACGTCAGGGACCGAATCGGAGTCGAGGTCGGGATAGGCCCCTTCTCCCTCGAGGACCGCCCTGATCTCGGGGTCCTGCGCGGCGTAGAAGGCCCGGGTCCAGTCGGTGATCGTCTCGTCGTCGAGCGACGATTCGCCGTCGCCGTTCTCGACTGTGTCCCCGACGGCGTCGGCGAGCAGGTCGATCAGGTAGACCAGCGCCGTGTCGATGATCTCGCGGGCGTTCGCCGAGCCGGTCTCGTAGTTTGGCTTCATCGTGATGTTGAACTCGTTGCCCTGCAGGTGACAGCCGCGACGGAGGTCCTCGGTGGCTTCGGGCAGCACCCGCGAACGCACGTCGTCGAAGACGTTCCGGATCTCTTCATCTAAGTCCTCGTAGAGCAGCTGTTTCGTCTGCGCGCCGTGGCCGGGCGTGAACACGCCTGTCCCGGCCTCGTAGACGATCGAGAGGTCGCCTGAGTGGACGATCTCGCTTCCAAGCCCCTGGATCGCAAAGCCCTTGACGTTCTCTAAGGTCTGGCCCGTGCAGATGACGATCGGCACGCCGGCTTCGTGAAACTCCGTCAGCACGTGCAGCGTATCGCGCGGGATCTCGTTGTCGGTCCCGCCAGCCGACCGCAGCGTCTCGTCGACGTCCAACACGAGGACGTTCACCGCGCGGCCGTACTTGGCCTCGAGATCGAGCGCGGTAAAGGCCTGATCACGGTCGGCCCGCGAAGCGATCTCCGCGAACGTCTCGCCGGCCGCAAACGCCGAGCGGATCTCGTCTTTGCGCTCCTCAAGGTCGTCGTTGACGCCCTGCCAGTGCTCGAGGGCGACGCGGGAGTCGATCGCCGGAAAAACGTCGACGAACGCCTGATACTCCTGTAGCGTCTTCGTATCGTACTCGTCGTACAGTTGGTAGATAAGATCGTACCGTTCCATGTCACCTACAGGCAGGGGCAGAGGGATAATCGTTTTCAGTGCTCGCGGGGGCGTCTCCGACGACACTAATCCGACACGAGTGACGAATTAACTACAAACTACGTTAAATATCTTCGTCTGGTGCGGCCCGGACTGGTTCTCGCGGGTGTGTCCCTACCTGCCGCCGATACGGGCGCTGACTCGAGAACGCCGACCGGCCGTTCGAATCCGACGAACATCCGCTCGAGCGTGACAGTGGACGAACGATTCGCCGACGACGACACGACTATAAAAGCAGCGATCGAATTCACACATATATGAAAAACGTCGACGACCTGATCGAGAGCGCAGCGGAGCTCGCCGCACGCGGGCTCTCCAAAGGCGAGATTGCGGACGAACTGAACGTCTCACGGGAGACGGCGAGCTGGCTCGTCGAACGCAGTGGCGCGACGGCACAGCCAACAGATGCCTCGGGCCAGAACGGTGGTACAACCCCTCCGAGCGGCCCACAGGACATCCACGTCGACTGGTCTGCCGTCGGTCGAGACAGCAAACGAATGGGCGCGATCGCGGAGGCAATGGCCGACTTGCTCGCCAAACACGGCAAGGACGTCGATCTCACGATCGGCATCGAGAAAGCCGGCGGCCCCATCGCGACCCTCGTCGCGCGCGAACTCGAGACCGATCTCGGGACGTACACGCCCGCGAAACACCAGTGGGAAGAGGGCGACATCGAAGAGCTCGGCGGCACGTTCAGCCGGAATTTCGCCGGGATTCGCGACCGTGAGTGCTACATCGTCGACGACACGATCACCAGCGGCACCACGATGCGCGAAACGATCGAGGCCATCCGCGCCGAAGGCGGCGAGCCCCTCGCGTGTGTCGTTCTCGCGGACAAACAGGGCCTCGAGGAACTCGAGGGCGTGCCGATCTACTCGCTGTTGCAGGTCATCAGCGTCGGCAAAGAGGAGTAGACACACGCACGGCTGCAGTCGCTCGGTTCGATGTAGCGCGATGCAAAAAAGCGAAGCTGGTGAGCGGACGACCTAGCCGTGAATTCCCATCGCTTCGATCTGTTCCTGATACCGGTTGCGGATCGTCACTTCGGTCACCTGGGCGACGTCGGCGACCTCGCGCTGGGTCTTTTTCTCGTTACAGAGCAACGAGGCAGCGTAGATCGCGGCGGCGGCGTAGCCGGTGGGTGACTTGCCCGAGAGCAGTCCTTCTTCGGCCGTCTTCTCGATGATTTCGTTGGCTTTGGTCTGGACCTCTTCGGAGAGTTCGAGTTCGGAACAGAAGCGAGGAACGTACTTTTTCGGGTCGACGGGGCGCATCTCGAGACCGAGTTCTTGCGAGATGTACCGATACGTCCGCCCGATCTCTTTGCGTTCGACGCGGGAGACTTCCGAGATTTCCTCGAGACTGCGCGGGATGCCTTCCTTGCGACAGGCGGCGTACAGTGCGGATGTCGCGACGCCTTCGATCGATCGACCGCGGATGAGGTCTTCTTTGAGCGCGCGTCGATAGATGACCGAGGCGACCTCCCGTACCGAGCGTGGGACACCGAGTGCCGAGGCCATCCGGTCGATTTCGCTGAGCGCGAACTGGAGATTGCGCTCGCCGGCGTCTTTCGTTCGGATGCGTTCTTGCCACTTGCGCAGTCGATGCATCTGACTGCGCTTTTTCGAGGAAATAGAGCGGCCGTAGGCGTCTTTGTCCTTCCAGTCGATCGTCGTCGTCAGCCCCTTGTCGTGCATCGTCTGAGTCGTCGGCGCGCCGACGCGGGACTTTTCTTGCCGTTCCTGGTGGTTGAACGCCCGCCACTCAGGACCGGGATCGATTTTCTCCTCTTCCACGACGAGCCCACAATCTTCACAGATGAGCTCACCCCGGTCGGAGTCTTTTACGAGATTGTCCGATTCACACTCGGGGCACGCACGAACCCCTTCCTGATCCTCGGTCTCGTCCGTCTCACGCATTCGCTCCCGCTGGCGGGTGGACCGTGTCATCGCACTTTTATAGTAGTATCACGAAGATATATAAATCCTTGGTACGGGTTTCCCTCCGTTGACGTTAATTCGCCGAAATCGGCGCATACAGCGCTTTACGAGCGAGGTTTACGAATTGGAACCGGAAAGACTTTATCCGATTCTGGCCGACAACAGCCACGAATGCCGGTTATCGAGTGCGACGTCGAGGCCGCTCGTGAACGACTCGAGGATGCAGATGTAGCCGTCGAATCGGGAAACACGGACCACGAACGCTGGCGTGCCAGCCGCGGTGGCGCGACGGCGGTCGCCTACGACGACAAGATCGTCATCCAGGGCGGGAACCCACAGGACATCGAGGCGCTGTTGCGCGAAGACGGCGGCCGCGCGCACGTCTATTTTGACGGTGCGTGTCGCGGCAACCCGGGTCCCGCAGCCACCGGCTGGGTGATCGTCACCGGCAACGGCATCGTCGCCGAAGGCGGCGAACGGATCGGCACAGCGACGAACAATCAAGCCGAGTACGAAGCACTGATCTCGGCACTCGAGACTGCCCGCGACTACGGCTACGACGAGGTTCATATCCGCGGCGACTCCGAGTTGATCGTCAAACAGGTCCGCGGGGAGTACGACACGAACAACCCCGAACTGCGCGAACACCGTGTTACCGCCCACGAACTGCTTTCTGCGTTCGACGAGTGGACACTCGAGCACGTGCCACGCGAAGTCAACGACCGTGCGGACCGCCTCGCGAACGAAGCGCTGGATCAGGGCTAAGGGACCCCCGCTCTCGAGCCAAGACCAGCAAGCGAAAAGCCCTCGAGTGCGTACGGCTCGGTATGACCGATTCGAACGAATCTCACGCGGCGACCGACGACGTAGCCGACAGTAGCCACGAGCTTCCTGTCGACGTCGTCGACGAGGCTGAACGTCTCACCCGGCTCGAGCGGATGACACCCGACGACGACGAAGCACAGGCACACGCACAGCGACGGGACGACCTCCTCGAGGACTACGAGTTCACCGCCCGTGTTCGCGACGACGACGGTGATGACGTGCTCGTGCTCCACCCCGAAGCGTGGCACGACGACGACGAGGGGGTCATCAGAACCGACCGTATCGAGGACATATCACGTGCGGTCGAAATCCCGCTCGAGGGAACCGGTGATCCCGATGACTGGGACGTGGTCGACGCCCACAACCGGGAACTCGTCGAACACGTACGGGAGGCCCACGGCGACGTCCACGGCGACAACGCCACGGCGCTCGCCGATTTCGTCGGCAACCACTACGCGAAACGGATCGAAGAGCTGACTGGTCCGGAACTCTCAGAGTTTCGAACGGAGTACTTCGTCAGAAATAGTTGGCCGTCAGCGGATCAACACGAGGTCATCGACGACTCGATCACGCTCGTGTACGAAACGGCCGGAGAACCGATCCCTGACTATCAGGTCCGGTAACGAAAAACGGGTCTGGTGGAGTTGTTAGTAGCTGTTCTCGACGATCTCGCCGATTTCGTCGGCGCGGTCGTCGCCCGTAACGACCTTCGAGAGCGTCCACTGAATGCCATCGAGGACGGCTTCGTAGCCGTCGTCGGTCAGCGAGTACTGGTTGGTTCGCTTGTCGAGTTCGCTTTTCTCCACGAGGCCGAGGTCGACGAGTTCGTCGAGGTTGGGGTAGAGTCGCCCGTGGTTTACTTCCGTCCCGTAGTAGTCCTCGAGTTCCCGTTTGATCGCCAGTCCGTACATCGGCTCCTTGGCGAGGATGACGAGAATATTGTTCTGAAATGCGGTAAGTTCGCGTGCAATACTCTGTTCGCCGCTGATTGATTGTGCCTCTGACATAGTTTCGTAAATGTCACCAGACTATTTAAGACTTGCCAACTATTTGTTCAGCAAAGTCGAGCAGCCAATGGCCGATCGACCGCTGCATACCGAATACCGGTGGTGTGTACTCGGTTCGCGGATCTTTGTTATCCAGTGACCGTCATTTTGAACGTGACACTCGATTACGAAAATACTTTTTGATCGGCCGTGCACACAACTGCCACGGAAAACCGCTGGGCCAGAGCAGCGCTCGAGTTGATGCGAACGCGTCCACAGCACTCCTGACGGTTGCGGACGGTGTGTGAGTCGGTCGGACTTCTGTCGTCGCTGCCACCACCCGATTCATCGGAGTTATACGCTGCCGATTCGCTCATGCATTATGAGCATGGGTAATTTTATCCGGGTAGACGGAGTAAATCCACTCGTTATGGCAGCAACCAACCCGTCCCCACGAACGTCCCGAGCTGACGACGCCGACGACTCCGGTGTCGGCATGGCTCACCTGACGGTCGTCCCCACGAACTTCGAGTCGATCGAGCGAGACGAGTCCGAAACGTAGCTCGGAACGTGTAACGCCGATCGGACGCGGGTTGAAACGAGTGGGTCGTCAGCTTGGTCAGTCGTCGGCTGGAGCGATACCGACCTTCTCAAGAGACTGTCTCGAAACGAACCTTCTTGTATGCGGTCGAACTACGTCCGTCCATGGGTCTGTTCGATCGATTGCGGGGTGACGGAGCCCCCAGAGTCGCATTTATCGGGGTCGACGGCGTGCCGTACAGTCTCCTCTCGGAGAACGAAGAACTGTTTCCGAACTTCGCTGCGCTCGCCGACGACGGGACAGCAAGCGAAATTTCGAGCATCGTACCGCCGGAATCGAGCGCCTGCTGGCCGTCGCTGACCACTGGAATGAATCCCGGTGAAACGGGCGTGTACGGCTTTCAGGACCGCGAGGTCGGCACCTACGATACCTACGTCCCGATGGGCCGTGAGGTCCAGGCCAACCGCGTCTGGGACCGCGTCCAAGAGGAAGGCCGAAAGGCGACCGTGATGAATGTGCCAGTTACGTTCCCACCACAGCGAAACGTCCAGCGGATGGTCTCGGGCTTTCTCTCTCCCGGACTGGACAAGGCAGCGTATCCGGACGACGTCCGTGACTACCTCGAGACGCTGGACTATCGGATCGATGTCAATCCGAAACTCGGCCATCAAGAAGATAAAACCGAGTTCATCGAGGACGCCCACGCGACGGTCGACGCCCGTTTCGAGGCGTTCAAACACTACATCGAGGAAGACGACTGGGACCTGTTTTTCGGCGTCTTCATGACGACCGACCGGGTCAACCACTTCCTGTTCAAGGACTACGAGCGCGACGGCGAGTACAAAGACGAGTTCCTCGAGTTCTACCAGAAGATCGACGACTACATCGGCCGCCTGCGCGAGGCGTTGCCGGACGACGTCACCATGATCGTCGCTTCCGACCACGGCTTCACCAGCCTCGATTACGAGGTCCACTTCAACGAGTGGCTCCGAGAGGAGGGCTGGCTCTCGTTTGCGACCGACGAGCCCGAAGAACTCGGCGACATCGCCGACGACACCACAGCGTACTCGTTCATCCCAGGTCGGTTCTACATCAACCTCGAGGGTCGCGAACCGCGCGGCTCGGTCCCCGAGGAGGAGTACGACGAGGTTCGCGATCAGCTCAAAGCCGACCTCGAGGCGCTGGAAGGGCCGAACGGCAACAAAGTCGTCGAGCGCGTTGTCGAGAAGGAAACGGCGTTCCGCGGCGATCACGACGACATCGCGCCGGATCTGGTCGCGATCCCGAGCAAGGGCTTCGACCTCAAATCCGGATTCAAAGCCGATTCGGACATCTTCACCACCGGGCCGCGAAACGGGATGCACAGCTTCGACAACACGTCGCTGTACATCGATGACGCCGACGCGACGATCGACGACGCTGACCTGTTCGACATCACGCCGACGATCCTCGAGCTGATGGACATCGAGTACAGCCGCGGCGAGTTCGACGGCGCGAGCCTCGTCTAAGGGTCGAGTCGGCGCGCTTCGATCTGCGCCCGCCGGCACAGTTCCCGATGACTGAATTCGAGTCCGTTTTCCGCCCGGCACCGAACCCTCGAACATGGACGAGATCATCCACGCTCGTGGCCACGAGAATGTTTCCGCCGAGCACGCGAGTACGTTCGAGGTCACGACCGACGACTTTCTGACGCCCGCCGGGGACTGCATTCTCGCGATCGACGCCGATCGTGCACCCGCCGACTTCGATCCCGAGTTCATCGAAGCCTGCCAAGACGTCGAGGCGACGATCACGGTCACGATCGAAGCCGGCGGCCACGCCGACTCGGTGACGGGGCGAGGCGATCCCGACCTCGAGTTGACGAACGAGCGGAGCCTCGTTGGCCGAACGAGCGAGTACGTCGACGATCGGACGATCATGAACGACGCCCTCTTCGCGGCCGATGGGTTCGACCGCGACCTCGTCGCCACCCTAGCCGACGGGGCCGAGGCGACGGTGACGATCACCGTGGAGTGAGTAGGGTATCGGTCGGTCGTTCGGCGATGCGAGCACAGTCGTCACCGATAACTGCCGACGGCCTGTTCGTGGAGTTCGTCTTCTGCCTGCCACGTGCGTGGTCGGAACGCAATACCGACGGCGACGAAATAAAGCGCCACAACGATGCCAGTCACCAGTAGCCCTGGCAGCGGGCCGACTGCTGCACTGTCCGGCCACGGACGGGACGCAAACATAACGACGTGGATGCTCCAGGCCCCGAGCATGACTGTAAACAGAAACAGGTAGATCCGTCGCAGTCGGTGTGCGATCGACTCCTCGAGGGAGATCTTGATGACCGGTCTGCGGTAGTCCTGGCCGAGCTTGCTACGCCAGTCCGGGTCCTCGAGTCCGCCGGAGGCGTCGAGGCCGTACGCGAAGACGTTTCGCTGGAGCATACGGACTCGCCCTCGCCAGATGTCGTAGCCACGATAGCGGTGGGCCTCAATGAACAGGAACGCGACGAGTGCCGTCGTGCCCAGCAAGATGATGTAGTGGGGGTTGTTCTGACTCGAGAACGCCCACGTGAGAATTGCACTCATGACGATTACTGCCCAGTTCGTCGTCTGATCGAGCCGTTCCCGCCAGACCTGCATCCGGTGGACTTCACCGCGGTAGAGGTGTGCCAGCGACGAACTCGGCCCCATCTGTTCCTCGAGCAGGCCCGCACCGACTTCGCGGTGTTCGGCGTCGGTTGGATCGATGTCTTTTACGGATCGCTTCGCCATCGTCTCCTACATGTGACTCGAGGGCGAAAGAACGTGGTGATCCTGTCGGCCAGTCGATCACAACTGTTAGTTCGACCGATCCAGGACTCTGTACTGATGGCCACAGACCCTCGCGCAGAAACCGTCGTGAATCGCCTCGCCCATCGCTATGGCGATCGTGGCTTTCCCGAACACAATATCGACGACGGACAGAACGCCGTCACGATCGACGACGATGAATCAATATTCTGGGACCAGACCGGCGGTAGCCAGGATGCGTTCGTCTGTCTCGTCCGGACGATTCTGAGTCAGAACACCAGCGACAAGGCCAGCCAACCGGCCCACGACGCGCTGATCAGCAAATACGGCGGCGACGACATCGACCTCGTCGAATCGCTTGCAAGCGCCGAGCAGTCGATCCTTGCCGAAACGATCAGCGCCGCTGGCCTGTACAACCAGAAGTCCGAGACGATCATCGACACCGCGGCGTGGGTCCTCGAGGAGTTCGGCTCCGCCGCCGCGTTCGATACGTTCGTCAAGGACGAAGCGCCGTCGACGGTTCGTGACACGCTCCTCGAGGTTCGTGGTGTCGGCCCCAAGACCGCCGACTGTGTCCTGCTCTTTGCGGGCGGTCGCGACGGCGTCTTCCCCGTCGACACGCACGTTCACCGTATCTACCGACGCATGGGTATCGCTCCACCGGACGCCGATCACGAGGGCGTCCGCACCGTCCTCGAGCGCGCCGTTCCCGCGGCCAAATGCGGCTTCGATCACACGGCGACGATCCAGTTCGGCCGCGAGTACTGCACGGCCCACAGCCCTGCTTGCCTCGAGGATCCCGACGCCTGCCCGCTGGGTGATCTCTGCGAACAGATCGGCGTCTATCCCGAAACAGGCGAGGTCGTCGATCCAGCCGACGCGGTCGAGTGATTCGATCCTGGGTCGTGTGTCGCCGCGCGCCGCCGATCACTGGCTTTATACAATCATGATTTATCTGCCGAAATGATGGTTTCATTTACGGATGCAGAACGGGAGGCGGTCTACAAGACCATCTTCGCCCGCCGAGACATTCGCCGGTTTCGAACCGAGCCGATCCCCGAGGACGTCCTCGAGCGCCTTATCGGGGCGGCCCACCACGCGCCGAGCGTTGGCTTCTCACAGCCCTGGGACCTCGTCGTCGTTCGAGACGACGAAACGAAAGCTGAGATCGCCGAGATCGCCGACCGCGCTATCGCGGCCGCCAGAGAGGGCTACAAAGAGCCCACGAAATCCGAGTTCGCGGCGCTGAAACTCGAGGGGATCCGCGAGTCGCCGATCAACATCTGTGTGACCTGCGATCCGACCCGTGGGGCACCCCACGTTCTCGGTCGGAGTTCGATGAAGCGGACCGACGTCTACTCGACGTGTCTGGCGGTGCAAAACCTCTGGCTGGCCGCTCGCGCGGAAGGCGTCGGCGTCGGCTGGGTGAGTGTGCTCTACCCGTACGAAGTGCAGGAGGTACTCGACATTCCGCCACACGTCAAGCCGGTTGCGTACCTCTGTCTGGGCTACCCCGAGGACGGCTTCCCCGAGGAGCCCGTGCTCCAGCAGGAAGGGTGGCGCGAGCGCATAGACGTCGACGCGCTCGTCCACGAGGGCCGCTGGGAGTCGACGGAGTCTGCCGGAAACGAGTGATCGGTCGCCTCCGCAGCGTTAGAGGAAGCGGAACGTCTCTAGGTTCTTCGGCGCAAACGTCCGCATGTTGTAGTCGTGGTACAGCGCTGAGGAGAGGTCCTGCGTGGAGCGTTCGTCGCCGTGGACACAGAGCACCTTCTCGGGGCGTGGGTTCATCGTCTTGACGAAGTTCTCGAGGCCGGCGCGGTCGGCGTGGCCGGAGAAGCCGTCGACGGTTTCGACGTCCATGTTCAGCGAGAGGGTGCCGCGGCCGCCGCCGTTGTTACCCATGGCACCGACTTCGCTGGTCGGGATCTCGTCCCAGCCGTTCTGGATGCGGCGACCGAGGGTCCCCTGTGCCTGGTAGCCGACGAAGACGAGCGTCGAGTCCGGGTCGGGGCCGATGTGGCCGAGCCAGGACATGATCGGCCCGCCGGTGACCATCCCGGAAGTCGAGAGGATGATACAGGAGTCGCCGTCGGCGACATCTTGGCGTTCTTCCTCACCGGCGTCGATATGGTTGAACTCCTCGGCGAGGAACGGGTTCTCGTCGTCGTGGAAGATCCGGTCCCGGAGGTCGTCACGCAGGTACTCGGGGTAGGTCGTGTGGATCGCTGTCGCCTCCCAGATCATCCCGTCGAGATGGACCGGCATCGACGGAATGTCGCCGCTGCGCATCGCCTCCTCGATGACGAGCATGATCTCCTGTGATCGACCGACGGCGAACGCCGGGATCACGACCTTGCCGCCTTTGTCGTAGGTCTCGTTGATGACTTCCTTGAGTTTCTCCTCGGAATCTTGCTGGTCGGTCTGGTAGTCGTTGCGACCACCGTAGGTCGACTCGAGGACGAGCGTTTCGACGCGGGGGAAGTCGTTGACGGCACCGTTGAACAGGCGCGTGTCGTCGTAGTGAATGTCACCGGAGAACGCGACGTTGTAGAGGCCGTCGCCGATGTGGAAGTGCGAGACGGCCGAGCCGAGAATGTGGCCCGCGTTGTGGAAGGTGAGTTTGACGTCGGGGGCGATGTCCGTGACGTCGCCGTACTCGAGCGGGATGGTATGTTTGATCGCTTCGCGAACTTGTTCGCTCTCGTACGGTGGTGCGCGGCCTTCCTTGGCTGCGACGTCCAGATAGTCGAGCGTGAGCAGGCCCATCAGGTCCCGTGTGGGTTCGGTACAGTAGATCGGACCGTCGTAGCCATATTTAAACAGCAGCGGGATAAGCGCGGAGTGGTCGAGGTGAGCGTGCGTGAGGACGACGGCGTCGATCGTCTGGGGGCCTGCGCCGAGGGCCTCGGGGGCATGGAGATACGGAACTTCTCCTTCCGCGCCGGGTTTGTCACCGCAGTCGATGAGAATCCGCGTTTCGGGTGTCGAAAGGATAAACGACGCACGACCGACCTCACGACAGCAGCCAAGCGTCGTGATACGAACGTACTCGTCGTCGGACATCTCCTCGCGGTGGATCTGTCGGCCGACTTTCTCCAAAATATCCCGTCGCTCGTCGCGTTCTTGTTTGAGGAAACTCCGGACGTTCGAGACCGTCGAGGACTCGATCGGTGGCGTACGGACGACTTCGGGCGTCCAGCCGACGTTTTTGGTAATATCACGGAGCGTCGAGCCGTGGCGGCCGATGACCATGCCGGGCTTTTCGGCCTCGATGACGACCTCGCCGGTGTCGGCGTGGAAATCGAGATCCGTGACGCCCGCCTCTTCGGGGATGACACCCATAATCTCCTCGCGAGCCTCGTTTGGCCGCGAGAGAACACTTGGATCGGGACGGACGGTGATCCGTTTTCGAAGTTTGCTCGCGAGTTTCCGAACGAGGTCGCCCTGCTGGGCGAACTTCTTCGGATCGCGCGTGTAGACCACCAGTTCAGGGCCTTCGTATTTCACCGAGGAGACCGAGATATCGTTCGGTAACTCGCTCGTGATCTCTGCTTTCAAATCGTCGAGTTGCTGCTCTACAGTACTCATAATCGCCGATTGTGGCTTGCGTGAACTCGCCGCCGGGAGCAGGTGTTCAGTTGGGTAGAGACGATTGGGAACTGCGACTCGAGACCAGCCCAGCAACGATTGCCGTCTACTGATTTCGATGTCAGTGACCGACGCTGTCGTCGTGAGTCAACGGTGGTCATATAGTCCAGTATCCCGGATCATCGCGTTATACCGTGGTACGAACACGCTCCCAGGTCGGTTATCCTGGTTCGTGCGGGAAGATTCCAGGGAGAACCCGCTTATTCGACGCTACTCTTCGCGTAGTATAAAAGCCTTCGCAAAGATCAGGATGATTCGCCACGAAGAAGACGCATGAACCTGACACCGGAACGTGTCGTGGCGGAGCGAGACTGGATCGTAGACCGGGCCGAGGCCGTCGTTCCGATCATCAACGACGTCCGCGATGACCTCGGCGACCGATTCGAGACGGACGTCGATCACGTCACCGAAGCCCAGTATCTCGAGGAGGTCGACGTCGTCTTCACCGACGGCGATCTGGCGGTCAACATCGCTGCGATGGTCGCGATCCTCCGAGAGATCGACGTTGATGGCGATTACCCCGGATTCGTCGTCGACGAAATTCTCGGTCGGGAACTGGCCGCGACGATCGCCGGCACCCAGCCCCTGCGGACGCTCGGCGAGGCCACGTTTCACTACGCGGACGTGAACGTTCACGGTGACGACTCGGAAAACGCCGGCGTCGACGACTGCGAGGCCGCACTGGCCGCCGGCTTTCAGGAGCGGCTTCCGGGCTGGGACTGGACCGAACGCGAGAGTCCGTTCTCGCTCGAGGAGTAGCCGCCGACGGGCGCGCGGCTGTCCCGCCCGATGGTCGCGTTATTCGTCAGTCTCGTTTCCAGCGTCAGCGTCGGTTCCGGAGTCGTCGTCGACCGTCTCGTTGCCCTCCTCTTGGGCTTGCTGCTGTTGTTCGATCAACTCCTGTTGCTGTTCACGCTGTTGTTCTCGCTGTCGTTGTTGCTCGATGAACTGGTCGTACTGTTCACCGGGGTAGATGCCGCTGACCTCGCCGTTTCGGAGCAACGACATGATCGCCTCGTCGGAGCCCGTCGCACGGGCGAGTCCGTACTCCGGCGTCGATTCTTCGACCGTGACATCGCTGTCAGCGGCCGATTCTTCGAAGGTGGTCATCGTTTCGTTCATCAGTTCGACTTGCCGCTCCTGAAACTCTGCTTGTGCCTCCTGCTCGCTGAGCGTGCCGTTGTCGATCTCAGCCCGGATCTCTTCCTCGAGACTCGCCAGTGCTTCTTCGTCCGGTGCCACTGCGAGCGTGACTGCATCGCCTGCCTCGCCGTTCGATTGATCTGTCAATCCGAGTTGCGAACAACCGGCGAGCGACGCGGCTGCACCGGAGCCAGTAAGCGCGAGAAATCCACGGCGGGTCGGAAGCTTCGACATTGTCTCTGAAACGCACGGGCGGAGGCCAATATACTTTCTGCGTTGCGCTCGCTGCAACTCACGCAACAACTGCCGAACTGCCGCGGGATTCACCCGACAGCGGGCACCTTTTATTCGCGCCGCCGCTAGCACGGTTCAGTGACGGACTCTGAGTACGGTCAACGAACGGAAACCCTCGAGCGGCCCGCACTCGAGGCGGCCTGCGATGCCATCGCCGACGGGATCGAGCGCGAGGCACTCGTGACCGTTTTCGGCCGCTGTACCGTCGACTACGAGGGCCGCGCCTCGAGCGTCCTCGAGGCGGGCGATCGCCACGTCATGCTCAAACCCGACGGGGCGGCGCTGGTCCACACCGACGAGGGCCAACAGCCGGTCAACTGGCAGCCACCGGGCTGTGTCCACGACGTATTCTGCAATCACGATGGCGACGACGCCGACGGAGACGGTGCGGAAACGCTCGTCATAGAGAGCGTTCGATCGACGCCCGACGAGCGCCTGCGCGTTCGCTTTCAGGACGTGCTGCAGGTCTCGGCGTTTTCGGGCACCGACGAGACCGAACTCGCGCTGTCGGGTACCGAGGAGGACCTCCGGCAGCGGATTCTCGAGGAGCCGACGCTGCTCGAGACGGGCTTTCGCCCGCTTGCGACCGAGCGCGAGACGGCCGCCGGTGCCGTCGACATCTACGGCGAGGACGCGGCCGGTCGAACGGTCGTCGTCGAACTCAAACGCCGCCGGGTCGGCCCGGACGCGGTGGGTCAACTCCGGCGGTACGTCGACGCCTTGGAGCGCGACCTGCACGCCGACGCCGACGTCCGCGGGATTCTGGTCGCCCCCTCCGTGACCGACCGTGCAGACCGGCTGCTAGCCGACCACGGCCTCGAGTTCATCGCTCTCGAGCCGACGAGCGAATAGGCCGGCGCCGGCTGCGGTGACGTGACTGCTGTCTCAGGCTGGATACGTCCCCGTGAGCTGTGTCTCCGCGAGGACGTGGCCCTCGATGGCTGACCGGAGCGCGTCGGCGTCGGTTTCGGCCTCGAGATCGAGTGTCGTCTCCAGCGCATACAGGGTGAACTCGTAGGTATGTTCGCGATCCGGCGGATTCGGGCCGCCGTAACCGGGACTGCCGTAGTCGTTCGCCCCCTCGTCGGCGTCGTCGGGGTGCCAGTTTTCGGGAATCGTCTGTCGATCCGGCGGGATGTTCCAGACGACCCAGTGATCCCACACTTTGCCTGCGGGGTCGACCGCATCGGGGTCGTCCACGATCAGCGCTAGGGACTCGGCCTCGTCGGGGACGCCGTCGACCTCGAGGGGCGGATTGACGTTCGTCTCTGTGTAGCCGTATCGATCGGGAATCCGTTCGCCGTCGTCGAATGCCGTGCTCGTAAGCGTTAGCTCGGACATGGTCCAGTCACCTCCCAGCGCCGACTCGTCGTCATCGTCGACGTTGGAGCAGTGATCCGTCCCACGCGAGCGGAAAAGAAGCTTCCAGTCGGGTCGATCCCGGAACCGGCCTCAGCTGGCCGGTCGCCTCACTCCTCGAGCAGTCGCTGGAGCCGATCGAGTTCCGTCAGCGCCTCGACCGGGGTAAGGTGGGCGACCTCGAGATTTCGGAGTTCGGCGGCGAGGTCCGGCGGGACCGCGCCGCCGTCGGCCGTCGCCTGTGTCGGCGCGCTCGAGGCAGCGCCAGCGGCAGAGCCGTCGGTGGCGGGGGCCGCGCCGTCGGCGCTTTCGGCGACGAGTTCCCGCGAGCGCTCGACTACTGTCTCGGGGACGCCGGCCGCGGTCGCGACCTCGACGCCGTAGGACCCCGTCGCCGCGCCGGGCGCGATCTCGTGGTGGAAGACGACCTCGCCGTCCACTTGCTCGACCTCGAAGTGAAGCGTGAACGCGGCCTCGAGATCCTCGGTCAGTTCGGTCAGGGGATGGTGGTGGGTTGCAAACAGTGTCGTCGAACCGACCGCATCGTGGATGTGCTCGGTGATTGCCTGCGCAATGGCGAGACCGTCCGCGGTCGACGTCCCGCGGCCCACCTCGTCGAGCAACACGAGCGATCGCTCGTCGGCTTCGCGCAGGATGGTCGCGAGTTCGTCCATCTCGACCATGAACGTCGAGCGCCCGCCCGCGATGTCGTCGCTGGCCCCGATGCGGGTAAAGATTCGATTGACCGGCGTGAGTCTGGCGGCCCGCGCAGGGACGAAGCTCCCGACCTGCGCCAGCAGAACGATCTGTGCGACCTGTCGCATGTATGTCGATTTTCCAGACATGTTTGGCCCCGTGATCACCGCCAGTCGCTGGTCGTCGGTCAAGTGGGCGTCGTTGGGGACGAACGACTTCTGAGTGCGCTCGACGACGGGGTGACGGCCGCCCTCGATGTCGATCTCGAGGCCGTCTTGCTCGTCGTGTGCGAGGATTTCGGGGCGACAGTAGTCGTACTGTGCAGCGACGGTCGCGAGCGAGACGAGCGCGTCGAGCGTCGCGATCGCCTCGGCGAGCCCCTGCACGCGTTCGACGTCGTCGGCGATCGTTCGGCGGACGTCACAGAAGAGTTCGTACTCGCGGTCGTCGGCCCGCTCTTCGGCCCCGACGATCTGGTCTTCGCGGTCTTTGAGTTCCGGCGTGACGAACCGCTCTGAGTTTTTCAGCGTCTGTCGGCGCTCGTAGTTCTCGGGGACGGCGTTGAGGTTCGGGTTCGTCACCTCGATGTAGTAGCCGTGGACCGAGTTGTATCCGACTTTCAGCGAGTCGATGCCGGTTCGCTCGCGCTCGCCGTCTTCTAAGTCGTCGATCCACTGTTTGCCCTCGCGGGCGATCCCGCGCAACTCGTCTAAGTCGTCGTCGTACCCCTCGGCGATGATGTCGCCCTCGGTGATCTCGATCGGTGGCTCGGTGACGATGGCGTCGTCGATCAGCTCACGCACGTCGACGAGCGGGTCGAGGTTCGCGTGCAGTTCCCGCAGTCGCTCACAATCGGCGTCGACGAGCTGCTCTCGGATGTCGGGCACGACGGCCAGCGTCTCCCGCAGCGAGCGTAGATCCCTCGCGTTCGCTCGCTCGCGGGAGATCCGGCCGATCAGTCGCTCGAGGTCGTAGACGTTCCGGAGCAGTTCGTGGAGCGTCTCCCGACGCTGGACCGCTGCGGTCAACTCCTCGACGGCGTTCAGTCGCGCCTCGATCTGACGGGGCTCGAGCAGCGGCCGGCGAAGCCAATCTCTGAGTTTCCGGCCGCCGAGCGCACACGCCGTCTCGTCCAGCACGCCGACGAGTGTCGCGTCCTCGGTGCCGTCGACGGCGCGCGGTTCGAACAGTTCGAGGCTGCGCAGTGCAACGGCGTCGAGCAGGAGGTACTCGCGCGGGTCGTAGCGGGTGAGGTGGGTGATGTACTCGAGTCGACGGCTGTCTTTGTCGGCGGTTGTCTCGCCGTCGGCCTCGGTTTCCTCGTCGTCACACGGCGTCTCTCGCTCGCCCTCGTGGTCGCCGCCGCGGACGTACTCCGCGTAGGCGAGCAGTGCCCCACAGGCACGAATCTCGGCGTCGCTCGCGAGCAAGGCGTCGGGGTTGCGAACGTATCGCGAGAGGATGGCTCTCGCGCGCTCGTGGTCGAATGCAGCCGCGTCGAACGGCGTCACCATACAGTGCTGGTCGAAGACATCATCGGGTGCGTCCGGGCCGACGACGGCCTCCGCCGGCTCGAAGCGGCTGATTTCGTCGGCGATGGCGTCGCTCGAGTCCGAACTCGTCGCTACAAAGTCGCCCGTCGAGACGTCGAGCAGGGCGAGTGCGAGTGCGTCGCCGGCCGCGTCGTCGCCGCTTCCGCGGGCCAGCGCCGCGACGAAGTTGTTGTCGTCGCTCGCGAGCAGTTCGTCCTCGGTCAGCGTCCCGGGCGTGACGACGCGCGTGACGGCGCGCTCGACGACTCCCGGCGACTCGCCGGGCTCTTCGACTTGATCCGCGACGGCGACCCGATACCCCGCCTCGAGCAGCGTCTCGATGTACGACTCGGCGTTGTCGATCGGAATCCCGGCCATCGGATACTCGCCGGTGCTATCCTCGCGGCTGGTCAGGGCAATCTCGAGCAGCCGTGCCGTCCGCTCGGCGGCCCCGCAGAACGTCTCGTAGAAGTCCCCCACCTGAAAGAGCACGATGGCATCGTCGTAGCGCGCACAGAGGTCGTGATACTGCGCCATCATCGGCGTCAACTCGTCGCGCTTCTCGGCCATCGCGTCGGGCGGGCCAAGCGCCGGATCCATATGGGGAACCCACCCTCGAGTGCGGAAATAGCTTGCTGGATCGACCGCACTCGAGCGTCCTCGAAACCGTTCCACTTGCTTGACTGTCACGAAACGAGAAACACGTATTACGCTCGACCGCAGAAGGGGATCCGAACAGTATGACCACTCGCTCGTCGACCGCAGGTCGGCTGCTCGCGTGTCTGCTCACCCTCGTGCTCGTCGGTGCCGGAACGGCCGGCGTCGCGACAGCGGCGACGCCAGTCAATGAGTCGTCGACGCCCGAGACGGACGCCGACTCGCTCGAGGAGGCCGTCAACGGGACGACGGACACGATCGAAGAGACGACCAACGCGACTACCGATAGCCTCGAGACGACGAACGACACGACCGAGACGCTCAACGAGACGGTCGATGGGACGACCGACGACCTCGAGACGACGACGGACGAGCCCACCGTCGGACTCGACGGCGTGACTGCCGAGACGCCCGACATGCTCGGCGAGACGGTCGACGGAACGACTGCGACGGTCAACGACACGGCTGATACGGCCGAAGAGACGACCAACGCGACTGCTGGCGGCCTCGAGGGAGATTTCGAAACGTCGATTCGGATCGGTGAGCCGGGTGCTGGACTCGAGGCCTCGGCGGGCGTCTCGACGAGCGAGGGGAGCGACGGGGCAAACGCATCCAAGACGGGAGCGGCTGACGGTGGCGCACACGGACTGCCGGCGAGTGGAACGTCACCGGCAACGGATGCCGTCCTCGTTGGCTTGCTGGGTGCGATCACCGCGTCCGGAGCCGCAGCGACGGGCGCTGGCGCTGGTGCCGGTGCTGGCGCGTCGGCGGGATCGGCTGGCGCTGCGGGTGGTGTAGCCGGCCTGAGCGGACTCCTCGCCAACTGGCTCGGACAGTCGAGAGGCCCCCGCTGGCTTCGACGCATAGGCTCGCTGCTTCCGTGGGAACTCGTCCCTATCTTCAAGTACAGCCGGTACGACGACTCCGATCCCCTCGAGAACGACCGCCGTCAAGCAATCTACGAAACGATCGCGGCCGATCCCGGCTGTTATCTCTCGCAGGTGAGCGACGACAGCGGCGTCGCCCTCTCGACGGTCCGCCACCACGTCCGCGTCCTCGAGGACGAAGGATTGGTGACCTCGGCCAAACTGAACGGCAAGCGTCGGTACTATCTCGAGGCCGACGCCGCGGACGCACCGTCGGGCGGTGACGACAGCGCCGACACCGCACTCCACGCCGCCCTCGCGGAACCCGCGAAACGCGAAGTTCTCGAGGCGCTCGCTGCCCTCGAGTCGGCACCCAACGGTCGACTCGCCGACGAACTCGAGCGCGATCCGAGTACCGTCTCACACCACCTACGCGCGCTCGCAGACGATGGCCTCGTCGTCCGCACCCGAGACGGCCGATCGATGCGCAACGCGCTCGCACCCGAGGTTGTGGCGGCTCTCGGCGTGGACGAACAGGCACTCGAGGACGACTCGAGCGGGACGGTGACGATGCTGGCAGACGACTGACGCCGCCTTCGGTTTTGAACGACGCTTTACTCGGTCTCGAAGTAGCGATCGGCGTGCGCGCGACAGCCGGGGTTGAACGGCGCGTCACACGACGGACAGCGATAGTCGGCCTCGAGGTAGTCGGGAACGGTGAATTCGGACCCACAGACGCCACACAGCACCGACGGCTCGTCGAAGCGTTCGCGCGGCCACGGCACCGCGTCGTGGTCAGTGACGGTCTCGTGACATCGATAGCACGGAAAATACTCGCCGCAGCACGCGAATGTGAACGCGACGACGTCGCGCTCGGTGTGGTAGTGGGCACACCGAGTTTCGGGATCGACATCGACGCCGCGGACTGGTGGGGTGGGCACGGTTTGTCGACCGATCCGACGGGCGCGCTCCCCTTCGCGGTTGCGGTACGGTGACGCGACAGTGGCAAGCATTGTCGATCGCGCGAGTGGCGTGGCGCGTGGGGAGAGTCGCGTGGACGCAGTGACCCACGGTGTTGCGACTCGAGCGGCCGTGGCTGACCCGCGACTGGGGGCGGCGTTACTCGAATGCGCCCGTGTCGCCGCGGCGGTAGCGATCCAGTCGCCGATAGCCGTGGACGGTCGCGCCGTCGTCGAGTTCGATCTCGTAGCGGCCGATGATATCCTGCGTGTCGGGGACGGCTCGGCGTTCGACGACTTCGACGACTGCACGCCAGCCGTCATCAGTCGGCGCGATCTCGCTGACGGCGTCGAACTCCCGGCCGATGAGTTCGCCTGCCGTCGATTTGACCGTCCGGCGGACGGCGAGAACGCCGGCAATTTCGTCGTGGTCGGTCTCGACGTCGGCGTCGACCGATTCGGGGTCGGTCTTCTCCTCGGCGGTCATGTCGACGCCGAGGTCCCGACTCTTGGGCTCGCTTTCTGCCGTCTCGTCGGCGTCCTGCGTGCGTTGCTCCTGCTCGTCGTCGGCTGGTTGCGTCTGACTATCACTCACGGTTGGATCACTCTCGTCGTGTTGGTAACAGAACCCGTCGTCCTGGGCTGGCCGCGAACAGCGCTCGCCGTCGTCGGTGAGCGCTTTACACTGCGTCGTCGATTGTGTATCGGCGTCGGCCATTGCGTCGTACTGAACTGGTTGTCGGTTTCGCGTGTGAACGTGGTATCTGATTCGTGCGGGTGTCGATTCGCCCGGCAGGGGACGTCACGGTCACGTGGCGAGACCGTGACCCGTCCCGACTGACCGCCGAGTTACACCGACTCGGCGATCCGTGACCGGAGCGTCGAGACGTCGTCCGGACCGTCGCCGGCAATCTTCGGAACGAGGACGTCCATAAAGACGTCCGTCAACAGTTCGTCGTCGAACTCGCCGGTCTCGCTCTTGCCGTTGCGTTTGGCGTCGAAGACCGCGAGCCCCTTCGCGGCCGTGATCGCCGCCCGTGTGCCGACGACGAGGTCGAGGTCGTCCCGAAGCGTTCGCATCGTGTTGACGATCGTCTCGACGGCCTCGTCCTCGAGGTCGACGTGGGCGCGGACGATTTCGCGCTCGGTTTCCGCGTCGTAGTAGTCAACGTGAACGCCGACGAACCGATCGAGGAGCGCATCCTGTTGCTCGTGGACGCCCGCGTACTCGACGTCGTTCGAGGTCAAGATTGCTCGGAACTCGGGGTGGACGTCGATCGTGCGGTCTTCGCCGCGCTTGCCCGGTCGCTCGAGTACGCCTTCCTCGAAGACCGAGAGCAGGACGTTGTGAGCCGCTGGATCGCTCCGCGAGAACTCGTTGTAGACGAGCGTCGCCCCCTCCCGGACGGCCACCGAGAGTGGGTTGTCGACCCAGCGTTCGCGGACGATTTCCGTCTGTTTGCTCACGCCGCTGACAAACCGGTCGTCTTCTTTGTACCGTTCGCCGCCGGCGTGGTCGCCGACGAGCGCGGCCGTGTCGACGGCCTCGTCACCGTTGAGCCAGACGACGGGGCGACCGCGCGTTACGGCGGCCGACAGCGCAAGCGCCGTCTTCCCACAGCCCGTCGGGCCGATCAGGTGGACCGGCTGATCCGCCTCGAGCCAGCCCGTGATCCGATCGCGAAGCGCGGTGACAGCGTCCGTCTCGACGAACGGCTCGGGAGCGACGGCTGCCGGATCCGAGAGCGGGCTGTCGCCGTTTTTCGAGGCCGCCTTCGACGCTTTTCGGGCGAGTTCTTTCTTGGCTCGCCGTCCTTCTTTCGTCGAGCGGTCGCGTCTGATCTTTCGTCCCCTGACCTTTCGCTTGCGCGAAGAATCGTCGCCCATCTATTCGGCGGACTGTGGCGACGATTCCGGACGTGGTTCGACCTCGAGTTCCTCGAGCTCTTCGAGGTCGCCCTCTGCGGTGGCTTGCTCAATTTTTGCGATCTCCTCCGCGTAGTGCAGGAAGGTGTCGACGGAGGCGACGACGACGCGGGCCTCGATGGTCAGCAACTCGATCCCGACGACCGAGACGCGAGCCCAGACGTCGATGACGACGCCCTTGTCGAGGATGCGGTCCAGTACCTCCGCGAGACTCGAGGAGTCGGGTCTTCGTTGTGGTTGGGCCATACGGTCTGGGGTTCATCCGGGACTCGTAACACGGCTTGCACTGCGTCTGCAAGCCGACCCGGCAGAACCCGTTGCGCAGCCAACTCGAGATGCGGGGTCACCGGAGGCTGCGACTGCAAGCACCACGATAACCCGTCGGGATGGAATACCGTTCGTGATAAGGACCCTCGAGTACCCGCGGGTGATGCCATCGAGTCAGTCTCTGTCTGGATCACCCCTCGAGAAACTGAGACAGCTCCCATGATATCCGTTCGATCGATCTCACCGGCCGTCGCGGACGAACCTGAACCGAGCCCGCACCAGCGGGCACGAGTAGCGTCGTGGTCGTCTCTCCGTAGACGGACGAATAGATGCGGGGTGGTCGGCCGATGACGAACCGATACGTCTACGGCATCATGGCTGACGACCCGGTCGAGTTCGAGACGGACGCCGTCGCTGGCGAAGACCACGTCTACACCGTTTCACACCGTCGTCTCAGCGCTGTCGTCTCCAACATCGATACCACCGATCCCGAGGAGACCGACGAGGATGCCACACGCCACGACGAGGTCCTCCGCGAAGTCATGGACCGTGACGGTGGCCGGACGATCGTTCCGATGCAGTTCGGAATGGCCTTCGAGAGCGATCGCGAGTTGAAAAACGTCCTTCGCGGCGCCAGACCGGCGTTCCGGCGTGCGTTGAACGATATCGAGGGACGGATCGAACTCGGTGTCAAGATCGTCCGCGAAGAGGGTGCCGACGTCGACAGCGAGGCAATCGAGGACGCCGTTGCTGACGAACTCGAGCCGATCGCCGCCCAGTCGGTCCCGAACGACCTGTTCAGCGATCGCCTCGTGCTCAATCGATCCTATCTCGTCGAGCGCGACGACCGCGAGCGCTTCGACGAGGCGATCGCCCGACTCGAGGACGAGTACGACGACCTCATCGTTCGGTATACGGGGCCGTTCGCACCGTACAGTTTCGTCGACGTCACGATCGGCGCGCAACGCTAACCATGTTCATCCTCGACGACCTCCTGTTCCGGCCGTTCGTCGGCATCGTGGACACGCTGCACACGATGGCGCTCAGCGAGATCTACGACGTCGACGCGCTCGAGGACGAGCTCAAGGAAAACCAGCTGCTGTACGAACTCGGGGAACGCTCCGAGACGGAGTATCAGGAACGGAAAGCCGAACTCGAGGAGGAACTCGAGATCGCCCGCGACGTCCACGAACGGCTCACGAGCGGCCGCGTGGAGGTAAAATCGTAATGCCACGAGACGACACCGAACGGGACGACGATTCGGACGAATCGGCCGACGAGCACCACTGGCTGTCGAATCTGTTCACGGCGTTGCAGTGGCTCGAGGACTCGTCGTCGGGCCGGCGCAGCGACCGAACGCGATTCGATTACGACGTGTCGATTCGGACTGGGATCTCGACCGACGATGGGCCGCGGTTTGGACGAGACCGGACCCCCAGTGCGGGGGACGATCGAGGACAGGAGCGAGGCGGTCGGGATCGGCCACGAACGCGACGCAGCCGATCGGCCACGGCCGGCTCGACACCCTCGAGCGACCACCACCTGACGACGCGGGAGTTCGAGGACGAACTGCTCGTGATCGCCGACGTGGCTGGTGCCGATCCGGACGACGTCACCGTCGGCTTCGGTGACGACGACACGCTCGTCGTTGCCGTCTCCGATCGCGAACTCGGCCGTTTCGAGGTTCCCTGGCGCGACCGGACGGCCGACGCGGTGATCACGAACGGCGTGCTCACCGTCCGGATCAGGCCGGAACCGACGGAGGCCGGGATCGACGAGCAGGAGGTCGACGAATGAGTCTCGACGACACAGACGAGGGTTTCGAAACACTGCTCGAGGACGCCACGGAGAGCCTCCAGCGGCTCGAATCGACGCTCGGCGACGCGGAGACGCTCGACGCACTCGACGACGAAACCGTCGAGACGGCGATCGGCGACGTCGACACCCTCGCGCAGGTGGCAATCGAAGTCGGTGAACTACTCGAGGCGATGGATCTGCGCGAGTTGCCGGCGGCGGTCGACGGAGACGAACTCCTCGATGCGATCGAGCTCGGCGAGATCCCGGACGTGCTAGCGAACGAGGACGACGGCGTCAGCGAACTCGTCGACGTCACGGAGCTGGTCGACGCGATCAACCTGCTGAACGCCTGGCAAGCCACGGATCTGACCGACATCTGGCAGGAGAAACGCGAACTGGACGACGCGATCGACGACCTCGAGGACGGCGACGACGCCGGCGTGGTCGAAGACGCGGTGTCGGACGTCGCCGACGACGATGGCGGGCAACTCCTCGGCGATGACGACGACGATCTCATCGAGACGGACATGGATTCGATGACCGCGGCGAAGGAGGCCCTCGGCGATATCGACGTCGAGGACGACCCGGAAGCGTACCAGGTCGCCATCCAGCAGCAGGCGATGAAGGGAATCGACGCCTTCCGATGGGCGCTGCTCGAGACCCACGAAAAGTTCGAACGACTCTACGAACAAAACCGCGAGAAGATGCGTCGGCAGGACACCAGCACGAACTCGCGGAACCCAACGGCGGCGTCAACGATCCCGACCGACCGCCGCGACCTCGGGAGCGGCGCTCGCTACTCGACCGTCCCACAGGAGGTCAAACTCTCGACGGCACCAAGCCGAAAACGGATCTACGGCCGCCGATTCGAACTCGAACGAGAAAGACGGAGGTCCGAACATGACTGACCCACCCACACTGATCCGGAGACGACGCGAGCTGCCGAGTACCGCCTTCGAACGGCCGGCCCCGACGACTCGACCCGGAGGTGAGCAGCATGGTCGATGACTTCCAGCCGAGTCGCCAGAAGACCGACCTCGCCGAGGTCGTCGAGATGCTCCTGGACAAGGGTATCGTCATCAACGCGGACATCGCCGTCTCGATCGGCGACACGCAGTTGCTCGGCGTGCAGGTCCGGGCCGCCATCGCCTCCTTCGAGACGGCGGCGAAGTACGGCCTCGAGTTCCCCGAGGGGACCGACATGCGCCGCGTCGCTGCCGCGGTCGACGACCCCGAACTCGCCGAGATGGAGCGGCCCAAACCGCCGATCGATCCGACGCGCGGTGTCAACGTAACGCCCGACGAACGATACGCGGACGAGACGCGGGCGGACGACTCGAGTGCTGACGAGGACGATTCCGGCGACGGCGTGCTCGACACCGAGGACGACCACGCCGGCCGGGGAACCGAACGTATCGGCGCGCGGCCGGACCCGGACCAGCCGACGAGCGGCGGGTTCGATCTGCTCAGCGACGATTCTGACGGTGACGGGGAGGCTGACTCGAGCGACGGTGGCGACGACACGGAAACTGACGACGAGGAACCGACGGAGACGTCGGGTGAGAACGAATGACCCAGATCGACGTCGGCGACGGTGAGGACGCACGGCAAGGACTGGTGAGCCTCGTCGTCACTGTCATCGAGATCCTGATCGATGCCTTGGAGCGCGAAGCCGTCCGCCGCATGGAGTCGGGTGATCTCTCGGACGAGGAAATCGAGCGACTCGGCCGCCAGCTCGCGACGATCGAAGCCGAGATCGAACAGCTCAAACGCGACGAGGAGATCGAAGACAGCGTCGACGACCTCCGCGACGACCTGAATGGGCTGGTCAACGACGTGATCGAACAGCTCCACGGCGAGCCCGAGATCGCGCCCGCACCCGGCTACTCCGTGTTCGGAGGTGACGAGCAGTGAGCTCCGATCGAGCGGACCGCCTCGAGGGCGTCGACGATGCCGAGACGGCTGGCGACGGGGTCCCCGAGATCGACGACGGTCGGTACCTCTACTGTCTCGTTCGGGCCGACGCGGGCGACTCGCTCGAGACGACCGGCGTCGACGGCGAACCGGTCTCAGTCGTCGTCGAGGACGGCATCGGCGCGGTCGTCCACGCCTGCGATGGCATCTACGACTCGGCTGATCTCACGCAGGTTCGACGCTGGCTCGTTCGCCACCAGACGGTCGTCGACGAGGCCGGCGAGGCCTTCGGCACCCCGATCCCGTTCCAGTTCGACACGATCCTCCGCGGAGACGACGAGGGCGTGCGCGAGTGGCTTCGCGAGGAGGCGGACACCCTCGAGCGAGCACTATCGGGGCTTGCGAACCACTGGGAGTATCGGGTCGAAGTCGTCGAGATCGACCCGATCAGCGACGCCGAACTGGTCGACCGCGACGAGCAACTGCAGGCCCTCGAGTCGAAGATCGACGACGCGGGCGAGGGGACGGCGTACCTGCTCGAGAAGCAGTTCGACAAGCGGCTCACGGAGCTTCGGGCGGGCCGTCGCGAGTCGATGACGACCGACCTCAAGACGCGACTCGACGAGCAGGCGCGGGAGGTCCACACCCTCGAGCGCTCGCCGACGGCGTCGCTGGCAGACGACGTGACCGAGGCCGCCGGCGACGGACGCGACGGCGAAACGCTCTGTCGGCTCACTATACTCGCCCACGAAGACGACGAGACGGCGATCGGCTCGATTCTCGACGATGTCGCAGCGACCGACGGCCTCGAGATCAGGTTTACCGGCCCGTGGCCACCCTACACGTTCGCGCCGGAACTGGGCGGCGACGACGAGCCAGCGGATTTGGATCCCAACCAGCAATGAGACCGAGAAAAGACGACGAGGCGCTCGTCGACGTCCTCGACGTCCTGCTCAGAGACGGGGCGATCCTCCGTGCGGACGTGATCGTCTCGGTCGCGGAGATTCCGCTGGTCGGAATCAAGCTCACGGCGGCCATCGCGGGCATGGAAACGATGAACGAGTACGGCCTTTTCGAAGAATGGGATGTCGAACGCCGGCGGTCGGCGGTCACCCGACGCCAGCATCAGCGCGATCGGCGGAGGGACGACGATCGGACCAAACGCGACCACGAACAGGTCGCCCTCGAGCAGTCACGTGAGACTCGAGACGAACCCGACAGTTCGTGACGATCAGCGGCCGCTCGAGGCGATTCGGAGGTTTCGGCGAAGCGAGACTCAGGCGAACTTCGGCCGTTCGGTCGTGAGTTCGACGTCGCCGGTGACGGTCTCTTTGTCCCGGTCTTCGTCGTAGATGTATCGGCCGTTCCCCTCACAGAGCGTACACTCGTAGGTTTCGGAGATCTCGTTGATCATCTCCCCGTCTTCGAAGTAGACGCGGCTCTGGGTAATCTGCAGGAATTGGGGCGTCTCGCAGTTACTGCAGGTGATCATACTCGACGGGTAGCCGTGACCGGTTGTAGTTATCCGGCTTGTAACCGAAAGCAATAGTTGTCTATGCAGGTCTTACCCCAGTTTCGACCGGACCTCGAGGGAAACGCAACGAGGGGGCTCGCTCGCACTCGTTGTCGGCGGGACAAACCGAAGTAAACACCGCATAAACGCATGACTGCTCGGGCTCATCTCGCGAAGGGGTACTCGGGTTAGCGGTCGACAAACGGTCTAGAACGTGGCCTTTCGATCGGTGCTGTCCGCGTCGGCGTTACTCCTCGAGCACCACCGGGACTCGGTCGCCGGTTCGGGCCGCCTCGTAGGCCGCTTCCGTCAGCGCCGTCACCCGGAGCGCGTCTCGGGCCGTCGCCGGTGGCTCGTTGCCCGTCCGGACGCTCTCTATGAACGCGTCGGCGCGGGACTGCTCGGTTCGGAAGTCGATGTAGGGATCGTACTCGTTGGCGTCGGCATCGATTTCGCGGACGTCGCGGGGTCCCCACTGGCGACCCTCGAGGTAAATAGCTCCGTCGTCGTCCCAGCAGTGGATGTGTTCGCGAACCGACGGCGCGTCTCCGTGAAACGAGAACGTCCCGGTCGTACCGCCTGCGAATCGGACGTCGAGATGGGCTCGGAGATCGACCTGCTTTTCGTCGTCGTGAAAGTCCATACTCGCCGCCACGGACGCCGGCTCGAGGCCGGTCGTCCAGAGCACGCCGTCGAGTACGTGACTGCCCGTATCGTAGAGAAAGCCGCCGCCGGAAAGCGCCGGATTGAGCCGCCACGTATCCCTCGAGTCGTCGATCCAATCCTGTGTGATCGAGGCCGTGAGCCAATTCGGTTGCCGGTCGGTAAACCGCTCTCGGGCGGTTCGAAACGCCGTCTGGAGGTGACGCTGGTAGCCGACCATCAGGGTCTGTTGGCTCCGCTCGGCCCGTTCCGTCAGATCGCGTGCGTGCTCGAGATCTGTCGCGAGGGGCTTGTCACAGTAGACGTGACAGCCGCGTTGGAGTGCCGTGCGGACCTGTTCGTAGTGGAGCGTGTGCGGCGTGCCGACGAGGACGGCATCGACGCCGTTTCCCTCGAGCATCGCCGTATAGTCGGTGTAGCGTCTGTCGGCCGGGACGTCGAACTCGCGTCCGCTCTCGGCGAGTCGGTCCGCCTCGAGATCACAGAGCGCGTGGACCGTCGCGTCCGGATGCCGATGAAATTGCCCGCCGACAGTCGTTCCGATGTAGCCGAGTCCGACGATACCAATTCGAAGTGGTGTCTCAAAATTATCCGCGTACATGCGCCGAGCCACAGGCTCCACCGGTATTGTTTTGCGGTCGTCGCAAGCAAGCCACTGCACGAGCGCATCACTCGAGCAGTGTCCCATCCTCGATCGGTCGGCGTAGCTACTGCTTAGCGATTCGAAGGGACTCCCAACTGAGTTCCAGTCCGAGACTGTCTCCGCGTTATCCGGTGCCTGTCGACGGTTTGGCCCCGCTACTATCAGCCAAGTGCCTGCATAACAATGGGTGGCACACGCAATGTGGGAGATGCGGGGATGAACACCCCCGCCGGGTACACGCTCCAACAGACCACGACGCGCTGACCAGCCGATTGCGTGCGTTCGTGCCCGGATCGCTCGAACGTGGACTCGCCCCCGCTTCGAGTTAGCTCATGTCTCTCACGCCGGGGCGGGCTCCCGCCCCCGCCCAGGTTTCCAGTCCTGATCGTCTCGAGCGGTGTTCCCCCTGTCACTGACGATCAGGACCTGCTGCGTTCGTGACTGGTCACGATCTCGTTCTCGCCGTCGCATCTGACCGGTTTGTTATACATTTACAATGGTGTATCTGTATCCCTCGGTATGGAGTATCACGACTCCGAGAAAGCGAAGGCGGTCGCAGGGCGCGTCGAGGACTTTATGGACGATGTCGTCCTCCCGCGCGAACGCGAGGCGCTCGCAACTGGCGAACCGATTACCCAGGCCGAACTCGAGGACCTCTGGGAACAGGCCAAAGCGCGGGACCTGTTCGCGCCACAGGTCCCCGAGGAGTACGGCGGCCAGGGGTTAGATTTCAGCGACATGCTCCCCTCGTTCGAACAGGTCGGGCGCTCGCTGATCGGCGCACACGCGATCCGCGCGAACGCCCCGCAGGAAGGGAACATGCACACCTTGGAGATGGTTGGGACAGAAGACCAGAAAGAAGAGTGGCTGCGGCCGCTCGTTCAGGGTGAGATCTCCTCGGCCTTTGCGATGACCGAGCCCAAACAGGGCGGCGGGTCGGACCCGAAGATGCTCCAGAGCACCGCCGTCAAAGACGGCGACGAGTGGGTCGTCAACGCCCACAAGTGGTGGACGACCGACGGGCTCGAGGCGGACTTCTATCTCGTGATGGCCCGAACCGATCTGGACGCCCACCCCTACGAGGGAACGTCGATCATCCTCGTCCCCGCCGATGCGGATGGCGTCGAAGTCGTCCGCAACATTCCCCATCTTGGCGGCCACGACATCACCGAACGCGAGGGTGGCCACGCCGAGATGAAGTTCGACAACGTTCGCGTGCCGGTCGAGAACACGATCGGCGAGGAAGGGCAGGGCTTTCAGGTCGCCCAGATGCGACTGGGCGGCGGTCGACTCACCCACTGTATGCGCTACTCCGGGATGGCCGAGCGCTCGCTCAACATCGCGAAGGCGTATCTCAGCGAGCGCGAGGCGTTCGGAACGACCTTAGACGAGAAACAGGCGCTTCGCCACCGGATCGCCGACGCCGAAACGCAGCTACACGCCGCCCGGACGATGGTCCGCCACGCCGCGCGCGAACTCGACCGCAGCGACGCCCGCATCGAGGTCGCGATGTCGAAGGTGTTCACCGCGAACGTCACCAACGAGGCGATCGACCTCGCGCTCCAGTGTTGTGGCGGCAACGGCATCGGGAAAGACCTCCCGATCGCCCACTTCTACGAGGACGTCCGCGCGTTCCGGATCGTCGATGGTGCCGACGAGGTCCACCGTCGCTCGATCGCTCGCTGGGCGTTCGACGACATCGCCGACGAAGAGATCGAACACGCCCTCCAGTTCGACGAGGACCTGCGCATCGACGCCCTCGACGAGTAACGTCAAGTCGACCGCTCGAGTCGCGGTCTAAACGCGTTCGACGATCGTCGCGATCCCCTGTCCAAAGCCGATACACATCGTCGAGAGCGCGGTGTCCTGGCCCGTTCGCTCGAGTTCGTGCACGAGCTTCGTCAGCAACGCTGCGCCGGTTGCCCCGAGCGGGTGGCCGTGAGCGATCGCGCCGCCGTTGACGTTGACGTCCTCCCACGACGCGCCGGTTTCCTCGAGCCAGGCGGCGACGACTGACGCGAACGCCTCGTTGACTTCGAAGAGGTCGATGTCCCCGATCGTCATATCGGCCTTCTCGAGGACCCCCTCGGTTGCCGGAATCGGGCCGGTAAGCATCGTGACGGGATCGACGCCGACGACCTCGGTCTGGGTGATGCGGGCCATCGGCTCCCAGCCGTGTTCCTCGGCGGCCGCCTCGCTCGTGACCAGCAGCGCCGAAGCGCCGTCGACGATCCCCGAGGAGTTCCCCGGATGGTGAACGCCGTCACCTTCCTCGCGGAAGGACAGCGGTAGCTTCGACAGCGTCTCGAGGTCGGTCTCTGGCCGCGGGTGTTCGTCCCGCTCGACGGTGATTGTCTCACGGGTCGCTTCGCTTCCCGTTCGATTCTCCGAGTCGCTTCGCGACTCACTCTCCACCTCGAGTTCGGTCTCGACGGGCACGACCTGATCGTCGTATCGACCGTCTTCCCAGGCCTCACCCCAGCGGCGCTGGGAGTCGACGGCGAGTTCGTCCAGTTCCTCGCGCGTGAAGCCGTAGTTCTCCGCGATCCGTTCGGCCCCTTCGCCCTGGTGGGTCAGTTCGTCGAAGTGCTCGAAGTAGGTGTCCGTGACGGCACCACCGCCGGAGACACCGTCAGCGCCGTCCGAACCCAACGGGACGCGAGTCATGTGCTCGACGCCGCCGGCGATCAACACGTCGTGTTGGCCGGCCATGATATTTGTCGCGGCGAAGTTGACCGCCTGCTGGCCGGAGCCACACATCCGATTGAGCTGGACGCCGGGGACGACGTCGCCCCAGCCGGCGACCATCGGTGCGAGCCGGCCGATGTTGAGCCCCTGCTCGTCGATCGGCGTGACACAGCCGTAGATAACGTCCTCGACCGTTTCGGGCTCGAACCCGTTTCGCTTGGCGAGCGCCTCGAGCGGTTTCGCTGCCAGATCCTGCGGATGTGTGTCCCGGAACGAGCCGCCTCGCTTGCCGAATGGGGTCCGCACCGCGTCGACGATGACTGCATTGTTCATAGTTCTCATGGTACTATCTCAGCGCTCCCCATAGACGTTCCGCTCGGACTGTGTCTCGAGGTCGAGTTCGATCCGGAGCGTGTCCGCGACAGTGGTTTGGGACGCTCGAATTCGGTTATCCCGACGGTCGGTCGGCGCTCGAGGCGTACGTTTATGGGATTTGTTACCTAACGACTTCGAATATGGATCGAAACCGGACTACGGCGTCACGTCGCCCACGATCGAGGGCCCGCTCGAACGACCCACCGCAGCGACCGAGCTATCAAGGTGAGCTACGTGCCCACTAAGTCGATGGCCGACCTCGGGGCAATGGTCGGTGACTCGCGGGTCACCGTCGAGGACTTTCGGATCGAGCGGGGTAAAGTCGAGGAGTTCGCGCGGGCGATCACGGACCCGAACCCGGTGTTTCGGGACGCGGCCGTCGCACTCGAGCTCGGCTACGACCGGATTCCGGTCCCGCTGACGTATGCACGAGTCAGCACGTTTCCGCGGTATCGGGCCGATGGCGTCGATGGTCACGGCTTCGACCTCGGCTTCGAACCCGAATACGTCCTCCACGGCGAGCAGGCCTACGAGTACGAACGGCCGTTGCAGGTCGGCGACGTCCTGACGGGGACGACCACCCTTTCTGATGTCTATCAGCGCGACGGCGGCCGGGCCGGAACGATGACCTTCGCCGTCTACGAGACGGCCTACCGGGACGACGCCGACGACCTCGTTCTCACGGAACGGGCGACCGTCATCGAAACGGAGGGGGCCATCCAGGACGACGCAGAAGGCGACAGATCTGACGACTCGAGCGATCCCGATTTCGAACCAGAACCGAAACCCCAGACGGCCACGGCCGAATCCGGACCGGGAGCCGAGAGTGGCTCAACCGTCACGTCCATCGACAATATCGCCGTCGGCGACACCGGACCGACGGTCGTCGTCGACGACCTTTCGCGCCGACAGTTCGTCGAATACGCCGGCGCGAGCGGCGACTTCAACCCGATCCACTACGACGAATCCTACGCCCGCGCGGCCGGCAACGACCGCGTCTTCGGGCAGGGGATGTTTACGGCCGGCGTCACCTCACGGGTCGTCACCGACTGGGTCGGCCTCGAGTCGGTGTCGTCGTTTCGCGTCCGCTTCCAGTCGCGGGTCTTCCCCGGCGATACGATCGTCGCGACCGGCGAGGTCGTCGACAGCCAACCCGGCGACGGCATCGTCGAGTTGGCTCTCGAGACGACGAACCAGCACGGCGAGCCCTTACTGAACGGGACGGCAACGGCGACGTTCTCGACTGACGGCTGATCTGGCCCTCAGCCCCCGAGGCCGTACGGGCAGTCGCGTCCAACTGACGTGTGTCGCAACCCGGCTGTGCGCACGTCTACATTCGAGAGCCGAACCCATCTCTCCAGCACACTCACCGTATCGGGGCTATCGTGTACAATGCAGGCACGTCGATTAATACTGCTCTCGGCTGAACGAACGGCTAGCATGAGCGTCGTGAGTCGACTCCGACTCCTCGTCGGTAGCGGCGGGGAGTTGTACGAATGTCGGAACTGTGGTGAGAAGTTCGACACCGAACTCGAGGAGTGTCGAACCTGCCGATCGACGGAGATCGCTCACTACGAGTTTTGACAGTCCACGATCGGTCCTCCGCGTTCGAGACGTAGACCAGCGACGCGACCGACCGGTGGCGCAGCGGCGCCCAGTCCAACTCGAGCGCTGCGTTCTCGCCTGCTGTACCGGGCGGGTCGGGTGGACTATCGTTCGAGCGACGCACACATCTCTGCGACCCGCCTCGAGTCAGTATGGACAGGACGGAATCGGATGCGACAGCACCGTCACGCCGCGACCGTGAGTGGGACGACTCGCCGCCTACTGACACGGCGACGGCGACGTTCGGGCTGGGCTGTTTCTGGGGGCCTGACGCCCGATTCGGCGCGATGGACGGCGTCGTTCGAACGCGCGTCGGTTACGCCGGTGGGATGACCTCGGCACCGACCTACCACTCCCTCGGCGATCACACCGAAGTCGTGCAGGTCGTGTACGATCCAACCGTGGTGAGCTACGACGAGTTGCTCGAGGTCTGCTGGGCGATCCACGACTGGGGATCGCCGGCACACAAGCGACAGTATCGCGGTGTCGTCCTCACCCACACCGAGCGCCAGCACGAGGCCGCCACGCGCCAACGAACCGCCCTCGAGGAGCGAGCCGGCCGGTCGGTCGAAACCATGATCGAGCGACTCGATCAGTTTTTTCTCGCCGAAGACTACCACCAGAAGTACGAACTCCGCTCGACGCCGGTCGTCGGCGACGAACTCGCGGCGCAGTACGGCGAGACATTCGTCGACTCCACGGTCATCGCACGGCTCAACGGGTTTGTCGCCGGCCACGGAACGCCCGAACGGCGAGCGGCGCTGCTCGAGACGCTGGATCTGGACCCGCAGGTACTCGCGGAACTCCGGCGACGGTTTCGATCGGGATAGCGGCCGAGACGCCACCGTGTGCGTAACTGCTGCTCGTCCTTTTTTATACGTCGCGCTCGAACCGTCGGCTATGACTGGCGACGACTACAAACTATTCGGCGTGTACGCCTCGGAACCGGTCGTCGACGCGCTCGCCGACGCGCTCTACGAGGAGGCCGGCGTCGTCGACCTCGAGACGTACTTCGACGACACGTCGGAGTCGGTGCCCGCTGGCGATCCGGGTGCCGAGGCGACGGATGCATTCGCCACAGACGTACTCGAATCGTTCGCCACCCTGTACGATCGCGCCGATTTCGAGGCGACCGAGCGCGTCGACCCCGACGCGTTCGAACTCGTCCACCTCGCCACGACACCACAGCGCGTCACGGGCCTTCGGGAGCGGTTCCGGGCTGCCGCGACCATTCAGGAGACGGACCTGCGGACAGTTCAGACCGCGATTCTCGCCGTCGCACTCGACGTCGAGCCAACGGTGTGAGCGTAAGGGTACTGTGCTCGAGTCGGTGACGCGTCGCTTATTCGTCTGGGTTCCGGCGTTCGACCATCCCGTGTGCGAGCCACCTGATGACGACCTCGCCGTCCTGATTGCGCCCCTCGAGACGGGTGTCGACGTACCCGCGTTTGGGATCGCTCTCCGAGACGCGCTTGTCGACGACCTCTGTCCGAACGGTGAGCCTATCGCCCGGCGTGACGGGCCGTTTCCAGCGGAGGTCGTCGACTCCACGTGCACCCATTCCAGCCTGCTCACCGAGGATGCCGTCGACGAGCAATCGCATACAGATCGACGCGGTGTGCCACCCCGACGCGACGAGTTCGCCAAACGCCGAATCGTCGGCCGCCGCCTCGTCGACGTGAAACGGCTGCGGATCGTACTGCTCGGCGAACTCGACGATTTCGTCTTCCGTGACCTGATACTCGCCGAACTCCTCGGTGTCTCCGATCTCGATGTCTTCGTAGTACTGCATCCTCGTGAACTGTGTGTCAGGCGAACAAGAGTCTATGGAAACGAGATGCAAGGTGACTCGGCCGTCAGGCTTCCTGCACGTCGTAGATGCTCACCCAGTGGTCGGGATGGGCTGCTTCGTGTGCGCTTGCGTCTCGGTTTGCCGTTGGCCAGTCAGGACACTCCCGATCCAACTCACAGCTGTCACAGCGAAGGTGGTATGGCATACCATAGTATTCGACGAATCCGTGCTTAAGCGTTTGTCCGGCATCGAATCTATAGTAACAACTGAAACGATTTACACACGCATCATACAGCCGTCGTGCGATGCGGTGTGCATTGACTTTCAGTGGCTACTATAGTGCTCGACTCGAGCGTGTCCGCTTCGGGACGCACCGTCATGGAACCTTCACGAGTCGTCGAAGCTGTCGGTAGATCGGTCCCCCGACGGCGTCGCCAGCACGGGCGAGGATCACCGTCCGATCGGTCCGGTGGACGACGGTCCGTGGGATCGACCCGACGAGCCGGCGATGTAACGCCCCTTGTCGTGTCGCACCGAACACCAGCACGTCGTGGGTGGCCGCTTCGTCGACGAGCGCTCCGACGATATCGTCGACGTCGTGAAGCCGTACCTCCACGTCGACGCTCGGCCCCGGCGTCTCCTCAAGGGCTAACTGTGCGTCGACGGTCGACTCCTGTGCGACGTCACTATCGACGTCGGCGCCGATAACCGAGACGATGGTCACCGTGGCGTCGTTACGAGCCGCGATCGCCTTCGCGATAGTGGCTGCCGGACGAACGTGCGGGCCGCCAGCGACCGGCAGCAGGACCGAATCGACGCCGTTCGCCTCGCTCCCGATCCGTTCGACGTAGAGATCACAGGGCGCTCGCTCGAGCAGCCGATCCACGGTCGTCCCGAGCACCGCGTTGGTCCGCCCGCGACGCTGTTCCCAGCCGATTACGAGCGCCCGCGCGTCGGTTCTTTCGATCGCTGTCAGCAGGCCATCGGACACCGAGTTGCCGACCACCAACTCGCCGGTGACCGTCACGTCATCCGGCGCGACGCTGGTTGCTCGATCCAGCGTTTCCTGTGCGTCGCCCGAGTACTGCTCGAGGATCGCATCGTCGGTATACACCGAAAATGGCGACTCGTGGGACTTGACTACGACCGAGACGATCTGTACGACACCGTCGGTCGCTCGAGCGAGGTCACCGGCCGTCCGCGCCAACTGCTCGGCGTGCTCGGGGTTCGCGATCGCAACCAGTACCGGCCGTTCTTCCGATGCCGTCGCCATAATTGGTATTTGGTACCAAGAGACTGAATACTCTCGGATACGATTGGAAGACAGTCACCTCGAGCGTACAAACGGGAGGTGAATCGAACGTTGAGAGCAAAGCGGCGGTCGATTTTCCCCTCGAATGTTCGCTTCGACGCTGGTGACTGCTATTTGGGGATCAAACGCGTTAGACCACTGTATGCCCACAGATGAGTCTACTTCCAACGGGAGTACTCGTCTCTCTACGGACCTCAGGGCGGGCGTGCAGTACTGGGCCCCGGCCATCGCCATGAGTCTGACGACGTTCATCGTGGTCCTCAATGCATCCCTGATGAACGTGGCGATTCCCACGATGGTGGACGAGTTCGACACCACGGTCACCGTGATTCAAGGGGCGGTTGCACTGTACTCGCTGGTGACAGCTGCGCTGGTTCTCCCGGCTGGTACGCTGCCGTCTCGGCATAGTATTCGGCGTGTACTGGCAGTCGCACTGCTCGTCTATGCCGGTGGGACGCTGGTGGCGTCGCTGAGTTGGAATACGACGATCCTCTATCTCGGCTGGTCGCTCATCCAGGGTTCCGCGGCCGCCGTGATCTTTCCCCTGACGTTCACCGTACTGATAATCAGTTACGAGGACGATGACCGAGCGAAGGCGTTCGGACTGCTAGCTGGCGTGAGCGGAGTTGGATCGACTATTGGACCGATTATCGGTGGCGCACTAACCACGTATGCGAGTTGGCGGTGGGGGTTTACGTTGCAACTCGTCGGTGTGGGAGTCGTGCTCTTCTTCGCGCAGTACGTCAGTCCGAACCCGCTGTCAGAAACGCGCCGTTCGCTGGATAAAGGCGGGACAGTGCTGTCCATCGTCGGTGCGACGTCGCTCGTCACTGGGTTCCTTCTGAGCGGGAAGTACGGGTGGTTAATCGAACGCCGGCCGTTCGTCGTCGGCGAGATGCAATTCAATCCGTTCGGGACGTCGCCGGCGATCTGGTTTCTCGGGGTCGGACTGCTCGGGTTCGCCGCGTTCGTTCAGTACGAACGTCGACTGGAACGGGCTGGGAAGTCGCCGCTCGTTCCGTTGCACGTCTTGACGAACCGCCCGTTTTTGGCCGGTGTTCTCACATACAACATGCGCTCGATCATCTCGGCTGGCTTCTTTTTTATCTTCCCGGTCTATCTCCAGGCAGTACTCGGATACACCGCCTTTGAAACTGGGGTCGCGCTGTTACCGTATTCTCTCGCATCGATCCTTTTTTCGACGGTTACACCCAATTGGCGAAAGTACGTCTCGCCAAAGACGCTTATCCAGATCGGTATCGTGTGTATGGGCGTCGCGCTGGTGCTGTTGTACGAGCAGACGGGCCCCGATCAGACGATCGTCAGGATGGCGCTCCCGGTGGCGCTGTATGGGGCCGGCGTCGGCCTCATACTGGCACAGATTACCAATATGACGATGTCGGCCGTTCCGACCGCGTACTCCGCCGAGGCATCCGGCGTCCTGAACGTAAGTTATTCGATCGGGTTCTCCCTGGGGACTGCAGTGATCGGCTCGTATTTTCTCGGCCGATTCTATGGGAGTGTCGTCGATGGCGTACTCCGAGCGGAACACGTGACCGTTTCAACGGCGCAACGAAACGATCTGGTGATCGCGCTCGAGGATGCAGCAGAGACAGCGACCGACGCCACACAGCAACAGTTCCTGAACCAACTCACTCCGGCACAACGACAGTTGCTCGAGGGCATCTTCGAGGCGGCGATGTTCGACGCGCAACGGGCAACGCTGCTGCTTCTCGTCCTGTTCGTGTTACTCCTGCTTATTGCATCGACGTTCTTACCACGGCAGATACCGGACGCCGACGACGGAACCGACCACCCCGAATCGTCACAGGATGCGACACGTGAGGCGTCTGAAACGGCCACAGAGGACTAACCGACATCGGGTATCTCGGATGAAGCCGGCATCCGTTCAGTCGGCTCAGTGAGGCTCGAGAAACCGCTGATGGCACACTATCAATCACCGCAGGACTGTCGGCTGCGACTATACTGGAGTTTGCCTTGAATAGGGGTGGGCCAGATTTGAACCACGCCGAGACGTGCTCGTGGTTCGAGAGAGCGAAGCTCTCTCGTCATCACGAAAGACGCGAAGCGTCTTTCGAACGACTACGCTGCCGCGACTCGTCTGATACAAACTGCCAACCATTTTTGACGACACGGACTCCTCGCTACGCTTGTCGTCATTGTATCGTCAAAAATGGGTTGGGGCAGATTTGAACTGCCGACTTCCTCCGTGTGAAGGAGGTATCATAACCGGACTAGATCACCAACCCGCACGAAATGCTTCCCGGGCGTTCGACTTAAGACTTCCTTTCATCAGTCGTCGACAGCCCCGGCTGACTCTGTCACCGAACGCGACGCTCGAGCGCGCGCCCAACGCTGCGCACACGTCGTTCGGCGGTTTGCTCGAGTCGCCCGAATCCCGTTCGAACGCCCTCGAGGCGATCAGGTTCGGGGGTTGGCTCCCGGCCCAGCCGGGTTCGAAGCGCAGTCAGGTATGGCTCGAGAGTTTCGCGGACGCCGAGTGTCGCGTGTTCGCCGGCACGGGTGAGGTAGTACAGACTATCGCGGAAGTGTTTATTCATAACTCTCAGACACTCTGGAGGCGACCAGCGAATATAGCCCTTTCGCAGCCGACAGTATCGTTCGAACTTAGAGCAGCGCGAGTATCGTCGAGGTGATGGTCTCGACGACCGTGTCCCAGAGTGAGATGCCCGTACCGATCTGGAGGACGGTGTCGAGACCGAAAAAGAGAAAGAGCGCTGCGCCTGCGAAGTGGGCCGTTCTGGCGTCGAACCGGTGAGAAAACCGGTGGAAGAAGAGGGCGTTCGCAGCACTGACGGGGATGATCGCGAGCATCTCGCCCGCCCAGATGGCGGGGTGAGCGCCGTACTGGGCTGCGAGGCCGATGGTGACGAGTTGGGTCTTATCGCCGAACTCGCCGACGGCCATGAGAACGAAGATCGGAACGAAGCCGCGCAGATACGGCGGGATCTCGTATCCGAAAAGCGAGAGGTCGAACGTACCGGGTGCTGCGACGCCACCGTCGGTCGTGGTAGCCGACTCGTCCGCCTCGGGTGCCGACCGAAGCAGGACCACGGCAAAGAGCAAGAACAACGCGGCAGTGATCACGTTGAGGGAGACGGGATCGAGGACACTCCTGAGCGCCGCACCGAAGAGGATCTCGAGTGCCGTCCATCCGGCGAAGGCGCTCCCGGCGGCGGCGACCACGATCCACGGATTGTACCGGGTCGCAAGCCCCGCGATAATGAACTGAACCTTCTCGCCGGGCAACACCGACAGCTGGAGGACAAACGAAACGATCAGGATCTCGAGCCAGCCGGTCATCCGTTTCGGGAACGGGCGCACGGTCGGTCGTCAACGGTGCGATCCACACACCGATTTAGACGCGTCTAACGTATATTATTCACGGTCCAAAGCACACAGCAAATCTCGGCGCGGTGTCGAACCGCTATCATCGATTGCGACCGACCGGCGGCCGGCTTGAGGCCGACCACGTGCGACGGGGTCAGTACTGCGGCTGTTCTTCGCGCTCCCCGTCGCGTTTGTTCACGACACGAGCGAGGGTGAACAGGCCGTCGGAGAGGCGGTTCAGGTACTGGACGGCCTGTTCGTTGATCGGCTCCTCGTTGGCGAGTGCGACCGCCCGCCGTTCGGAACGTCGACAGACCGTACGCGCGTGGTGGAGTTTCGAGCCGTGTTCGCTGCCGGTCGGCAGGATAAACGAGGTCAGCGGCTCGAGTTCCTCGTCGTACTCGTCGATCCAGTCCTCGATAGTCTCGACGTGCTCGGCGCGGACGACGGGATCGTCTTCGTCGGGGTCCGGGTTGGCGAAATCCGCCAGCACGACGTGCAGTTGGTTCTGGATCGTCCGCAGTCGCTCGTTAATATCGTCGTGGTCGGTCGGCCGAATCGTGCCGATGAGGGCGTTGAGTTCGTCGACGGTCCCGTAGGCTTCGATGCGGGCGCTCGATTTCGAGACTCGGGTCATATCTCGGAGATCGGTCTTCCCCTCGTCGCCGCGACCTGTGTAGATCGACATACGTGAATCGAGGGCGGGTGAGTACTTAACTTCTGTCAGGCGAGTTGTGTGACGCGACGTTCGAGTGCTGCCTCGACACGTCCAACCCACCGGCGAACACCGACGGGACGACAACAGATGCCGGAATCAGTATCTTCAACAGGCCCCGTGCGCAACTCCCGCGCATGGCTATGGAACTCGAGCACTACTGTCCCGACTGCGACGCCGACCGGACGTTCTACCGCGCCGCAAGCACGACGGTGCACCTCGGCGAGAAAGTCAAGTGGCACTGTCCGGAGTGTGACTACGGCTTCGTCCGCATCAGCGACAACGGCACGGCCGTCGACTCGAGCGCGTAACGACCCGTCAGTTCTCTCGGTTTCGCGAGGGACGGTCCGAACCCGTAGCTCCGGCTGCCTCGAGCCCTCGACAGTGATATTTATCACTGCCTCGAGAGACGCTGTTCGTACGCCGGCGAAACCGCTCGAATCGTGTTCGCGACGTGTTGTAGTTCCATGCCCAGCAGGACGACGACGTCGGACAGCGAGACGATGCCGACGAGGTCGCCGTCGTCGACGACGGGGAGTCGACGGACGCCTTTGGTGGACATGAGATCGACGAGGTCGTAGACGCCCGCGTCCGCGGGCACCGTTACGAGGTCGTCATCGATGATGTCGCCGACCGGCGTCTCACCCGTCGCTCCGCCCTCGTCGAGCACTTCGAACGCGAGGTCGCGATCGGAGACGAGGCCGAGCGGGTCGTCCGCCGACGCGACGAGCACGCTGCCGACCCGTTGCGTTTGCATCGTCTGCACCACGTCCGAGAGCGTCGCGTCCGGCTCGACGGTGACCACCGTTTCGCGAGCGATGTCGATAACTGCCATACGCAGTCATCGCCGCTCTGACCCACAAGTGTTACCCCGATTCCACACGGCCGACAGCGACCGACGTCGCTCGCGACCGCGCTGCGTCGGTCCCCAGCGCCTCGTTCTCACTACTTATGGTCGACAGGGACGTGGGATCACGTATGCAAGGGCGCAGGCTGGCAACGACGGACGAACTCATCGCGATCGTCAGCCCCGACAGCGAGGGTCCCCTCGAGACGCTTGCCGACTGGGCTGACGAGCGCGACCTCGGACTGTCGACCGTCGACGTCGGCGACGATATCGGGGGCGTCTACGACGAGAACCGGGCGACGCTCGGGATCACCCTCGGCGGCGACGGCACCTTCCTCGAGGGGGTCAAGACGTTCGCTCCGCGAGACATTCCCCAGTTGGGCGTCAACACGGGCACACTTGCCTTTCTCGCCCGCGTCGAGCCCGAAGACCTCGAGGTGGCTCTCGACGAGGTACTTCGCGGGCGGGCCGCCGTCGACAGCCGCCAGCAAGTCCACGTCGCTGCGCCCGGCGTGGACGCGACCGGGATCAACGACGTCATGGTCCAGCAGGTGCCCCCGGAGAACCCGATCGACCGGAAGGTGACGCGACTCGACGTCTACGCGGACAACGAGTACATCGGCGAGTTCGAGGGCACGGGACTCGCGGTGTCGACGCCGACCGGTTCGACGGGCATCTCGCTGTCGGCCAACGGCCCGGTACACTACCCAGTGAACAACCACACCCTCCAGATCGTCCCGCTGCACACGCACACCTTGGGTGTCAGACCGATCGTCGTCTCCCCCGAGACGGAACTCCGAATCGTCACGCAGGGACAAGCGAGCCTGCTGGTCGACGGTGGGCGCGCCCACACGATCGTCAGCGAGGGCGACGAGATCACGATCACGGGGGCCGACAAGCGCGCTCACGTCGTCCGAACCAGCTACGACGACCACTTCTTCACCGCGATCACGAAAAAACTCGGCTGGACGATCCGGGACGCGACGGTGCCGTCCGAAAAACGCCTCGAGTCGACCGCACGTCCGGGTGCGTCACCGGCCGACAACGGGCAGGATATCGTCGAGCGTGCGCTGACGGTCGCCACGGAGGCCGCCAGAGCCGCCGGCGAGCCGCTACGAGAGCTCCACGGACAGGTCGAGTCGATCGCTGTCAAAAGCGACAAATCCGACATCGTCACCGAGGCCGACCATCAGGCCGACCGGATCATCACGACCGCCATCGGCAACGAGTTTCCCGACCACGCGATCTTCTCGGAGGAGAGTATCCGTCAGACCGGCGAGAACGCGGCGTACCTCTGGGTGATCGACCCGCTCGACGGCACCGGCAACTTCGCTCACGGCAATCCCAACTACTCGATCTCCGTCGCGCTGGTCGAAGACGACGAGCCGGTGATGGGCGTCGTCTACGTCCCCGAGACCGACGAACTGTTCACCGCGATCGCGGGCAAGGGTGCCTGGCGTGACGGTGACCGAATCCAGACGACCGACCGCGACCGACTCGACGAGAGCATGCTCATCTCCGGCTACGACCCCGACGGACTGTTCCTCTCGCATTTCTACCAGGAGTCGAGAGGCGTCCGACGGCTCGGCTCGGCCGCGCTCAACCTCTGTTATCTCGCCAGCGGCAGCGCCGACGCCACCTGGGAACACGACACCCATCCGTGGGACATTGCCGCCGGCCTCGTGATCGCCCGCGCCGCCGGCGCGACGATCACCGACGAGTCGGGCGCGCCGTTCGAGTTCGAACTCGAGACGGACGAGCGACGGGCGCTGCTCGGCTCGAACGGGTCGCTCCACCCTGCGTTGCTCGAGCACTTAGAAGACGGGCTCACGACGCCGGTAGAGTGATCGCCGACAGCCGTTACTCGTCCTCGAGGGCGTGCCAGGACAGCCGCGGGGAGCGGGCGGCGCTGGTCTGGTCGATCCGGCGGGCCGTCGTTCGGTCGGGGGCCGTCTCGAGCGTGTCGTCGTCCTCGTCGGCGACGGCGTTGAACGCGGCGGCGAGGCGGTCGAGCGTGGCCTTGCTTTCGACTTCCGTTGGCTCAGTCATCAGTGCCTCGGGGACGATTTCGGGCCACTTGGTCGTCGGCGGGTGGACGCCGAAATCGAGCATGCGTTTGGCGACGTCCGCGGCGTCTTGCTCGCCGGCGCTGGCGACGAACTCGTGGTGGAACGGCTCGTAGGGAACGTCGTACTCGATCTGGCTCGCGAGGTAGTTCGCGTTCAGGACGGCTTTCGCGCTGGCGTCGGCCAGTCCCGCGTCACCGAGTCGTGCGATGTAGGCGAAGGTTTTGACGAGGACGAGCCAGTTGCCCTGGAAGCCATGCACCTTGCCGATGGTGTGGTCGGGGTCGAACAGTTCGTAGGTCGGCTCGCTCGCACCACCCTCGCTTTCGCGCACCCGCGGCGACGGCAGGAACGGTGCGAGTTCGGAGACGACGCCGACCGGCCCGGCACCGGGGCCGCCGCCGCCGTGGGGCGTCGCGAACGTCTTGTGGACGTTGTAGTGCATCACGTCGAAGCCCATGTCGCCCGGTCGGGCGCGTCCGAGCAGGGCATTGAGGTTCGCCCCGTCGTAGTAGAGCAAGCCGCCGACGTCGTGGACCATCTCGGCGATCTCCGTGATGTCGCGTTCGAACAACCCGAGCGTGTTCGGATTCGTCAGCATCAACGCGGCCGTGTTCTCGGAGAGAGCGGCCTCGAGTGCCTCGAGGTCGACCCGTCCCTCGTCGTCGCTGGGCAGGGAGACGACGTCGTACCCACCCAGTGCGGCGGTCGCGAAGTTCGTCCCGTGGGCGCTCTCGGGGATGATGACCTCGTCGCGGTGGCCTTCGCCGTTGTGTTCGTGGTAGGCCGCGGCGACGCGGATGCCGACGAACTCGCCGGCCGCGCCCGCCGGCGGCTGGAGCGTGACGGCGTCCATCCCGCCGATTCGGCCCAGATAGTCCTGCAGGCGGTACATGAGCTCGAGGGTTCCCTGCGTCGAGCGTTCCGAGCGATCCGGGTGGACGGCCGCGCTCGGCAGCGCGGCCACGTCCTCGGTGAACTTGGGGTTGTACTTCATCGTACACGAGCCAAGCGGGTAGGGGCCGCTGTCGATCCCGTAGATCATCTGCGAGAGGCGCGTGTAGTGGCGAGCCAGCTCGGGTTCGGAGAGTTCGGGCAACTCGAGGCTGTCGCGCGTGAGGTCGTCGGGCAGCGGCGAGTCGTCATCGTCGCCGATCTCGACGCGCGTGAGATCCTTCTCGGCGAGCAGCGGCTCGTACTGGCCGTTCTCGACGTAGCGGGCCTGATCGTATCGAACCTGTCCGGCATCCGCGGATTCGTCGCGTCCGTCGTCCGTCATCGTGCCACCTCCCTGAACGCGGCGACGAACTGATCGATCTTCGCGTCCGAGACGCCGGAGACACAGACCTGTAGCTGGTGATCGCCGACGACGTGAACCGCGAACCCGCGTTTCTCGAGATCGGAAGCGATCGGGGCTGCGGGCTGGTCGACGTGGGCGACGAACTCGCGGAGGTGTCGGCCATCGTCGATCGGTGCGGTGACGCCGACGAGGTCGTCGAGTCGCTGTGCGAGGGATTCGGCGCGAGTGACGCCGCGTTTCGCGAGATTGACCATGCCGTGTGGACCGAGCGAAGCAGCGTGAATCGCGGTTCGGAGCGCGACCCACGCCTGATTCGTACAGATGTTACTCGTCGCTCGTTCCCGGCGGATGTGCTGTTCGCGGGTCTGGAGCGTGAGCGTGTACGCCCGTCGGTCGGTCGCGTCTTCGCTCGCCCCGACCAGTCGGCCGGGAACCTGCCGGAGGTAGTCCTCGCGTGTCGCGAACAGGCCGAGTCCCATCCCGTAGCTGGTCGGCAGACCGAGCACGCTCGCGTCGCCGACAACGACGTCGGCACCGACATCGGCGGGTCGCTGCAGCAAGGAGAGGGCGATCGGATCCGAGCCCAGCACGTACAGCGCCTCGTGTGCCGTCGCGAGGTCACCGATCGCCTCGAGGCCCTCCTCGATCGTCCCGCGAACCGTCGGGTTCTCGGCGTAGAGCATGACGACGTCGTCATCGACCGTCTCCTCGAGCGCGTCGAGGTCGACGGTGCCGGCGGCAGTGGGGTACTCCTCGACGACGAGATCCGTGCCAGCAACGTAGTTCTCGAGCGTCGAGCGCCGCCCCTCGAGCAGGATGTCGGGAACGAGCACGCGGTGGCCGCTCGTTCCGCGAACGCGCTCGGCGAGGGTGGCCGCTTCGCCCAGCGCCGTCGCCGCGTCGTACATCGAGCAGTTCGCGATCTCGAGGCCGGTCAGTTCGACCAGCAGCGACTGGTACTCGAACAGCACCTGCAGGAAGCCCTGCGAGACTTCCGGCTGGTACTGCGTGTAGGAGGTCAAAAACTCCGATCGATCCGCGAGGTGGTCGACCAGCGACGGAATGTAGTAGCCGTAGTGGCCACGACCCAGCAGTTCCGTCAACGTGTCGTTGCGCCCCAGAATCGAGCGTACCAGTCGTCTCGTCTCCCGTTCCGATCGGGCGTCGATGCCGAACTCCCCGTCGAACTGGACCGCCGACGGGATGTCGAACAGGTCCTCGGTCGTCTCCGCGCCGACGGCCTCGAGCATTTTCGAACGTTCCTCGTCCGTGTGTGGAGCGTATGGACTCCCTATAGCGTCTGATCCGTGCATAGCTAGTACTGTCCCGGCCGACTTCGACCGACGAGTCCCCGTCCGCATCGCCCGTCCGTGTCGGGCCGAGACATGATACGTGTGCGTAGCGGTCACGGGGTAATGAACGCACCCCTTCGGCTGCGGTCGTGTCGGCTCGACGACCGCCTCCCGCGGTTACGACGGTTGATCGGCGTCGGAATCGGTCGCCTGCTCGGCGTTCGTCGGTGACCGTCGATCGCGTTCCGTCTCCGCCGGATCGCCGCTACTCGAGGGATCCGTCTCCGCTGCTCGATCGTCGGGCTGCTCGTCCGAGTCGTCCGTCGCCGCGTCCGCGTCATTTCGAACGCCAGTCGTTTCGTCGGTATCGACGGCCTCGTCGGCCGAGTCGTCGCCGTCGTCTGGTACTGCTCCTCGGCTTCGGGCTCGTTCTCGAGCGACCACGTCGAGCGTGACTTTCGCGCCGCCGAGGACGACGGGCCCGATGAACAGTCCGACCGCGCCGAAGACGACGAGGCCGCCGAAGATGCCGAGGACGACGATGGCGGAGTTGAACGCGCTGGTCCGGCCGATGAGCGCGGGCCGCAGGTAGGTGTCCGAGGCGCTTATCAGCGAGCCGTAGACGACGAGCGCCACGGCGGCGCCGAACTCGCCGACAACGACCAAATAGACCACGACCGGCACCCAAATCCCGAATGCGCCGATCAGCGGGAGCAAGGTGAAGACGAACGTCCCGACGGTAAGCAAGACGACGGCCGGGACGCCGAGGATCGCCAGCCCGACGCCGAGCAACACTGCCTGAATAGCCGCGACGCCGACGTTTCCGACCACAGAGGCCCACATGAGCTGGTCCAGTTCTGACCGCAACTCCCGCTGGAGGTCGTCGTCGATCGGCATGACCGTCTGACTCCACGCGACGAGTCGCTCGCCGTCTCGCAACAGCGCAAAGAGGACGAACAGCGTCACCGTAATTCCGATAAGAATCCCCGGAAGCCCGCTGACGAACTCGATCCCGCTGGTCGCGAGCCCCTGTAAGCCAGTTGCGATCGGCTCCCGATACGTGCCGTACATCTCTCCCAGATCGACGGCGACGCCCGACTCCGCGAGGTGGCGCTCGACGTCGTTCGCGTCCAACGAGCCGTCCTGAACCGCGTTCACGAGGCCGAGCGCCTGCCTGAGTGCGATCGCGAGCACGTACGCGATCGGGAGGAGAATTGCGAGCACGGCGACGACGACGAGAACGAGCGCCGCCATCATCGAGCCGACGACCTGCTCGAGGCGTCGCTGGACCGGCGTCAGGACGTACGCGAGCACGACGCCGAGCAGCACGTACTGAAGATACGGCAGGATAATGAACGACGCGAGCGCGACGCTCACCAGCGCGAGTGCGGTCAACGCCCGTCCCTCGGAGAACCACCCCGACGGCTCCGACGGCTCGGACGACTCGGACCGATCGGTCATAGCGGTCACTATCGAGGCGCTAACTCATGAGTCCACTGACCAGTTTCACGGGGCCGGTCGACGCCATCCCGTGGGAGTCCACTCGAGCCACCAGTCGAGTTCACTCCTCGAGCAACGGTCGCGACGAGTTGGTGACGACCAGCAGGCTGCTCGCGCCCATCGCGAGCGCGGCAAACAGCGGGTTGAGCAGTCCCGTCACGGCGAGCGGAATCGCGACCGCGTTGTAACAGAACGCCCAGCCGATGTTGCCTTTGACCCGACGGTCGGTCGCTCGAGCGAGGTCGAAGACGGTTTCGACCGACTCGAGGTTGTCGTCGACGAGGGCGACGTCGGCCGCGTCGGCGGCCATCGCGGTCCCGCCGCCGAGGGCGATCCCGAGATCGGCGGCGGCGAGCGCCGGGGCGTCGTTGGTGCCGTCGCCGATCATGACCGTCTGGCCGCGCTCTTTGAGCCGGTCGACGGTCTCGGCTTTGCCTTCGGGCGGGACGCCCGCGAACACCTGATCGATCGCCGGATGCTCGCGGAAACGACCGGCGGCTTTCGCGTCGTCACCCGTGAGGACGACGATTTCGGTGTCGGTCTCCGCAATCGCCGTCAGGGTGTCGTCCCACTCGTCACGGAGTTCGTCGCCGACGACGATGACGCCTTCCGCACGCCCGTTACGGCCGACAGCGACCGGGACCTGCCCCGTCTGTCGACCGTCGTCGATCTGCTCGGCGATCGGTTCGGGGACCGTCCAGCCACGGTCGGCGAAGAGATCCGGATGGCCGACGACGACCTCCTCGCCGTCGACGACACCGCTGACACCGGTTCGGTGGGTCTCGAACGCCGTCACGCGGTCGCTCTCGGCCATCGGATCCGAGTCGGCTTCGGCGTCTTTCGCACCCGGCTTCTCGTCGTCCGTCGCTGTCTCCGAATCGTCGTCCGCCGTCTCCTCGAGGACGTCCGAGCCACCGTCCGTCGCCGGGCGCAAGGCAGCGATTGCCTGCCCGATTGGGTGGGCTGACTGGGCCTCGAGCAGCGCCGCCTGCTCCGTGAGGTCGTCGTCGCAATCGGCCTCGACGACGGCCATCTCGCCGGTCGTCAGCGTCCCGGTCTTGTCGAAGACGACGGTGTCCGCGGTGCGGATGCGCTCGAAGACGCTGTCGTCGAAGACGACGATCGATCGCTCTAGGGCATCTCGAATCCCGGCTGCGACCGCAAGCGGCGTCGCCAGCCCGAGTGCGCACGGACAGGAGACGATCAACACTGTCAGGCCGATGAGCAACGCATCGGCCACCCCGTCGCCCAAGGCGATGTACACCGCCGTCGCGACGATGGCGAGGACGAGGACGACCGGGACGAAGATCGTCGCCAATTTGTCCGCGAGTTTCTGGATGCCGTGGGTGCCACTCTGGAGGTCCCAGACGAGTTCGGTGATGCGGTCGAGGCTGCTCGTCGCGTCGTCGCCGACGCGGACGGTGACCGCCCCGTCGGCGACCATCGAGCCGCCGACGACCGCGTCACCGGGAGTCTTGCCGACCGGCAGCGACTCGCCGGTGATGACCGCCTCGTCGACCGCGGCTTCGCCGTCGACGACGTCGCCGTCGACGGGAATTCGCTCGCCGGCCCGCACCAGCACGTGGTCGCCGGCCTCGAGGTCACCCACGGCGACGTCGTCGTGGCCGCCGTCGTCGCGAACGCGCCGCGCCTCGTCGACCTGGATCGAGGTGAGATCCGAGAGACGCTCGGTCGCCTGCTGTTTGATCGTCGTCTCGTAGTAGTTTCCAACGGAGACGATGACGATGATGGCGACGGTGACGTCGTAATAGATGTGGTCGCCGCCGACGATGACCGACAGCGTACTGTAGAGGTACGCACTGACGGCCGCGATCGCGACGAGCAGATCCATGTTCGGCGATCTGGTCCGCGCGCTGACGTACGCTCCCTGCAGGATCGGCTTTCCGGTCACGGCCAACACGATGGTCGTGAGCGCGGCGATAACGAGGTAAAACGGCGTCGCGAGCTCGCTCGCGAGGGTTGCCTCGAGGAACTCCGTCGTTCGCTCGTCGTAAAAGAGTCCGCCGAAGTAGATGGGGTAGATGAGGACGATGTACTGCAACATCACCATCATGCCCATGAGCGCGCCGACGACGACCCGGCCCATCGCCCAGTTGTCGGCTTGCCGTCGGCTGAACGCGTCCTCGCGGTCGTAGGCGCTGTAGCCGAGGCCGCTGATCGTCTCCTGTAAGTCTTCCTGCGTGACCGTCTCCGGATCGTGGTCGATCCGGACTGTGTCGGTCACGTAGCTCGCACTCGCGTTGCTGACGCCGTCGGTCTCACACGAAACCGACTCGATGAACGCTTCGCAGGTCGCACAGTGCATCCCGTCGACCTCGAGGAACGTCGCCTCGTGATCGTCAGGGACTTCCCGCGTGTCGTCCGTGTCGTCGGCCGCCCGCGTGCGACGGACGGCTTCGGCGTCGACCTCGAGGTCCTCGAGATCGCCGAGCGTCTCGTAGACGTCTCGACAGCCGACACAGCAGAAGGCGTCGCCATCGTGGGTGATGCCGCTGCCCTCGACAGGGAGGTCACAGAGCGTACAACCGGTTTCGTACTGATCGTCTGTCATCGTGAGTAGGTGGAACGAACGTGATTAGTGGGTGCTGTGTGCGCCTGCCGTCTCGAGCCCGTCGTAGAACGGGAGCTGTGGATGTGGAACGTGGATGCCGAGGCTCATCAGTCCGTGGGCGAACAGGATGTAGCCGAGGACGACGAACGCGACGCCGAGCAGTCGGTGGACGCGCTGGCGGTGAACGACGTCGACGCTGTCGATGATGGTCCCGTAGGCGAAGACGGCGGGAATCGTCCCGATACCGAGTGCCGCCAGCGCGAGTGCGCCGCCTGCTGGCGAGCCGGTCGCGAACGCATAGAGAAACGCCGGGTAGAGAATCGGGCAGGGTAACAGCCCGTGCAGTGCCCCCAATCCGACGATACCGGGCCCGTTCGCGAGCCGGTGGACCCGCGCCGTCAGCCAGCCGACGACTCGCTCGAGGCCGGGCACGTTGATCCCGCCGGTCGCCCGACCCAGCAGGTAGTAGACGCCGGTGGCGATGACGAAGCCGCCGATAACGAGTCCGACGCCGCCGCGGGCGAGGTCGACGATCGGCGAGAGTTGGGCCGTCGTCAGGAACACTACGCTTCCGAGCGCGCCGAACAGTGCCCCGAGCAGGGTGTAACTCGCCGTCCGGCCGATATTGAACAGCGCGTGCTGGCGGACTTCGTAGGTCGTGAGATGGCCCCGTCCGCCGTTACCGCCGTCCATCTGTCCCGCGTAGACGGTCACGAGCGGCCCACACATGCCGATACAGTGTGCGCCGGCGAGCAGGCCAATCACGAGAAACAACAGAACGTCGACGCCGAGGAAGGTGAGTGGATCCATACGTGATCGTGTCTCGAAGACGCGTTGCTCGAGTTAGCCACTCGAGGAGGTAATCGGTTTCGCCTCGATTCGAGCCAGTACCCGTGTCTGAGTGGTTCATCTCTCGAATCGCGTGCGTGTCGGCGACGCTACTCGACGTCCCAGTTACGCGCCGTCAAAAATTCACGTTGAGAAAACCGCTATTCGACGTACCGGTACTTCCGCTCGCCCATGCGGCCCCAGCCGTCGAAGACGAACTCGGCTTCCGGTGTCGTGAACTCCTCGACGTCGACGTCCATGTCGTGGTTGTGGACGTCGTGGATCTCCTCGTAGTCATCCCAGCTGAGATCGTACCGGGCCTCGAGCTGTTCCTCGAGGTTGAGCGCCTCGATTTCCTCTTTCCAGCCGTCCTGAATCGTCTCCGCGTGACCTTCTGCCTGCGCGCCGGAGCCGTAGGAGCCGACCAGCAGCTGGCTGCCGGCGAGGTCGAGGTCGTTATCGAGGCCGTGTTTCAGCGCGCTCACGCGGGCGACGTGGACGGAGCCGGTGTACCAGTTGCCGACCTCACGCGAGATCGTCAGCGTCGGATCGATCGTCTTGCCGTACCAGTCTTGATACGTGTCGGTGCGCTTGAGCTTGTCCGTATACTCCTTGAGCGCGTCGCGGAACGCTTCCTCGTCGTCGAACGCTTCGGCGCGCGGCTGGCGGCCGATTTCGTCCGCGAGCTCCTCTTCGATCGGCGTGTCACGGATCATGTGCCGGTAGACTAGCAGGCCCGCCTTGCGGACCATTCCCGGGAACGGGGTGTGGAACGGGACGTAGGCGAACTGGTCGGGGTGGGTGTCGCCGGCGACGCTCTCGTAGTCCTCGAGGGCCTCGCGCATGCGGGCGAGATACACTTGGACGGAGCGTTTGCCGTCGACGGACGGGAACTGCTGGTTGGGTTTGAGGAAGTCGGTTTCGTCAGCCGAGCCGTAGCCCTGCTCGGTCGAGAGTTCGACGAGACTCGGGTTCTCGGAGATATACATCGCGACGGCACCGGCACCCTGAGTCGCCTCGCCGGCGTCACCGCGGGCGTACAGCGCCGTGTCGGTCGCGATCACGAGCGCGCCACGGCCACGATTTCGGCCGGCGCGAATCCAGTTACAGGCGTCGTCGAGACTCTGGGTCCCCGCGATACAGGCGAACTTCCGCTCACCTTTGTTCGCGTGGTGGAAATCGCCGTCGTAGACCTGTTCCAGGCAGCCAGCGACGTACGTCGAAACCGGCTTCGAGTTGTCGAAGGCGCTCTCGGTCGCGACGTCGATGCGGCCGATATCATCGGGCTCGAGCCCTTTGCGCTCCATCAGTCGGTGGGCAGCGTTTGCGCCCATCGTGACGATGTCCTCGTAGCTGTCGGGAAACGAACTCGCGTTGAGACCGAGCCCTTTCGTGTACTTTTCGGGGTCTTCGCCCTTCTCGGGCGCGAACGTCCCCGGCAAGTCGAGTTTGAGATTCCCGGTCCAGATCTCGATGGCGTCGATACCGACTGCTGTCATAGGTAGTGACTATTGACGAGGGTATATGATATTGTCGTTCGATAGTTCGACAGTCGTCGTAACATCGGGAGGCGCACTCGCTGGTGACCCGGCCCGATGACAGTTCGCGACACACGGAGTTAGTGGCAGTCGTTTTGGGTTCCGTGTGACACGATGCTGCAGTATTTAATAATTGAACCAAATATTTTATTACTAGTGTCTGTGTACTAACAGCTGGTCGGATGACGGACAGCCGATCAGCCCCCTGACCGCCCCGCGATCCCGACCGCCGTGACCAACACCTCGTCGTGCCATCGACTCGAGTCGATGGTCGACGCCGATACTCGTGCCAGTCGCTGTCCGATCCCGCCGGGACGGTCCGTTTGGGGAGTTGAACGAGCCAGCCGCTCGGCTGTGCGTTCGAGTTCCGAAGAAGGCCGTCAGTTTGTTCGTCGATCGTGTCCCGACGGTGTTAGTCGCTGATGAACTTGTTGTCCCGCCAGTTGACACCGCCCTGTCCGGAGTTGTGGTCTCGCGGCCCTTCGACGACTTCGATGTCGGCCGGGCGCGGCTCACCTTCGACGATTCGGGTCGCCTCGAGGTCGCCGTCGCGTTCCGAGATCGCGGTCAGCGTTCCTTTCTCTGCGGCTTCGGCGATACCACAGAGCACGAGGAACATCTGGTACTGAAGCAGCGAGTTCTGGAGCACGGTTTCGCGGTCGCCTTTGAATGCCGCGAACTCGACGAGTTCAGATTCGATCTCCTCCTCTTCTTCTTCATCCCAGCGGAACGAGTTACGACGTTCGTCGGGGTCTTCCTCGTAGACCCGGTTTTCTGTGATGCTGGCTTTGAGCTGTGCGGTCGGTGTATATTTGCTGACCGATTCGTCCTCGGCAACCGCTTTGAGGATGAGCGTGTTATTGCGCCGCGTTATCTCTACGTCGGTGACGCCGTCCGGAAACGTCGCCTCGTCGATGTGCGTGCGAAGGTCTTCGAGGGGCAGTTCGAGGGTCGAGTGCAGCCGATATACGTGTCTGGATTCCTCTGTTGACATAGTGGGAAGGTGTGCGGCGACAGTCGCTGGGTTCCTAGTACGAGCGCGGGACTTATATGACCTGCTATTGAATACGTGTCGCTTGGGCCCGGATGAATATCGTCCGGATTATGTGTTCGGCTTACGCCGCGTCGAGCGTCTCGTCGAGTTCGCCGCGTTCGTCGAGTTCCTCGAGGATGTCCGAGCCGCCGACGAACTCGCCGTCGACGAACGTCTGTGGAATCGTCTCCCAGCCGCTGTGGTCTGCGAGTGCGCTCCGATACTCGTCGAGGCTCTCGAGGACGTCGACGGTTTCGAAGTCGTCTCGGTACTGGCTGATGAGGCCGAGCGCCTTTCGGGAGTACCCACACTGGGGCATCAACTCGGTCCCCTTCATGAAGAGGACGACGTCGTTGTCGGCGATGACCTGTTCGACTTGCTCGTCGACTTCGTCCTGATCGAGACCTTGGTTCGGTGGGAAGTCCATATCCAGTCTGTGTCGATGAAAGGGGATAGGCCTTGCGTCATTTGCACATCCCGACGCGATCGATCGGACCGAATTCGCTCGACTCGCTACGCGGCTGAGGACGATGCAGGCTCGAGACGAATCAGGCGGTCGTCCTCGTCCGTCGGGAAGCCAGCACTTGCACGCCCGTCCCGGTTCGACGTGAGCAGGTACAGCGAGCCGTCCGGACCGGGTTCGACGTGGCGGAGTCGACCGAACTCGCCCTCGAACAGGGTGTACGCCGTCGCGGTGAGTCTATTGTCGAGCCACGCGGCGTCGTAGCGAACGCCGTCCCCATCCTCGAGCGTCGCTCCGTCTGGGACGAGTTTCAGAGCATACAGCGCGTTCGAACCGAGTCCACAGACGAGGATGTGGTTTTCCCACGGAGCGATCGCATCGCCATCGTAGAAGGCGATCCCGGAGGGTGCCCAGGTCGTCTCGGGCCCGGTGTTGACCACCGGCGGCGTGGCGTCGTCGTACTCGTCGTAGCTGCCGTAATCGGGGTCATCGGGACCGCCGCGGACGAGATCCCAGCCGTAGTTACCGCCCGGTCGGAGGAGCGACACCTCGTCTCGAGCCGACGGGCCGTGCTCGGCCACGATCGGCGTTCCCTGCGGCGTGAAGGCGATGCCCTGTGGGTTGCGATGACCGAGCGTGTAGATCCGCCGGTCGCCGTCGGGTCCCCAGTCGGGGTTCTCGGGCGCTGGCTCGCCGTCGGGCGTCAGTCGGAGCACCGCGCCCGCACGGGAACTGGGGTCCTGTGTTAGCGTGGGGTCTTCGGCATCGCCCGTCGTCACCCAGAGGTCGTCCTCGGGACCGATCGTGACTCGCCCGCCGTTGTGCGTCGTCGCACCGGGAATCCCCTCGAGGACGGACTCGAGCGTCTCCGACTCGAGGTCGTAACTGACGAGTCGGTTTTCAATCTCACCGTCGTCGACCGTGTAGTAGACGAACAGTTCGGACGGGCCGGGATACGACGGATGGACGCCGATACCGAGAATGCCACCCTCGCCGGGTGCTGCCTGCTCCGGGAGATCGGCTGCGGCGAGTACTGTCTCGCCGTCGGCAGGCACCAGATCGGCCGCCGTCGCCAGTTCGGTCGCGTCGAACCGACGGACGCCACCGTCGCGTTCGGTGAGGAAGGCGTCGCCCCCGGCGAACGTAAGATCCCAGGGGATCTCGAGGTCAGAAACGACGGTCGTCGTGGTCACGTCGGCGGTGGACGGCACGCCCTCGGCCGGTCGCCACTCGGGCTCGGTCCAGTCGTCGTCGGGCGTCGTTTCGGGGGTGACGAGTTCCGTCACCTCCGACCCGGTTTCCAGCAGACAGCCGGCGAGCGAGAGCGAGCAGCCGGCCGCGGCCAGAACGTGTCGGCGTGTCGGAGCGCCCATAGCCGACTCCACGGGCCGACGACCTGAGTGACTGTCGGTGGTCACACTCTCGAGTTCGTCCGGCCGATGGACAACAGCGCCCGACGGTGGCGCGACAGCGCGCAATAGTGAGTCGGTCAGTCCGCGGTCGTCGGGGATCGCTGCTCGGCGCGGGTCGAGCGCCAGAAGCCCTGAACGTACGCGCCGATGAACATCCCCGCGATTCCCCAGAGGATGGCGTAGTTACCGATGCCGAGGCTGGCGTAGGCCGCGCCGGGACAGATTCCCGACAGGCCCCAGCCGACGCCGAAGATGCCGCCACCGATGACGACGTTCTTGTCGAGGGTTTTCAACCGACGGCGGTAGGTATCTCCCGTCAGTGGCGCTGTCGTGCGGAGCGCCGTGCTGCCGAAGACCGCGAGTCCGGTGACGATCGCCGCCCCGAACATGACGAACAGCAGGCCGAAGTCCTCGAACTGGAGGAAGCTCAATACGACCTCGGGTCGAGCCATATGACTGAAGCCGAGCCCGAACCCGAAGATCAGCCCGCCGACGAAGATCAGGGGCATGAACAACGGATGTCGCTCGTGGTCGGCGCTCATGGGCTCACCCCCGCAGCCTGCACCAGCTGTGCCGTTCCGATCGCGATCAGGAGGAACGTCACCACGCCGACGAAGGACGTACTCGAGGCCGAGCCGACGCCACAGACGCCGTGACCCGAGGTACAGCCTTTCCCGACACGGGTCCCGATACCGACGAGGATGCCACCACCCAGCAGCCGCCAGGGCTGGACATCTGTCGTCCAGATCCCATCCTGAACGGTAACTGCGTAGACGGCTGCACCGGCGGCGATTCCCAGCGTGAACACGACTCGCCAGTCACGCGAAGGGCGATACTGCTGGAACCGCGAGAGAGTCGAGCCGTACGACAGCGTCGACTCGAGAAACGTGCTCGCGCCGGCCGTGATCCCGGTTCCGAGGTAGATGACGGCGACGCCGAGTCCGACGAACAGGCCACCGATCGCGTAGTGACTGATCCCGTTCGGGAACAGCTCCGCGAGCATGGCGACGGGAAGCGGTGTACTCATACCCAGCGGAAGGGGACGAGCGCGTATCAAAGCACCCGCTGCGGGGAAATTTGTACGGATCTCCGGCGAACGATGAACGGGCGGCTGTAGCAACGACGGTTAGTCCGCGGCCGGCGTCGTCGTCAAGACGTCGAGTTTGTCAGCGGCGTAGCCGAAGACGTTGCGGTAGCCGTTGGGCGACATGAGCACGGGATAAAACGGCTCGTCTGCGACCTGCATGTCGCCGTCGGCGGCGGCAAACGGGTCACCGGGGTCGACTCGAGTGAAGTTATCGACGAAGACCTCGTAGGTGTCGGCCTGTGCTTTGCTGATGACGTCGGTGAGCTGGTAAACCGGCAGATCGCGGGCCACGGTATCGCCGGGCAACGCGCCGACGGCCGTCAGGAACGCCCGTGTGAGCCGATCCGCGTTCTGGGCGGCCGTCTCCGATCCTTGCAGCCCGCACTCGACTTCGATCGTGTCGATCTTCGAGAAGAGCCGCCCCTCCGCGAAGTTGCTCGTCTCGACCATCGCCGCCACCGGCAGCTGTGGCACCAACTCTCGTGCGGTGTCGCTGATTCCGTTGACGATCGCGAACGGATCGGCGTGACTCTGCGTCGAGTGCATTGAGAAAGTGAGACAGCCCTCGAGTTCTTCGACGAGTCGATGTGCAAGCTGTCCTTCGTGGGTCGCTGCCTCCGGATGGCCGGGGAACGTCCGATTCAGATCCTCGTCGACGAACCGCACGCGGCGCTCGAGGGCCGCCTCGTTGGCGACGACGAGCTTGACGGGCCGTTCGACGGTCGGGCGTTCGTCGAGCAGTCGCTCGACGGCCCGGACGCCACAGGGTTCATCGCCATGAATCCCTGCAACGACGGCGAGTTCCGGCGTTCCCGACCCGAGCTGTGCAACTCTCATTATCTACTAGTTGGGCTCTGCGCCCAAAGGCGATTCGGTCTCTCACGAACGGCGACAGTCGGACCCGTGTGTCTGTTACCCACTACCACGGTTCTGTCGGCCACCGAGTCAACCGGTGGCGTCTCGACTGAGCCCGATCTATCAGTCCTCGAGCGTCTCGGCGTACTCGAAATCGACCGAACGTGCTGTCGGTCGCTCACCGTCGAGGGGGATCTGCCAATCGTCGATCAGGCTCGGCTCCGCAATGGCGTTCGTCAGCGTCGTTCTGACCTCGAGGACATCGACCCCGTAATAATCTCGCGGAACGCCGTGGAGGTACTGGAGCGCCGTCTCGAAGAGGCTCCGCAGGCCGTCGTCGTTCCCGAAATCGATGCGTTTGTACGCGCCAGCCGCGACTTGCACCATTCCGTGTGCGAAGGCGCTTTCGGTGGTCCCGTGCCCGTAGTTGTACCACTCCGCCTCGAAACAGTCGTGGGATTCGTGAAACGCCCCGGCGTTGTAGAGCCGGACGCCGTGAACCACCGCTTTCCGAAGCGTCGCGTGCTCCCAGCGGTCGACGTCCTCGAGCCAGCCTGTCGGTGAGCTGGTTCCCGGCGGTGGCGAGACGGATGGATCTCGCGTGTGCTCGTCCATGGTCGATGTTGGCCGACCAGGCGGGTAACTCCGTCGGCGACCGATAGTGAGTCTGCCAGCCACGTCCTTCTTCTCCCTCCCACCCGTAGCCGACACCGATGAGACACCCCCTCTGGCGATGCCAGCACTGTGGGGAACGGCTCTACGAGCACGTCGACGGCGGCTACCAGTGTCTCAACTGCGGACGACGGATCGCCGCCGATCTCGAGGACGCGGCCTGAAGCTGCGAGCCCAACCGTATAGCGTGTCCCCTCCAAACGGTGGGGTATGGAGACACGATGGGCGACCGTCGACGGTGTGCACGTTCAATTGCCGGACGACTGTACCGTCGACGAGCTGCGAACGGCCCTGTACAAGCCATCCGATGCCGTCCTGATCGCGGTCACGGGCGACCTCGTGTCGGTCGTCCACGACGAGGAGCAACCGCTTACCGAGCTGGTCGCTGGCTGTGCGGACACGTACTACTTCAGACGACCCGACGAACCCGATCGAAACGACGTGCTGGCGGCACCCGAGATCGAGTCGGCACTCGAGGAGCCGACGACCGACGAGACGACCTTTCAGCGACCGGGGATCGATCACTGACACGCCGAGAGCGGAACGCCGTTTTTCTCGTCGTAATCCCTCCGACTGGCGGCTCGTATCCGATCGATCGACAGCTGCACGAGCTGCTGTCTACTGAGGGAGTAGCGGCAATCACTCGCGCTCACCGGTACCCGTTCTGGAAACGTAGTAACTTGATCTAGTTACAGTAGACGAGCCGCCAGTGCAAAAACAGACAGATGTACGGACGAAGTTGGTTCTCATACTAAATTGATGTAACGGGATATGGTTTCCCATCGACCCAAAAATATATCTGTCCGGCATCAGACGTGGTATCTATGCCGATACAACGACGGGCGTTTATCGCGGCGATGGGGAGTGGCGCAGCGGCTGGGCTCGCTGGCTGTCTGGGCGATGACAGCGATAGCGACGGTGACGGCCCCGAAATCAGCGGCGAAACGCTGACGCTCACGACGACGACGAGCACCGAAGACACTGGGCTGCTCAACGAACTCAACGCCCCCTTCGAAGACCGGTACGGCGTCACCGTCGACGCTGTCGCACAGGGGACCGGTGCCGCCCTCAAGACTGCACGCGATGGTGACTCCGACGTCGTGATGGTCCACGCCCGATCGCTCGAGGACGAGTTCATCGAGGACAGCTACGGCGTCAATCGGCGCGACCTCATGTTCAACGACTTCGTTATCGTCGGCAGCCCGGACGATCCGGCATCGATCGCGGGCAGCGAGGACGTGAATGAGGCACTGAATGCCATCGCGGAATCGGAATCGACGTTCATCTCTCGCGGCGACAACTCGGGGACGCACACGAAAGAACAGGCACTCTGGGACGACGCGGGACGCGATTCCGACACACTCGGTGAGTGGTATACAGACATCGGCGGCGGGATGGGCGATGCGCTCAACCGAGCCAACGAACTCGGGGCCTACACGTTGTCCGACCGCGGGACGTACCTCTCGATGCAGGGGAATACCGACCTCGAGATTCACGTCCAGGGTCCCGTCGAAGGCGGTCCGGAGAGTCTGATGAACCCGTACGGTATCGTCGCCGTCAATCCGGCAGTTCACGACCACGTCAACTATGACCTCGCGATGGCGTACATCGGGTACATCACAGGACCTGACGGTCAGGATATCATCAAGAACTACACCGTCGATGGCGAACAGCTGTTCTTCCCGGAAGCGCTCTCGGAAGCCCCGAACTTCCAGCAGTACGTTCCCGAGGGCTGGGATGGAGGAGATCAGTGACGACTCCGAGCCGATAACATGCCGTTCGAATCCAGCATTCCGTTCCTGCTCGAGTTCCCCTTCGAGTGGACCTACATCCGGAGCATCATCCGCGTCTCGTTGTACGTGAGTCTCGTCGCCGTCTCGCTGAGCACGATCTGTAGCCTCCCCGTTGCACTCCTCGTCGGATTTGCGGAGTTTCGGGGCAAACGCCTGCTCACGTCGATTATCAACACTGGGATGGGCTTTCCGAGCGTCGTGGTCGGCCTTGTCGTGCTGTTCGCAGTGTCCAACCAGGGGCCACTCGGATCGCTCGATCTCGTATTCACGCCCGAAGCGATGATCATGTCACAGTTCATTCTCGCGTTTCCGGTCATCACCGGCGTCAGCCTCGCGGCAGTGAGTGGCGTCGAACAGACCGTCCGCGATGCAGCCTACGCGATGGGTGGGACGCGCCTCGACGTGGCGCTCGTCACGATCAAAGAGGCGCGCTACGGCATCGCAACGGCGGTGCTCGCTGGCTTCGGCCGAGCGATCAGCGAAGTCGGCTCCGTCCTCATCGTCGGCGGCAACATCGCCGGTTCGGACGGCACGTCGAAGACGCGAACGATTACGACTGCGATCCAACTCGAGGCCCGTCAGGGCCGATACAGGACGGCGATGATCCTCGGTGCGATCCTCGTCGTCCTCGTCTTGCTCGTCAACGCGATCGTGGTTCGACTGGGAAGCGACGACGGAGGCTACCGATGACGCTCAAACCGACTGACGTACGAGAACAGTCGATGGCGCTCGAGGCACTCGACGTCCATCACAGCTACGGCGACGAGCCCGTTCTCGAGGGACTCTCGCTGTCGGTGTCGGCCGGCGAAGTTGTTGCAATTATCGGCCCGTCGGGTGTCGGCAAATCGACGCTATTGCGACTGCTCGCACTCTTCGACGCCCCCGACCGTGGGACGATCGAACACGACGGCGTCGACGTCTGGGAAGCGTCCGAACAGCAGCGCCTTGAGTGTCGACGACGGATCGGCATGGTCTTTCAGGACGCGAGTCTCTTCGACGCGAGCGTGCGACGGAACGCCGAGTACGGATTACGGGTTCGCCAGTCGTGGCCCGACCGGCTTCGCCACGAACTCGCCAGTCTCGTCGGCCGAACGAACGGCACCGCCGACGCGATCGATGCCCTCGAGACCGTCGGCTTACGCGAGAAGGCCGACCAAGCCGCCTCGTCGCTCTCCGGCGGTGAGGCCCAGCGGGTCGCGTTCGCTCGCGCGCTCGCGTACGATCCCGACGTCCTCCTGCTCGACGAACCCACGTCGGACCTCGATCCGCGAAACACGGCCGTCATCGAAGACGCCGTGCTCGAGGCACGGAATCGGGGCATCGGCGTCGCCATCGCAACCCACGATATGCACCAGGCAGAACGCATCGCTGACCGCGTCGCCGTGTTGCTCGGCACCAACATCATCGAGGTCGGCCGCACCGAGACAGTGTTCGAGAATCCGTCCGACGACCGCGCCCGGAAATTTATCGAGGGAGAACTGATCTACTGAGTATGACGATCGAAAAGGAATACAGCACGGAACTCGCGGTCGACGATATCACGATCGAGCGGCGCGATATCGAAATGCTCGACGCGATCGACCGGTACGGATCGATGCACAAAGCCGCCGACCAACTCGGGCGCTCGTATGCGCGCCTGCAAAACAGAATCGTCGAGATCGAAGCGGCCGTCGGCCCGATTACGGAACGCAAACGAGGCGGCAGCGGCGGCGGTGGAACGGTCCTCACACAGACTGCCCGGGAGTTACGCCGGCAGTTCGACCGCCACGAGGCCGAACTCGATGGCGTGGCTCGAGTCACGGAATCGGTCTTTCCGGGCACCGTGCAGGATCGAACGGGCGAACTCGCGACCGTCGAGACCGCAATCGGCACGATTCTGGCGCTCGTTCCCGACGATGCCCACGAGGTTCAGATTACGGTCCGTTCGGATGCGGTCGTCCTGACCGATCCGGACGAAACGCCTCGAGCGGACGACACCAGTCTCCGAAACCAGTTCACCGGCCCTGTGGTCGACCTCGAGTCCGGTGACGCGATCACCCGCGTCACGATCGAGCTCGGCGCGGACAGCGAGCTATCGGCACTCGTCACCGACACTAGCGCACGCCGGCTGGGACTCGAACTCGGCGATCCAATCACCGCCTCGTTCAAAGCGACGGCGGCACGGGCGATCCGGTTCGAGTCGGATCATCACGCGTAAACGACTGCCGAGTGAGAACGGTGCCGTGGCACTGGACGGTCGACTGGAGAACGAAATCCCGTGCTCTCGGTATGTCGATTCGCTTTCGAGAGTACAGCATCCTCTCTGAGGTTTGATAATGGGAAAATGCTCCGTCTGGGATTTGAACCCAGGTCATCGGCTCGAAAGGCCGAAATGATTGGCCGGACTACACCAACGGAGCGGGCTTCGAACGCATTAGTCGATTGCGGGGGGCTAGTAAAAAGCGTTCCGTTCTGCGGCCGTTGTGGCAGCTACTGACGCACACAGTGACCTATCACGGCGGATAGATATCACCGTCGACCAGTCGCTGTCCGGACCTGTGATGGGGTGACTCGAGTCCACGTTACTGCGAGTGCCGCCGCCATCTCAATCCTTTTGAACACGCACTACGACGAATGGCGCATGAAATACGTTCGCTTCCGCGACCCGGCTGGTGCCGTCCGCCGCGGCGAGTTCGAAAACGGACACGTCCACTTCGGAAACGAAAGCTACGCCCTCGAGTCCGACGAGATCGACGTGCTCGCGCCGTGTGAGCCGTCGAAGATCGTCTGTATCGGGCGCAACTACGCCGACCACGCCGACGAGATGGGCTCCGACGTGCCGGATCGGCCGCTGTTGTTCTTGAAGCCGCCGAACGCGGTCGCGAGCCACGGCGACACTGTCACCGCACCCGCCGGAAAAGAGCGCATCGACTACGAGGCCGAGCTGGGCGTCGTCATCGGCGAGCAGTGCCGCCACGTCCCCGTCTCCGACGCGATGGATGTTGTCGAGGGCTTTACTTGCGTCAACGACATCTCGAACCGCGACGACCAGGAACAGGAACAGAACTGGATTCGCGGGAAGGCGTTCGACGGCGCTGCCCCGATCGGCCCGCTCCTCGCGACGCCCGACGAAGTGCCGGATGACGCGTCGGTTCAGTCCCGCGTCAACGGCGAACTGAAACAGGACGGCTCGCGAGACCAGCTCATCTTCCCCATTCCGGAACTGATCTCCGAGATCACCGCGTACATGACCTTAGAGCCGGGCGACGTGATCGCGACCGGCACGCCGGAAGGCGTCGGCCCGCTGTCGGATGGCGACGAGGTCGAAATCGAAGTCGAGGGCGTCGGCACGCTCTCGCACTCGATTCGCCGACCGTAGGCAGCGCGCACAGACACACTGCGAGCCGAACCTTTTTCCAGCCGCTCGAGCGTACGGAGGGGTATGACCGTCCATTTCGGAGCGGTGACTGTCGATTGGCTCGGGTACGCGACCGTTCGCCTCGAGAGCGAGACCGGGGTCGTGATCTACATTGACCCCGGCCGGTACGGCGTGCTCGAGGGATACGACGCGCGCGACGGTGACCTCGTGTTGGTGTCTCACGACGACCACTACGATCCCGATGGCATTCGTCGGGTGGCCCACGAGGATGCGCTCGTCGTCGTCCACGAGTCGATCGACGCTGACGAGATCGATCGGGTCGACGAACAGCCCGAAGCGTTGCCCTACGAGGTCGAGCGCGTCCGCGCGGACGAGTCGTTCGTCCTCGGGCCGCTCGACCTGTTCACCACGCCCGCGTACAACGACCCCGAGGGGCCACACGTCGACGAACGCGGCGCTCCCTACCATCCCGAAGGACGGGGCTGTGGCTTCGCCGTCACCGTCGACGGCGTCTCGGTGTTCTGGCCCGGCGACACCGACGCCCTTCCGGTCCACGACGACCTGGATATCGACCTCTTGCTTCCGCCGATCGGCGGCGCGTTTACGATGGATCGCCACGAGGCTGCCGCACTCGCCGCGCGACTCCGCCCGCAGCTCGTGTTACCGATCCACTACGACACGTTCGAGGCGCTCGAGACGGACGCTGACGCGTTCGTCGTCGATGTCGCGAATCGAAGCGTCCCGGTGGTGCTCGACGAACAGTAGCGATCACCATCGCCGGCGACGAATCCGTGGACATAAGTCACGGATCGCCTAGTCACTCATACTTCCTATGCAGACTGTTGGCACGCATACACGATCTGGACGGACACGAGCGGGCACCTGCCCGCGACCTGCGGTCACGGATCTCCAATCCGGTGAGTCTCGTGGCGAGTAAGGCCGAAGACGGACTCGAGCCGTCTCAATCCGAGCTGACCTACCCCGCCCCCGGCTGGAAGGGGTTTTTCAAGAATCATTTCGGACCATCGATGCTCTGGGCGCTGATCAGCATCGGTGGGAGTCACATCGTCCTCGCGCCGACCCTCGGCGGGACGTTCGGGCTCGTCGCCATCTGGATGTTCGGGCTCATCTACGTCGCCAAGTACGGAGCCTGGGAACTGGGCATTCGATACAACTACGGCGTCGGGGCGAACCCAATCGAAGCCTACGGCGATCTCCCCGGGCCGAAAAACTGGGCGCTCTGGGTGACGATCCTCGTGTTTACCGTTATGTACACGTTCATCACGGCCAGCGTCGGGATGAGCACGGCAGCGTTCGTCGCCGCGTTGACTCCCGGCTGGCTCACTGCGGCGTGGGCGTACGTCCTCTTCGTCGGCGCTGCCGGCGTGCTCGTGATCACGTCGCGTTACTCCGTCCTCGAGAAGGCGTTGATCGGCTTTACCGTCGCTGTCGGCGTTCTCGTCTTGCTCGGAGCCCTCGTCGGCCCGCCGTCACCCGAACGGATCGCCGAGACGACGTTCGCGGTCCCCGATCTCACCGGCCCAGCGTTCATTGCGCTGTTTGCCGCGGCTGCCGGATTCGCACCGACCGGATTCAGTACAAGTATTCTCATCGGTAGTTGGAGTATGGCCAAAGGTGAAGGTGCCAGCGAACTGCGCCAGAAGGGACTCGATCCGAACGATCCAGCTAACCACGACTACATCCGCGCGTGGATCAAAACCGGCCGCCGTGACTTCAACGTCGGCTACGTGTTCAGTTTCGTACTGATCGCCGCGATGGTCGTCCTGGCGACGAACGTCCTCTATCCGAACCCGCCGACGGACGCCAACCTCGCCTTCGCGATCGGTAACATCCTGAGCGACTCCTTCGGCGAGTGGTCGTACTACGCCATGCTAATCGGCGCGTTCGCAGCCCTCTACTCGACCGTTATCACGCTCCTCGACGGGGCAGCCCGCGCAACCGGCGACATCCTCCCGATGGCACTCGAGGACGACAGCATCGACAGCGAGCGCATCCGAAAGCTGGTCGTCGCCGGCGTCGTCGGCGTCAGCAGCGCGATGGTGCTCGCGCTCGGGAACGTCCCCGTGACGCTGTTGCTCTACGTCGCCGCCGTCCTCGCCGTCACGGAGATCTTCTTCTACCCGGCTAACTGGTACGTCGTCGAGAAACACCTGCCCGAGCCGTTCCGTCCGTCTCGAGCCTGGCACGCCTACTACGTCGTCAGCCTCGTCTTCGTCCTCCTCTTCGGCGCGATGGGAGCTGCGCTTCGACTCGGCGTCATCGGATAACACGACTGCGAATTACCCGCTTTCTGTCGCCTCTCCGTCCGTACACAGCCGTCGCTTCTCGACTCGAGACGTGTCTCTGCGCTCAGTCAGTGCTGAAAACAGTTTGTAACGCGTTTTGCTGCTCGTGCTCGGCTCGGACCGCGGCTCGAGGTGCGTCTAGAGGACACCCATCTCGCTGAGACGCTCGGGGAGATACGTCTCCGTCACGAAATCAAGTCCCCGAGCTGCGAGCGACTGCTGTTCGGACTTCTTGCCGATCTCGAGTTGTAACTCGATCTGTTCTTCCCAGTAGTCGGTCTGGAAGCGTGGGTCCTCGAGTTCGCTCTCTAAGGCGTTGATGTCCGAGTCGCTGAGTGGGTCGGTCGGCAGGTCGTACTCGACGATGTCGGCGGGCTGGATGCCGATGAACTTCGCCTCGGGTGTGGCGAGATACTCCGAGAGGTGGGCGGATTTGATCGAGCCGTAGGCGACCGAGCCGTAGATGCGGTACGACCACGGGTCGCCGTCAGTGAAGACGGTAACCGGCAGGTCGAGTTCGTCGTGGAGCCGCCTGGTGATCCGGCGGGTCGCCCGTGCGGGCTGGCCCTTGAGGTGGACGATGAGGGCGTTGTACTCGTCGTCGAAGCCGTTCTCGACGAGTCGATCTCGCATCCCACCGGTCTCGACGGCGAGGATGAAGTCGGCATCGCAGTCGAGGAACTCGATCGTATCGGGGTTGTTCGGGATCTGGTAGCCGCCTTCGCCGACGTCTTTCTGACAGTGGATATCGCGTTCGCCGCGACGGGTCTGTTCGCGAAGGTGGAGCGGCCCCATGATCGTCGCCCCCGATTCCTCCGGGCGCATGTGGAAGTCCTCGCGGGTGACTCCCGAGACGATCTCTAAGTCTTCGATCAGACCGTTGGACTCGTCCTGATCCGAGAACTGCGCCTCGTTGTTATCCCAGCTTTCGGAGAGATAGTACAGCTCACGTAGGGTCGACGAGCGATCCTCCTCGAGTTGATTCGCGAGGAACTCGATCGTATAGACGGCTTTCAGCAACTTTCGTGCCCCGCGGACGGAGTTCGCCGACCGCGTCGACTCCCGGTCGCCGTACACCCAGACGTCTTTCTCTTCGTCGTACTCGATGTTGTTTTTCGTCCGCGTCGGGACGGACATGTGGGGGACTTCGCCCAGTTCGAACTGGTCGTAAAACTGTGCGGCGAGGTCGATCAACTGTTCTCGTGCCTGCTGGTCGTTGTCTGCGCTCATGGGTTCACCGTAAGGTCAGTTCGGTCGCTCCGGCCACTCGTTCGTCCGTTCATGCTGACACCGTGAGTTTCTCGCTTTCGACGCCTTTGACGTCCAGATCGAACGTCGCGTCGTCCGATACCACGTACTCGAGGGCCGCCTCGTCGTCGCTCGAGACGTCGACGTCCCACTTGACGAACCACTCGCCGTCCATCTCGACGACGGTGGCGTCTTCGGAGAGCTTCGTCGGCTCGGCTGTGACGATGTCGGTGATCTCGAGCGATTCGGCCGTCCCCGAGTTGTTTTCGACGGTGACCGAGACGGCCTGTCCGTCGCCGTTGGCTTCGACGCTGCGTTCGACGAGCACGTTGTTCATGATGCGAGCGATCGCGTCGTCGATGTTGGGTTCCTCGCGCCCGGTGACCTCGGCGACTTTCTCAGCCATTTCGGGGAGGATCTTGCCGAGGACGTTCTGTTTCTTGCGGCGCTGTTGCATCGAGCGGCGCTTGTTGAGGTAGCTCTTGAGGTCACGGGCGGCCTCGCGAACCGCGAGTTCGATCTCGTCTTCGATCGCCGGCACGTTCGCAATGGCGTCTTTGGATTCGCTCGTGAAGGGAACGTTCGTCGAGGCGACGTGGATCATGATTACGGCCGGGCCGTTCGGGAGGCCGGACCCGCCGGGCTGGTCGAGCCCGTAGTTGCGCCAGCCGATCGACTTGACCACGTCGGTCGTCGCACACGCGCCGCGCTGGTAGACCAGCGGGACGCGGTTTGCAAACCGCATGACGTCGGCACTGCCCTCGGCTGCGATTTCGCCGCCGTAGGCAATTCCAGCCTCGACGATGAACGGATCGCCGCCGTGGACCTCGGCGTCCCGCGTCGCGGAGGCGTAGAAGTCGGCGTCGAACTCCTTCTGGAGACCGGCCGTAATGAGTTCCTCGGAGATGGGCGACAGACACCGCGTCGGCGGGGCCATGATGTCGGTCGCGCGCATTCCATCGACGAGATTGCTGGTGGCGTCGCGGTCACTATTGAGTTCACGAACGAGCGGCGGGTCGTCGGGGACGGTCGCCATAATGTCCCAGACGGCGTCGGTGACGTTCTCGCGTGCTGTCTCTCCAAAAGAGACGTCGTCATACTCCTCGGTCAGTTCCGCGGCCCGATCGACGAACTCGCGCAGTTTCGACCGGGTGAGTCGATGACGAACGTTGTCGGCGTCGGATTCGTCCTCGAAGGTGGCCGCGAGTCGCTCGGCGAAGGCGTGGATGATCTCGTCGTCCTTGCGGGTACTCGTCGCCTCGTCAGCGAGGGTGTACAGATCGGCGACGAGTCGTGACGCTTTCGTCCCATCGGTTTCGTCGGCGTCGTCCGCCGCGTCGATCACGGCGAGCCAGACAGCCTCGACGGCGTTTTCTCGGACGGTGTCGCCGAACGTCGTCCCGTAATCCGCTTCGACGTCGGCAGCGGCCGCGTCGACGGCGGCGACGAGTTCGTAGTGGGCGATGCGGTCGTAGTCGGCGACCGCGTCGGCGATGGCATCGGCGAAGGCAGCCGTCGCATCTGCTCCCTTGTTCGCGGTCGCCGCCGACACCGCGGCACCGATGTCGATATCCTCGCCCGTCGCGGGTGGTCGCCAGCGCATCTCGCGCCCGTAGTAGCGATCGCGGAACTCGTCGATGATCGACTCGGCGGTCTTCTTGCCGACGCGGGTAAACTCCTCTTGGAGGAATCCGGAAATCGTCTGCGAATCCGTCGCCGACAGCATCTTCATCACGGTACCGAGTTCGACGCCGTGTGGATGTGGGCGAATCTCTTCGGTCTCTTCGGGTAGTTGGTCCGTCGCGCGTTCGAACTTGAAGTGATTCTTCGGTTCGCGCAACTCGAGGCGAGCGTGGGGGTTGACGACCGCCGTGTGTTTGATGTAGTCGTGAAGCTGCCCGCGGGCGCGCATGTTCGCCTCCATCTCGAGTTCGATGCGCGTGCCGTGGGGGCGGTCCCACGAGGTCGTCTCCTCGACGCTGATCTCGGGTTCGTTCGCGTCGGTGTCGACGATGAGTTCGAAGTACTGGGCCTCGCTTGCACCCTGGGTTCGGCTGGTAATCTTCGCGGGTTTCCCGCTCGTTAGCTGGGCATACAGGACGGCCGCAGAGATTCCGATCCCCTGCTGGCCGCGAGACTGTTCGCGGGCGTGAAATCGAGAGCCGTAAAGCAGTTTCCCGAAGACTTTCGGCAGGGATTCTTTGGTTAGTCCGGGGCCGTTGTCCTCGACGATGAGCCGGTAGTAGTCGCCGACCTCCTCGATTTCGACGTAGATATCGGGGGCAATACCCGATTCTTCGGCGGCGTCTAAGGCGTTGTCGACGGCTTCCTTGACGGCCGTGACGAGGCCTCGAGCGCCGCTGTCGAAGCCGAGCATATGCTTGTTCTTCTCGAAGAACTCGGCGATCGAGATCGCCTGCTGGTTTTCGGCCAGCTCCTCGGCGATCCCCGGCTCGTCACCGAGTGTCGACTGAAACGACGTCATTGTCCTCCCATACTAGCGGCGGGGCTAAAAGGTGTGTGTTACCGGAGTGAAAGTGAATTCCACGCTCGAATCCCCGTGCCCCTCGCACCAATGATGCCGTTCCCACCTCCAGCGACCCGGCTGATAGACGCACTGCCGGCCGACGTCGTCGAACGAGAGCCACCGAGCCGTCACTCGGCATCCGCTCGAAGCGGCGGCCAGTGCCACGCGTCGGCACGGACGATCCCGAGCAGTTTTCGGCGGCGCTCCGAGAGGTCCGTGACTGCATCGGCGAACGCCTCGTCGTCGACGGTTGGAATGTCGTCCTCACGAAGGCGGTCGAGCTCCGCCGACGGCGGCACTTCCTCGGCAGGGTCGATGAAGGCCGTCTCGAGCGTGTCGATGTAGCTATCGACACTCGAGCGAGCGTTTTCGACGAGTGTCGGATTCGGCTGTGCGTCGTCGGCGACGCCGTGGCGAAAGAGCGTCAGCGCGTCGTCGAAGATGGGGACGGCCATCGCCGAGGCTCGCGAGGGCTGTTCGCTGTGGTAATAGTGGAGGATCGGGTAGGCCTTGTGCTGATCCGCCAGCACCGACAGCTGCGCGGCGAGCGACTCGAGTTGGAGGTCGAGTCCGCGAAACTCCTCGTCGTCGTCCCAGCCCGTACGGACGAACGCCTCGCTGCGCTCACCCAGCCCGGTGACGTCGCTGGCGAACGAGCGCTTTTCCGACACCGCACTGAGGACGGTAAGGACGTACGAGACGCCCATAGTGACGAACGCCATCCCCGTCGCGGTCGTAAACGAACTGGCGATCTCCCAGGTGCCCGTCGTCGGGGTGTAGTCGCCGTTTCCGTTCGTGAACATCGTGTAGGCGACGTAGTAGAACCGACCGGTCCAGTCGGCTGGACGGCCAGTTTGCGTACTGATGAGCGCGATTTCACCGCCGGCGAAGAGCAACGTCCAGCCGAGCCACAGCAGTGCGATCCACATCGCAAGCGTCAGCGAGAGAATGAGTGGGCCGGCGATACTCAACGCCCTCGAGCGATCTCCGGCCGTCGCTCGGAGCCCGTGCCAGGTCCACGTGGTCAGCCGACCCGAGAGCGGCCCGGAGCCGCCGTCGACCCAGAGCGTCGTCCAGAGAATGTCGACGATGACTGCAACGAGTACGACGCTCCCGAGCACCAGATACAGCGGTTGCATTTCGTTCCGCTACGGGACCGGGGCCCGTCAACGACACCCCGGCACTGACACGGCTTTTTGAGTCGTCCATGTGCGGACCGCGACTGCGGTGATGCCGATATCGACTCCGCGCCTCACACTCCGAACGGGCGACCACGCCGAAAGGAGACGACACTCACGGTGACACGGTGCGCCTCGAGCATCGTCGCCGTGACAGTGCTACTCTCACTTTCCACTTCGATCTTGGCGCGATTGCGCGCTCGCGCGCGTACACGTGACTTTTATTAGGTGGGGACCACTACCCGAAAGCAGGTTTTACATGTCCCAGGAAAGCGAGTACGGCGCCGGACAGATTCAGGTCTTAGAAGGCCTGGAGGCTGTGCGAAAGCGACCGGCGATGTACATCGGCTCTACCGATTCTCGAGGCCTCCACCATCTCGTCTACGAAGTGGTGGACAACTCGATCGACGAGGCACTGGCAGGTCACTGTGACGATATCACCGTCTCCATACACGACGACGGGTCGGTGAGCGTCGCAGACGACGGCCGTGGCATCCCCGTCGATACACACGACGAGTACGACCGCCCGGCCCTTGAGGTAATTCTTACTGTTCTCCACGCGGGTGGGAAGTTCGACAACAAGTCCTACCAGGTCTCCGGCGGCCTCCACGGCGTCGGCGTCTCGGTTGTCAACGCCCTCTCGAACCGACTCGAGGTCGAGGTCAAACGCGACGGCGGCGTCTTCGAACACGCCTTCGAAGCGGGCGAACCCGTCGATGATATGGAGCGGGTTCGCGATATGGACCCGGACGAAGGGACGGGCACGACGATCCGATTCTGGCCCGACACCGGCATCTTCGAGACCGGTGACTTCACCTTCTCGACGCTCTCGAATCGCCTTCGCGAACTGGCCTTCCTCAACTCCGGCGTTCGAATCACGCTGCGTGACGAACGCGCCGAGGACGGCCCGACGGAGGAAACCTACGAGTACGAGGGCGGTATCCGTGAGTTCGTCGAGTATCTAAACGAAACGCGCTCGGCGATGCACGAGGACGTCATCTACTTCGAGGACGCCGATCAGAACATCGAAGTCGAGGTCGCGATGCAGGCCACCGAGGAGTTGCAGGGATCGATCCACGCCTTCGCGAACAACATCAACACGCGCGAAGGTGGCAGCCACCTCACCGGCTTCAAAACCGCGCTCACGCGGACGGTCAACGACTACGCCGGCGAGAACGATCTGCTGGGCGACCTCGACGAGAACCTCAAAGGCGAGGACATCCGCGAGGGACTCACTGCAGTCATCTCGATCAAACACCCCGACCCGCAGTTCGAAGGCCAGACGAAGACGAAACTCGGTAACTCCGAAGTCCGAGGCATTGTCGAGAGCGCGATGCACGAGGGGCTTGGCACCTACTTCGAGGAACACCCCGACACCGCAGAAGCGATCATCACCAAGGCCGTCGAGGCTGCCAAAGCACGCAAGGCCGCCCAGAAGGCCGAAGAACTGACACGCCGCAAGTCCGCCCTCGAGTCGACCTCGCTGCCCGGCAAACTCGCGGACTGTCAGACCAAAGATCCCGACGAAGCCGAACTGTTCATCGCGGAGGGTGACTCCGCCGGCGGCAGCGCCAAACAGGCCCGTAACCCCGAGTTCCAGGCTGTCCTTCCGATCAAGGGGAAGATCCTGAACGTCGAGAAACACCGTCTCGATCGCATTCTCGAGAACGACGAAATTCGGAACATGATCACGGCGATCGGCGCTGGGATCGGCGACGAGTTCGACGTCGAGGACGTCCGCTACAAGAAGATCATCATGGCGACGGACGCCGACGTCGACGGCGCACACATCCGGACGCTGCTGTTGACGTTCTTCTACCGACACATGCGCCCGTTGCTCGAGGGTGGCTACGTCTACGCGACCCAGCCACCGCTGTATCGAATCCGCTACCGAGGCGAGACCTACGACGCGATGACCGACGCCGAACGCGACGAGATCGTCGAGGAGAAATGCGACGGCAATCCGACGCAGGTCCAGCGCTTCAAGGGACTCGGCGAGATGAACCCCGAGCAGCTCTGGGAGACGACGATGAACCCTGACAACCGCATCCTCAAACAGATCACGATCGAGGACGCGGCCGCGGCAGACAAGATGTTCTCCGTCCTGATGGGTGACGCCGTCGAGCCACGCAAGCAGTTCATCAAGGAACACGCGCCGGAAGCCGAGTGGATCGACATCTAACTGTGGTGAGGTAATATATGAGTTCAGACGTACCCGAACCGACCGACGTAGAGGCACGGGCGATCGAAAACGTCCGCATCGAAGACGAGATGGAGCAGTCGTATATCGACTACGCGATGTCCGTCATCGCGGGGCGTGCCCTCCCGGACGTCCGGGATGGCCTCAAGCCAGTCCACCGACGCATTCTGTACGCGATGCACGAGATGGGCGTCTCGAGTGGCTCTTCCCACCGCAAGTCGTCCTCGATCGTCGGGGAGACGATGGGTGACTACCACCCTCACGGCGACAGCGCGATCTACGACACGCTCGTCCGGATGGCTCAGGACTTCTCGATGCGCTATCCGCTCGTCGACGGGCAGGGGAACTTCGGCTCGATGGACGGTGACCCGGCCGCCGCGCCCCGGTATACTGAGGCGCGGATGGCATCCGTCTCCGAGGAGTTGCTCGAGGATATCGACAAGGACACGGTCGACTTCTCGGCGAACTACGACGACCGACTGCAGGAACCCGACGTCCTGCCGGCGGCGTTCCCGAACCTGCTGGTGAACGGGTCCTCGGGGATCGCGGTCGGAATGAGCACGAACATCCCGCCGCACAACCTCGGTGAGGTGATCGACGCGACGATCGAACTCATCGACAACCCCGACGCAACTGTGGAGGATTTGATGGACCACGTCAAGGGTCCAGACTTTCCGACTGGCGCGAACATCGTCGGCCGCGACGCCATTTATTCGGCGTACAAGACCGGACGCGGGCGCATCCGCGTACGGGCCGAGTTCGAGGTCGAGGAGTGGAAAAACGGCCGCGAGCGCATCGTCATCACCGAACTCCCCTACCAGGCCAACAAGGCCCGGCTGGTCGAACGTATCGCCGACGACGTCAACGAGGGCGAGATCGAGGGCATCTCCGACCTGCGCGACGAGTCCGACCGCGACGGCGTCCGCATCGTCATCGAGTGCAAACGTGGCGCGAACGTCGAGGTCGTCAAGAACAAACTGCTCGAGAACCACCTCGAGAAGACGTTCGGCGTCATCAACCTCGCGCTGGTCGACGGCCAGCCACAGGTGCTCTCACTCAGAGAGACGCTCGAGGAGTACGTCGCTCACCGCCGCGAAGTCGTCCGTCGACGCAGCGAGTACGACCTCGAGGAAGCCGAGGACCGAGCCCATATCTTAGAGGGCCGACTGACGGCCGTCGAGAACGCCGACGACGTCGTCGAACTGATCCGCAATAGCGAGGATCGGTCGGCCGCGAAAACGGCTCTCCAGGAGACGTATGACTTCTCACAGGCCCAAGCGGAACACATCGTCCGGATGCAACTCGGCAGCCTCACCTCGATGGAGACGGCCGAGATCGAAGCCGAGTACGAGGAGGTCCAAGCCGAGATCGAACGCCTGACGACGATTCTCGAGAGCGAGCAGGAACTGCTCGCGGTCATCAAAGACGAACTCCGCGAGATCAAAGCCGAGTACGGCGACGACCGCCGAACCTCGATCGTCGAGGATCAGGGGACGGTCACCCACGAGGATCTCATCCCGGAGGAGGAGGTGTTCGTCGTCATGACCGAAGACGACTACGTCAAGCGGATGCCGATCGATCAGTTCAGCCCGCAGGGTCGTGGCGGCAAGGGGATCATCGGCGCGGACGTCAAAGACGGCGACCGCGTCACGACGGTGTTCCGCGCGAACACCCACGACTACCTCCTGTGCTTTACCAATCAGGGGAAAGTCTATCAGCTCAAGACCTACGAGATCCCCGAGATGGGCCGGACGGCCCGCGGGAAATCCGCAGTTAACATCCTCGATCTCGAGCCCGGCGAGGATATCACGGCCATCGTCGACACGGACGCCTTCGGTAACGGCGAGTACGTGACGATGGCGACTCGGAACGGCTACGTCAAGCGAACTGCCGGCTCCGAGTTCGATAACATCCGTTCGACCGGGATCATCGCCGCCGATCTCGAGGACGGCGATGCACTCGTCGACGTCGAAGTCACCGACGGCTCGAAGGACCTGGTTATTGCGACCGAAGGCGGGATGACGATCCGCTTCGACGAGAGCGAAGTTCGCTCGATGGGCCGCAACGCCCGCGGTGTCAACGGGATCAAACTCGAGGGCGACGATGCGGTCGCTGGGCTGGTCGCAACCGACGAAGACGACGAGCGGGCGCTGCTGACCGTGACCCGAAACGGGTACGGCAAGCGCACTCGCCTCTCGGAGTATCGCACCCAGTCACGCTACGGGAAGGGGCTAATCGACATCAAAACGGGCGATCGAAACGGCCCGGTGACGGCCGTCAAAGCCGTCGCCGACGACGACGAACTCGTGATGATGAGCGAACGCGGTCAGATCGTCCGCACGGGTGTCGACGAGATCTCCACGGTCGGGCGCAACACCATGGGCGTAATCGTCATGGCCGTCGAGGATGGCGACGCAGTCGCAAGCGTCGACGAGATACCGGCGGCGGCAACGGCCGACAGCGAAGAAAACTAACTACGGCGCGCACAGCGTGGCCGTTTTTTCGTGCAGTACCTCCGGAGCGTCGCATCCGTCGATCGAATCGAGTGAGGAGTCGGCGAACCGGCCGGTGACGACGGGCGAAGATCGGTCATGGGCCATCGACTCACACCCGAGCGCTCAGTCGAGTTGAGCGACAGTGAGACGGGGCACCAGCGACGAGCGTGCCTTAGTGGGCCGGTTCCTCTGCAGGTGCGACCATGTCCTCGATTCGGAGGATGAGAATGTTGTTGGTATCGTCTTTGCCGTCGACACGGCCCTCGATGACGAGTTTCGAAAGCGGCGTCGGGCCGACGATAATCGAATCGTCCTCGGAGATATCGCTCATCGAGCCCTGCATGTGGATCTCGGCACGGCAGAGTTCGGGATGGTGGACACTCGAGAGGTCGATCTCTTCGACGATAACGTCGGTGACGGGTTCGCCCTCGTGCTCGAGTGGGACGGAGGCTGGATCGTCCATCTGTTGAATCTCGAGCGCTTCGTAGGCTGCTGCGGTCGGTTTGTAGCCACCTTTTGGCCCGGGTACACCTTCGACCAGTTGCAAGGCTTTGAGACTCTGCATCTGGTTGCGAATCGTGCCGGGGTTGCGGTCGACCTGCTCGGCAATGTCCTCACCTTTGATCGCGGATTCGGATTCCTTGTGAAGGTTTGTCAATGCGCGGAGGATTTTCTTCTGGCTGGGGGTGAGTTCGATGGATGACATACTGTGATATTCGTAGTTGATTTCCTTAAACCCGACGGGTGAGTCAGGCTGTTTCACTAGGATTTTGATGTTTGAGCCACGCCTAGTAAGGCGTTTTGCTTCAGTGTCCGTCTGTGAGTTCGTGTCTGTTGTGTCGCACCCCCACAATTCCCGGGTTCAGGTCTTTCCGAAGCCGATTTCATCGGACAATTTGACGGCAGCACGTCTGAGTTGCCGTCTCAGACGGGAACGAGCCATCCCTCGAGGACGACGTCGACGAGGACGTCCTCGAGGACGAACATGAGGACGAAGCCGCCGACGAACGTCGCCGTGTTCGTCCGGCTCAGGACGGCTTCGGCGTCGAATCGGATGAGTTCCGCGACCTCGAGGAGAACCTGAACGATCGCTCCAATAGCGATCGCATAAAACAGCATAGCAACCAGCGGCGCGTTCGCGAAGCTGCCGACCCAGCCGCCGAGGATGACCGGCGCGCCGGCGATGATCCCCATCGCGGCGAAGTGGCGAAGCGGCGGTGTTTCCGTCTCACGAGCGACGGCAGCGACAATGGTCGGTCCCTCCATCACGTTGTGCATGACAAACGCCAAGACGAGCAACATTACGAGCGTCGCATCCCCCTGCACGTAGGCGACGCCGATGCCGAGCCCTTCGCCGATGCTGTGAAGTCCCAGTGCGAGCGCGACGAGGTAGGCGATGTGGAGGCCGCTTTTGTGTCGGCTTGCCATCTCGTGCTGTCGCCACGCACTGGCGACGTGCATCGTGACGAACGTTCCGCCGACACCGACGATGGTCACTGCCCCCGCAGTGAGTGGACTGGCGACCGTAGCGCCGTAGGCGACGATCTCTTTGCTCATTTCGACGGCGATAAACGCGAGAACGCCGGCAGCCAACGCCATGAACGCGTGGAGATATCGTGGATCGAGATCACGGATAAACGGGAACCAGAGCATGCCGATCGCGACCGGTGCGAGGCCCGCAATCGCACCGATAATCGTCACCATCCAGACGATTTCGACGGTGCTCGCGGTCTCAGCTGACGAGAGATCCTCGAACGGTGCCGTGACAGAAAGGACGACGAGCGCGCCGATGAGAACGAACACCGGCCCGACAGCGAGTATCCACCGCGGGAGATCGTCGACCGATCGTTGCATCACGAACGACACTCACCCCCTGAAACAGAAAATTGGCTCGTCATTGGCAAATGATTAGAGCGGTCTAAACATATACCTTTTCCACGAATATTCGACTAGATTCGGTCTAAATCCACTGGGGCGAAGAATTACTGGTCGAACGAGGTTCGGTACTCGTTATCGTTCGAGTTCCGGCGGTGCGGCGACGCGGACGTGATGGGCCACGGATTCGGGCAGCGAAACGGAGCCGTCGCGACCGCTCGAGCGTGCTGTCACCATGCCGAAGGGAGCGACCTCGACGATTTCGAGTTCGACGCCCGGCTCGACGCCGTGGTCAGCGAGATACGAGAGCACTTCGGCGTCACGGTCTGCGACTTCCTCGACGATCACGACGTCGCCTTCTTCGAACTCGGTGACGGACTCGCCGTCGGGTCGTTCCGGTGGTTCGAGGTCGGCGCTGGGGATCGGCGATCCGTGAGGGTCAACTTCGGGCTGGTCGAGGATGTCTGCGACGCGTGCCTCGAAGTTCTCGCTGATGTGGTGTTCGAGCCGATCGGCTTCCTCGTGGACCTCCGCCCAGTCGTAATCGAGGTGTTCGGTGAGATAGGCCTCGAGCAGCCGGTGGTGGCGAATGACCTCGAGGGCGACTGTTTCGCCCTCGTCGGTCAGCGTGACGCCGCGGTACTTCTCGCGGTCGACGAGCCCACGGTCCTCGAGTTTGTCGAGCATACTGGTGACGGTCGGCGACGTGACGTCCAGCTCGTCGGCGATGGCCGACGTCTTGATTCGGTCGTCGGTCTCGCGCTGGAGCTGGTAAATCGCCTTGAGATAGTCTTCCATCACGTCGCTCAGCATCATCGTAACCCTGTTTTAGCCCCATCTAGCCCTAAATCTGTCGCTCACTCGATCGCCACGATCAAACCGCGTCGGACTGTAGCATTCGTATGGGACAACCTATCAAAATCATCGGAGCACCGATGGACTACGGTGCCGATCGCCGTGGCGTCGACATGGGGCCGTCGGCGATCCGGTACGCGGGACTCGCCGATGGCCTCTCGCGTGCGGGTGTCGATCCAGTCGACGCAGGCGACCTTTCGATCCCCCGAGCCGAAGAGCGCGATCCGGACGTCGAGCAGCCGACGCAAGGACACGCGAAGTTCCTTCGGGAAGTCGAGGACGTCTGTACGCGACTGGCCGATCGGGTCGAAGCGATCCTCGACAACGGCGAGTTTCCGCTCGTGCTGGGTGGGGATCACTCGGTCGCAATCGGCTCGATGCGGGGCTCGTCCAGCGATGCCGACCTCGGGGCGATCTGGTTCGACGCCCACGCCGACCTCAACACACCCGAGACTTCCCCCAGTGGTAACGTCCACGGAATGCCTCTGGCCGCAACGCTCGGACGGGGTGCGTTCGCGGACATGACGTGGGCTCATGCGCCCCGCGTCAACGAGGAGTCGATCGCGTACGTCGGTCTTCGAAGCATCGACGAGCGCGAACGCGACCTGCTTCGCGACAGCGAGATGACGGCTTTCACGATGGCCGATATCGACGAGCGAGGAATGACGGCGGTCGTCGAGAATGCACTCGACGTTGCGACGACCGACACTGACGGTGTCCACGTTAGTCTCGATTTAGACTGGCTCGATCCCAAAACGGCACCCGGCGTCGGGACGCCCGTTCGCGGCGGCGTCACCTATCGGGAAGCCCATGCCGCCCTCGAGACCGTCTCCCGTCGCCACGAGCGCGATGGAATCCTCCGTTCGATGGACGTCGTCGAGGTGAACCCTATTCTCGACGAGGGCAACGAGACGGCGACACTCGCGGCCGAACTCGCTGCGAGCGCGTTCGGGAAGCGGATCCTCTGAGCCAGTCGCACGTCTCGTAACAGCACACGTGTACCGGAACGTGTTCACTGACAACACACAACACCCAATGTGAGTTCCAACACCTTTGTATCGTAGTGTTTCTGACTGTTAGGTATGACTGAGAACGTCGTCGTGCTCGGAGCCGGTTACGCTGGCACCGGGACGATCAAGAAACTCCAGTCGGAGCTCGGGGGCAGCGTGCGGTTGACATGGATTGCGGACGTCGATTATCATCTCGTACTTCACGAGTCACACCGTGTGATTCGTGATCCGAGCGTTCGCTCGGATATCACGTTCCCGATCAACCAGATCGCAGATCCGTCGACCCGATTTATCCAGGACGAAGTGGTCGGACTTGACGTCGACGACCAGGTCGTCGAACTCGCTGACAGCGAGGACGTCGAGTACGACTACGTCCTCGTCGGCCTCGGTAGCCAGACCGCTTACTACGGCATCCCCGGCCTCGAAGAGCACTCGCTGACGCTCAAAAGCCTCGACGACGCACTCGAGATTCACGACGCCGTCAAACAGGCCAGTCAGGACGCCACCCGCGGCGAGCCTGCACAGGTCGTCATCGGTGGGGCAGGGCTCTCGGGAATCCAGACCGCCGGTGAGATCGCGGAGTTCCGCGACGCCCACCGCGCACCGCTCGAGATCCACCTCGTCGAAGCGCTCGACGAAATCTTCCCCGGCAACGATCCGGAGTGCCAGCAGGCCCTGCGTGACCTGCTCGAGGACGCCGGCGTCCGCATCCATACGGACGATCCGATCACGGAAGCGACCGACGAGGTCATCGAGTTCGATGAAGGCGAACCCCTCGAACACGACGTCCTCGTCTGGACCGGCGGCATTACGGGCCGTGACGCACTCGACGACGCCGACCTCGAGAAAGAACACAACCGCGTCAACACGAAGGCCAACTTCCAGACCACCAACGAGCGCGTCTTCGCAATCGGCGACTCGGCGATCATCGATCAGGGCGACCAGCCCGCACCGCCGACCGCACAGGCCGCCTGGCAGGCCGCTGAGGTCGCCGGCGAGAACATCGCCCGTGCCATCGAAAACCGCCCGCTCAAGACCTGGGAACACGACGACAAGGGAACCGTCATCTCCGTCGGCGACGAAGCGATCGCCCACGACGTCGATATGTTGCCCGTCGATACGTTCGGCGGCTTCGCCGCGAAGAATCTCAAAAAGATGATCGCCGCCCGCTGGATCGCGGATATCACCTCCTGGAACGAAGCCCGCAAATCCTGGTCGTCGCTGTAAATCGACACCTCCCACAGCTCCGATTGCTCGAGCCAGCACGCGCTCTTGGCGCGGTACCTCGAGAAGCCTTGCTGTCGTTCTCTCGTCGCTCGAACAGCGCTGTCTGACTGATCCTACGGTCTCCACGCGACCCAGAACACGTCGACAGCCGTTATGAGTCTCGAGACAGTTCGTCAGTGTCGTCCGTTCCCATCGGCTCGGCTGGCACACCTGCAACCGTCGTGTTCGGCGGGACGTCACGCGTCACAAGCGAATTCGCCGCGACGCGTGCATCCGCTCCGATTTCGACGCCTGGAAGGACGATCGCCCCAGCACCGATCATCGCCCGCTCGCCGATCCGAACCTCACCCGTTCGATACTCGTCTTGGAGAAACTCGTGACAGAGAATCGTCGCGTCGTAGCCGACGAGCGCCTCCGCTTCGAGTGTGATCAGTTCGGGCCAGAAGACGTCCGGCGTCGCCTCAAGGCCCCACGAGACGCCGGGGCCGACGGTGACGCCGAGCCGTCGTAACAGCCAGCGTTTGAGCCGGAGGCTCGGCGAGATTCGAACGAGCCAGATGACGATATACGAGAGCGCGACCCGAACGGGGCTGCGAGCGTTCGGCCAGCCGGAAAGCGAGTTGCCCGGACCCGGCGTCGGATGCCGTCGGATGCGGTCGTGGCGGGATGCTGTCTCGTCGGTCACTGTCGGGGAATACGACCTATCACTACATGAAACCGACCGGTCGGGAACGACTCGAGACTATGACGTCCGACAGTGGCCGTCGGGAGCGTTCCTACGTCGTCTCGAGAAGCCCCTCGTCGGCTGTCCGCTTCCCCGGCAGCCCAACCTGCTGGCAGAAGGCTTCGCCAGACAGCTCACAGCGGTAGGCTGGTTTGTACATCATGTTCTCGCCGCCGGCACGGACGTTCCACTCAGTTGCTACTTCATCGCGCAAATAGTACTGTGCGCGTTCGTTCCCCGGCTTGACGTAGTAGTCGGAGAGTCGGATCGGATGGCGATCGAAGAGTCCGCCGGGCTCGCGGCCGTCGATCAGCACGACCGGCTTGCCGAGATAACACTCGCCATCGCGGGCGCGTTTCGTGTGGGCGTTTTCCGGGTGAGCCTCGAGAATTGCCTCGCGTTCGTCCCGCGGCATGTCGGGTGTGACGACGTCAACGCGATCGACGGTCATGTAGCCGATCAGGTGGCGATGCGCACGGTCGCCGTCGGGTCGCCGGAGGCCAGCGTAGAACCCGACGACGTCTCCGGACTCGAGCGCCCGAAGCCGCGAGACGTAGCCGCTGGTTCGATGTTCGCCGTAGGTCAGCGCCTCGAAGTTCGGATCGCGATGGAACGGCCACGACTCGAGAGCGTCGCCGGTGACTGTCGTCTTCGCGTCACCGATCGGCTGGGGTTTGATCCGCGTCGTCAGCGATGCTGCGGTCCCGTCGCTGCCGCGGAGGTCCCACGAGCCGAGGGTTGCGGTTTCGTCCGTCTCTCGAGTCTTCTCGGGGATCGGTACGTATTCGAAGCGTCCGTCGTCGTACAGCGGGGCCAGTGCCCCGAAATTCGTGCTGTCGGCACCGATACCGGCGAGAACGACCGTCATTATCCAGTGCTCGGGCGGGCTGGGACCTAAAGCCGCCGATCGCGTCGACCCGTTTCTCTGTCGCTTTCGAGTCGCCATCCCCGTGGAAGAGTCCGTACTTGCTCCCGACTCCCATACCGAAAGCGAGAATTGGATTTTCGGCAGGCTCAGGGGGTTGAGACCCCAGGAGTTGAACATCTAGAGAATATTGAGTGGGACCGCCGAGAATTGAACTCGGGTCCTACGGACCCCATCCGCAGAGGATACCACTACCCCACGGTCCCGCATCTTACCCGAAGGCCGTCTGCTGTTTAAGAGTGTCGTTTCGAAGCGGGTTCGCCAAAGTGTCGCGTATGCTGGCTCACGAGTGTCCCCGATCGCGCCGAATCAGACCAACACGCGCTCGAGCGAGACGACCGTGCCGCGCTCGGCAGTCGGATCGCCAACCAAGGTCCCGAGACAGACGGCAGCCCCGTTGGGGGTGTGACAGGCGAGGAGGTCCCCGTCGGCGACGTCGTCCGGAACCCCGAGAACACCGGGCGCGTACACTGGGGCACCGTTTGCCACTTCACGGGCTGCGTTCTCGGCGATCGTCACGCTCGGAAGGTCCTCGAGGATCCGTTCGGCCGGCTCGACGACCTCGTAGAGGAGGCTGGGATCGTCGTCCTCGAGCCAGAACGCGAGTGCGTCGAGGAACTCGTGGGCGTTGTGCAAGTCGGTGTCGTCGAACGGCGACGTCGCCGTTCGACGCAGATGCCCCATGTGAGCGCCCGTCCCGAGCGCAAGCCCCAGATCGTGACAGAGCTTGCGGATGTAGGTCCCACTCTCACACTGCACTCGGAGCAGTATCTGTCGGTCTTCGATCTCGAGGACCTCGAGATCGTACAACTCGCGCACGCGCAGGCGTCTCGACACGGCGCTTTTGCGCGGCGGTTTCTGATAGATCGGACCCTCGAACTCGGCGATGACCGACTCGGCGTCGACCGGGACTGGGGCGTGACACTCGAGGACAGCGACGTACTCTTTGAATCCCTCGAGAAAGACCTGTGCGAGTCGGGTTGCATCACCGAGCATCACAGGTAGACAGCCGGTTACTTTGGGATCGAGTGTTCCCGCGTGGGCTGCCTGATCGATCGTGGCGTCGTCGCCGGACTTCGAAAGCGTGTCCGACACGGCGTCTCGCAACCAGCCACTGATCTGATGGGACGAGGGACCAGGTGGTTTATCGAGGTTGACGACCCCGAAGGTAAGCAGTTCTGCTGGCGTCCGATCGTCGGGCGGTCCACGGAGACGAGAGCGATGTGCCATCGGCGTTAGAACTCGTAGTCGAGTGGAACGACAGCCTGTCCTTCGTCGCCGTCGGCGTCGTACTCTCCAACGGCGGTCACGAGCATATCGAGAACGGCGTCGGGCCCCCAGCGAGCCGTGTTCACCGAGAGATCGTAGATCGTCAGATCTTGAATGTCGATCCCGTAGTACTCCTGATACCGCTTTGCCTCGCTGGCTTCGCGAGCCTGTGTCTCTTCGGTTGCTCGGGCGGGGTCTTTCCCTTCACGCTCGGCGATTCGCTCGCCACGAACCCGCGGCGGTGAATCGAGCCAGAAACGGAAATCCGCCTGTTCACCGGCCAACCAGCCAGCCAGTCGCGACTCGAGAACGAGGTCGTCCTCTTCGACGGCGATATCCCGGAGCCGCCGATCGAGATCCCGGTCGATCTGGTCGTTCTCTTCGGCCAGTTTGTTGAACTCGAGCGGCGTGTAGCCGCGTTCCTCGGCTAACTCTCTGAAGATGTCACCGCCGCTGATGTGATCGAGATCGAAGGCGTCGGCGAGCAACTCCGCAGTTGTGCTCTTCCCGCTTCCCGGCGGGCCGGAGACGGTGAGTAACATATTCGAACTGCGCGGCCGCCGGTAAAATGGGTTTTGAATCGGTCGACAGCGCAACGCAGTCCCGGCCACCTTCTTCGCGGTCAAACGCAGACGCAACGAACGGTAACCGACGGATAGAAATCGCAGCGAATCGAGCGCGTCGTCTCGGCGCTTGAAGCCGACGTCAGGCCGTCGACGGCGACATATCGATGTTCAGTGCCTTGCGCAACAGCTGCGTAAAGCCCATCGAGCAGAGGAAGTACCAGACGATCCATGCCTGCATCGGGCCGAGTAATCCCGCATTCCAACTCGTTTCACCGACGATCGGCATAATGACGGTCGCTTCCTCGCCCGTGATGCCGACGCTCTGGATTTTCCAGTACATCCAGAGAAACAGCGGGATGGTAAGCAGCATGATCCAGACCATCGGGCGGAACTGCTCTTTGAACATTCCGAGGTTTTCCGCCATGGCCTCCATCTGCTCTTCACGAACTTCCTCGAGTTCGTCGTCGAGACGCTCTATTTCGGCTTCGCTTGCACCGCGCTCCTCGGCTTGTTCCTTGCGCTCACGGACGTCTTTTTGTTTCTCTTGCATCGCCTGCATTCGTTCCTGATACTTGCCCATGATCTCGGGATTCATCAGGTTCGCCTGCAGCAGCGTCGAGTACAGTCCAGTCAGCAACGCGACGGACAGAATCACGGCGTAAAACGGCAATGCAGAGTCGAGCGGGGACAAGATGATGTTGATCGTCCCACCCACCGTGTTCCGTACTGGGTCGAGCCAGTAGCCGAACATCAACAGCAGCGCGCCCACACCGGCTAGTTTGTCCCACTGCGACCACTGGGATACTTCAGCATCGATATCGGGTTCGTCGCTGTAGCTCCCACTGTCGCCGTCGCCATCGAGGGCATCATCGTAGGCTTCGCGATCGGCGATTTCGAACCCCTCGTCGCCGTCAACCAGTACGCCCTTTTCGATCAGTCGGCCCCATTGTCCGCTCGACAGGTCGTCGCTGACGTCGGCCCATTGGACCTCGCCCCCGTTCCTGTCGGCTTCCTCGCGGATCGCCTCTAAGGCCGCTGCCATCGAGGAATCCTCTCGGACGAGGTCGTTGATCTTCTCCGCTGTACGAGTCATCTGCTTGGGGCTAGGGTACGTTCGGTATACAAGTGTTTATCTTCGGTTGTCAAGCGACGGCCACCCGCTCCACCAGACACGTGTAAATGTGGCGTCGCTCGTGCTCATTGGGATGGTGTCCGTCTCGTAGACCGACACCACAAACACACGTCTGACTCGAATGTGTTCGGTAGCCGTTATTACTGACACTGATGCAATGTTCCACACGGCGACAGTCCGATTATCATCTTTGATATGTGTTCGACTGACCGAGTGTATTATTACGATGACTATCGAGAATGAATACATGGGTGTGTCACGCGGGAGCGAATCGACGATGGTGTCCGAGAGGGGACAATCCACGCTGATCGGGATCGTTCTGTTGATCGGCATCGTTGCAATCGGTAGTCTCGGTATTTTTCTCGTCGCTGGGGACGCTATCGGGGGTGCTGAACAACAGTCCGAACAGGAGCGCGTTCAGCAGACGTTTGTCTCGTTGAGCCACGGGATTTCCACGGCAACAGCCTCCGACGACGTCTCTCACTCGTTAGAGTTAGAGGCCGGAGAACACGGCGCGATTGCACACCACGACTCGGCGACCTACGAGATCTGGGCACAGGATTACTCCGGCGAAAACCGAACCGATATTTCTAGTGGGACGATCGGAACCATCGAATACGAGAGCGACGACGGAACGAAAATCGCCTACGAGGGCGGGGGTGTCTTCCACGAGACCGGTGAGCGAACGCGAGTCGTTTCGGCACCAGCGATCGATTACGACAGTCGAACCTACACGCTCTCGTTCCCCGTCGTTACACTCACTGAAGAAAAGACGATCAGGTCAGGGGATATACGGCTGACCCGTTCCAACGTGGAGCGCGAGCCGAGAAACTACGTCGCAAACGATCACGTGTTCGTCGAAGTCGAAAGCGAGTACTGCTTGGGCTGGGAGGAGTACTTCGTGGAGCAGGCCGGTGATCTGACCGTTCAACAGGCCTGCTACGGTGCCGAGAACGACGACGGGAAGCTCAAAGTCAGACTTGGGTACAACGATATCAGCGGAGCGTTCTCTTCTGGTGTCGCATTACCAAGTGAAGAGAATATTGATGAGAATCCGTCAGGACATGATCTTGGAGATATTGCAGAGGCAGAGTATCCACCCCTGGACGAAACTATACAACAACTGAGTGACGACTTTCGAGAGAATGAATCGGTCAGCGAACTGGACTCTGATAGTAGCAATTCCGCCGGCGAATACTACCAAGAAAACCTTAATGGAGAATATGATTTTGACCTCACAGATGGTAATGCAGTCGTTGTCGTCAACGATAGCGTAACGACCGACGGAGAGGGGGTCACCGTGTCTAACTGCGGGAATGGAGAACACAGTCTAAAAATATATGCTCAGGGCGATTTCGAACTTCATGATGATGTGAAACCCACATGTGACAACGGGAGTATCAAAACGATTCAGCTGTACGGCACCTCCACATCGACCGTCGACTTTCATGATTCAAGCAGTACGTTCGAGGGACTCCTGTACGTTGCAAGTGACGAATTTGACCCCGAAAACGAAGAGTATCAAATCGATTTTAGCGGCGCTGGCAACGTCGGTTTCAATGGTTCGATCGTCGCCAACTCGATTAAATTCGGCTCTGCCACAAATAGTGTCAATCCAATCGGTCTCGAAAATTCTAACGTCGACATAATTCCCGAAGGATACGAACCAGCCCCGCAACTCACCTATCTCAATCTTGCCGAACACGAGATCGATATCGAAAACAACTGAGTGTGCTACGCCGCGTCTTCGATCGTCGTCTTCACGTCTTCCCAGACCTCGTCGGGTGCCTGCTCGCCCTCGACGCGCTCGAGTACGCCTTCATCCTCGTAGTACTCGATCACCGGCTCGGTGTTCTCGCGGAACACGCGCAGGCGCTCTTTGACGGTTTCTTCGGTGTCGTCGTCACGCTGCTCGAGGCGTTCTTCGACTTCGGGGTCCTCCGGTGGGTTGTACTCGACGTGGTAGATGTCGCCCGTCTCGGGATCCATCCGACGGCCGGTCAGACGGTGGATAAGTTCCTCCTCGCTGACGTCGAGATAGAGGGCGACATCCAGGTCGGTCATGTCCTCGAGTTCTTTAGCCTGCTCTAAGTTCCGCGGATAGCCGTCCAGCACGAAGCCGTCGGCTTGGTTCAGCGCTTCGTCGACGATGGCGTTGACGACTTCGTCGGGGACGAGTTCACCTTGATCCATGTACTCGCGTGGCGTGTCGTACTCCGTGTCCATATCGGAGATGTCCATGTCCTTGTTCGCGCGGAGTGCGTCACCGGTCGTGATGTGGTTGACGTCGAACTCCTCGGTGATCTTTGCGCTCTGCGTCCCCTTTCCGGCCCCGGGTGCGCCCAGGATCAGAATTCGTGGCTGTGCCATATCCCACCGTTCACCACCATCCCATAAAGGCTTAAAGAAATGTGTACGTCATCGCTGTCACATAACAGCTTAAAGACGCGAGCACGTCGGCGTTCGTATGACGCGCTTCGACGCCGCCGATCCTGCAGCGCGGCGAAAACTGTACGTTGACGCCATCACAGCACATCGAAATCGAGGAAGCGAATTTCTGACGCTCGAGGTCGATGAGACGGCGTTTGCGACGGAGGATGAGTCATCGTTCGACGAAGACGGAACAGACACTGACAGTGCAGACGACGGTCCCGACCCAGCGCTCGGCGTCCCCTGGATCCAGTTTGGCGACGGAACGATCAATCTCGACTGTACCGATTCGGAACTCGAGACACTCAAGTCCGTCCTCGATGAGTTTCCGGCGTTCAAGATCGACGAGATCCATCGTCCGGAGGACGCTGCGGGCGTCAACGTTCGTATCAGCGCAAAAGCGGATCCCAACCGAATTGCCCAATGTCTTGATGCGATCTTTCAGCGGGTATACGACCTCCCGGCCGACGTTCGAGTCTGGGCTGTCGAACTGTAGGTAACACTGTCTGTAGCCGTTCACTAGATCGTCCCTTCTCGACTGCGGCTAACAGAATCAGAGCCCTATTCGATGGACAGTGTTCCGTCGTCCGATTTGTGGTCGCCTTCGTCCCACTCGAGTTCGAACTCCAGGCCGAGCTCACCCGGTCCGTCGGGGGCCGAACTCGAGGTTTCTCGCTCAGCTTTGATTTCGAACGTCGGCCGTGCTGGTGGCGTCATGGTGACCGATTCGCCGCCGGCTTCGAGGGAGATCGGGCCGCCGTTCTCGAGGCTGTCCGCGACAGTACGGAGGTAGTCGGCGATTTCGCTGCGTTCCATCTGCTGTTCGAACTTGAAGAGGACCTCTTCTGGCATACTCTCTTTTTCGGTGGTGAACGTATAGAATCTTCTGGCACGTCGTGACATGTTAGTAGAACATCACTATCGAGACGGTATGTAATCGGACATCTACTAGTGATCTATCAGGCATACGCGGCGCGCGCGTGAGTACAAACCAGCGTGGGTGCGCGATAAATTCGATGATTGAAAATGGTATACATTCCTTCTCACTCCGAACACGTTCGCCAATAGAGGTCGTTCGTTCGATAATACATTCAGTATCCGACTGGAATTGGCGTGGACAGCGATAGAAAAAAGGGCCCTGGGTCCAAGGAGTCGGGTGAAAGACTGCGGACCGATGGTAGCACGACACTGCGTGGAACGACCCGTCGCCGTACAGGCACACGGGACGACAGTCCGTCAAATCGTTTCCAAATAGATAAGTGTCCCCGGCTACCATCCACCGTCATATAAGCGGTCTTCAAAAGAGGTGAATACAATCTACAGCGCACTGACGACTCCGATGCAGGCAGACACGCGCGCGGACGTGTTCGGAGACATCTTCGTGGTGTTTCTCGGACTCGGTACGCTCGTCGGCATCGTCGTTGTCGCATACACCTTGTACAACGCGTACAAGTATCGCGACACCGATCAGCCGAAAGACGATTCACTGCCCACACTCGGGGAGTTACCGACAGGTGGAAAGGGCGGAAAGAAACTGTTCCTATCGTTCGGTATCAGCGCCATTATCGTTATCTCGCTTGTGATCTGGACCTATGGGATGCTCCTGTACGTCGAGGACCCACAAGACGAATTCGAGCAAGATCCAATCGAGGTCGATATCACAGGTGAAGGGTTCGCCTGGCACTTCGAATACGAGAATGGCGTTGAAGCGACAAACACGCTGAACGTTCCTGCCGACCGACCGGTCGCAATCGAGGTGACCTCTGGTGACGTCTGGCACACCTTCGGGATCGCGGACTTACGTGTGAAAGCGGACGCGATCCCCGGTGAGTACGACGAAACGTGGTTCATGGCCGAGGAAGCCGGTGCACAACACGAGATCAAGTGCTACGAACTCTGTGGTGACTTCCACTCGAACATGGTTGGCACCGTACAGGTCATGGAGCAAGACGAGTTCGACACGTGGCTCGACGATCAGCTGACTCTCGAGGTTACCCTCGAGGATGAGAACGAAGAGCCGGTTACTGACGGCTACGAACTCCAACTCGTCCACCAGAACAACGACGAGTACGAAGCAGATCTTGAGTACACGTACACGGCCGACGACTTCGAGAACGGCACGATCACCATCGACGAGATCGAACAGGGCGGCACGTACGACCTGACGATCACGTCCGACGACGATTCGTTCGACACGATCGAAGAGAGTGTCGACATTACCAGTCCATCGAGTGAGACGTACACGATCGAAACGTCGGGTACAGAAGACACTAATGACGAGACAGACGAGACTGACGAAACGAACAGCGAAACGAACGACGACGGAGGTGAGAACTAATGAGTGATCTTCCCCCAATGACGTCGATCAAGCGGTGGCTCGTCACGACGAACCACAAGGACGTCGGAATCCTCTACTTGGCGACGTCGATGTTCTTCCTCCTGTTTGGTGGCATCCTTGCGCTCGTATTCCGCGCCCACCTCTGGGAGGCCGGTGGTACAGGTCTGCTCTCAGGGAACCAGTTCAACCAGGCAGTCTCAGCCCACGGGCTGCTGATGGTCTTCTGGTTCCTCTCACCGATCGCATCCGGGTTCGCGAACTACTTCGTTCCACTACAGATCGGTGCAAAAGACCTCGCGTTCCCACGACTGAACGCCCTGAGTTACTGGTTCTACCTGTTTTCGGGAATCCTCATCGGCCTCTCGTTCTTCCAGGGCGGTGCATTCGCTGGTGGCTGGACGATGTACGCCCCGCTGAACGTGCCGACGTACACGCCAGCACTAGAGGCGACGACTGGAAGTAACGCGACTGTTCTCGCGTTGACGCTGTTCGTCATGTCGATTACGATCGGCACAGTGAACTTCCTCGTCACCATGCACCGATCCCGCGCAGAAGGGCTCGGCCTCTGGAACATGCCGATGTTCTCCTGGTCGTGGCTGTTGACGGTGTGGATGATGCTGTTCGCGTTCGCTGCACTGCTTGCAGCACTGCTGTTGTTGTCGATCGATCGAATCTTTCTGACACAGTACTTCGCGACTGATCAGGGTTCGGGCCTGCTGTGGGGACACCTGTTCTGGTTCTTCGGACATCCGGAGGTGTACATCGTCTTCTTCCCCGCGCTAGGTATCCTGTTCGAGACGTTCCAGACCTTCACCGGACGGCGACTTGTCGGCCGGAAATGGGTCATCATCGCGATGGTGCTGGTGGCCGTCCAGTCCTTCCTGGTCTGGATGCACCACATGTTCCTGACCACGATCAATCTGGAGATCAAGACGCTGTTCATGGCGACGACGATCGGGATCTCGCTTCCCTTTGACCTGATGGTCTTCGCGCTGATCTACACGATGGTCAAAGGACGCGTCCGATTCACGACGCCGTTCCTGTTCAGCCTCGGTGCACTCGTCCTGTTCATCCTCGGCGGCATTACGGGGGTTTTCCTTGGGGCCGTCGTTCTGGACTACGAGTTCCGTGGCACCTACTGGGTCGTCGCCCACTTCCACTACGTGATGGTCTCGGGCGTCACGGCGTTGATCGCCGGCCTCTACTACTGGTGGCCCAAAATCACCGGGAAAATGTACTCCGAGGCGCTCGGGAAACTCAACTTCGCCGTCTACTTCATCGGGTTCAACATGCTGTACTTCCCGATGTTCCTCGCTTGGGAGACGCCACGCCGCGTCTTCACCTATCCCGAAGGCACACAGCTCTACCATCAGGTGGCAACCGTCGGCGCGTTCGTCCTCGGTTCCTCGTTCCTGATCATGTTCTACACGTTCGCAAAGAGCTGGGTCTCGGGACCAGAAGCGCCCGATAACCCGTGGGAATTCTCCCGCACCGCCGAGTGGGCGATTCCCTCGCCACCGCCACTCGAGAACTGGACCGACCGACCGAGCTACGCCAGTGGCCGCCTTGAGTTCGTCGACGACTCGAAAACAGCCACCGACGGTGGCGTTGCGACCGGTCACAAAGCAGCGGCCGCGACGCACGCGCACGAAGAAGAACACGCCGATCACGCCAGTATCTGGCCGCTCGGTATCGGACTGGGTACCTTCGTGTTCTTCCTCGGCCTGTCGGGTATCACGCCATACATGGTCGAGTTCGCAGAAGGGACTGGCACGGCACCGGACGCGCTCGTCGGTACTGGTGCTGAGCCGAACATTATGTATCCCGTGATCACCGCGCTTGGTGTGGCGATCCTCGGAGTCGCGCTGTTCAAGTTCGGTGTCGAAGAGTTCAACGTTCCTGAGATGGCGGTCGCGGAGCGATGGCCGTTCGGTGGCGTCGACAACACGAAGTTCGGTGTCTGGGTGTTCCTCGCCTCGGACGTCGTCGTCTTCGGCGCTGCGATCGGGGCGTTCGTCTTCATGCGCCTCCACATGGGCTGGGGTGAGTGGACGAAGGTGCCGTTCGCCTCTTGGCCCGGCCTGCTCAACACTTACATCTTGCTCACCTCGAGTTTCACGGTTATCCTCGCACTGGTATTCGCTGAACGCAAGAACAAGAAAGGGCTCCTCGCCTCGATGAGTGCCACGCTCCTCCTCGGACTGGCGTTCATGAGCGTGAAAGGCTTCGAGTACAGCGTAAAATTCTCACACGGCGATTACTGGTGGAAAGGCATCGAGTACTCCATCTACTTCGTCACGACCGGCCTGCACGCACTCCACGTAATTCTCGGTCTGCTCATCGCCGTGTTCATGATCTACCGGATCATCAGCGTCGATGCGTATCTCGAGGACCACCGTCCAGTCGAGTACTTCGGCCTCTACTGGCACTTCGTCGACATCGTCTGGGTCTTCCTGTTCCCACTGTTCTACTTGATGTAACGGCCACCCGTTACACGAGTTTTCGATTCCACTTTTTTGACCACACCCGCTCGAGCGGTAGCAGTCCGTAATCTAGCCGTCGTAGACTACTTCTACAGAGTGACAGTCGGCCACACTCGAGAGAGCGGTACGCATGTCACAGCAGTATTGAAGTGACCGGCCGAAGTGTCCTGCAAGGGAGCCCGTTCGGACGAAAAGAAATGGTCCCGCTCAGTCGGACCTAGAGGCCAGTCACTGGCCACTCAGTCGGAATGTTCTGGAACACATAACCAGGAGATGTGTCTCGCTCTCGAACGCGGTACGGGATGATTCCTGTCTGTTCGAGATCCACTCTTGAAGGAACAAGCGAGTGCGAGTCAGCTACGACTTGAGGAGTCAGATCAGCTCGGGACGTACACGGGCTCGACTGGAGTGGCTGTGACGAGTAACAAACTTACGACCGTGAGAACGATCATGACAGCGATAAATGGATATTGGCACCGGATCGCTCGTCGCTTCCCGGATAGCAGATTGAACGAGACGGCGTGAGCGACCCAGACGGAAAGCATATACCCAAAGAGAATCCCCACGATCTCTACGTAGCCGAACCACGACGTCAGCAGGTACTGCGTCGGATTCTCAGGTGGGTTCAGCGGTGCGGCAATCGTATCAACGAGCGACGGCCACAGTGAAAGGGAGAAACCAGCGTAGTGGGCGAAGTGGTATCCAGCCGCGATCGCGAGCAGCGGCGACGCAAATCGGAATGCAACCTCCCGCTGTGAAAGCGGGCTCTCAGCGCGGCATCGGGCACTTGTAACGGTGATCAAGAACCCTTTCCAGAAGAGCCCAAAGCCGACCAGCAACAATCCGAGATAAACGAACTGGGGTGCAAGTCCGATTCCAACGAGTGTTTCCACGGTTCGGACTCCCGGTGCCGTTGCAATAACAGCGCTGTAGGTGAGTTCCCACAGAAGCAGGAGAACGAACGCTATCTCGGAGATGTCGCTGACGACGTCGTCATCAGTGAGTCTGGCACCGGGATACCGAACCTCGAGTCCGCCCGCTGTCCGCTGGATCGGTGCAACTGCACTGTAGAACCGAAACCAGGCCGAAATCGGATCTGCGTTTCGAAACCAGCTGTCGGGAGCGAAGACGACTGCACCGCCAATCGTAAACACAGAGTAGGCAAGGATAACGGCCACCAGCGCGCGTGGAGAGGTTGTCAGTGGAGCGATCGCCTCGAGACAGAGCAACACCAGCAGTGCACCGACTGCGGGCCAGGAGCCGAGCCACGACGGATACGAGAGATAGCCGTTCGGGAGGGCCGTCGCAATGTATCGCCACGGGTTGAGTGCGGGCCACGGGTTCCCGACGGTGTAGGCGACGATCGTCAACAGGGCGCGGCCACCGACGAACGTCAGCAGGACAGTGATACTGAAGCTCCCGATCTGTGGACCGACAACTCCCACGACAAGCATAAGCACGAGCGTAGCCACTCCGACCGTCCCGAACACCAGTCTCCAGCTTGTTCGGAATCGGTCAACTGAAACACCAACTGTTTCGGTACGGAAGCGTTCGACATGCTCTCGGTTGGTAATGAGCACGGTCATCAGCACCGAGGTACCGACAGCGCCACCACCCATCGCAAGGGACAGCCAGACCGGGATCGCTGCCCCAACGCTTTGTTCCGAGAGCCCGACGCCGACGTTGCTCGCGCCGACGCTTCCTACAGACACAGCGAGTGCGATGACCGTCCCTACTGCGATGAGACCTGTTCGGCGGACGAGAGCCGAACGTCCACTCATACTATCCCGTTCGTCCACGATCCCATCTACGTATCGCTTTCCCGGGACTGTCGTCATCACATCCGCGGCTGCATGAGGAAGCTATAAGTGTCCATCCTTCACATTGTACACCAATGGCTGGTATTCGGACATACACCCTCATATACGTGGCATTGCTGGCGTTAGGGACGGCTAAGTTCGTCTTCTTCGAGATCGGTATTCCAGAACAGGCAGCGATCGGAGGGACAGTCGTACTGGCTGTCATCAAATCCCTCTTGATTGCGGGCTACTTCCAACATCTCCGAGAAGAACCACGTTCGATCACGTACATGATGGCGCTTGCCGTGTTCATGGTGTTCCTGCTGACCGTTGCAGCAGGGTACTCCATTCAGTAACATCACCGAAAGCGAACCGATTTCTGGACGAGACACGAATCGACTGAGACGCGATTGCCTTTTTGGAGTTAACCGTAGATGCAGTCTCTCCTCGTACGTTTCTCGAGTTTTGCTTCTAAGACGAGCGTGCTATCACGGAACTGGTTAAGCTGTGAACGATCGAAACCACGTACTGTCTCACCCGAGAGCGTACAGCCCACCGACTCATCGCCTACTGTTCCCCATCTGCCCGTCCAACTCACAACTCTTGGAAGTGACTGCGGACGATGGCAATATCGTTCAGACGCGGCTGTGTGATGCACCTCAGGTAGACATGAGACAGTAATCGCTCTATTTCGGGAATGCCCTCCATGGCTGTTTAGGTAGCTGTGTACCGAGCAATACCACTGCCAGACGCCAATCGAGAGCAGCAGTGAGGTACACGGCTTGGCGTCGACAGTCGCTCGAGAGCAGTCCAAATCGTGCTGTCAATTCGACTCCGGATCAGCGTTGCTTGAACAGGCAGAATCGAACGAGGATGGGGCTCGCCTATTGCGTCACGAAAAACGGCAAACAAAAAAGACGTCGGGGAAAGCAGCCGTTATTCGCCGCCGAACATCTGGCGCATCATCGGGTGCATCTCCATCATCTGCTCCTCGGCGATCTCCTCGTACAGTTTGTACGTAATGGAGACGGCCAGCAGCAGACCGGTTCCGGAAATACCACCGATGGTACCGAGCATGTTTGCCCAGACGGCGAGCAGACCTACCAGCGCACCACCAATGACGGTCACCTGCGGAATGTACCGCTCCATGACCTTCTCGATGACGCCAACGTTCTGTCGGAAGCCGGGGATCTGCATCCCGGAGTTCTGGATCTGCTTTGCCGTTGCTTCCGGACCCATGTCCGTGGTTTCGACCCAGAAGATGGCGAAGATTGCGCCGCCAGCGATCATAAACGTCAGGTCGATCGAGATGCGGATCAGCACCTGCCATGCTTCTTGAGTCACCGTTCCCGTCCACCACATCCAGTCGTTGGGTGAGTAGATCGGTGCAAAGTAGTAGAAGAACCCACCGGTCGGCTGTCCGTCCGTGTAGGTTCCCAGCGCCGCGGGCATGCCGGCCCACTGGCTGTTCAGAATCTGTCCCATGAACTGGATATTGGCCTGCAGCGCTCGAACGAGGATCATCGGCAGGACGCTCGCGTAGATGAGCTTCACTGGGAAGCGACCGCGAGCCCCCTTGACGCGGGCGTGGCTGAGCGGGATCTCCACACGGACCGATTCCGCATAGACGACGATCCCGAAGATCAACACCGTCGTCAGCAACGCGATGATGTGCCCTTCCTGGAGCAACAGCGTTTGCAACCCGTCACCGGCGACGATCGAGCCGATCTCGACCTGTCCGGTGATGATCCGGTACCAGTCGTAGAAGAACGCGCCATCGTCGAGCGAGAGCAGCCCGGCGACGAGCCGTTGGCTCACGCTGGCGATGATGAACAGGCTGATCCCGCTGCCGATCCCCCACTTGCTGACGACCTCGTCCATGTAGAGGATGAGAATCCCGCCAACGAAGATTTGGGCGAACATCAGCGTCTGAACCTGCGTGTGGCCGAACTCGAGGCCACCAAGCGTCAGCGACTGCTGTGCTGGCAGGAAGCCGCCGGCGAACACCATCGGGAGCGCAGTCAGCGCCGTCATGATGACGACGAGGAGCTTCTGCAGCCCCTGGTAGAGCACCTGATCTCGCGGATCGTCCGTATCGAGACCGAGGAGATTCGCACCGCCAAGCAGCTGCAAGACGATGCTCGCGGTGACGATCGGTCCAATACCGACCTGCAGCAGCGAGCCCTGCTCACCAGCAAGAACCGAACGGAACTGCCCGAAGATGTCGGTTGCCCCTTGGGCACTTCCGAGCAGTGTGATGTTCGTCAGGAAGAAGTACAACACGAGGATGCCAGCACTCCACGCCAGCTTTCGCTTGAAGGGGACGTGTCCTTCCGGACGGCGCACTGCAGGCATCCGCGTCAAGACCGGTTCGGCGGCTTCCTTCCATCCCATATGTTATTCCTCGTTCTGTTCGGATTCGGCGTCGGCTTCAGCGTCTTCGGCGTCGGCTTCCTGCCCTCGCTCCGAGACGACCGCTTCGCCGCCGGCAGCCTCGAGTTTCTCCTCGGCTGCTGCCGAGAAGGCGTCTGCCGTTACCTCGAGCGTATTCCGGACCTGTCCGGAGCCGAGAACCTTGACGATGTCGACCTCATGGCCGTCCTCGACGATGTCGCGCGCGTCGAGTTTGTATCCGTCGTCGGTTTCCTCGGCGAGGCCGTCAGCGGCATAGAGGATCGCGTCTTCGTCGAGTTTCTGGACGTCGATCTCCGCGACTTCCTCTCGGATGCCCTGCGGACGCTTGAATCCGTGTTTCTCTCGCGGTTCGTAGTTGTGGAACTCGTGTTTGCTCCGCCCGGCACGGCCGCGACCACCGCGGTGGCCTGCACCACGTCGGTTCTTGTGGGTGCCGCCGCTGTGCGTGCGCGATCCGCGCTGGCGTCGTTTTTTACTCGTCATGGTTATCGCATCGATTCGAGGAGATCGTTAATCTCTTCCGTTGTATGTTTTCCGAGTTGGCCGCCTTCGACGGTCGGCTTCTTGATGCCGTTGTGGCCACCACGTGGTGGGTGCAGTCGAAGTGTCGGCGACAGTCCAACGTCACGAAGCGTCGTCTCCTCTGCCAGCAGTGCCTCGGCCAGCGCACCGAAGTCGTCGTACTCGGTGTTGTCGGCGAGCCACTGCTCGTCGACGTCCGACTGTTTGCCTTCGAGCGGTTCGGCTCGCTTTGCGAGCAGCGTCTCGAGGACGTCAGCGTCGGGTTCGCCGTGAGCGACGTAGTCGTTGACCTTCGTGATCATCCCCCGATACGCGTCGGTCTCGGGGACGAGCGCACAGTGGTTGACGCTGTGGATGTTAAGCATCTGCAGCGTATCCTCTACGTCTTGCTGTCGGTTGACTTCACCACGAACCTGAACGATCGCCTTCATCACTCACTCACCTCGGCTTCTCGGTTTGGACGGCGCTGTGGATGACGCGACTGCGATGCGTTCTCGAGCGCGTTGAACGTCGCTTTCGCGAGGTTCACCGTCGTTCGGGTGTTGCCGTGGCTCTTAGTCCAGGCGTTTTCGATGCCGGCCAGATCGAGGACGGCGTGGACGGTGTCGCTTGCGGCCAGTCCCAGTCCTTCAGGGGCGGGGATGACCTCAACTTCGACGGAGCCGGCTTTGCCGGTGGTCCGGCGCGTCAGCGAGTGTGGTCGGTCCGAGCGGTCCTCCCACGACCCGGAGCCGCGTGGCACTTGGATGATGTTCAGTTTCGCGATACCGATCGCCTTCTGGATGGCAGACCCGACCTGGTCGTCTCGACCTTCCGCGTAGCCGACGTAGCCGTCGCGGTTTCCGACCGCAACGACACACCGGAACTTCACGCGTCGTCCGGAGTCCGTCATACGCTGGACCATGTTGATGTCCAGCACTTCGTCGTCGAGCCCCGGCAGGAGCTGGTCGACGATCTCGGGTTCCTTCAGCGGGAGTCCCGAGTTGAGGGCGGTTTCCATGTCGTCGATCTCGCCCTCTTGGACCATCCGACCGAGACGGGTGACGGGTTCCCATCCGCTGTCGTTGTAGTTGCTCATTCGAGAATCGCCTCTCGTACCTCGTCGAAGTGTTCTGGCAGGTCCGTTGCGTCGAACTCACCGCTGTACAGTGGCTCGTCTAACTGTTCGGCGTACTCGGCGATGTGTTCGCCACGCGTACGCGACCAGTCTGCGAGCACGCTGTCGTTGTGCGGAATCTCCAGACCTGCGTCGATTGCGCCTTCCTGCACCGCGAACACTTTGTTCCCGGGCGTTGCCGTGTTGAGACCGATGTCGAGGACCGCTTCCTCGAGACCAGCCTCGACGGCTCGCTTCCCGGCCAGCAAGCCGGTCAGATAGGCTGCAGAGATGTTTCCTGTGGGTGCTTCCCAGCCGTACGCTTCTAGATCGCTCGAGTGTGCACTTGCGAGCGTCTCGTCTCCCTGAGGTCCGGGAGTGATCAGCTGCGCCGTAGTGTGCTTGTTGCTCTTGCGAGCAACGAGTCGGGGCTTGCCCGATTTCAGCAGGCGCAACCTCTGGTGGTAGTCCGTCCGGACCTCACGGCGACGCCGCATCGGTACCTTGTATCGTGGTCCTGTCGCCATTATTGGTCACCGTAGGTGTCGTCGATGTAGTTCAACAGGTACCGGACGCTACGGAACTCCCCACCGCCAGCCTTCTTGTAAAGCTCGCGGTACTGCGTGGGCGTCAGTTCGCCCTTGTCGCGGAGTTCACGCAGCTTCCGTCGCTGTGCGCGAATCTTGTTCTGCCATTCGTCTTTCTCGTTCTGGCGGGCGCCTTTCTTGCCGCGGCGCTTTCCGGGGCCGTTCTGGTGGCCGTATGCGCGTTTCGCGTTGCGCTCTCGGGCACGGCCTCGGGAGTTGCCCTTGGCGTCTGCGGCCTGAATGCGACCGTCCTCGACGAGTTCGCGGATCTCGTCGCGGGTGATCGCTTCGGCGATGTCCGCCTGCGCGTCGGGGTCGAGCCAGACGCGGTTCTGACCGACGTCCAAGACGTCAGCTGCGAGTCGCTTCTGTGCAGAGAGATCAGTCATTGGATTCCACCTCGACTTCTTCGTAGGTCGGGTTCAGGACACGAACGCCCTGCTCCTCGGCCTGCTCTTCGATCCGTTCGCGCTTGCGTGCGCCGACGCTGGATGCGATCCGAACCGCTTCGGAATCGCCGTCGACGCCCTCGAGGTCGTCAGTGTTCTCGACGTAGACCTCTTCGAAGCCGCTCGGGTGTTTTCCTCGAACGGATTCTGGCGTCCGGTAGCCGGCCGACACCTTGGGACCCTTGCCCTTGACGCCGCGACGTTGTTTCGAGAGCCCGCCGCGTGGTCGACGCCAGGATTCAGGCGTCCGCTTTTTCTTGTGGTAGTCCTGTCGGTTGAACTGCGGTTTGCCTTCGGTACGGCGACGCTGGAGCAGTCGCTGTTCCTCCTCGGACAGTTCGGGCGTCTTCTCGGTCAGCCCGCGAGGCTGCAGTTCCGTCTCGACGTCCTCGGCTGGCGCTTCCTCTTCTTCGGCGCCTTCGTCTTCGATCTCGGCTTCGGTCTCTTCGGTGACCTCGAGATCGCCGACGTCGGCTTTGATACGGGCCGCGAGTGCGTTCCCGACGCCGTCGGCTTCGGCCAGTTCGTCCTGGTCGGCCTCTTTGACGTCCTCGATGGACTCGAATCCGGCTTCGCGCAGGGCGTCTGCCTTGCTCTCGCCGACACCGCTGATGTCCTCGAGCTCCTGTGGCTCGTCGTTCGCTTGATCTTCGTCTGCCATCTATCAGGCACCTCCTTTGGCGGGTTTCTCGGTGATGTAGACACCATCCTGGAAGATTCGGGTGTCTTTGCCGCTGACCCGCGTCAGCTGTTCGATGTCTGCCGCCGTCTGGCCGACGTCCTCTTTGTTCGGACCGGAGAGGACGAGTCGTTCGCCGTCGACGGAGACGTCAGTTTCACCGTGGATAGTCGTTCGTCGCGGTGCCTTTTCGCCGAGGAAGTTCTCGATGACGACATCGTCGCCCTCCACGCGGACCTGCATTGGGAAGTGAGAGTAGAAGACTTCCATCTTGTACTCCCAACCCTCGGTCACGCCGTGGAACGCGTTGGTGATGTGGCTCTCGAACGTGCCGACGGTCGCGTTCGTTTTCGCGTCCTCGGCCTCGCTTTCGATCATCACAGTGTCGTCTTCCGTCTCGACGGACACGTCTGGGTACCAGAGGCGGCGCGTGACGCTGCCTTCCGGACCGTCGACGGTCACGTCGAGATGGTCGATCTCGACGGATACGTTGTCAGGGATTTCCAGTTCGACTCGCATGGTTAGTAGACGTATGCGATAACCTGACCACCGATTCCCTGCTCACGAGCCTCGTAGTGGCTCATGATACCGTTGCTCGTCGTGACGACGAGTGCGCCGAAACCTCGAGCGGGAAGATAGCGCTTCTCCCATTTCTCGAAGTCTTCGGCACCAACGGCGTAGCGGGGCTTGACGGGGCCACACTGGTTGATCGCTCCTTTCAGTTCGACCTCAAACTGACCGGCTTTACCGTCGTCGACGTACTCGAAGCCGTCGATGTACCCGCGGTCGTAGAAGACCTCAAGTACGCTGCCGATCTCGTTGGAGGCGGGTGTTACCTCGTGGGTCAGATGCCCCACACTCTCGGCGTTGTCGAGTCCCGAGAGTGCGTTGCTGAGTGGATCGTTTCCAGTCATATTATCGATACTTCCTGAATCCCATGTCACGAGCGATCTCGCGGAAGCACTGCCGACAGAGGTTGATGTCGTACTTGCCGACGAGCCCCTGTTTACGGCCACAGCGCTGACAGGCCGCTTCCTGGCCCGTCCGCTTTGCGGCGTGCTCGCCCGTGCGCTCGTTTTCTACGTCAGTTTCACTTTCACTCATCGTCTGCCTCCACGCTCACGTCGAAGTTCGCCTCAAGGTACGCGATTGCGTCCTCGGGGGTGAGTCGGTGGCTCGACGGAATCGATCGGGTGGCCTTGTCGCGTTTTGCGATGCGGTAGCCCGGACGAACCAGGTTGACGGTGACGTCCAGCCCGTAGATTCCGACGTTCGGGTCGTACTCCTGGCTTGGGAACTCCGTGTGTTCTTCGATACCGAAGCTGAAGTTGCCGGTATCGTCGAACTGGTTCGCGGAGAGATCCGCAAGCGGCAGCGCCGTCCCGAGGAACTCGGCGGCCTCCTCGCCACGAAGAGTGACCTTCGTGCCGATCGGGTCGCCCTGACGAATACCGAAGTCGGGTTCGGTTCGTTTCGCCTGGGTACGAACGCTTTCTTGACCGGTGACTTCCTCGATGATGTCCTCGGCTTTGCCGAGTTCACGACCACCGCGGCCGACGCCCATGTGGACGACGACTTTTTCGACGCGAGGTTCGCGCATCTCGTGGAATTCGCCAGCGTCAGCTTCGCTCATTCATCATCACCCGTGAAGTTCTCGTCGATCACGACGACGTACTCCTGAACCGTCTCGAACCCACCGTCATCGGTGTCGACACCGACGGTGTTCGAGCCGCTGCCTGGCGTGATGTCGATCGCATCGATTTCGCCGATCTTGCCGCCGTGGTTACCGCTGACGGCCGTCACGAGCGCGCCTTCTTCGAACGGGAAGTGGGCCACGATCGACTTGTCGTCGTTGTCGACGACGATCGAGTCACTCGTGTTGTACTCGCTGCCGTCCTCGACGAGGACGTTCGTGCCGTCGTGTAGCGTCAGCTGTGTGTCCCCACCGGGAACCTGCTGTTTGCCCTCGATCTTGCCGAGGCGGCTTTCCGCAGCATCCTCGTCGATCTCGGTCAGCGCGAGGCGACCGCCTTCGTCGGGGAAGACGCGGTAGTACTCCTCTCGGCCGGGGAACGCAACGATATCGAACATGCCGATCGGGCGCTGTTCGTCGTTGATCGCTTCCCCGTTGACGAGGATCGAGTCCTCGGAGAGGGCGTATCGTGCTTCTTTTTTCGAGTCCACGTAGCCGAGGACGTCCCGCAGCAAGATGACGAGCGGAACGCCTGCTTCGCCGTGGGGGCCTGCATCGGCCTTGACCGTGAAGACGTTGGTCTTCCGTTCGACCGGCCAGGACTTCGGTACTGACAGTCGTTTCTGGTGGTTAGTCATTCGGTATCACCTTCGAGGCGCGCCTCGCGACGCTCGTCTTCCAGATCGAGGTCCGTGATACGGACGTTCGATGGGTCAAGCGGTCGTGCGACCTCTTCACCGTCTGCCGTCTCGACCGTCACGTCCTCGACGTGGATCGTCCCGTCCTCGAGGATGGCGCGAAGGACCTCACCTTCCGTCCCGGCGTGGTCGCCGCGCATGACCTCGACGGTGTCGCCCGCGTTGACGCGGGTACGTCGAGTGCCGTACTCCTCGCGGAGGTCGTCGGACAGCGTCGCGTGGAGCTGCTTCTGTCGCTTGTGCAGCGGCGCACGCTCCGTCTGGTTTCGCTGTTTGTGTGGTTGCTTGCTCATGGTCTATACGATCATGGTTGCGGTACTCGCGATTGCTCCGAAGCGCTCTGCGACTTCGCGGGCGATCGGGCCCTTGATTTCCGTGCCGCGGGGCTCTTCGTTCTCGTCGATGATGACGGCCGCGTTGTCCTCGAACTTCAGTCGCGTCCCGTCTGGCCGGCGGATCGATTTCCGCTGGCGGACGATGACGGCCTCGAGGACCTGACGGCGCATCTCCGGGGTACCCTTGGTGACCGAAACGGTCACTTTGTCACCGAGTCCCGCTTTTGGCTGGCGGTTCTTGGTGCCGTGGTAGCCCGCGACGCTGATGACCTTCAGTTCACGTGCGCCGGTGTTGTCGGCACACGTGACCAGCGAGCCTTTCTTCAGGCCCTGCGTGACGTCGGCTTTCATTGCCTCCATCACTGATCACCCTCGTCGTTGCCGCCGAGATCTTCGGCTGAAAGCTGTGGGTCCGGCTCGCTTTCGCCGGTCAGCTCGGCGACGTCGGCTGCAGTCGCTTCTTCGGTTACTTCGACGACCACGTGCGATTTCGTCTTCGACAGTGGTCGGGTCTCTGCGATCTTGACCGAGTCACCGACCGAGAGCGGCTCGAGCACGCCCGGCACGTGAGCCGGGATGCGCGAGCGTCGTTTCATGAGGCGGTCGTATTTGGGAACCGCCACATCGTACTCTCGCTCGACGACTACGGTCTTGTCCATGTCCGTCGAGACGACCTGCCCTTCGAGGATCTGTCCTCGAACGGGAAGCTCGCCGTAGAACGGACACGTCTCGTAGTCGTATTCCTCCGGGTTCTCTGGTTCCGGAGGGGTTTCAACGTCTAGTCCTATTGCCATGGTGAATCACCAGTCGTTTCCGTGCGTCGGGCGGGTCGTGAGAGCAGCCGCGATCCATCGACCGTAACGTAGGCCACATCCTCGCCAGCTCGGTCTGCGGCGTCCGATTGCTCGGTGTCCGCAGGTTGAGTGTCGGCCAGTTTGGACATGGTCCCCGACTCCTTCGGGAAGTCGGCGGCGTCATCTGTGATCGCGAACTCGAACGTCGAGCCCGACTTCGGCACCATCACGACCCGAGACTCGCCGTCGTCTCGAACTTCTATCGAGAGGGTGTTGGTCGTCTCGATGACGACGCGCCCCTCCAGACCCACTCGAGAGTCGTCGTCACTCTCGACGACTCGGATGGGGAGTCCGTTGAGTTCGTGTCGCGGCAGGGTCTCGGGTGTCAGTGCCATTGGTTGCTTACTCCTCGTCTTCGAGGTCGCCTTCCTCGCGCTGGATCGTCTTGATCCGCGCGATGGTGCGACCGAGTTCGCCGATTCGGCCCGGATTCTCCGGGGCACCACCGGCTGCGAGAACGGACTTCTGGTTCAGCAGTTCCGTCTCGAGTTCTTCGAGCTCTTCTTCGCGCTCGGCGGGCGTCATGTCGCGGATCTCTTCGACGTGGAGGATCGCCATCAGGCGTCACCTCCCTCGTCTTCGTCGTCTTCCATCTCCGCCACGAGTTCTTCGGCTTCCGCTTCGACGTCTTCCTCGAGTTCATCGAGGTCTTCCTCGATCGGAGACTCGTCCGGAACGTCGACGTCCTCTTCGTCGGCGTCGACTTCGGCTTCGATGGCTTCCTCGACGACGTCTTCGTCGAGGTCGGCCTCGGTGTCCGTTTCGACGGCCTCGTCGGCCGCCGCTTCGGCGCCAGCGTCGGTTGCCTCGGCGTCTTCGGGTTCGCCCTCGAGGAGTTCCTCGACACCTTCGGCCTCGTTGGCTTCGACGGCGTCAGGGACGACTTCCTCGGGATCCATGTCTTCGTAGACGGCGAAGTCGTCAGGCAGCTCGGCACCTGGCGGGATGATCTTGACGTTGACCCCGATAGTACCGAGTTTCATGACGGCGACGCCCTGCCCGTGGTCGACGACCTCTTCGGCGGGTTCGCCGTTGTGCTTGATGTAGCCACGGTTGAACTTCTCGACGCGCGATCGAGCGCCCGTGACCTTCCCGGAGAGGACGATCTCGGCACCGAGTGCGCCGGCTTCCATGATCCGGTCGATCGTCGTGTGACCGGCTTTCCGGAAGTACCAGCCACGCTCGAGTGCGTTGGCCAGTCGATCGGCGACGATGCGTGCGTTCAGGTCGGGTTCTTCGACCTCCTGCACGTCGATCTGTGGGTCCTCGAGGTTGAACTTCTCCTCGAGTGCCGTCGTTACCTTCCGGATGTTCTCGCCACCTTTGCCGATGACCATCCCGGGCTTTTCGGCCTTGAGGACGATCTGCGTTCCCATCGGCGTTTTGGCGACGTCCATGCCACCATAGCCTGCGCGGCCGAGTTCTTCTTGGAAGAATTCGTCGATCTGGGACCGCTGAAGGCCGTTTTCGATGAACTGGTGTTCGTCAGCCATTAGTTGTCACCCTCGTCGTCCTCTGTGTCTTCGACTTCTTCGACCACGATCTCGACGTCCACCTGCGGCGTGTTCCAGGCCGACGCACGCCCCATCGCGCGGGGCTTGCGACCGACCGACTCGCCGACCTTGTGGGCGGCGACGTGGACGATCTCCATCGACTCCCCGTCGAAGCCCTGATGATCGGCGTTGGACTCGACGTTCTCGAGCAAGTCGAGGAACGCTTCCGAGACCTTCTCGGGGTACTTGCCAGCGTCCCAGCCCTCAACGTCCGAGCGGTGACCCGCACCGGAGTTGTGGGACTTGAATGGGACCGACTGCTTCTGGTCGATCACGTCCTGGAGGTACGCCTGGGCGTTTCCGACGGAGCGGCCCTTGAGTTCGCGGGCGACCTCTTTGCTGTGCTTGTGGCTCATGTGACGCTCACGGAGCATCGCTTTCGCGGTGGCATCCGGATCCGCGTCGACTGAGTAGTTGATTCCCATACGGTGATCACTTCAGTGGGACGAACTTCGAGGATCGAGTCGCGCCGATACCGGCCTGTCCGTGCTCGACGGACGTCCGGGTCAGCTGGAACTCGCCGAGATAGTGTCCGATCATCTCGGGTTCGACACGGACGCGCTCGAACGACTGGCCGTTGTAGACCTCGAAGGTCAGACCAACGAACTCCGGCAGGATCGGCATATCCCGCAGGTGCGTTCGGATCGGCGCGTTCGCCGTTTCCTCTTCGTCTTTCTCGCGGGCTTTCTCGAGCAGCTTCTGCTTCTCGACGGAAAGGCCGCGTACAATACTTCGCCGCTGGCGTGCGGGGAGCAGTTCTGCAACTTCTTCGAGCTCCAGATCCTGCAGCTCCTCAACCGTGTGGCCGCGGTAGGTGAACTCACCTTCACGGCCGGTTCGGTACTCCTGACTCATTTGTTGCCACCTCGACCGGTGCGTCGGGACGAGATGTCACCGACCTTCCGTCCCGGCGGGGCGTCCCGCGAGACGGACTTGGGTTTGCCGGGGTGCTGGCGGCCACCGCCACCGAACGGGTGGTCGACGGCGTTCATCGCCACACCACGGACGCGAGGCCACTTCGTGCCCCGGGCTTTCATTTTGTGGTACTTGTTCCCTGCTTTGACCATCGGCTTCTCAGTGCGGCCGCCACCGGCGACGACGCCGATCGTGGCGCGACACTGTGGATCGAGGCGCTTGACCTCGCCGCTTGGAAGCTGGATGACCGCTGCGTTGCGGTCGTGGGTGATCAGGTCTGCGTTGACACCGGAGGCACGAGCGAATCGACCGCCGTCGCCCTGATTTGCCTCGACGTTACAGACAGGAACTCCTTCCGGAATCTCCGCGAGCGGGAGCGTGTTCCCGGGTTTGATCTCAGCCGAAACGCCGACTTGGATCTCCTCGCCGACGGCGACACCCTCGGGAACGAGGATGAGTCGCTGATCGCCGTCTTCGAACTCGACGGCAGCGACCGGTGCCGAGCGAGCAGGGTCGTGCTCGATGTCGACGACCGTCCCGCGGATGACGTCGTCGTCTTCTTCCTTTTTGTGCTCGAGTTTCGCTTTGTAGCGATGGGACGGGGCACGGAACGTCGAGGTCCCGCGTCCACGTCGTTGTCCTTGAATGCGTCGTCCCATTCTTAGAACACCCCGATTCGAGAGGCGACTTCCTGCGCGTCGTCGTCCTCGGTGAGTTTGATCGTGGCTTTCTTCTTGCCTTTCATCGTTACCTGCGTGTTGACGTCAGCGACCGAGATGTCGAATCGAGATTCGACTTCGTCTCGGATCTCGGGTTTGGTGGCGTCGGGGTTGACGACGAACTGGAGCTTGTTCTCGTAGTCCATGTCGTTCATCGCCTTCTCCGTGACCAGTGGATGCTCGATGATCGAGCTCATCGGTCTGCCACCTCCTCGAGTGCGCTCTCGGTCCAGACGGTCAGTCGACCCGGCTGCGTGCCGGGTGCGAGATCCTCTGCGTTGACCTCTGCGGCCGTCGTTACGTCGGCACCAGCGAGGTTCCGGGCCGCACGGGACGGGCCGGACTCGCTCGAGGTGACGAAGAGGATCGACGTGGGCGTCTTGTACTTCCGGCCACGGGTCTTCCCGCGACCCGAGCGGACGCTTCGGCCTTCGTCTGCGCGTTCGATGTCGGCCTCGAGACCGGCGGCCTCGAGGAACTCGACGACCTCCTTCGTCTTCTGGAGGTCTTCGAACTCGTCTGCGACGACGACCGGAATCTCGGCGTCGTCGTCGAACTCGTGGCCGCGTTCGGCGACGAGTTCGGCGTCCGTCGTCGCCGCGATGGCGCTGCGGACGGCCAGTTTCTTCTCTTTCTTGTTGATCGATTCGGACTGGTCTTTCTCGGCTTTTGGCGGGTGAGCCCGTCGTCCTTTGACAGCCTGGGGAACGCGTCGAGCGCGTCCGTCTTGGCGTGGGACGTGGGCCATGCCTCGGCCGCTACCGAACGATTCGGCCGGCGTGCGCTTGCCGGCGAACTCGTCGGCACCGTAGTCCTGCTTTCGGTTTGCCTGGGCGACGCGAACGGCGCGGGCGATCAGGTCCGGGCGGTACGTGGTCTCGAAGACCGCCGGGAGGTCGACCGAACCCGCCTCGGAGCCGTCCAGGTCGCGTACTGTTGCTTCCATGTGTTATCCCTGGTTGGATGCGGTGGAGACGTAGCGCACCTCGGGGTCGAGGCGCGGCTGGTCTCCGGGTCGGATCGCCGGGCGGAAGCGCACGAGGCGCTTGTTCGGCCCGGGGAGCGAGCCCTTGATGAGCGCGTGCGGTCCATCGACTTCGCCGTAGTTGACGAAGCCACCGTCGACCGTCGCGTCTGCGCCGTCGCCGATGTCGACGAGGCGCTTGTTCAGTTCCGTCCGCTGGTGGTAGCCGGTCTGGCCCTGCTGGGGGACCGTCGAGCGGACGCGGGATGGGTTCCAGGGGCCGAGGTTGCCGATGCGGCGACGCCAGCCCTGCCGGGCGTGTTTGCCCTTGCGTTTCTGGACGCCCCATCGCTTGACGGGACCCTGCGTCCCTTTCCCTTTCGTGACGCCGCTTGCGTCGACGTACTCGCCGGCGCGGAACATGTCGTTCATGACGTGTTCGCCGCCGTCCTCGACGGTCTCGAGGGCGAAGTCGACGCGCTCGTCGATAGAGCCGCCGCCGACGCGCGTTTCCATCACGTCCGGTTTCTTCTTCGGCATCGAGGGAATGTCCCCCGGTACCGTGTGGGTGATGACGCGGACGTCGTCGATGCGTCCCTCCTCGAGGTAGCCACGGAGCTCGTCCGCGGCAGCATCGACGTCGTAATCGTCACCGGGAAGGTCCAGCACACGGTCGAGTTCGGGAACGAACTCGTCGGTCCAGACCTCAGTCAACGGCTTCATACCATACGGCGTGTCTTCGTACGCTCGCAGAGCAACGGCGCGCATTGGCGGCGTCTCCACGATCGTCACGGGAACGGTCTCTTCCATTCCCTCGGTCGGCGAGTTCGCTTTGTCGTCGACCATAACGACGTGGGTCATGCCGGCCTTGTAGCCCGCGAAACCCTGGAGCGTCGGCTGTCCGTCGTCGTCCGGCCACGAGTTAAAGCGTGGGACCTCGCTGGTCGCCCGCTGTCGTGGGCCGAACCCGAGTGAGCCTTTGCGTGGTGCGTTTGGTTGTGGCATTCTATCACTCTTGCAGTGAGAGGGGAGCGAGGGTGGCGAACAGAGCTTCTTCCGTTCGCACGACCTCGCTGCCCTGATTCGGAACCGTATTTAGCCAGAGGTCGAACCCTGGATCGGCGGTGGGTTCGACTCCGTCATCGGCTGTGTCGTCCCCGGTGGACGATTCGGCCGCATCATCTTGTCCCGATGACGCGTTGACAGCCGATGCCTCGATTCCGAGGATATCCGGCAGCCCTCTCTCGGGCGCACCGAACGCGACAGTCATCCCGTCACGATCGATGCGTCCGGCCAACGTCTCGAGCCGCCCGACGGTGAGTTCTTCACCGAATCGGGAGGCAGCGATGCAGACGCCGGCGTCCTCACGGCCGAGAGCTGCGGAAAGGTCCGTCCGCTCGACTGAAAGCCCCGGGAGGGGCTTGTCCTCGAGTTTCGCCCGGACCGGTCGTCGCGAAGAGATCCTGACGGTCACGCGCTCCCCCTCGTCGACCTCCATTTTCGGAGGGACGTTGAGGGAGATCGGGTGTTGCAAGCCGCAATTGACCCGGACGCGCCCTTCAGGTCCGACCTCGGTCACGATTCCTTGTCTTGACGACCCCGAACCGGTCGATTCGGAGCCGGTCTGTGACATGGCGCGGAGCGGTGGCAAGACGCCCGCATACTCCAGTTCGTCCCGCATCCCCCACACCTCGTTTCGGAGGTAGGGCGGAGTTGCGGCGTACCGCAAGACGGTGCTTACGAACCCGCCGTCGAATCGCCCGGTTTCGCCGTCCGAATCCGGATAGACGATCAGGTGATCAGCCCGGAAGATCGTCGCCGCGCGGGCGACGTATCCGAGTTTGCGAGTTGCCTCACGTTTGTCCTCGGCTTCACGGGTGAGCGACGACGGGACGAGTACGCTGACGGTCATGCCGAAACGCTTCGGCGCCGCGTCACTAGACTGTAGCGATGTGTTGCCGATACCATCGTAAAAGGATAGCGGATTCGATTACGGCTGTGAACGCCTCACACGTGTGAATTCGGGACAGACAAGTCGTCTCGAGTGACCGTCTGGTTGCGTGATCGGTACGGCGAATTAATATTGATCATTCGTGTACGCGTGATGGCGAGTCGGAGCGAGAGTTATGGTACGTCGTGGATACCCACGCCGGTCCCGGTTCGCAACCCTTATACATCCGTCCCAGTGTAGATGTAAGTGCGCAACAGGGCGCTGGTAGTGTAGTGGTATCACGTGACCTTGCCATGGTCACAACCTGGGTTCAAATCCCAGCCAGCGCACTTCTACGGAGAACAATTCCGACGAGCACCGCATAGCGCTCGTCACTCGTGGGCCGTGAGGTGCCCGTGAATGAGGATAGACGCAGCGCCGAACGGAGCGAGGCGGCCGTCTATCCGTGGGTCAAATATCAACTAGCGTCGTTCTCCGATCACAACTTCACGAGCACCCCGTAGCAGTGCGAGGACGCGGTGCATCCAGAAATTCGAATCTGGCTACCGATGTCGAGCAGTTCGTCTGTTTGCCGCTAACGCGTTGTGGTGTACCAGTGAATCGTCAGCGAGCGACCACTGTCTCCTCGAGTCAGCACGTGTCGATGCCGCGTGGGGGTCCGAACCGACTCGAGTCCGAGCCGATCGACGGACTGCGCCGCTCGAGTCACCGGGCTGCTGTCGGTGCCAGCTGCGACTGAAGTCAGTCAGTGCGATTTCCGATTCGACATTTATAAGTTCCCGTAGCCACTCGATTCAATTGCACTCGTAATTGAGTGAGGAAGCGCTGGTAGTGTAGTGGTATCACGTGACCTTGCCATGGTCACAACCTGGGTTCAAATCCCAGCCAGCGCACTTCTACGGAGAACAATTCCGACGAGCACCGCATAGCGCTCGTCACTCGTGAGCCGTGAAGTGCCCCTGAATTTCACTCAGCCGTGGTTCACATCTCAGCCAGCGCAGTTGTCTGATCGTAACTTCACGAGCACTCCGTAGCAGTGCGAGTATTCGTGAGCGGTGCAATCGTTCTGTTGTTCAGTGCTGGTGTATAATCTCCGTATTTGAATTATTACACCCAAATTAAACCGAGTATGTTTAGGAATGTTACCTGCGATTGGCTTTTATACTGCGGGAAGCTACAGGTCGGTAGACGATTGAACCCGCTAACTACCTATGGAAACTGAATTTTCATCCAGCGACGACACGGACGACGTTCAGTACGATCAAACGAACGGTCGTTACGTCTTCCACCACGACATCGACGGCACCGCGACGATCACGACGACGATCGTCCACGCGCTCGCGTCGATCGCAGACACCGACGTCTCACAGGGTGAGTTCTCACTGTACGACAGCGTTGACCCGGATGCACTCGATCGGCTCTTCAGAAAGAAGGCGGACGGCACCGAGCGCACGGGCGGCCACGTCGCCTTCACCGCCCTCGAGTACGAGGTATACGTCTACGCGAACGGCGACGTCATCATCTATCCGCCCACGGACTCGAGTCACTCGCCCCGAACGCACTGATCGGCTGTCCACGTCGCCGGTAGCGTAATCATCTCGTTTTTCATCCCGACCAGTCACGACGCTGCAAGCGTCGCTGCCCGTGCTGTGGCACTGTTTTGAGTCCCGTTGCGGGAACGGGGGTCGGATTTAGGGGCTGTCCCATCCTCAGTACGAACGATGACAGTCGTTGCACTACTGAGCGTCGCACCGGTGATCGAAGGGAGCATGTCCAGCGAGGTTGCGAAGGCCGTCGACGCACTCGAGGCCTACGACGTGGACTACGAAACGAATCCGATGGGGACGGTGATCGAAGCCGACGACATCGGCGAGCTGTTCGCGGCTGCACAGGCGGCCCACGAGGCGGTCGACGGCGACCGTGTGAGTACCGTTCTGAAGATCGACGACAAGCGAACGCGAGAGACAACTGCGTCGGCGAAAGTCGAGGCGGTCGAAAACCACCTCGGTCGACCGGCGACGAATCAGGAGTAGTACTCGAGGTCGAAACGAGAGAAAACGGCGATACGAGGGAGGTATTGGTTATCGATCGGCTGGATACCTGCCAGCGAAATGGAGACCGATTACGCCCGAAGGAGGAGAACGACCAATAACACGAACGCGACGAACGACGCGCCCGCGAGCATCGTCCACGCTGCAGCGTAGCCACGGACGTCGACGATGAGGCCAAAGGCAGGTGGTGCGAGCAGGGCCCCGCAGTTGAGCGCGATCTGTCCACCGGCGGTCGCACTCCCCATCTCTTCAGTGGGAACGAGCGAGCCGATACACGAGTAGTACACGCCGGTAAAGCCGAGAACGAAGAACCCGAGCAGGGAGAAGGCGAGGAGTGCGACGACGGGACTGTCAACGACAGTCACCACGAGAAAGAGTACGGCCGAGGCACCTGCTTGCAGACAGAGGATACGCAGCGTCGAGTCAGTAAGCGGCATCGAGAGCGCATCGGCAAGCCAGCCGAACCCGATCCGGCCAACGCTGCCGAAGACCTGCGCGGCGGCGAGCGTGACACCGGCGAGAACGACGCTCGCACCGACGTTTTCGTCGACATAGAGGATCGTGTACCCGATCGTCGTAAACAGTCCCGCACCGAGGGCAAAGCCGGCGGCCGCCAACAACACGAACTCCGGATTCGCGAGATGACCGCGAATGCCGTGGCGATCGCTGTCGCCGCCACCGCTCCCAGCATCGTAAACCACCCAGAAAACGACACTGATCACGACCGCCCACCCTGCCGCGAGCAGGAACGCGACTTCCCAGCCAAAGCGTGCAGCACCGAACCACGGGACGAGCACAGCACTGATGCCGCTGCCGGCGGTGACACCGACCTGTTTGATCCCCATCGAGGTATTGAGCCGATCAGCTGGAATGGCGTTGAACACGGCTTTGTTGGTTCCCGGCATCGCCGTCGCGTAGAACGCACCGAGGACGAACACCGCCGCGAGCAAGGCGAGATACGTCGGCGCTACCGTCACGCCGACAGCACCCGCGCCGAGACCGAGTAACCCAAAGACGAGCGCTCGATCCTCGCCGTACTCGTCGATAACCGACCCGACTGGCAGCAAAAACAGGGTATATCCCAGCGTCAGCGCGGTCATCATCACACCGATGAACGTTGCAGAGACGCCAAATTCGTCGCGAACGAACGGTGTCACGGCGTACACCGAATAAAAACAAATACTCGCCGTCACCTGCCACAGGAGGATAAGGGCAGTGTACCCTTTCCACCCTTGCAGTCGAATCCTCGATTGGACAGCACCGCTCATCGTCCCACGAACATCCCGGAGCCACCGCCACTAGTGATTTGTCGCTCGGGACCCGTCCAAATGCCGGTGTACGAGTGCCTCATAGAGAGAGCTGTAGGGACAAGCACCGACGTTCTGTATACCACGAGTATGTGTCACACGAGCAGTTTAGGAAATAATTGCTGTGATTATCTCCGAGTCAGCCTGACTCGAGCAGTGGGTCGACGTTTCGATCGTTCGACGGGGACGAAACCGCTCGTGCCAGCTGAAACGATTTCCACACCGTTCGCACGACGGTCGTACGTCGGTGTCCCACCCGGTTCGGATGTTGGTGAAGCACATCGAGAGCAGAAGACTCAATTTCCTCGAGTCGACACGGTTGTGTATGGAACAGACAACACTCGAGGTAACCGGGATGGCATGTGACGGCTGTGAGGCGAACGTGACCGAGGCGCTCGAGGCACTCGAGGGGGTCGCCGAGGTGACGGCGGACCACGAGGCAGACGAGGTGCGCGTCGAACACGACGAAACGCACGTCGACGAGGCGACGATCAGCAAGACGGTCGAAGACGCAGGCTACGACGTGGCAGCCTGAAGTCGGCCTCGACGAACGGCGACGGTCTCTGTGGACTCGAACTGACAAACTGTTTTAGGTCGGAGAGTGAACCCTCCGCTATGGAAAGTCTCAATCGGATGGCGATCGAGCTGGTCGACGAAGCCCTCGAGTACGCCGAGGAGTTGAACATCGGCGGCTACGATCTGGACAACGAGGCGACGGTTCTCGACTTCGGCCTCGAGTTCGACGGCGGAATCGAAGCGGGGCTGTTGTTGACGGAGATCCAGACGGCGGGAATGGCGACGCCGAGTCACCAGCTCGGCGAACTCGGCGGCGCGCCGATCCCGTACGTCGAACTCTCGACCGACCAGCCGGCGCTGTCGCTGCTTTGCTCGCAGAAGGCGGGCTGGGAGCTGACGACCGAGGATTTCGAGGGACTCGGAAGCGGTCCCGCGCGGGCGCTGGTTGCCGAGGAATCGGAGTTCCGCCGCGTCGGCTACACTGACGCATTCGATCTGACGTCGCTGGCCATCGAAACGGAGCAAGAGCCGACCGAAGCCGCCGCCGAACAGGTCGCTGACCTCGCTGAAGTCGAGACCAGCAGCGTCTTCCTGCTCGCGTATCCGACCGCGAGTCTCGTCGGGAGTCTTACGAACGCCGCCCGCACAGCCGAACTCGCGACGTTCCGTCTCTCGGAACTGGGCTACGATCCGATGGATATCGTCTCGGCGACGGGTCGAGCGCCGGTCGCGCCGGTCGCTGACGACGAACAGACCGCAATCGCGCGCACGAACGACGCCATCGCCTACGGCGGTACGGCACACCTGACGGTCCGAGAGGATGCGGATATCTTCGATTCGGTGCCGTCGACGGCCGCCGAGGGTCACGGCCGCCCGTTCGGGGAGATCTTCGACGATCTCGAGTGGGACTTCGCGGAAGTCCCGTCGGATCTCTTCGCGCCCGCAAAGGTAACGATCGACGTCGTCGGCGGCCCGACGTACGTCTACGGCGAGACGGACGAACAGCTCCTCGTCGAGTCGTTCGGACTGTAAGGACTCGACCGGGCGGGGTTGCGAGCGTTACTCGCTCGAAGGGACGTTGATGACCGTCCCGACCCCCTTGCTTCGGCCCTCGCGGAAGACGAACTTCTGACCCTCCTCGACGAGATACGGACGGAACTTGAACCGGACCGTCGTTTCGCCGGTGTCGCCCGGCAGGAGGCGACCGTTTTCGGGGGAGAACACGGCAGCCTCGCCGATCGTCTCGAGGTGGACGACAGGTTCGTAGCCGTCGCCGATCCGGGTGGGGTGGTTGAGCACCATGACTTCGGCTTCGAACTCCCGGACCGGGTCGGGGTCGGCGTCGCGTGGCAACAGAACCATCCCGCGTTCGATGGCGCTCTCTCTGATGCCTTTGAGCGCGATCCCGACGATTCGACCCGCCTGGGCCTTGTCGACGCGGTGGTAGTGCATCTCGATCGATCGAACTTCGACTTCCTGGAATCGGCCGTCGGGCATGGGACCGAGCAGGAGTTCGTCGCCGGCTTCGACCTCGCCGGACATCACCGTCCCCGAGGCGACCGCGCCGACGCCGGTGACCGAGTAGCTCCGATCGACGTACATCCGGAACTCGCCGGTATCTTGGGAGGTCTTGGGCAGACGATCGAACAGTTCGTCGAGCGTCTCGAGGCCGTCCATCGTGATTGCGCTCGTTTCGACGATCGGAACGACACGCTCGCCGATCTCGTCGATGGCGGCGTCGACGCCGTGACGAGCGACTCGAAGCGGCGATTTGTCGACTTCGCGGAGGAGTCGCTCGACCTCGCGTTCGACCTCCTCGACGCGGTCGTCGCTGACGGCGTCGGTTTTCGTGATCGCGACGATCGTTGGGAGGTCGGTGGCGAGCAAGACGCCGAGGTGTTCGCGCGTGGTTCGAGTTGGGCCGTCGTCGGCGGCGACGACGAGCAGGCCGTAGTCGAGTTTCTGACCGACGAGGCCACGGATGGTCGTCCGGAGCCACGGCTCGTGGCCAACGGTGTCGACAAACGAGACGAGGCGATCGGCTTCTTCGACGACTGCCGCCCGATCCGCCTTGCGGTTCGGGTTCCGGACTCGGATCGGACCGTCGTCGTCGAAGCCGTAGACGGCATACGAGAGGTCGGCCGAGAGTCCGCGTTCGACCTCGTGGGGTTGGACGTCGAGGAAGCTGCGCGTCGCGCCGTCGCCGTCGTCGGGCGTGCCGGTAACGAGCGAACCGACGAGCGTACTCTTGCCGTGGTCAACGTGGCCCGCCGTGCCGACGACGACGTGTTCGTCGTCCGTCTCGAGGACGCCACCTTCCTGAATCATCGCGATACCGACGAGGCCGTCGTTAACGCCCCACGTCTGGACGTCGTCGATATGCGCGTCGGCTTCCTCGGCGAGCAGCGAAAGAACGTCCATCGTCTCGGCGAACGTATCCGGGTCGATCCCGGCGAGGCCGCCGTCGTCCGTTACGCCAACGACGTACGTCGCTTCGCCATCGCCCGAGAGCAGTCGGTGACGGAGCTGTGCAGCTAGACTCTCCCGACGTCCACCCTCGAGGTGGACGTCTCGTGAGAGCCGCTCCTTGAATTCGACGTTGCCACCGTCCTGTTCGCCACGGTCCAGGGCTCGCTTGAGAAGAGCCCGGTCACGGCTCATGTGCCCCGGTAGTGTCCCACATGGCAAAAGCCTTCCCGTGGATTGCGAACATAGAACACAATAGTGCCGCCACGGAGAGCGTCGTTCCCTCACCGATACAGAGCGGGGTGTCTCACAGCCGTCGGGTTCGTCGACTGCGACAGCGCAGTTCCGGCCCCGGTTTCAAGGGACTCGAGGCCCTACTACAGCCATGAGCGTCAGCGGTCTCTGTCAGATCTGTGAGTCACGACCCGCCGAAGAGCAGTGTCAAAACTGTGGTGCGCTCGTCTGTTTGGTTCACTACAATGCGGACAGGGGATTGTGTGCCGACTGCGTCGCCCAGGCGGACCCGAAACAGTCGGACGACGTCGATATCAACCGGCTGTGACCGTGACGTCAATTCGTGACCTACTCGGCGAATCGCTCGCGATCGGCGAGCGCTTTCGGCTCACCCTCGAGGAATGCGACGGCCAACTCGTCGCTGCCCACCCACACGACGCGAGCCCGATGGACATCGCCGTCGTCGAGGGCCTCGAGCGACTCGAGGACCGACCACCGACCGAGCCCGTCGAGATCGAACTCCTCGGTCGCGTCGTCGACGGACGGATCGCGGGTCGCGTCGTCGCGGCTGGTCGCGAGCAAAACGACTGACAGTCACCGTGTTCGTTCGATTCAGTTCGGTCGCCTGAGACGGTCTGGTGTCCCAGCGTGCCGGTGCACCCGCAACTGGCCTACAGTTACACCGACACTGACGAACAGGCGTTCGTCTGAGCGCGAAGCAGCGTCCGTTTACGCTCGATACTGGTTCAGCCGGTTTTTCAGGCGCTTTGCGGCCTGCTCGCTCGCCTGTGCGAACTGTTCGCCCTGTCCCTCGCCCGCGAAAATGATCCCGCGCGAGGAGTTGACGAGCCCGACCCCATCTGCGAGGCCGTATTCGACTGCTGCTTCGGCATCACCCCCCTGTGCACCGACACCGGGGACGAGAAATGGCAGGTCGGGCACCTGCTCGCGGAGGGCCTCGAGTTCTTCGGGTTTCGTCGCGCCGACGACGAGGCCGACGTTGTCGTTTTCGTTCCAGAGGTCTGCCAGCGCAGCGACGCGCTCGTAGACGGGTTCGCCGGTCTCGAGTTCGAGGTCCTGAATGTCCGCGCCGCCGGGGTTCGAGGTCCGACAGAGGATGAAGACGCCGGCTTCCTCGTCCGCCAGAAACGGCTGCAGCGAGTCCCGTCCCATGTAGGGGTTGACCGTGATCGCGTCGACGGTCTCGAGCATCTCGGCGTACTGGCGGGTCGTGTTCCCGATGTCGGCTCGTTTCGCGTCGAGCAAGACGGGGACGTTCTTGCCGTGGGCGTAGGCGATCGTTTCCTCGAGTGCCCGCCAGCCGTCGGGGTCCTCGTAGAACGCGGCGTTGGGTTTGTAGACGGCTGCGTGTTCGTGGGTGGCGTCGATGATCCGGCGGTTGAACGCCCACCGCGGGAGGTCGTACTCGTGAAGATGGTCGGGAATACGTGACAGATCGGGATCGAGGCCCACGCTGACGACGCTGTCGACCGTCCGAATGCGGTCGTGCAAGCGGTCGAAGAAGTTCATGCCAGCGAGTGGCCTCCCGACGGTCGAAAAGGTTCCTATACCGGTCGGTGTCTGTCTCGAGGTCGACGGCGGACTCGAGTGATCGGTACGGGGTACCTTGGGTGAGGCAGACGGGAGACGGATATGCCCGTCACTGTGCTGAAATATGCGTGCCAGAGTAACGCATCGACCAAATATTTTAGACGTCAACTACTTCGGTAATCTAGCCGACGACTACTGTATGGCTACTCGAACCGACGGGAAATCCAACTCGCCGCTCGCTCGGCTCCGTGCACGCATCCGGTCAACGTTGTTCGCCGGTGACGAACCGACGGCAGACGACACCAGCGTCGAGTCGCCGGACCCGACCGAGCAGACGGCGGCTCCGGATGCACCCGGAAATCTCTTTCAGTGCGCAACGTGCGGGACCGTCTACATCGACACGGAAAAGCAGACGTGCTCACACTGTGAGGACGCTGTCGAAGAAGTCCGATCGACGCTTCGGTCGTCCGTCGGCCGGCCGTAAGCCGGTCGCTGTTCTTCGTCTTCGTTCGCACCCGTGTGCACCGACCGAGTCAGACCTCGAGCAGTTCGACTGGGTTCGATTCGGGATCGCGCACGAACATGATCGACGTCCCGCTCTCGGTCGTCCGCGGCCCGCTGACTGTTGGGACGTCCTCGGGTAACGCGTCAGCGACGGCCTCGAGATCGTCGACGGCGAGGCCAACGTGTGTCGCTCCGGGCTGGTTGAGCCCCGCGGCCGGTACGCCCCGCGCTTCGGGCTCGTACTCGACGAGTTCGATTCGACACCCCTCTGCCTCGAGGTGAGCGAACTCGCCGCGGGCGTCCTCGACGCCGACGGCATCCGAGAAGGCCTCACCGCCGACGTGAAACCGGTCGACGACCTCGAGGCCGAGGACGTCTCGATAAAACGGTAGGGTTTCCTCGAGGTCGCTGACGGTGATACCGACGTGGTGGGCGCTCGGTTCGGAATCTGTCATGGCGAGTGCTCGGGCGAGCACCCACGAAAAACGTTCGGCTCCGCTCGAATAGCCATGTCGAATGTTACCATCATATAGTCTTATCATGATACAGCACAACCGTTCGATATGACACGCGTTGCACTCATCGCTCACGACGAGAAGAAACCGGACCTCATCGAGTTCGCACAGACCCACGAAGCCCAGCTGCGCGAGTACGAGCTGATCGCAACCGGCACGACCGGCAAACGGCTGCAGGAGGCGACCGGCCTTGAAATCGAACGCAAGGAGTCCGGTCCGTTGGGTGGCGACCTGATGATCGGCTCCGAGGTCGCAGAAAACAAACTCGACGGTATCGTCTTTCTCCGAGACCCGTTGCGCGCTCAGCCCCACGAGCCGGATATCTCCGCGCTGTTGCGGATCTGTGACGTCCACGACACCGCACTGGCGACGAACCTCGCCTCGGCGGCGTTTCTGATCGACGGGCTCGCGCAGTAGGACCATCGTCTCCGATCGACCGGTGACGAGCGCAGACAACCCATCAGGCGAACCGAAGCACCTCCTTCAAGATGTGCCACGCCATTTATTAACGCCGCCTCCAGTCTTTTAGCTATGACAATCTACGAGAGCGACCTCCCCGGCGTCGGAAAGAAGTTCGAGGTCGAACTCGAGGACGGGGAACGACTCGTCATCGTGACGCACAATACGGGAAAACGAGAGGTCTACTTGAAGTCGGACCCGGACGCCGACAGCGAGAAGCTGTTCGAAGCGTCCGATCGACTCGCCCGGAAAATCGGCACGATCCTCGAGGGCGCGTACTTCCAGCCGGTACAGACCGATCGAGTGGAGACGATGCTCGCCGACAACACGTTTATCGAGTGGTACGCCGTCACCGACGACGCCGAAATCGCCGGCCAGAGCATCGGCGATGCACAGATTCGAGAGCGAGTGGGGGTTTCGATCATCGCCGTCCAGCGCAACGGTGAGCTGATCACCCCGCCGACGCCGGAGACCGTCATGCAGCCCGGCGACACGCTGGTGGTCGTCGGTGAGCGCGACGACTGCACCGAGTTCGAAAAACTCCTGGGAGACGAGACGTGACCCACCGATGAGTGTGTCGTTGGGGGTGACCGAGAGTGGCAGCTGAATCGACCGCGCTGATCGACATCGGGGTGCTCTTTGCCGCTGTTGCGCTTGCCGGGGTGCTGGCAAACCGGATCAATCAGTCGGTGATCCCGTTCTATATCGTCATCGGAATGTTGTTAGGCGAGTACGTTCTCGGCAGAATCGACTTCCCGGCGCTGTTCGGATCAGAGGCCATCCCACACGGCAGCGAGCTCGCGCTCATCGAGACCGATTTCATCTACGTCGGTGCCGAGTTGGGGATCGTGCTCCTGTTGTTCTTTCTCGGCCTCGAGTTCAATCTCGATCGGCTGATCGCCGCCAAAGAGCGGATCGGCAAGGCCGGGACCGTCGATCTCGCGATTAACTTCGGTGTCGGGCTGGTCCTTGGCTATCTGCTCTTCGGGGCGTTCCTGCCGGCCTTTCTCACCGCGGGGGTCGTCTACATCTCCTCGAGTGCGATTATCACGAAGTCACTGATCGATCTGGGCTGGATCGCTAACGACGAGTCGAATCCGATGCTCGGGACGCTGGTCTACGAAGACCTATTCATCGCGGTCTATCTGGCGATCGCGTCGGCGCTCGTCCTCGGCGGCGGCGACATCGGCGAGGCGATGGGCCAGATCGGGATCGCGGTCGGCTTCATCCTCGCGTTGCTCGTGGTCGTCTACTTGGGGACGGCGTGGTTCCAGCGCAGTCTGGAAACCGACTCCCACGAGTTCATCGTGCTGCGGGCGCTTGGCATCACGGTTCTCGTTTCGGGGGCCGCCCTCTCGCTCGGGGTCAGCGAGGCCGTGGCCGCGTTCTTTGTCGGCATGGCGTTCTCCTCGACGGACCACGTCCACGATCTGGAGAACTTGCTCGAGCCGATCCGTGACACCTTCGCCGCCGTGTTTTTCTTCTGGATCGGCCTCATCACCGATCCGACGCTGTTTCTCGACGTCCTGTGGCTCATCGCGGCAGCCATCGTGTTGACGTCGCCGACGAAACTGGTCAGCGGCTACCTCGGCGGGCGGATCTACGACCTCGACGAACGGCGCTCGCTCCGAGTCGGGCTCGGAATGGTCACCCGCGGCGAGTTCTCGCTGATCATCGCGAGTCTCGCCCTCGCCGGTGCTGGCACGGGGCTCGCCGAAAGCGTCGCGGACGATATCTACGCCTTTGCCGTCGGCTACGTGCTATTCATGAGCATTCTCGGCACCACGCTCATGCAGTACTCAGACAGGATCGAATCCGCCGTCGTCCCGCTGCTCGAACGCGAGGACGAGACAGCGACACAGCCGAGCGGCGACTGACAGTCGTCGTTCCGGTTCGACCCCGTTTTCACGCTGGTTTCGACGCCGTCGAAAAGGGATAGCTTCAACCCGCTCGAGCCCCCTGTGAATGCTATGCCACGGGCGGTCGTCTTCGACCTCGATTACACACTCGCCGTGCCCACACAGGACCGAACCACGATTCTCCAAGAGGCAGCCGCCACCGCCGGTGCGCCACCGCTGACACGGGAGGCGTATCTCGAAGCCCATCGGCGCAACCTCACCCGCGAGACCAGAGAACCCATTTTCGCCGACTTACTTGAGGGGCGGGAGACGGATGCGGATCCGGCCGCCGTCGCCGATGCCTACCGCCAGACGATCGCCGAGACGCTCGAACCTTTGCCCGGCGTCAAATCGATGCTCGAGCGGCTCCGCGGGGAGTACCGCGTCGGACTGCTCACTAACGGCCCCGTCCGTGCTCAGCGGGACAAACTCGCGACGCTCGGCTGGGAACGCGCGTTCGATGCGGCGCTCGTCACCGGCGAACTCGAGGCCGGCAAACCAGACCGCCGCGCGTTCGATGCGATCGTCGGCGAACTCGACGTCGACCACGACGAGGCCGTGTACGTCGGCGACGAAGTCGAAGCGGACGTCTACGGCGCGACGAACGCCGGCCTCGAGGCCATCCAGATCCTCCTCGAGGACGGCCCCGAGCCCGATCCGCGAGCCGCGGCCCACGTTGAACAGACGACTGTCGGCGAGCGGATTCCGAACGTCGTCGCCGCCCTCGAGACGCGGTAAGAAGCAGAAAGAATCCCGTTTTCGACGGCGAACTACTCGCTCGCGTCGGACTGCACCGATCGACAAACGGCCTGTACCACGTCTGCCCCGCGTTTGACCGCAGCGCCGTGCTCGAGAAATACGAGCGTTCGTGGCGGCTCAGTTGCTTTCGGTCGCACGCGTAACTCACATTCTTCGGCCGTCTCGGCGGCGACGTCCTGTCCGGCCTCGAACTCGAGGCGAGCCCGGTCATCGTGGACGAACACTCGAGCGAGTCGGCCGTCGTCGAGCGTCACGTCGTAGGCGCGTGCTCCGTCGACCGTTGGCTCGACGTCGCGGTCGGCATTAGTGACACGAACCGACGCGAGCGTCCCGTCGTCTCGGCCGTCGAGTTCAGACGCGAGCAGTTCGGCGATCCGGCGGCCGTCGGTGATCCGGTCCTCGACCATACGCGTCGTCGGGCGGCCGGCAACTAACGCCCTTCGGCTTGGCTGTCCCCGTCGTTGACGAGCGCCGAGCGTGCAACGGCAGACAGTTCGGAGACGTCGATCCCCTGTCGTCGGGCGTAGACGACGGCGGCGGCTTCGATCGTCACGCCGAGTTCCTGTTGGAGCGTGTTGATCGCGCCGACGGCCTCGTGTTTCTCGACGCCGTCAGCGACGAGCGTATCGAGGACGCGTTCGAACGCGGACCGTTGCTGTAAGAGGTCCTCGTCGGGGACGAACTCCTCGGGCACCGTCACCGCAGCGGTGTCGAACGTCGCCTCGAGGCCGCCGTCGACGCGCTCGAGGAGGCCGTCCTGCGTCGCGATGTCGATCAGGCGTTTCGACTGGTCGGGCGAAAACCAATCTCGGTCGAGCGAGAGCGCGACGACGAACTCGTTTTCCTGCAGGCGCTGGGTACCGTTCTGGATGAACGGGGCCGCGACTGCGACGCGAAGGCTCATCGACTATGCATCGCCGCAACGACGAAATAACGGTGGCGGTTCCGGGTTAGTCCGAGGCCTGTCCACCGCCAGTGTGGCGGTCGGCCCGGGACGGCGGCGGGAACTGGGAGGGAGTCGAGTCCGGCTCCGGCGTCTCGGGGAGGACACAGCGGCTTGGCTCGCGGTTGACGTGCTGATAGCGATCGGGAGTGTTCGCGAGCGGGTGGGCGGGGTTCTGGTCGCTATCGATGCGTGCAGCCCGCACCTCGCCGAAGCCGTGGAGTCGGGCCTGAATCCCACGCCAGTGATACCGTGTCGCCGCGGGGATGGAGACGGGCCGTGGCGGTTTCCCGTCGGGGTGGTTCGTCGCGAGAATCGTGCTGTTGACGTTGCTGGCGAGTTCGTCGTGGTCGATGAGAACGCCGACACGGGCGTCTCGAGGCGCACGAGCAGCCAGTACGTCGAGTCCGAGATGCAGCGCCCGATACTCGGCGACGTTGTTGTCAGGCGGCGTGTCCGTGGTCGCAACGCGGGCGACACGGGTGCCGTCGCGTGTTTCAATGACGGCGCCCAGTCCACCGCCCGACTCCCGAAACGACCCGTCGGTGGCGACGTAGAAGTCACGATGATGGGTCCGTGGCGGGTGGGCGATATGCGGCGTGGGCGACTCGTCGAACAGGTCCCGCAGTGCAGACCGGCCGTGAGCGGCCATACCTACATTACGCAGTGAATGTAACTTAAATGTGTGGGCGGAGTCGCAATTCCTGAACGTTTCAACAGCTACTCAAAGACAAATTAAATTTTATACAGAGTCCTCTAGAACGATAGTGTGGATGGCGTTGACATACACCAACAACTATAAATAAAATCTCTGTTTCTACAGAAGAGTATGAAGATTGGAGACAACCAAACACTCGATCGACGAAGCCTGCTCAAGCTGACGGGGGCCGCGGGAACGGCCGGTTTAGCGACCATGGCAGGCTGTCTCGACGATCCATCCGCTGGTGACGACGAGGAGATCGACGAGTTGACGATCACACTGTCACAGTTTCCGGACACCATCGACCCGCTCGACCACATCACCGGGGACTACTTCGACATCTACGACCACATCTACGAACCGCTGTTCGATTTCGAACCCGGCGAGGGGATCTTCCCGCGCGTCGTCGATGACTGGGAGATTCAGGAGGGCGAGGGTGCGACCGAACTCTATCTGCGGGACGACGTCGTGTTCCACAACGGTGACGACCTGACCGCAGAGGACGTTGCCTGGACGATCAATCGGACGGTCGATCCGGAGCTGGGCGTCGTCAGTGACATTGGCTCGTTCGGCCTCGGCTCGATCGAGGGTGCAGAAGCACTCGACGACACGACCGTTTCCGTCGAGTACGGTGCAGCACCAGGGCTCGCCGAGTTCGAGTTCGGGAACTACGCTCGCGCACTCAACATGCAGTGGGCGATCGATAACCACGACGCCGAAAACGAGGCCATCTCCGGTGCCGATCCAGAAGACTTCAACGGAACGGGACCGTACGAAGTCGTCGACTTCACATCGGGCGAAGAGATCGTCCTCGAGCGATTCGACGATTACTGGGGAGACGAGCCACCGTTCGAGACGGTGATCTTCAACGCCGACGGCGAATCCAACGGTCGAGTGAACTCGCTTCGAACAGACGCGACGGACCTCACTATCAACATCCTACCGGAGGACGTCTCGACCGTCCAAGACGCCGACGATATCGAGATTAGACGGGTGACGAGTTTCCGGAACATCTTCTGCCCGATGAAAAATACCGTCGAACCGTTCGACAGTCAGGAGTTCCGGCAGGCGATGAACTACGCCGTCGATAACGAAGAGATCGTCAATTCGGTTCTCAGCGGCTACGGTGAAGCGAGAGGACAGCCCATCGCGCCCGGAATCAACGGTTTCAACGACGAGATCGAACCCTACGAACAGGATATCGGGATGGCAGAGAGTCTCGTCGAAGAGAGTGGTTACGGCGGCGTCGAGATCGAACTAACCGTGCCACAGGGCCGCTATCTCAACGATGCCGAAGTCGGAGAGACGGTCGCTGATCAGATCAATCAGCTCGAGAACGTCAGCTGCGAGGCGAACGTCGTCGAGTTCGGTACCGTCTCGGACGCGAATTCGGCCGGCGTCGACCCCGACACGATCGAGATTCCGTTCTACTTGATCGGCTGGGGAACGATCACCGGTGACACTGACTACGGTGTGCAGGGCTTCTTTACCATCCCCGATAACGAGGCTCGAACGTTCCACGACGAGGAGCTCAGCGACGCGATTCTGGAGAGTCAACAGATCGAAGATCCGGACGAGCGACGCCAGCAACTCGAGCAGGTTAACCAACTGGCCCACGAGAAGGCCCCGTTCCTGTTCCTTCACACCCAAGAGAGTATCTACGGTGTTCGAGAGCAGATCGAGTGGGAGCCGCGTGAGGACGAGAGCGTCTTCATCTGGGAAATGGAGTAGACACACTCCGTCAACAACAATAGTATTGTTTCCTCGATTTATTCGATACGGTTCAATGACTACAGGTAAAATATTCATATGACGATGGGGAAATTCCTCGTACGGCGGATACTCCAGGGCGTATTCGTTATCTGGGGTGTTATCACGGTTATGTTCGGCCTCCGGGCGGTTTCGCCCGGTGATCCGGCGACGTTGATGCTCGGAGAGGGAGCGACACAGGAGCTCATCGAACACGTTCGCGAACAGGAAGGGCTGAACGAGCCGATCTACGTCCAGTACTTTGATTACCTCCAGGGAATGATCGTCGGTGATTTCGGGTACTCCTGGCGCTCTAACAGGGAAGTCGAAGCGATGGTGATCGAACGCGTTCCGGCCACGATCGAACTCGCAGTGGCCGCAACGATCGTCGCGATCGTCATCGCGATTCCGCTGGGCGTCATCTCGGCGACGCGTCGGAACGAGTCCGCCGACTACGGAGCGACGCTGTTCTCGTTGCTCGGTATTTCGACACCCAACTTCTGGCTCGGGCTCATGCTGATCTTGGTGCTTGCAGTGTGGGCCGGTATCTTCCCGAACGGACGACGACCGGTCGGCTTCGGACAGGCCATCATGACGCTCGTGCAGTACGGATCGGTCTACGATCTGCTGGTCTGGTTGCAGTACATCACGCTGCCAGCACTGACGCTTGGAACGTACTTTACGGCGCTCATCACTCGCCTCACCCGGAGTGGCATGGTTGACGAACTCGGCAAAGAGTACGTCACGGCGAGTCAGGCGAAGGGATTGCCCTCGGTACTCGTGCGATACAAACACGTACTGCGGAATACAATGATCCCCATTATTACGGTGCTCGGACTGCAGTTGGGTACTCTGCTGGGCGGCGCAGTCATTACGGAAACGGTGTTCAATTGGCCGGGACTCGGGCTCCGTCTCGTCGACGCGCTCGGCGCACGGGACTGGCCGCTGATGCAGGGAATCATCGTGTTCATCGCCATCGCGTTCGTGACGATCAACATCGTCGTCGACGCGCTCTACAACTACCTCAATCCACAGGTGCGAGAAGAATGATCTCGGAGAGAGTCAAAATAAATCTCAAACAGACGTTTACCGAAAGTTTGCTCCCGAAACTCGGGTTGGTACTGCTGATTTCGATCGTCTTCATGGCGCTGTTTGCCCCGATGCTGGCCACTCACGATCCAACACGGACGGGATACTACAACGAGCAGGGTGCACAGTACCCGCCGCTCGGACACGAGTACACGACGCAGATCGCACAGGACGGCGACACCGTCGAGATAACAGTCGAACCGACCCGCGAACACATCCTCGGAACGAACAACGTCGGCCAAGACGTCTATTCGCGGTTCCTCTACGGCGCGCGGATATCGCTCCTCGTTGGATTTCTCGGGACGAGTATCGCACTACTGATCGGCGTGCCGATCGGACTCATCGCCGGCTACTACGGTGGCCGAGTCGACGACGGACTGATGCGTATCGCAGATACGATGCTCGCATTCCCAGCGCTCGTCCTCGCACTGGCTTTATTGGGGGTGTTCGGACAGTCATCGATCCATCTCCCTGATCCGATCGTTATTGCCGGTCTCGCCGATGGAATGCCCGAATCGGTGCCGGTCCCGGGAACCGTCATCATCGTCGTTGCACTCGTCACCTGGGTCTGGTTTGCACGAGTCGCCCGCGGTGAGGCGTTGGCGATCCGCAACGAAGAGTACGTCAAGGCAGCAAAGAGCTTCGGAACGAACGATCGGACGATCCTACGCAAACACGTGCTTCCGAATAGCCTCACGCCGATAATCGTCCTCGCGACGATTCAGGTTGCAGCGATTATCCTGCTCGAGGCCTCACTTGCGTATCTCGGTTTCTCCGGGACGACGCTCTCGTGGGGGTACGAGGTCGAACGCGGCCAGGGAATTCTCCCGACCAGACCGTGGGTCTCGATGATTCCGGGACTCGGGATCGTGCTGACAGTGATCAGTGTCAACCTGCTCGGTGACTGGCTCCGTGATGCACTGGATCCGAACATTGAGGGTGAAGGACGATGACAGAAGACATACTTCGAGTAACGGATCTCTCGACACGGTTTTTCACGCAGGAGGGACAGGTAAATGCGGTCTCGAGTCTCGATCTTCGGATCGAACGCGGCGAGATCTTCGGGATCGTTGGAGAGAGTGGCAGCGGCAAAAGCGTCACTGCACGATCGATCATGGATCTGATCGAGTCGCCCGGAGAGATCACCAGCGGCAGGATCGAGTACCGGAACGCCGACTTCGCCGAGGCAGTCGCTGACGACTATCCGGACGCCGTCGACGGCGAATTCGTCGATCTGCTCGAGGTTCCCGAGCGAGTCAGACAGTCGCTTCGGGGGACATCGTTCAGTATGATCTTTCAGGATCCGGAAAGCAGCTTCAACCCGACGCTCACAGTTGGCGAGCAACTCGCCGAAGCCGTCGAGGTCCAGCGCCGAGCGAGCGCCCGGCCACGATCGACGAGCGCCCGTGCGAAAGAGTACTCGCTTGGGGACTACCTGCTCTCGACACTCCTCTCGTCACGGAAGTACGTCTCGGACGAGAGTCGCAAACGGGCCATCGAACTGCTCGAACTGGTCGGTATCCCCGACCCGGTCGAACGCGCCGACCAGTACCCACACGAGTACTCCGGTGGGATGCTCCAGCGGGCGATGATCGCACAGGCGCTCGCGGGCGAACCCGACGTGTTAGTCGCCGACGAACCGACGACGGCACTCGACGTCACGATTCAAGCCCAGATCCTCGACTTGCTCGACGAGTTACAAGCGGAGACCGGGATGACGGTCCTGTTGATTACCCACAACCTCGGCGTTATCGCACGAATGTGTGACCGTGTCGGCGTCATGTATGCCGGCGAAATCGTCGAACACGGAACCCTCGAGGACGTTTTCGACGATCACGTCCACCCCTATACGGACGGGCTACTCGGCTCGGTCCCCGCCCTCGATGGTGTCGCCGATCGACTCCAGCCGATCCACGGCAACGTCCCGAGTTTACTCGACCACGAGATGCAAGACCGATGTTACTTCGCTGACCGGTGTCCGAAAGCGATGGAGGACTGTCTCGAGCATCCACAGGAGTTCGACGCATCGGGGAGCGAGGTCCACAAGGTTCGGTGTGTACTCGCCGAGACGGAGTACGACGAGGCGCGGGCAGTTCCCGACAACTACTTCGAAGACTCGACTCGAGACACTGCGAACAAACGCGCCGACACCGATGGAGCTGACGCCAACGGCCGACCACAGCGAGCGGAGCCACCGATCGACAGTTCCGGAGGTGAGCGGCGATGAGTATCGACAGATCGAATCCCCCGCTCGTTCGCGTTGGTGACCTTCAGAAGTACTTCTGGGAGAACGATTCGGTTCTCGATCGGTTGTTCGGGAACGAACCCGTTCCCGTCCGTGCCGTCGATGGCGTGAGCGTAGATATTTATGCGGGAGAAACCCTCGGACTCGTCGGCGAATCCGGCTGTGGCAAGTCGACAATGGGTGAAACCCTGCTACGGCTTCAGGAGCCGACCGATGGCCGCGTCGAGTTCGACGGGCGAAACGTCTACGAACTGAGCGGCGACGAGCTCACCGCGTTTCGCCGCGATGCACAGGTCGTGTTTCAGGACCCGTTCTCGAGTCTCGATCCTCGAATGACGATCGGTGAAACCATCAGGCAACCGCTCGACGTTCACGACGTTGGCACCGAGACTGAACGGGACGAACGAGTGGCGGATCTCATCGAGCGCGTTGGCCTCTCGGCGAGCCACCTCGATCGCTATCCCCACGAGTTCTCCGGCGGGCAGCGCCAGCGGATCGGCATCGCGCGAGCACTGGCGCTCGAGCCGGAGTTCATCGTCTTAGACGAGCCGACCTCGGCGCTCGACGTCTCGGTGCAAGCTCAGGTGCTGAACTTGCTCGATGATCTGCAAGACGAGTTCGATCTTACTTACTTGCTGATCAGTCACGACCTCTCGGTGGTTCGCCACGTCTGTGATCGCGTGGCCGTGATGTACCTCGGCGAAATCGTCGAGGTCGGGCCGGTCGACGAACTGTTTGCTGATCCGAACCACCCCTACACACAGGCCCTGCTCGAGAGCGTACCTCGTGCCTCGACTACCGAACGCAAACGTGATCGGGAGACGCTTACCGGTGACGTCCCATCGCCGCGTGACCCGCCCAGCGGCTGCCGGTTCCGAACTCGGTGTCCGATGGTAATCCCACCTGAGCACATGGACATCGATCAGGAGGTCTACCGTGACCTGATGAGCTTGCGTGAACGGATCGAACGCCGCGATCTCTCCCTCGAGTCCGTCGGTGATGGGAAGTTCGAAAGTGGCGATGATGGCGTTCCAACGGCGGACGTTCCCGCGTTCGTCGCAGCGCTCAAAACACGGCTGCTCGAGACCGAGTTGCCCCCACGTCACGACGAAATCGTCGAAGACGCACTTACCGAACTGGCCGATGAAAACTGGGAGCGCGCCGCCGAGCGATTGCGGGAGAACTACGAGAGCGTGTGCGAACGGGACCACCCAGCACTCGGTGATGGAACCCACCCGGCCGCCTGTCATCTCGATAGGGATACGAGTGCACAACCCGGTGAACTGGACGACTAAACCGGAACGCCACTGATCGGTTGCGCATAACCCTTGGTTGCGGCTGTTTACGTCATCCACGGCGGATCGATCTTTGGACTTCGTCGTTGAGTGGACCACGGTGAAAGCGCCACTCCTGTGCTCCCGAACGAATCGGGGGTAGAACCGATCGTGACGGACTCGGGGGGCGAAATTCTGCCCTCGAGCGATCAGCCGGTCGGATCGAGGACCCAATCTGTGTTGGCAGCAGGTGTAATATGACTGCGTTCCTTGAGCAGGTATGAACGACGCAACCGCCACCCGGATGGAAGCAGCGTGTTCTCTCCTGGCGGAATCGGAACGCCGGTACTTGCTGTACGAACTGGCGAATCACCGAAGCGCGAATCTCGAGGACGTTATCGGCCAGATTGCTGCGTGGAAGCACGATACCCATCCATCGCAGGTCGACACGGAAGCCAGACAACGACTCTACGTCTCGCTGGTCCACAACCACCTGCCACGACTCGCCGATTACGGTGTTATCGACTACGATCTTCGAAGCGGTGACATCGTCCTCGACGACGGATTTGACGATCTCAAGCCGCTGTTAAAGCAGTTCAAACAGACCGAAGACGATCCGGAGCTTCGACAGCTCTCGTCGCTGTAGATCAGCCACGAACCGCTCGTTCAGCCTGTGATTCCGGGGAGGTTACCTGTCACGTCCGCCGTTGCTGACGATGGTCGCGTCATCGCTGATTTCGAACCGAAACATGTAGGACGATACCAGCGAGACGTCCGCTGTGAGTCGCTATCGAAATTTCGGACTCTTTCTGGCACTCGCTGCGATCTGGGGCTCTGCGTTCGTCGCGATCAGCGCGGGCCTCGAGTACCTTCCACCCGTCCTGTTTGCTGCCTTGCGATACGACATCGCGGGCCTCGTGATGCTCGCATACGCAGCCTACGCCGTCGACGACTGGTACCCGCGACGCCGCGGTGAGTGGGGATTGGTCGCCGTCGGTGCAACGCTGCTGATCGCAGCCTATCACGTCTTTCTGTTCGTTGGCCAACAGAACACGACGGCAGCGGCGGCCGCGATCGTCGTGAGTCTCTCACCGGTCTTGACAACCGGATTCGCTCGAGTGCTCGTCCCGGCTGATGCACTGTCTCCCCTCGGGGTCGGTGGCTTACTCGTCGGACTCGTCGGCGTCGGCGTGATCGCCCAACCCGATCCGTCGAACCTGCTCACCGCAGACGTCATCGCCACGTTTCTGGTCTTCTGTGCAGCTGCCGCGTTCGCCCTCGGGAGCGTCCTCACCCGGCGGATCGACGCCTCGCTTCCGATCGAGACGATGGAAGCGTGGTCGATGCTCGGCGGTGCCGTCCTGATGCACGGCGTGAGTCTCGCCCTGCGCGAACCGTTCGAGCCATCGGTGTGGACACATCCCGAAGCGATCGGTGCACTCGGCTACCTCGCGCTGGTGGCAAGTGCGCTCGGCTTTCTGCTGTATTTCGACCTCCTCGAGCGCCTCGGTGCCGTCGAGATCAACATGGTCTCGTACGTCGCACCGGTTTTCGCTGCACTGATCGGCTGGCTCTATCTGGGCGAGGTCATCGACGTGACGACCGCCGTCGGCTTCGGATTCATCGCCGTCGGCTTCGTCCTCGTCAAGCGTGATGCACTGCGTAAGGAGTTCAGTCACCTCAGACGACGTCCATCGGAGGAGTAAGGCGACTGGAGTTGATCGGGTACACAGCCCGCGCGCAACCCGGCGCGATCGAACACCGACTGCGTTACCGTCGGTGTGCATGCCCGACGTACAACGCGACGACGTTCAGGGCAATTAATCCGAGAAAGACGCTTACTTCGAAGGACGTCGACAAACCAGTGATCAGCACCGGAAAGTACAGAATCGGAAGGATGATCGCCCCCCAGAACCCGGTGGTTCTGATCGGGCCGGCGAGCGATGGGACGACCTCTTCGAGCGTGCCGTCGGCGCTGTCCTGGTCGGTCGCCGACTCTCCGTCCGGGGTTGATGTAGGATTCGACATCGAACTGATCGGGGGACTCTCACTTCTCACTCCCAGCAAATATATCGACGCGAACGTTCCACGGGATTATGCAGAATTCACATGCCGTAATCTCATCTTACACGCGTTCTGAGTGACTCTGACCCGATATTGGTCGTTTTGCAACTGTTCGTCATTCGCCAGTGTGTGGTCGATAAGCAGTGAGTACTGCGGCTAAACACTCGTTGACCCCGTCGGATATAACACAGGAATTACACTTGAACGAGCGTCGAAACGGGCGCTCGAGTGCGATCGATCCGGTGGTCGATGATTGGGTTCGCTGCGGACGGCGAGCGGTCAGGTCACTGGAAGCCGATTCGGCTGCCGCGACGTCCCGTCGGATCCGGCCCGCTCGAGCCACCTTTGAACTCCTCTTCGATCTGCTCGTAGTACTCGAGGATGTCGTCGGTGATCGTCGGTCGGACGTTCTCCATGGCCTGTCGGAAGTGACGCATCTCGACGATGTCGGCCTCGTGATCCTCTCGCAGCGCCTCGATCGCCGCCTCGCGGGCGATCGACTCGAGGTCGCTGCCGACGTAGCCGTCCGTGATCTCGGCGATCTCACGGAGCGTGACGTCGGCGGCCAGCGGCGTGTCCTCCGTGTGGATATCGAGGATGCGCTCGCGGCCGTCGACGTCGGGTTCGCCGATCATGACGAGTCGATCGAATCGACCCGAGCGCAGCAGTGCGGGGTCGATCATGTCCGGCCGGTTCGTCGCGCCGATGACCATCACGTTCTCCATCTCCTCTAACCCGTCGAGTTCGGTCAGCAGCTGGTTGACGACCCGTTCGGAGACGTTCGAGCCAACCTCGCCGCCTCGGCCGGGTGCGAGCGCGTCGAGTTCGTCGAAGAAGATCACCGTCGGCGAGACCTGCCGCGCCTTGCGGAAGGTCTGGCGGATGGCTTTCTCCGATTCGCCGACCCACTTGCTGAGCAGCTGTGGGCCGCGCACCGAGATGAAGTTCGCGTTAGTCTCGTTGGCGACGGCTTTCGCCATGAGGGTCTTCCCGGTTCCGGGCGGACCGTACAACAAGACGCCGGATGGCGGGTCGACGCCCAACCGGCTGAACCGCTCGGGGTTGTTCAGCGGCCACTCGACGGACTCCTGGACCTGCTCTTTGGCGTCGTGGAGGCCACCAACGTCGTCCCAGGAAATCTTCGGCAACTCGACGAGCACCTCTCGCATCGCCGAGGGTTCGACCTCGTTGAGTGCGCCACGGAAGTCCTGGCGCTTGACGATCATCCGGTCGATCAGGCTCGGCGGGATGTCCTCCTCGTCGAGGTCGATTTCCGGTAAGTACCGTCGCAGCGCCTTCATTGCGGCTTCTTTGGTCAGCGACTCGATGTCGGCGCCAACGAAGCCGTGGGTTTCGTCGGCTAGGTGACTGAGGTTGACGTCGTCCGAAAGCGGCATCCCGCGGGTGTGGATCTGGAGGATCTCCTCGCGACCCACCTCGTCTGGCACGCCGATTTCGATCTCGCGGTCGAACCGGCCCGGTCGACGCAGCGCGGGGTCGACCGAATCGACGCGGTTGGTCGCCGCGATGACGATGACCTGGCCGCGGGCCTCGAGGCCGTCCATCATCGTCAGCAGCTGGGCGACGACGCGGCGCTCGACCTCGCCGGTGACGTCTTCACGTTTCGGTGCGATCGAATCGAGTTCGTCGATGAAGATGATCGACGGCGACTCCTCGCTCGCGTCCTCGAAGATCTCTCGGAGTTGCTGTTCGGACTCGCCGTAGTATTTGGAGATGATCTCCGGCCCCGCGATAGAGAAGAAACTCGCGGAGGTCTCGTTGGCGACGGCTTTGGCGAGCAGCGTCTTCCCCGTGCCGGGCGGGCCGTGGAGCAAGACACCCTGTGGCGGCTCGATCCCCAGCTTCTTGAAGATCTGTGGGTGTTTCATCGGGAGTTCGACCATCTCCCGCACGCGTTGGATCTCCCCTTGGAGGCCACCGATGTCCTCGTAGGTGATCCCGCCACCGGTCTTCTCGAAGCCGCTGATCGGCTCCTCGCGGAGTTCGACGTCGGTGTCCTCGGTGATGAGGACGACGCCTTCGGGTTCGGTTTCGACGGCGATGAGCGGAATCGCTTGCCCCGGCGAGCGCATGAACGGATGGTTCGTCGAGCTCATCACGGGAACGATATCGCGGCCGACGACCGGCCGTTTCAAGATCTGGCGTTTGACCATGCCAGCCGCGTCGGAGCCGAACTGGACCGACGCCTCCTCCGGCGGAGCGAGGACGAGTTTGTCCGCCTTCGTCGCTTCGGCTTTCCGGATCGTCACCCGCTCGCCGATCCCCACGTCGGCGTTCTGCCGAGTGAAGCCGTCGATACGGACCGTATCCGTGTTCCAGTCCTGCCGGTCGGCGCGCCACACCTTCGCGGCGGTGGTGTCTGCGCCTTCGATTTCGATGATGTCGCCCGGACTCAGCTTCAGATGCAACAGTGTGTCCGGATCGAGTCGGGCGATACCACGACCCGAGTCGTTCGGGTATGCCTTCGCAACCTCCAGTTGAACTTCATTCATGATTCGGGATGGACGGCGATATCAATGACTCCGCTTCGTGAGCGGATAGTTTTTTTGCTAGCCCCAGTCATTACCTGTGCTAGATGCTACCACATCTGAATATGGCTGGTGCGTACATAGATGTACCGGCATCGGTTGGTTTTGGTGGTACCGACACACCCTGGGGGAAGCGCTCGAGTCGCGCTCGCTCGCGACGGGCAGCGGGCAGTATTCGTTTTCCGTGCCCGCGACTGCTTCGCGATCCTCCTCCTCCTCCTCTCGTTCGACGGGCGATGGGCGCAAGCGGCGATCTGAACCGCAGTGAACTGATCGATGCTGGGGCTGATTCCGACGTGCTCGAGAACGTCTCCGATCCCGAAAGTTCGCTGGTAGCGCTCGCCTTCGAAAGCGCGCGAAACACGATTTTAGTGTGGATAAAGAAGTCCCACCTAGTCACCGCAAAGCTGACCTGCAAGCCGACAGACCGGGCTCGAGTCGCTCGAACGCTGACCGAACGAGCGGTCGATCACTCCGCCATTCATTCTAACTGATATATAAAGTACCTACATTTTAACCTGTACATGTTTATGATGAAAATGTTGTATCAGATGGTAGACGATGAGACAATCACGACGTAGTATCCTTCGAACGACGTCGATACTCGCTGCTGCGCTTGCGAGTTCGGGAACAGCAACTGGGACGACGGAGTCGTATCCGTCCTGGGATGATACGGCAGCCTATACGGACGGCGATCGGGTCGTTCACGACGGCACGGTCTGGGAGGCACAGTGGTGGACGCGCGGTGACGAACCCGATGACACGGCGAGCGTCTGGAACCGTCTCGGCTCGGTCGACGGGCAATCCGAGTACCCCGCGTGGACCCCCGATGGAGTCTATCGAGCCGGCAATCGGGTCGTTCACGACGGCACGGTCTGGGAGGCACAGTGGTGGACGAGTGGGGATGACCCATCCTCGAGTCCATCCTGGGGGCCGTGGGAACGAGTCGACCGTGACGACGATGAACAGCGCAACGACGAGCCAGCACCGCCGGCCGCACCGACCGATCTGGTCGTCACGAACGTCGGCCCGTCGTCCGTTTCGCTCGCGTGGAACCACGATTTCGAGGAATCGATCGCGTCGTATCGGGTGTACCGAGACACGGGCACGGAGGTTACAGCAGACAGTGATCACCTGATCGGTGACCCCGAAGACACCACGTACACCGACTCCGGCCTCGAGTCGGGGGTCTCCTATACATACACAGTAACTGCCGTCGACGGAGACGATGTGGAAGGACCGACGTCGTCGGAAACGACGGTAGAAACGGACCCGGAAGATGACGTGACAGACTCCGAAACACCCGTTATCGGGTACTATACGTCGTGGTCCAGATATGATCGAAACTACTTCCCCGAGGACGTTCCGTTCGATCGACTCACACACGTCAACTACGCGTTCCTCGACGTGCAGTCGGACGGCGAAGTCGTGCTGGCCGATCCAGCGGGTGACCAACAGAACCTGGAGGCGTTCCGAGCGCTCAAAGCGGACCATCCCGACACGAAGCTGCTGCTCTCGATCGGCGGCTGGACGCTCTCGGAGAACTTCTCGGATGGCGCATCCACCCAGCAGAACCGCGAGCGGTTCGCCCGAAGCGCCATCGAACTGCTCCGACAGTACAATTTCGACGGCCTCGACATCGACTGGGAGTATCCGACGGGGGGCGGGCAGGCCGGAAACACCGAACGACCTTCCGATCCGGAGAACTTCATCTTGCTTCTCGAGGAGCTTCGAACGCAACTCGACGACGCGGGACGCGAGGACGACTGTAGCTACGAACTGACGGTCGCGGTCGGCGGCGGAAAACGACACGTCGACGGACTCGACACGGACGCGATGAACGACTACGTCGACTACGTTACCGTCATGACGTACGACTACGTCGGTACGTGGAGTTCGACGACGGGTTTCAACGCGCCGCTCTATCGGCCCTCCGGCGGCACCGAATCCGGAAGCGTCGACGACTCGATGCGCTACTGGTCGGCGTCGGGAATCGACGACGACAAGCTGATCCTCGGACTGGCCTTCTACAGCCGTGGGTTCGCGTCGGTTCCCGACCGGAACAACGGACTCCATCAACCGTTCTCCGGGACGCCAAGTGGCGGCTGGGCCGAGCCGGGGATGGCCGACTACCAGTACGTCGAGTCCGAGTTACTGTCGGATTCGAGCTACCAGTCGTACTGGCACGACGAGGCGAAGGTCCCCTGGGTGTACTCTCCGGAAGAGCAAGTAATGGTCACCTACGACGGTCCCAGATCCATCGCTCTCAAGACCGAGTACGCCATCGAAGAGGCGTACGGCGGTGTGATGTGCTGGGAACTGTACGGTGATCGAACCGGGGTATTGCTCGAGGCGGTTCACGACGAACTGTGATCGGAGCGTGAGAGGGATCCGTTCATTTGGACCGCCACTGCACTGAACTGGGACTGGGACCGACTGCTGTCTGTCAGTCCCGGCACGACCCGACTCGGGAACTCGCCAGTGATCCGGTATAGCAGTCCGTGTGAACCACGGGCGGGTTTTTTTGCCGACGACCGCCTACAGCAGTCAGTGAACCGGCGCGACGCACTGCAGGCGATCGGCACGGCGATCGCACCGCTGACGCTGGCCGGATGCGCCAAGCAGTCGGCGGAGGCGACGCGAATACTTGGCATCTTTCCGGGATCCGACTGGTCGCGGATCCGTCCGTTCGAGCGCTGGCTCGAGCGGCGGTTTGCCGTGACGACACACTACGTCGATGCGGCGATCCCGGACCAAGAGCGCCAGCAGTTCGTCTTCGATGCGATGACCGACCAGTGGAACGGCGGCCGCGTTCCGATCGTGACGTGGCAGCCGTTCCCCCGGTCCGACGACGAAAATGAGAACGTCACACGGGAAATCGCCGCCGGTGCGTACGACGATATCCTGTCGGCGTGGGCTCGCGACCTAGGCGAGTGGCTCTCGGGTGAGAACGAACGCCGATCGGTGTACTTTCGTCCGTTTCCGGAGATGAACGGCGACTGGGTTCCGTGGGGTGCCGACTCAACGACGATCGACGATTTCGTCACAGCGTGGCGCCGTGTCTACGAAACGATGGGTGACGCCGGGTTGGCCGACGAACGAGTGCAGTGGATGTGGAATCCGAACGCAACCGAACACGGGGACCACGAAACGGAGTCGTACTACCCGGGAGACGAGTACGTCGACTGGATCGGGCTCGATGGGTACAATTTCGGCGATAGCCAGCAACACTCGTCGTGGCAGTCACCGAACGAGGTGTTCGAACCGATGCTCGAGCGGCTGACGGCGTTGGCCGACAAGCCGCTTTCTCTCCCGGAGTTCGGGTCCTCCTCGTACCGTGATGGAGAGCATCGGCCGGCCGAGAAAGCGCGCTGGATCGACGACGCGTTCGATCTCATCGAACAGTACGACGTTCGGATGGTCTGTTGGTTCAACATCGACAAGGAAACCGATTGGGCGGTGTTCGGCGGCGGTCGTGGGACCGACACCTACAGCGCAGACGACCGGTCCGAGACGTACGACGTCTACGAGACCTATCGTGATCGGTGTACAACTGCTGCGTATCGCGTCGGTGACGACGACACGCACCTCTCGTCGGCGGCGTTCCAGGGGCAACTGTAACGTTTCTGGAAGGCACTCGAGTGAGTGGCAAGCGCCGACGCGAATCCGTGGGCGTGGTTACGCCGTCGATTCGTCGCCGTCGACGTCGAACAGATACACCTCGATACTACCGTGCTGTTCGTGTGAGACGACGTCGAACCTCGATTCGACGTCCTCGAGCCAGGATTCCGACGCGTCGAATCCGAGCGCGACGACGTAGAACCGATCGGTGTCGTCGGACAGTTCTGCGACCGCTGCTTCCGTTTCGGCAGCCGTTTCATCGGGGCTGACGATCGGATCGTTCGCGGCCTCGACCGCGTCCGGTGGTGGGGTACTGATACGCTCCGATGGCCGATCCGCATAGAACGAAAACGCGGGTTCTGCGTATTCGGGAGTCAGGAACACCGGGTGCGACGGTTGCTCGTCGACCGATTCGGCTGCACCGCGCCAGTCTTCTTGTGTCCCTTCGGTCATGTAGACGGCACCCGCGCCGAAGAGACTCGTAACCAGCAGGACGGCGACGAGCCAGCGGAGCCAGGACCGATCGAGGCGAGTGAGCCCGTGTGCAACGAGCAGCCACAGCGCACCCTGAGCGATGATCGTGTATCGGGCATCGAACATCGGCGTGATCAGATAGGAAATCGCAAACGGCACGCCGATCGGAATGACGACCCACGTCAACAACAGATACTCTCGCTGAAGGTACTGTCGAACAGTCCCATCGACTCCCGGCTCGTATCCGACGAACGACCGCCCGATGAGAGCCACACAACAGACGAGTACGATCGCCGAGCCGACGAGCGAGACCGATCCCTGAACGGCAAACGGATAATTGACGAGTGCACCAGCGTGACTGCTGATCGTCTCAAGAAGCGCGTCCGGCGTTGGCTGTTCGATGTGATCGGTCATCCCCGCTCCCGAGTCGCCGACGACGGTACTCGCGAGCAGGGTGACAAAGGGGAGCGAGCCGGCACCGACGGCGGACAGAAGAAGGCCCCATTCAGTCGTGTCGAGAGCAGATGGCCATCGATTCGGCACCACCCACAGCAACAGCGAGACTGCCTGCGCAAGAATTACGAAGAAGGCGTACACGTGGGTATAGATCATCAAAATCGAAACGACGACGTATCCTCCTTTCACGACTAGTGATCGGTCGCCCTCGAGCAACCGAACGAAACAGTACATCGAGAGAACCACGAGAAACACGAGCATGGCATACATCCGTGCTTCGCGGGAGAACTGGATGTGCATGGGAGACACGGTGAGAAAGAGCGCCGCTAGCAAGCCAGTCTGGACGTCGAAAAGCGTGCGTCCGGTCACGTACAGGAGATAGATGGTTGCGACGCCGAAGAGAACCGATGGAACGCGAGCCATGACGGTCGTAGCGCCGAACTGTGCAGTCCACTCGTTCAGAAGCACGAAGTACAGCGGTGGATGCGGATCCTCGAGCGGGAGTTCGAAGAGCAACTGCTCGTAGGAGTAAATCGACACGATATGGACCGAGAACACTTCGTCGATCCAGAGACTGTCCGCACCGAGGTCGTATCCTCTGAAAAACGCCGCAAGCACGAGTATCCCCGCAAGTAGCACGTGGTGGGTAGCAAGTTCGGGAAGCCGATTCCACGTGCCGATGACGTGGCTCGTCGTATCACGGCTCATCAGTCACTCGCCTCCTCGTCGAGTTGTTTTGACAACTCCTGTTCGACGCGCTCCGGTCGTGTCCACTCGAGGTCCTGAATGAACAGGACGTCGAGGAGGCTCTTGACGGCGATCAAATCGTGGAAATGCTTGTAGCCAACGACGAACAGCGGCGTGTAGATGAGCAGCCGCCAGTCTTCACCTTCGATGTGAACGCCGAGTGCGGCGATCAGGAAGATGATGCTGGTGAAGAAGACGAACAACGCGAGCAGCTGGATAATAAAGCCGGACACGAGGAGCCACACAATAACCGCCAGAATCACCCAACTCGCCAGTGGTAGGAAAAACATCTCGACGAGTCGGAGAGGAAACGCAAGCCGGTTGAGAAGCCCGAACGACGTGTCGCGAAGAACGTCCGCGTGTTTGAATATCGTCATGTAATTACCGCGGTACCATCTGAGCCGTTGATTGTAGAGATCGGTCCACGTTCCCGGGGCCTCCGTGTAGACGCGAGCATCGCTGGCCGTTACACGATATCCCTCGCGAAGGACTTTGACCGTGAGATCGAAATCTTCGGTCAACGTCTCCGGATCGTACGCGAACACCTCTTCGATCGCTTCTCTTCGAAACGCGCCGAGACAGCCGGGGACGATGAGCACGATTCCGAAGAGATCCAGCATGCGCCTGTAGATGTTCGCACCGATCGTGTACTCGAGTTGTTGACACCGCGTTATCAGCGAGTCCCGATTCCAGATCGTCACGTTACTGGTGACGGCCCCTACGTCCGAGCCCTCGGAAAACGGGGCGACGATTCGTTTCAACCCCTCGACATCGACGATGCTGTCCGCATCGACGGTGACGATGATCTCGCCGGTCGCGAACAGCAGCCCGTAATTCAACGCCGAGTACTTGCCACCGTTTTGCTTCCGAACGACCGAGACCGTCTCCGACTCGTAGGCCACCGCTTCCCGATAGGTATCGTCGGTACTCCCGTCGTCGATGACGATAATCTCCAGTTTTTCCCGCGGATACTCCGCGTCGAGCAACGACTGAACCGTTCGTCCGACGTATCCCTCCTCGTTGTACGCGGGCACGAGGACGCTGATCGAGGGGTACGGTGGCGACGGATCGTACGACGAACGGCCGCTCTGATCGTGATACAGTGCGGTGAGTGCGATAAACCAGTAGTAGATGAAAATGAGTGCAATCGCTGCGACGTGTACGAACGCGACGGGTGATGGTCGGATCCAGCCGACAACCATGACACCGGCCGTATAGGCCGCGAGGACGACCGCAAACGTTCGAATAGTAAACACCTCCGCGTACCACTCGTTTACGTTCGTAACGTAGTAGGACCAGCCGATGTACGCGAATACGAGTCCGACGAACAGGAAAATCGCAATCACCGGTCCTCGCTCCAGAATCGAAAGCAGCAACGCGAACGGAACGAGCGCCGAGATAAACAGCGCAACGGAGCGCCACTTTACTCGCCAAAGAAGCGTCGCTATGGCGTCCAACAGCCCCGCTTTCATGACAGTATCCTCCCGAAGATCTCACTGAACGGCCCTGTCGAATCGGAGTCGCTCGAGCGGCCGGTCTCTCCCTGTCCGTCTTCCGGCTCGAGCACTCTCCAGCCGTCGTCGGTTGCCTCGATTTCCCCGTTCTCGAGCCCGCTCCCGAACTCGCCGACCGTCATGAACGCGACGTCATCTTTCGATTTCATGTACTGGATGAACTCGCGAAGGAGGTCGTAGTGTTCCTCCTCGGTGAACGTAAAGTAATGGAGCATGTGGACGTACGGAACGTTGTTCTCGTAGGCCCGGTCAAACTCCGCTTCGAGTTCCTCGAGATCGTAGTATTCGTGGTCGTCGTGGTCGTCAGTGTCCCAGCGAACCATCGAGGCGTCCTCGAACATCGAAACGTGAGTGAGTCCACCCTCCTCGAACGCAACTGCTGATTCGTTGTATTGTTCGTTCGTCGCCCAGCGCGCACCGGACACTGTCGTATACCCTCGCTCATCTAACGCTGCCACGGTGTTCGAATCGTACGTATTCAGCGGTGGGACGAACGTTTCGGGTGCCGTTCCGACACACGATTCGTGAATTCGCTCACCCCTCTCGAGCCAGTCGCGCTGCGTTTCGATCGGAACGTCGCCGAACTCGCTGGCACCCAAAAAGTCGGTCTGTTGCTCGTGTGTGTACCCGTGGAGTGCCATTTCGAACAACTCGGGATGCTCGTTCGTGAGGTCCGTGAGATATCCACACAGCTCTTGATCTTCCGTAATATCAGCTTCATTCGATACGGCAGGAATAACGCCGTGGGTGACGGGAACGTCCTCTTCGATGAACACCTGATCGACCTTGCGGAGGGACTCCTTTTCGTACCACGGCTGAATATCGTCGTTCCGAAACATGACCACCGTCTCGTACTCGTTCCACGTCCGGTCGACGTCGGCATTCTGTCGGCTGTCCCCGTCGAACTCCTCCGGTTGGAGGTAGGGGGTGACCGTTACGGCACCGACCAGACCCGACGTGAGAACGAGGACGACCAGTATCGAGGCTGCGATCTGTCGCCCGCGCTCGGAATCCGGCACGAATCGACCGGGAAGCCAACTCAGTTTGTCGCCGGGCGACGGCAAGTCGGGAAAATCGACGTCCGGTGTCGACCGTTCACGAAGCGTCTCGGCATCGACGTCGTGGTGCTTATCGAAGCGCTGTCCACAGTCGAGACAGCAATCGACAGTACTCACTCGCTCGAGTGACGCGTCCGAGACGACTCGATCGCATTTCGGACAGCGATCATCTTGGTACGCGGCTCGAGGCGCAACGTACCCGCAGTCGTGTTCGTAAATTCGCTCCGACTCGACGTTGGACGACCCACAAACTGCACACGAGTCTGAGGGTGACGACGTATCCATCAATGCTCAACAGAGTGAGGAAACGGGGGATAAACGCCGTGTTTAGTTACTGAGAGAAACATTCGGTTGTGGCCGATTTCCGTTCGCATACGATTTCCCCGCATTCGAAATGACTGGTGTATTACACTATACGAGAGTATTTATGAGTGTATTTTTATTTGAATGTAACCTCCGCTCGAACAGCGGACAATTCCGCAGTGTAGCGCTGGATTTGAGCAGGACAGCACTTTCGTATCGGGAAGAGAGTATGTTAGTGCACTCGTGGATGGACGTCGTCCGTCGAGGTCGGTGCGCGAGTAGACGCCGGCTATGAGCCGAGCGATTCTCCGGCATTCTATCGTTTGGGCGACAGTAATCCCACTTCTATCACCGGCTCTATATTATCTGGCATTCCTCCGAGCGGTGTGTCATTCGTCGTCGGTGTCGATCGAGACAGATCCACCGGTGGAACTGCTCGTCGTCTGTGAGACACTCGTCGAACTGCTGGTGGTCGACGAGTGCGTGGTGCTCGTCGACGACTCGGTCGACTGCGAGACGCTCGAGGACGTCGCCGCATTGCTCGCAGACGAGACAGTCGTCGTCGACTGTGAGTGGGTTCCGTCGTCCGACACCGTCGTCACAGATACCGAGACGTCATCCTCGGCCTCGACGATCACCGCGACGTTCGTGGCACCGGTCTCCGAATCGGTCGTGTAGGCTACCGTTCCCCACGAGAATTTTTCCGTCTCGAGGTCAGAATCAGCAGCAGTCATCGCCGCCTCATCAGCAGTCCCGTTAGCGGTTGTCGTCATCGAGACCGAGACGTCGTCTTCGTTCGCGACGGTTATCTCGAGGTGCGTTTCACCGGTCGTAGAGTCGGTTTCGTGGGTTACCGTCCCCCACGAGAAGGTTGTCTCTGTCATCTCAGTTGATTCTCTCTCGGTTTCGTCGCTTCCGGACCCCCCTACAATGGCGCTTCCACTCAGCACCAATCCAAGGGCGATTGCGACCACGATCCATCGATTCATCTCGGTTCGTCCCCTGCAGAAGCGGTTCGTCGTTCTTTCACACTGTCTGTGATTTATTTGGGAGGGGTTGAACGGCTGGAATCGTTTCGTCAGTAGTCGCCTCTTGACCGACTGGCTGCTGGCAACGTCGGTCGCGTTTCGTGAGTTGCGAGATTTCCAACAGTTGCCAGTACCCAGTGAAACGACGAGGCACCGACTGGTTTTGGTGACGTATTTTCCGTTCCGCAAGGCCGGACGCGGACTGATGGCAGTGCCTACTGCGCGTCGATGTGCTCGACACCGTTGGGCACTGGCGTTGATTTCTCGCTCGAGTCACCACGAACTGATCGATGAGGATAACGCGGTGTGTAGACACCGGTTAGGCGGATAATTCGAAACGATAGTCGATCTATTCCGAATTCATTGCGGTGTATATTAAAGTTACATCTCGAAATAGCCTGTTTCGCCCCGAAAGGGTGAGTGAGACAGATGGTACGCAAAATCGAACGGTTGCGGCGTACAGAACGTGCTGGCCTCGTGAACGTCACGGGGGCAGGTGCGGGTACGTTCGCGCTCTTCGGCCACGAAGAGCCAGTCAGCGACGGTTCCCGTCGAGACTGGGCGCCATCGAGCTCACAACACTGAAGATCAGCTAGAGACCCACTCAAGCGAAATACAATAATAATACAATACAACAAATGTCAAGCGAAAAAACAGCTCTCCAGAAAGGACGTGCGGTACTGATGGCGGGACTACTGGTCCTGTCCGTTGTTGCCATGTCCGCAGCGTTTGCGGGCGGGGCAGCAGCGAACCACGCCGAAGAAGACGTGACGTTTAACGACCAAGCGGTTGGCGAGAATGAAGAAGGCGAGCCGATCTTCGCCGTCCAATCGGTAGACGCCCACGCGGGTCAGTATCTGGTGATCGAAAACGAGAACAGCGGTGAGGTACTGTACGAAGCGACACTCGACGAGGATCTCAACAGTGCTGCAATCTTCCAGACCGTTGAGCAACCAGGCGAGTACACCGTTACCGTCTACGAGGACAAGAACAGCGATGATGTGAAAGCGACCGACTCCGCTTCCGTCTACGCTGCCGACATTGCCATAGACGACCAGACGTCGACGGACGAGACCATCGATCAGGTCTCCGTCGGGGCTTTGGTGGTTGATGGCGTCGATGCAGATACCGAATACGATGTCGTCCTCACCGATGAGGACGGGGACGAGCTCGGTAGCGCAACCGGTCTGACCGGCGTGAACGAAGACATCTCCATCGACACGTCTGCGATCGAAACGGAGACCGTCGTCACGGCGACGATCTACGTCGACGGCGAACCACTTGAGGCCTACTACGATGAGGCCGGGGCCTTCGAGAGCATCTCCGATTCGGCCACCGTGACGCCTGGCGTCGATGACGGTGATAACGAGGATGAGGATAAGGACGGCGACGACAAGGACGGTGACGACAAGGACGGTGACGACAAGGACGGCGACGACAAGGACGGCGACGACAAGGACGGCGACGACAAGGACGGCGACAACGAGAAGGACTACACCAAGAAAGGTGACAAAGACTACACCAAGAAGAGCGACAAAGACTACACCAAGAAAGGAGACAAGGACTACGACGACAAGAACGGCGTCGAAGACGACAAGAACGGCGACGAAGACGACAAGAACGGCGACGAAGACGACAAGAACGGCGACGAAGACGACAAGAACGGCGACGAAGACGACAAGAACGGCGACGAAGACGACAAGAACGGCGACGAAGACACGGACTCGGAGACCGACCAGGACCAGGATAACGACCAGGACAGCGAGCAGGACTCGGAGACCGACCAGGACCAAGATAACGACCAGGAAAACAAGAGTGAACAAGATAGCCTGCCCGGCTTCGGCATCGGCATCGGTCTCGTCGCACTGCTCGCAGCCGCCATGCTGGCACTCCGCCGCCAGAACTAAACAGTCGAACTAACCACCGGATTACTCCGGCCGTTGGTGTTTTATTTTTCACACTATCGTTCACCGTGAGCGATAGCAGCGTGGTTTATCGGTCGGTCCGCACGGACTGTCTCATCCGAACACCGTCACGTATCCGAATCAGACACAATAGTTCTCCCGCGGTGTTGTACGGACGAAACTGATGTCGGCTGGATAACTGCCGCCTGCTCACCCGGAGTGACGACGCGTCAACTCGAGGACAAAAGGGAGGCTGCGGCGCACTCACACGCGGTGCCCGGAGTGTACCATCACCGCTCCGAGGCGAGTCCCCTCAAGGTTCGTCTCGACGGCGTTGATCGAAATCGCCACGACGTCGTTCGAATCGGGAAGTCGGTTCGTGGCTGCACGACGCCGGTTGGTCTGCAATCGATCCAGTTTCGACCATCGGTGGAGATTCGTCGATCGCGCCGACGGCCGCACTCGAGTGATGCTGTCGCTCGCTGACGACCCGTTGAATGGGCGGCCGCATCGAGGTAGTTCGCGGGGCATCGGTCAGCGCAGCCCGGTGAACTGCTCGCCGCTGGTCCGACGATCGGCGGCTGCAGCGGCTGGGTACCCCGCGGTGAGAGCCCAGTGACAATATAAAAGGCATGCGTGGTATTGGTGGCGAGAGACCGATACCCGACGCTGAACCGAACAGTACGGACGAGCACCGAACACTGCGGACGGTTGGTCCTCGCACGGCTATCAGGAATTGTACTCGTTACAGTACTGCCGACCGATAGAATCGTCTCCCTGTCGGCGGTTGTGGAATCAATTCGGTCACGTGACGACGGCCGACTCAGTGACAACGTCGATTCCAGTGAGCGCCAGGAAGCGGCTCGAGGACGGTCAAGCCGTCACGACGCCGTACCGGGTATCGATACTTGTTGTCGCAGCTACGAACGACGTGATCGATGAGTACAGCGACTACCTGCTCGGTGTTGGACTTAGATCAGGTACGAAAAAATACGCGGAACGAAATCGGGGTGTGGTTTCGACAGCGATCTTAGAGGATGCTCAGGAGGTTCTCGACGTCAAGCTCCTGTTCGAATTCGCTTTCGGCTTCGGTGTCAGCATCTTGGTCCTGTTCGGACTCCTGCTCATTCTCTTGGTCGACTTCAGCTTCCTGGTCCTGTTCTCCGTAGTTGATCTGCTTTGCGTCGTTGCCAGCGTCGGCGTCACCATGGAGTGAAGCCGCGATGTTGCCGCCCTGGTGGAGCTTGTTCTCTTGTTCTTGTTCCTGCTCCTGTTCGACATCAGCGTCGTTGTTAGCGTTCTGGTCGTTCTTCTGATCCTGTTCCGTCGTCGCTTCCGCCTCTTGCTCATCGAGGTCAGCGTCGTTCTCGATGTCAGTGTCCGCAGCTGCCGTTCCGGCGAACCCCATGAACGTGAGGCTGCCGATCAATGCGACCGTCAGTGCAAGCGTGAGTGCGCGTTTCATGTGTATAGTATACCGCGTGTCGGGCACACGTGTCGGCTCATCGTCGCCAACGTCTCGTCGATGCTGCCAACCTCCTCCTCATGGCACGTTGCCCGGTTGGTAGCCACCCCGGTGATGAATATGAACCCCGGGAACGGTTTCAATCCAAACCGCGAATTAGACGATCTAAGGCGGACAAAACGATATTATTACGTCTGGGAATATCGTCTGTACGAGTTCGATACGGGATATTTAAACGACGGGTGAGGGTTCAACACGCGTGAGAACTCCCCCGCTGCAGTCGCCGGAATTTGTGACTCGAGTTCGCTCAGTGACCGTTGAAAAGCGATCATTCAGGGATAGAACGGTCTGAAACAGTTGGGACGGAGACACAGTACCCGAAACCGACGTATTGCATCCCAATCGCGCCGTGTGATTTCGATCGAGAAACGGTGAACTCGCCACTCGAGACGATCCGCTGCCCGGCCGCCGTCCCCGTATTAGGTTGTGCCTGCTACCTGCGTCGCCGGCTTCTTTAGCCCGTAACTGCCGGATAACAAAGACAGTATTCCCGATGCATTGGTTCGTGTTGATGACAGTCGTCAAATCAAGAACGTCGTTGACCATATCAGAAATTAACAGAAAGTATCCATGACCAGATGTTCACAGCTTTCAGTACTGCTCGTCGCCGCGATGGTCGTCCTTTCGGGGGTCGGAATGGCCGTCCCCGCCGGTGCAGCCGGCGTGGCTCCCGATACGGGTTCGACGAACGATGCGGTGGCAGACGGTTCGACACCGGAAAGTACGGTGCAGACGCTCGAGCACGGCGAGGACCTCTACTTCGTCTTCGGGGCGGAACTCGAGAATCGGTCGGCTGACGAGTTCATCGAGTCCCAGTTGGCGGATCGTCCCGAATCGATTACCGATCAGGAAGAGATCGCCGACGTCGTCCAGTATCAGGACGTCGAGCAGGTCGACTTCAACCGGCAGGGCGGCGCGATCTCCATCGCGATCGACGGCGGTGAGGCGACCGCCATCCAGGAGGCGAACCAACAGAACGCGAACAGTCAGGTCGGTGAGGCGACCGCCGAAAACACCCTGGACATGCCCGAAGACGTCGCCTTCGAAAATGTCGGAAACGTCCACATCGTGTTCGGCACTGGCGACGACCAGACGTTCGACGGCTGGAGTATCGCCGACGGAATGGGCGACGAATCCACACAGGATGTCGCGCAGCCGACCGAGGCATCGACCGACCAAGAGCAAGACGTCGATCAGGTCAACTTCAACGACCAGAGTACGGCATTCGCGATCGCCGAAAACGCGAGCGAGGCGGTGGCGTACCAACGGTCGACGCAGGTCAACCAAAACCTCCAGCAAGGGTCGACGGAGGTGTTCGAAACGGCCGTCAACGATCCAGCGACTTCCCAGTCGTCGGTCGCCAGCATCGACCAGTCACAGAACGTCTCCCAGACGAATCAAAACCAGCAGGGGCTGGCAGTCGCAATCGCGGTCGGCCCTGAGTCCGTCGCGACGGCGATCCAGATCACGGACCAGACCAATCTCAACGAGCAGGTTGCGTCGACCGAGCTCGTCTCCGTTCTCGACGCGATGTCGGGGATGAACGTCGCGACTGCCGACGTCGACAACAGTAGCGTGCTGTCGACGACCGGCAGCGACGGCGACGACACCGACGACGCCGACGCCACCGAAGAGGCGGTCAGCGTGACACAGTACCAGAGCGCAGACCAAATCAACGTGAACTTACAGAGTGCTGCGGTGGCGATCGCGGCCAACGAAAGCAACGCGACGGCGATCCAGTTGGCCGAGCAGCGAAACTACAACGAGCAGGTCGGTGCCGTAGATGCCGAAATCACCGACCCACTCACTGAGCCACTCCTCGAGGCCGCGGCCGGAGCCGTCGTCACCAACGAGACGACGGTGACGATCGGTGGCAACGAGATCGACGGAGACTCGCTGCTGGCACTCGATTACGACGGCGAGAGCGGCCAACAGACTGACGGCGACCAGTACTCGGCCGCCGCACTCGACCAGGCGCAGTTCGTCAGTCAGCTCAACGTCAATCAGCAGCAGGCTGCCGTCGCTATCGCTCAGGACAACGGGAGCGCCGACGCATCTCAGATCACGATCCAAGAGAACAGAAACGTACAGTTCGGTGACACCGAGGCCACGACAGTCGGTTCATCGCCGGCTGACGGCACCGATTCGAACGGCGCAGACGAAACGAACGGTGACGGAACGAACGGGACGGAAGACGATTCGACGGGGACTGACAAAGCCGCCGACGACGACGTCAAGAAAGGCACTGGCGATAAAACGGTCGGCGACAAAGATGCCAAAAAGAAGGCAGACGACGATACGGACGACACCGACGCTACCGATGACACGACGCCGTCCGAATCCGACGGCGACACCGACTCCACCGGCGAGACGACCGCGGCTGACGCCGAAGACGAGGACGACTCGATGCCCGGCCTCGGTGTCGGTGTTGCCCTCATCGCGCTCCTCGTCGCTTCCCTGTTCGCAGCACGCGACGAACACTGAGCCAGCGATTTCGGTCAGCGGTGACCGCTGTTTTTTGAGAACTCGTCGGTCGTGTTCCATCAGACTCGGCCGACCGACGGCGGCGCGAACCCGATCGACGGGCGGCTATAGTAGCCACTGAAAGTCAATGCACACCGCATCGCACGACGGCTGTGCGATGCGTGTGTAAATCGTTTCAGTTGTTACTTTAAAATTGACTACCGAAACGGATCGCTACAGTCGATGACGACGCCGTGTTGCGGGCAGACGTACTTGCAGTGGCGCTTGTACATCGGCGTCTCACAGAGTGGACAGGGGTTGCCGCCCGCTCGGTCGGTCTCGTCGACGTCGGTCACGGACGATCAGCGCTCGAGGGAGTGTCCTCGACGACGGGCCGTCCGTCGGACAGTGTCGGTCGACTGCGAGTCATTCGTAGGTCGCATAAACGGCTGCCAGCGGTATGAACGCACCGAACTCGACTGAGGCAGGTGGATTCACCTTCGCAGGGGCTGCCGTATTGAAAATCATTCACACACCGTTTTCTCGGAGAAATGAACATGCATAGTGTTAATATGCAGTTCGTGGTGCGTGCGTGTGGTGTTACCATCAACCATGGTCAACGTGCAGGCCGCCATTCGGTCGACCGAGTGGGGCTGCTCGAGAAGCGGTGACGGACTCGAGCAGCGTGACTCGAGCGATACGGGACAGGGAGGGATCACGAGACGGCCCGGACGGGAGCAGAGCGAACGGAGGTGGAGCGATGGCTAAGTCGGACGATCTCGGCGCGATCGGACGCTTCCGCGAGGAACTCGACCCGACCGTGTTCCTGTTCGGGGCTGGTCTCTCGGTTGGGATTATCGCACTCTACTTTATCAGTCCGACGATCGTCGAAAACGCGATCGCGGTCGCAAACGAGTCGATGCTCCAGTACCTGAACTGGGCGCTGTTGTCGATCGTCTTCCTCATCGTCCTGTTCCTGTTGTTTTTGATCGTCGGCCCGTGGGGGAGAATCAAACTCGGCGACGAGAAACCGGAGTACAGCTTTCTCTCGTTCTTCTCGATGCTGTACTCGGCCGGCTTTGCCGCGGGCGTCGTCTTCTGGGGGCCAACCGAGGCGTTGTTTTATTACGACAACCCCTCGCCGCTGTTCGACGTCTCCGGCGGTTCGGCTGCGGCGATGACGGTTGCTGTCCAACAGACCCTGTTTCACTGGGCGTTGCCACAGCTGGCCGTCTTTACGATCATGGGGATCGCCATCGGCTACTTCGCGTACAACTACGAGTCGGTTCCGTTGCGTGTCTCCTCGGCGCTGACGCCGTTGCTCGGTGCCGACAACCTCGACGGTACCGCCGCCAAGTTCATCGACATCATCGCCGTTTTCGCGACGATCGGCGGCGTCGCGACATCCCTTGGCTTCATCGGCAGCCAGTTCGTCACCGGACTCGACTACCAGTGGGGGATCGACATGGGGAACACCGGCATTCTCCTCGTCGTGACGACGATGACGCTCCTGTTTACGATTTCGATGGTCCTCGGCGTCGATCGCGGCATTCGTCGGCTCTCGAATTTCAACATGATCCTCTTCGTCATCCTCATGTTTGCGACGTTTATCCTCGGCCCGACCGTCTTCCTCGTCTTGCTCGGAACGCAGGCATTTGGCGGTATGGTGACGAACTTCGTCTCGATGAGCCTGTTTACCGGTGCGGGTGTCGAGGGTGGCACCGAGTGGGCGAACACCTGGACCGTCTTCTACTGGGCGTGGGCACTCTCGTGGTCGCCGTTTGCTGGCCTGTTTATCGCCCGGATCTCACGTGGCCGAACCGTCCGCGAAGTGGCGTTTACGGGTATCGCGGCCACCTCCGCGGCGACGATTCCGTGGTTTACGTTCGTCGGTGGCTCGGCCGTTTGGGCTCAGCACAACGGTGTCACGGACATTCTCGGTCCCGTCGGCGAACACGGCGCGCCGGTCGCCGGCTTCGCCCTCTTCGAGGCGTTCCCGCTCGGCACCGTGTTCATGATCGCCTTTATGATCCTCGTCACCACGTTCTTCATTACGTCGGCGGACTCCTCGACACTCGCCGTCTCCATGATGACTACCGGCGGCAAGGCCAGTCCCTCGAGCATCAACCGTGTCTTCTGGGGGGTCGTCCTCGGCATGACGGCGGCGATCCTGATGATCCTCGGCGGCGTCGACGCGCTACAGTCGGCCGCGATCATCACCGGCGGTCCGTTCGCGTTCGTCTGTCTCCTCGCGTTGCTCGGTCTCGCCCGCGAGTTCAGTTCGAAGTTTGGCCGCGTGCTCTTGCAAGAAGACGCCTGGATCGTCGGCTCGCGGCCGTCGGAGCGGCCCTCGAGCGGCGATTCGGACGCAGTTCCCGGTGACGACGACTGACGGCGACCGGCTCCGCTCGAGTCGTCTCCGGACGACCGGTGTGAACTCGCCGCTACTCAGGGCTTCTCGATGCAGAGTGAGCAAAAAACAAATTTGGGATTTCGGTCGGTCCGCTCAGTTGTGCTCTGCGCTTCGATTCAGCACTCGCTCCAGCCACAGGACTCGCAGGTCTTGCAGCCTTCCGAGTAGTACAGCGACAGCGAGCCACAGTCAGGACATTCCGGCGACTCGCCGGCGTCGATGAGGTCCTGAATGGCGTCGTCATCGCCGTCGTTGTTGTCCGCAGCGGCGGCCCCGCCGTCGGTTTTCGGACCGTCGACCTCGACATCTTCGACATCTGCGTCCACGTCAGCTGCATCCTCGAGCGTCTGCTGGGTCGGGTACGGCTTGTCGATCTCGTCCTCGAGGTAGCGACGCATCGCGGTGCCGATGGCGTCCGGGATGGACTGAATCTGTTCGCCCTTGTCCCAGGCGACCTTCGGCGAGCGCGTGCCACAGAGTTCGTCGACGATCTCGTCAGGGTCGACACCCGAGCGCAGCGAGGTCGAGATGACCTTCGCCAGCGCCTCGGTAAAGGAGTTGGTGAAGCCGCCGGAGTGGCCGATGTTCGCGAACAGCTCGAACGGCTGGCCGGTTTCGGGGTCTTCGTTGATCGTCACGTAGACCTTGCCGTACCCGGTGTCGATGCGCTGGCTGACACCCTGCAGCGCGTCGGGTCGCTCGCGTTTCTCCGTGAAGTCGACCTGCACGCGGTCCCGGCCGAACACGTCGTCGACGTCCTCCTCGAGGACGTCCTGGACGTCGTCGGTCTCGAGGAACGCCTCGAGGCCACCGAAAATTTCGTCGATCTGCTCGAGGAGCGTTTCGGCGGCTTCGGTCTCGTCGGCGAAGTCGGCGTTGTCGGCCCGCGTCGTCAGCACCTGCTTGCTGCGGGTGCCGTCGCGGTAGTAGGTGACGCCCTTACCGCCGTTCTCGTAGACCCACTCGAAGACCTCCTTGGCGTCCTCGAGCGTGGAGTCGTTGGGGGCGTTGACCGTCTTCGAGATGGCGGAGTCGACGCCCTTCTGTGCGGCACACTGGACGGCAGCGTGCTGTTTTGCCGAGAGGTCGCTGGTGATGACGAACAGTTCGCCGATCGCGTCCGGCACCGTCGAAAGTCCTTCGACGCCGTCGAACTGGTTCGTGGCCATCTGCTCTTGGGCCTCTTCTTTGACGGCGTCGACGTCGATGTCGTTCGCCTCTAAGGTCCGCAGGAAGTAGTCGTCGAACTCGACGAGCATCTCGTCGCCCTGCACGTCGTCGGTGACGTTCTTGTAGTAGGCGACGTTGTAAATCGGCTCACAGCCACCCGTCGTGTTGCCGACCATCGAGGTCGTCCCGGTCGGGGCGATGGTCGTGACGTTGTGGTTGCGGATCGGGAAGCCCTCTGCCCAGTCGTCGGCGGCTTCGCCAGTCTGGTGTTCGAACCACTCGCGGTACTCCGTCGGGTCGGCGTACTTCGAGTCGTCCCAGTCGTTAAAGGAGCCGCGCTCGGTCGCGAGTTCGTGGCTCGTCGCCTTCGCGTTGTGGTTGATGTGGGTCAGCAGCTGGCTGGCGACCTCGTTGCCCTCCTCGCTGCCGTACTTGATGCCGAGCTGGATGTAGAGCTGAGCAAGCCCCATGACGCCGAGTCCGATCTTGCGCATGTCCCGGACCTTCTGTTCAATCTCGGGGACGGGGAAGTCGGACATCGTGACGACGTTCTCGAGGAAGCGCGTGCCGTACTCGATGCGCTCGTCGAACTCCTCGAAGTCGATGGCCTCCTCTAAGAAGGCTGCGACGGCTGCTTCCTGAGAGTCGTACTCTTCGCCGTGTTCAGCGGACCAGACTCGCCAGTCAGGGGCGTCCAGATCCGCAACCGTCGAGAGGTTGATGTGGCCGAGGTTACAGGCCTCGTACTCCTCGAGTGGCTGTTCGCCACAAGGGTTCGTCGCGAGGATGCGGTGGTCCTCCTGTTCTTCGACGTCGAAGGAGTGTTGTTTGTTGACGCGCTCGAGGTAGATGACGCCCGGTTCGCCGTTCTCGTGGGCACCTTCGACGATGCGCTCGAAGATGAGTTCGGCAGGGATCGACAGCGGCTCGCCGACCTCGACGTGCTCGCCGAGGTCGTAGCGGCTGTACATCTCCTTGGTCTCCTCGGTAGCGATGTGGGGTTCCTCGGTTCGCGGATTGGTGAACGTGAACTCCTCGCCGTTTTTGACCGCGTCCATGAAGCCGTCCGTGATACCGACGGAGATGTTGAAGTTAGAGAGATGGCCTTCGACGGCATTGCGCAGGTGTTTCGGGACGCGTCCTTCCTCGTCGATCAGCTCCCGGGCTTCCTCGAGGGCTTCGGAGAAGGTCGTGTAGGTGTAGTCGTCGGGGTCGTTGAGTCGCAGCGTGTGCGCTAGCGAGACGTCCTTGTTCTTGGCGTGGATGAACTCGATGACGTCCGGGTGGGAGACGCGCATGATCCCCATCTGGGCACCGCGTCGGGTACCTCCCTGTGCGATCGTTTCACAGAGTTGGTCGTACGTTCGCATGAACGTGATCGGTCCGGAGGCGATGCCGCCTGTCGAGCCGACCGAGTCACCGAAGGGACGCAGCTGCCAGAAGCCGTAGCCGACGCCGCCGCCGGACTGGAAGACCTCCGCGGCCTTCTTTGCGGTTTCGTGGATGTCCGAGAGATCGTCGTCGGGACTCATGACGAAACACGCGGAAAGCTGCTGGAGTTCGTCGCCGGCGTTCATCAGGGTCGGCGAGTTCGGCATAAAGGAAAGGCTCTCCATCCCCTTGATGAACGTGTCGGCGACGTCTTCGACGTGCTCGCGGATCTCCTCGGGGAGTTCCGGCACGACCGTGTCGTAGGCGAACTTGTTGACGTTGTGCTCGGTCAGTTCGGTTTCGACGTCGTCATCAGCGGTCGTCCCCTCACCGAAGACCTCCTCGGCGAGTTCGTCCCGGCGTGGGTGGTCGGGCTTGAGCTGGTCGGGCGTGACGGTTACCTCAAGGTCGAGCTTGTCGGCCTCGTAGACGGCTTCCGCGAGGGCGACGTTCTTCCCAACGCGATCGAAGAGGTCCTCCTGCTCCTCGATGAGTTCGCCGTCGGCGTTCTTGCGCAGATAGCGTGCGGGCAGGATGTTCTGATAGGCGTTGTCGGTCAGCCGCTCCTCGAGCGTGTCGCCGTCGGTGCGTTTGATCGGGAGGGTGAGTTCGGCCGCGGAGAGCTCCGAGTCGCTCATGCGCAGGTCACCTCAGCGGTATCCCGTTGCCGGGTAGCGATTCTGGCGGAAGGGTAAGTCCTAGATTGCATCATTCGTGACGAAGGTTCGGTAGTCAGCCATGCATCTTAAAACTGGGTATTTTGTCCTACTCTCATTGGATTAGGACAAGCCCAGTTTCATAGATGTCTCTGTACTGTTTCGTGTGTCGATTCGATTACGAGCCTCGAGACGGCCGTAATCGGTGCTGTTAGCAACTACAACGCCAACGGCCTTAACGATTTTCAGACCGAACTGAAAGTATCGATAGCGACGATATACCGTCGTGGCGTCCCGTGGTTTTCAGTTTCGCAAACTAGGTAGTCACCAGTGCCGTCACATCACGTTTCGTGATACTCACGAATAGTTCTCTCTCATGACATCCAGAAAGATTACGTCCCTGTAGCACCGTGGGTCCGGTATGTTCGAACCGCTGACCTCCTCGACGATCCTGCTCATTCTGGCGGGGCTGGCTGCTTTTGCGGTCGCCGTCGTTGCGATCCGCATCGCGATCAAACTGGCCGTCCGACTCGGTATCGTCGCCGCGGTCGTACTCGCCGCGCTGTGGGCAACTGGCACGCTCGAGTTGCTCCCTGGTGTCTAAACCGATCGATTGAACGCCTCTTCTGCTATCGTTTGCTGCCGAACGTGACAGTGGTCAGACAGTCTCGAGGAAGTTCTCGATCACGTCGTGGCCGACCGCCGTCAGGACGCTTTCTGGGTGGAACTGCACGCACTCGAGTGGGTACTCGCGGTGGCGAACGCCCATGACGAGCGTCTCCGAACCGTGTTCGGCCGTCGCCGACACCTCGAAACAGTCGGGCACTTCGGTCGCGACCAGCGAGTGATAGCGGCCGGCCCGGAAGCCCTGTTCCAAGCCCTTGAAGACGCCCTCGCCGTCGTGGTCGACCGCCGAGGCCTTGCCGTGGATCGGATCGGGTGCTCGGCCGACAGTGCCACCGTAGGCGTACACCGCGGCCTCGAGGCCGAGACAGACGCCGAGCGTCGGGATCTCGGTGAGTTCGGAAAGCACTTCCATCGTGACGCCGACGTCGCGGTCGTTTTTCGGATGGCCCGGCCCCGGACTGATGACGATCGCGTCCGGGTCGACGGCGCGGACGTCCTCGAGCGAGGCGGTGTTTTTCAGGATGTCCGTCTCGGTGCCCGGTAGTTGGCTGACGTACTCGACGAGGTTGTAGGTAAACGAGTCGTAGTTGTCGATGAACAACACCGTCAGCGCTTCCGCATCTGCATCGACAGCCAACTCTTCGCCCGTCGCGGTCATCGGCTCACCTCCGGCGTTCCCTCGAGGGCATCGATCGCCCCGTCCTCGTCGCCCTCGGCGGGTGTCTCGATCGCCTCGAGTGCGGCGAGCACGCCACCCATCTTCTTCTCGGTCTCCTCGTACTCGGCTTCGGGGTCGCTGTCGGCGACCAGCCCGGCACCGGCCTGAACGGTAATCCGGTCTCGGTCACTCTCGTCCTCTACGGTTGCGGTTCTGATCACGATCGCGAAATCCGCATCGCCCGTCCAGGAGTAGTAGCCGACGCCGCCGCCGTAGAGCCCGCGTGGCTCGGCCTCGAGGGCGTCGATGATCTCCATCGCGCGGATCTTCGGCGCACCAGAGAGCGTGCCGGCGGGGAACGACGCGCGTGTGGCGTCGAAGGCATCGGCGTCCACCGCCAGCGCTCCAGTCACGGTCGATTCGATGTGCTGGACGTGGCTGTACTTGAGGACGTTCATGAACTCGTCGACGCGAACCGATCCGGCCTCCGAGACGCGTCGGACGTCGTTTCGCGCCAGATCGACCAACATCGTGTGTTCGGCGCGCTCTTTCTCGTCGGCCAGCATCTCGCCGGCCAGCCGGCGGTCTTCGACGGGACTCGAGCCCCGGTCGCAGGTTCCGGCGATGGGGTTCGACATCACTTCGCGCCCGCGCACGGAGACCAGCGTCTCGGGGCTCGCGCCGACGACGGTCAAGTCGTCGTGGTCGAGCAGGTACATGTACGGCGACGGGTTCACGTCGCGCATCGCTTCGTAGAACCCAAGCGGGTCGACGTCGCCGTAAAGCTCTCGCGTTCGGGATATGACGCCCTGATAGATGTCACCGTCGAGGACGTGTTTTTTGGCTTTCCGGACGCTCTCCTCGTACTCGTCTTTGGGGCCGGCGATCTCTCGCTCGCTGACGAACCCGCCCGTCTCCGGTTCGTCGGCCGTTCGCAGCGTTTCTGCGACCGCGCGTGCCTCCTCGAGGAGGTCATCGTAGACCGCGTCGGGATCGTCGCCGGCCTCGAGAACCGGCGTATAGACCAGCGAGACTGTCCCCTCGTGTTCGTCGAACGCGAGCGTCTTCGTCGTCAGGACGAACTGGGCGTCCGGGAACCGCGAGTCGGGTCGCTCGAGGCCGACCTCCTCGAGCCAGAGGTCGTAGACCGCGTCGTAGGCGAGAAAGCCGACCAGGCCGCCGGTCAGGTGCTGGCGGTCGTACTCGGGTGCGTTCGGGAAGTGCACGTCGGGCATCGCCGCCCGAAGCGCGTCGACGGTGTCGCCCTCAACGTCGGTCTCGACGAGCTCCAGCGGCGCATCGTCACTCAGCGCCTCGACGGTCGTCCCATCCGGGTCGACCGTGACGACGGCGTCCGGATCGTAGCCGACGTAGGAGTAGCGCGCGTGGCGGTCCGCTCGCGTCGAACTCGGCCGGAACGCGCCGTCCGGGTCGCTCGAGGCGGTCTTCTCCGCGCTCTCGAGCAAGAAGGCGTAGGGCGCTCGCTCGCGGTCGCTCGAGGGCGAGCGGCCGGTGAGGGCGGCGTAGGCTGCAAGCGGCGTCGTCTCGACCTCGAGTGTCGCGACCGCACGGACGACTGTCGGCTGGTCCTCGCGTTCGTCCGCATACGCGCGGAAGCGCTCGCGGTCGATATCTAGCGTCGGCGTCGGGTCTGATGGAGAGTTTGCGTCAGTCATGGGAGCTGGGACGAGTCCGGCTCGACCGCTCGGTGGGCGGTCATGGCTCGGTCGACGAACGAGTGTACTGCGGCCGGGTCCTTGCTGCCATCGGCGGCTTCGACCCCGCTTGCGACGTCGACGGCGAACGGCTCGACCGTCCGAATCGCGTCGACGACGTTGTCCGGGGTGAGCCCACCCGCGAGGATCAGTGGCGACTCGAGGTCGCGAGCGGCTCGCCGGGTTCGGTCCCAATCGTGGGTCTCTCCCGTGCCGCCACCGCCGTCTTCGGCTGGCGTGTCGACGAGCAGGGCGTCGGCGGTGTCGTCGTAGGCCGCCGCATCCGTCGCGTCGTCGGCGTCGATCGCGTACAGCAGCTGTGTGTCGAGTTCCGACCGGACGGCTGCGAGGTCCGCCGGCCCGAGGGTGCTGTGAATCTGGAGGGCGTCCGGACCGACCGCGTCGGCCAGTTCGAGCGTACGTTCGGGGCTCGAGGGCATCGTCACGAGCACCGCGGTCACGAACGGCGGAACGGCTGCGACGAGTTCTCGAGCGCGGTCGACCGAGACTTCGCGTGGCGTGTCGACGGTGACGTCACAGATGAACCCAACCGCGTCGACGCCCGCGTCAACTGCCGTCTCGAGGTCGTCCTCGGTCGTCAGCCCGCAGACCTTCACGCGCGTCATCGCTGTACCTGTTCGGAGACTCCCTCACAGAGGTGCTCGAACCTCGCGGCCGCGTCGCCGGATTCGATCGCCTCACGGGCAGCGTCGGCCCCCGCCTCGAGCGAGTCGGCCTCGCCCGCGACGTAGATCGCTGCGCCCGCGTTCGCGAGGATAACGTCGCGTTTCGCGCCCGTGACGTCGCCTGCAACGATGCCGCGCATGTCCGTGGCGTTCTCCTGTGGTGTCCCGCCCGCGATGTCCGCGATGTCGTGGGCCTCGAGGCCGAGATCGGACGGCTCGAGCGTGTACTGTTCGACGTCATCGCCGTCGACTTCGGCGACGGCCGTCTCGCCGTGGATGGCGATCTCGTCGGTGCCTGCGCCGTGGACGACAAGTGCGCGCTCGACGTCCATCCGGGCGAGTGCTGCCGCCAGTGTGGGGACGAGGTCGGAATCGTAGACGCCGACGACCTGCGCGTCCGCGCCCGCGGGGTTGGTCAGCGGCCCGAGGACGTTGAACACCGTGCGCATACCGAGTTCCTTGCGCGGCCCGATGACGGCTTTCATCGCGGGGTGGAACACCGGCGCGAGCATGAATCCGATGCCGTCGCGTTCGATCGCTTCTTCGACGGCCGGTGGCTCGGCCTCGACGTTGACGCCGGCCACCTCGAGGACGTCGGCGCTGCCCGACGACGAGGAGACAGAGTAGTTGCCGTGTTTTGCGATCGGGACGCCCGCACCGGCGGCGACGATCGCACTCGTCGTCGAGACGTTGATCGTGTTGTAGTCGTCCCCGCCCGTTCCACAGGTGTCGACCAGCGGCTCACGGTCAGGCGAGATCGTTCGGGCCGCCTCGCGCATCCCTTCCGCGAAGCCGGCGATCTCCGCTTCCGTTTCGCCTTTCGCACGCAGTGCCGCAAGCAGTGCGCCGATCTGTGCCTCCGTTGCGTCCTCGAACACCGCCGTCGAGGCCGCTCGAGCCTCCGCTTGTGTCAAGTCCTGACCCTCAGTCACCCGTTCGACGTATTCCTGCATAGTGAACACCAATGTACGTAGTTGTCTTGTAATGTTCAAATGAGTACATCGACTTAAGCGTGTCGGCGGGATGCGTGGGGCTCCCACCCGAACGGATTCCGATTCGAAACCTTCAATTACCGTGGCGGGCAACGATTGAATGCAGACGAGGTGGCGACGGACGCCACGGAAGCGAAACCAGGCGGGTTGGTGGTCTAGTCTGGTTATGACACCTCCTTGACATGGAGGAGGCCGGCAGTTCAAATCTGCCCCAACCCATTTCTGACGAACTAATACAACGAGCGAGGCGTAGCGATACTGCCACGCTCGAGTCTCACCGGTCGAGTTGTTGCCATCGAATCCTGAGAGATGTTCTCACTGACAACCCCAACCGAACGGTAAAAACGTGCGAGTCGACTCGAGCCGTGTATGGAGGTTCTCGGTCGGCTGCTGGCATTGCTCGTCGTCTTGCTTCTCGGAACCGGACTGCGAGCGACTGGTATCCTCGACGCCGGCCGGACGACGCGATTGAACGCTGTGGCCTACTACGTCGCGCTGCCGGCGCTGATCTTCGTCTCCACGTACGAGCAGGCGATTGGGACGCTTCTGTCGACGGCGCTGGTCGGGGGGCTGTTGCTCGTTCTGTTCGTGACGGCGGGAGTCGCGTGGCTCGTGCATCGGAACCGCGACTCGAAGGACCGTCAGAGCGTGGCCGTAATCCAGTCGTATCACTCGAACATCGGCTATCTCGGCGTGCCGCTCATCGCCGCAACTTTCGACCAGACGGTGACGGCGATTGCCAGCGTGATCCTCGGAGTCGTGACGTTGGTCCAGTTGCCGCTGTCGGTGCTGATCCTCTCGACGCTCAACGGTGCCGACGCCGCGATCGGCGCGAAACTGCGCGAGCTGGCGACGAACCCGGTCTTGCTGACCCTGCTCGCCGGCCTGTCGGTCGGCTCGCTCGGTCTCTCAGTCCCCGGCCCCGCCGCGACCGGCCTCGATATCGTCGGCTCGCTGGCGCTCCCGCTCGCGCTGCTCTGTGTCGGGGCCTCACTCGAGGTCGACCTACCGGCGGTCGACTACGGTGCGACCGGCAGCGTCGTGGCACTGAAAATCGTCTGCATGCCAGCCCTCGCGTGGGTCGTCTTCTCCGCGCTGGCCGTCGACGCGGCGACGTTCACTGCAGCAGTCGTGATGTTTGCCACGCCGACGGCGGTCTCGACGTTCGTCTTCGCGGCCGAACTCGGCGGCGACACCGAGTTCGCGTCGCTGAACGTCTTCGTGACGACGCTGCTCTCGATGGGATCGCTGTTCCTGCTGATCTCGCTGGTCGGTTAATACGGACCACCGTACCGAATTACCGGCGCGATCACGATCCGTCTTCGGTCGCACCGGGACCGACGCACAGCAGACCGGATGAGTCGCTGCCGACTCTGGCGGCGGATGCCGAGAGCCTGTCCTCGGAACCTACCAAATCAAGGTGTACACCAACCAGCCAGTCATCCCTACCAGAAAGAGGGACGCGACGTACGTCCATGCGCCGTACTCGGCCGGCCACGTCTCTTCTGCTGGGTTGTTGATCCGGTGAACGCCGATAAAGAGCGCCGCAATACTCGGGACGAGTGCGCCGAACGTCGCTGCGGAGAGTCCGACTTGCAACTCACCCGACGCGACACCAAAAAGAAACGAGAGGAGGAGCAATGCACCGATATAGAGGAATCAGACGGAAACGAATCGACCGGGATTCATACCGCTGTTTTTCTCAGCCCATATTGTAAATATACCGTCACATCTACCGTCGGTGCGGACAGACTGCCCCGAGATCGCTCGGTTCACCCACTGAACCACCGCTTAATCCGACCGACCAAACCGGTCGCCTCCCCTGCATCCGCTTCGTCGCCGTCGTCGCTCTCGATCGAACCGGCGAGTGGACCGGCATCATCGCCGATGCCGGATGCTGCAGGCCCTCTCTCGTCGTTTGAGGGTGTCGACTGCGCCTGCGTCGCTTCGAGGTCGTCCATCGAGAGGTCGATCTCGTCGACCTCGGGCGTCGATTCGCGTCCCGAACCCGCCTCGGCGGTACGGACGTCCGCGCCGGTGACGGTGCCGTCTTCGATGCGGGCCGCGAGGTCCCCGAGTGAGGCGTCGTCGTCCAGATCCGTGTCGTCGGGGATCGCCGTCGCCGCCGCATCGATCGCCGTCGCGGAGTCGATACCCGTCTCGGCTGTAGAGCCGGCAGCGGCGTCGTCGGCCACTCGTTCGGTTGATGTCGGTGCCGTTGTCACGTTGGCGCTGTCCTCGTGGTCTATCGCACTGTTGGGCTGGCTACTGTCCTCGTCGGCTTCGTCGTCGACCGAATCGGCCGCTGGAATGTCGGTTTCGTCGAACTCGGTCATCACGGAGTCGTCCGTTTCGGTCGCCGTGCCGTCGGCTGCGTCGCTCGAGTCGTCGGCCGCCGATTTCGTCTCGTCGAGCGAGGCGAGGATGTCGTCGACGCTTTGTTCGGAGACGACGCGTTGGGGGCCGCCGCCGGGCTCGAGACTGTCACTCGAGTCGTTGTCAGCGTCGGTCGACCCGCTTGAGTCGGCTGCTGACTCGTCCGTAGAGGGCTGCTCGTCGCTCATTGTGCACGTCTGTCCCTGCAGGGACCATAACTGTTCCCCAGTGGAACCGTCACAACGAGTGACTGCATTCGGATTAACGACGGCCGAACGGCACACTCGAGCGGGAGTGGCTCAGGCTGACTGCTCGGCCAGCGCTGGTCTCGAGAGCACGACGTTGAGCACCGCGCCAAAGAGGATCAACATGCCGGCGAAATACAGCCAGGTGACGAAGAGCAAGACGACGCCGACTGCCCCGTAGGCCTGATACTGGCCGGCGTTGGCGGCATAGAGCTGGAACCCGACCTGAAGAATCGTCCAGCCCACGGCAGCGAAGATGGCGCCGGGGAGAACGTCAGTGACCGTCACCGGAACGGGCGGGAGGACGTAGTAGATCGGCAGAAACACGAGTACGAGTCCGATCAGTAGCGTGACCCAACTCAACAGGCCGGCAAACGGCACGAGATCGGCGGCGAACCCGAGGATCGTCCCGATCACGATCATCAACGCCATCGCGCCCGCACCAGCGACGATTACGGTGAGTCCGTCTTTGATCTGGTCGACGAGCGTGTCTTCGGCGACTTCGTCGTAGACCTTATCGAACGCGAGGCTGAGGCCGCGAAAGACCTTGAGCGCACCCCAGGTGGCGACGACCAGCGCGACGACGGTCGCTTCTGCGCGCCCGGATTCGGTCGTCAACGCGTCGGTGACGAGATCTTCACCCGCGGCAGGGAGGAAATCACCGGCGACGAGGATCAGCCGCTCAGCCGCGTCTTCTCCGCCGAGTAACGAACCGACGACGAGTGCGAGCAAGACCAGCGGGATCAGCGAGACGAACGCGTAGTAGGCGAATCCGGCCGCGAGAAAGGAGATGTCGCGGTCGTTCGCCGTCTGATAAACCGTGGTGAGCGTCTCAGAGACGTCCATGCCAAGACGACGACGGCCAGCACCAAAGGTCTGTCAGTCGACCGCAGTTTCTGGTTTTGTTTCCAGTCGACCGTACCGCCAGTGCGTCGCGATCACCACTCGACACAGAAGTTGTGCGATGCGTAGACCGATCCGTCGTCGGCGATATAAACGCCGACGCCACCGCGGTCCCAAGCGGGTGTGTTGCCCTCCTCGAGGATCGCCTGTCGGTGTGGCGTAGAGTTCATCCACTGATTGACGAGCCCGGTCGCGAGTCCTTCTGCAGTCTGGTGCTGGACGGTGTCGCCGGTTCCGGGGTCTTCGACGGGTCGATCGACCCACGTCTGAGCGATGTTCTCGCCGTAGCCCCGACAGTAGTCGTCGACGTCGGTAAAGCGGTCCATCGGTGCTTGCCCGTCGGGATTGGTATGGTCAAAGTACTCCCGATCAGCCATATCGTAGCTGTGGGCGCGGGAGACGGACGCGACCGTCCCGTCCCACTCGAGTGGCTCGAGTCCGTGCTCGGCCCGCCGATCGTTGACCTCGGCGTGGACGAAGTCCTCGACGGTGGCGGAGTCGACCGTCTCGACGTCAGTCTGATAAGTCGACTCGTTCGGATCGGCCGGATCGGTTACTGAGGGGTTGCGCTCGCCGGCCGGCGGCGGATCTGAACTCGGTGACGGCAACGAGTCCGTGTCGACCGAATCAGGGACCGTGAACTCGGTGTCGTCGACGCCGAGATCCTCGAGAACGGTCGGTGCCAGCACTGCAGTTCCAAGGGCGAGTGCGCCGACGACGGCGACAGCGACGAAAAACCGAAGGAGTGCACCGATGACGGCCCGATCCGAGCGGTCACCGTCGGGCGAGGCGGCTGCAGGACGTCGATCCATCATCTCACGGAACGTGGTGCCCGAATAAGGCAGTCGTGGTCAGTTGCAGCGACTGACACGCGTTCCTGATAGCGATTATGACTGTTCATCGCCGAAGATCGTCTCGTGAAAGCCGATAACGAGTCCCGGCACGACGGCCATAAAGAGGTGTTCCTCGAGCGGGATGCCAGCGATATCGATCCCTGTTCGGAGGTTGATGTCGAAGACGCCGACGGCGAGCGTGTAGCGATCCCAGACGTAGGCGACGGGGTACAGTGCGAGGATCGTGATAGCGGCTTTTCGGAGCGCGTCCGCACGCCGAAGCAACAGGACGGCGACGGCTCCCCAGAACAGCTCCGTTACGAGGTAGGTGTATCGCCCGAAGACGCTGATATCAGGTGCCATATACAGAATACAACGTCCCATGCAAAAACACCCGGCGTGAACCCACCCAGCTAGAACGTGCGGTATGTTCAAAACCCCGGCGTGAGTATACTGAAATAGGACGATGAATATCGCTGATATCGCTACCACGGAATATATCGAAGTCGACGTTGGCACGCGTATGGGAAAGGTCCGTTCGACCTTTGACAACGGCAATCCCAAGGGAATTATCGTTACCGATGACGGGGAGTACGAAGGCGTCATCAGCGAACGAGAGGTCCTCCAGTCACACGTCGAAGACGACGCCAAAGTCTCGGCGCTGATCAAACCTAGCCGCAACTCGCCGGCACCAAAAGTCGATCGGAACGAGGACGTCCGGGAGACCGCACGCGTCCTGATCGAGAGCAACTCGAAGGTCGCGCCGGTGTTCGAACACGGCGACCTCTGGGGCGTCATCAGCGACGATGCGATCCTCGAGGCCGTCCTCGAGAACCTCGATACGCTCACCGTCGAGGACGTCTACTCGGACGATCCGGTCACGCTCGCGGAAGACGACGGGATCGGCAAGGCGATCAACCACCTCCGAGAGCACGGCATCTCTCGCCTGCCCGTCGTCAACGAAAACGGCTACCTCTCCGGCGTCGTCACGACTCACGACATCGCCGACTTCGTCATCCGAGAGAACCACACGACGACGACCGGCGACCGCGTCGGCGACTCCCAGCGACTGCTCGACGTCCCCATCTACGACATTATGACCAGTCCCGTCGCGACGACGACGCTCGACACGACGGCCAAAGCCGCCGTCGAGCAGATGCTCGAGCAGGATTACGCCGGGCTGATGGTCACGCCCAAGGACGACGACCGCGTCGTCATCGGCGTCATCACCAAGACGGACGTCCTGCGGGCGCTGACGTTCACCGAAGAAGAACACATGGACGTCCAGATTACCAACATCTCGATGCTCGATACGATCACTCGAGAGTCGATCGTCCAGAGCATCGAGGACGTCTCGGATAAGTACGCCGACATGCAGGTGATGCACGCCCACGTGCGCTTCCACGAGCACAACGAGAAACTCCGTGGCACCCCACTCGTCCAGTGTCAGATTCGACTGCGGACGAACAAAGGACAGGTCGCCGGCACCGGCGAGGGCTACGGTGCGGAGAACGCTTTCCGCGTCGCCATCGACAAACTCGAGCGCAACGTCTTAGAGATCAAAGGCATCACGAGCGACGAGGAGTACCGCGGCCAACTCCTGCGGAAGCTGAACGAGCTGTAATCGGGCCGTCGCGCCACCGGCTGCAACGCCCGGAAAGACCCCGTCGCCATCCCCTCGAGGTCGTCCCACCTCCGAACCAGCCGCAGTTTTTCTTCGCGACGACTCCGTGAGTGGCTGCTCGACGCGGGCCGACGAATCGTTCATGTATCGTGTCCAGACCAGCCGGACGTCCGGTAACTGTTCGGGAGACAGCTATCGAGGAGTTAGCGCCGCGGCGACTCGGCACCGCCCTCGAGGCCGCGATCCGTAATCCGGAACTGCACCGATTCGCCAGCCGACTTCGAGCGGTGTTTCTCGAGGGTCGCCCGTCGGTTCCCGCCGCGAAATCGCTCGAGTCGAAGGACGACGCCGGTCCAGTGCTCGAGCGTATTTCCACCGAGCGCGCGCGTGCGGTCGGCGTCGGGGTCCGAAAAGACCTGATTCGTGAGCACGACCGCCAGCTCGTGTTTCCGGGCCAGCGAGAGGAGATGGGTCACCTGTCGGGCGACGCTTCGCAGCGCGTCACCTTCGTTCCCGTCTGCAGTTCGCTCGAGGCGATAGAAGCCGGTTGCGCTGTCGAGGACGATCAGGTCCGCTCGTTCAGCGAACCCTTCGGCATCGCGGACGGCTTCGGCCTGTTCCTCGAAATCGAGCGCGTCTTCGATGACGATCCTCGAAGCGACGGCCTCGAGATCGCCGTCGTCGACGCGGGCAGACAACAGCTGCTGGAATCGATCGACTGAGACGCCTTCGGTGTCGATGTAGACCGCAGTGCCGCCGTCGGCGGCCGTCTCGACGGCTGCGGAGAGTGCCAGATTGGTCTTGCCCGCGGCTGGCGGGCCGTACAGTTGCGTAACGGTCCCGCGCTCGAACCCACCACCGAGTAACTCGTCGACCGGACCACAGCCGGTCGGGATCGGCTCGTCGTTCACGGTTCGAGTTTGCAGGTACCGAGGAAAAAGGCCCCGGAACCGAGCGCTCGAGTCCCTCGCAGTGACCGATCGACGAACCGGATTCGCGTACGTTTATTCACGTTCGCGTCGAAGACCGGCGTGTGATCGTCGTCGCCACCGAAGATTTCGAGGTCTACCACGGCGTCGTCACCGAACTCCGCGACCGTGGGACCGAGTTTACGACCGTCGAGCCGGACGCCGAGTTACCGGACCGAACGACGGTCGTCGTTACCGGCTCCGACCACGCCGACGCGTTCGAGGACGCGACGACGATCGTCGCGGAGCCGGACGCCCCGAGACGCGCCGTCGATCAGGCGCTCACCGCCGTTCGAGGGAACGGCGGTCGAACGATCATCGGCGTCGATCCGGGCCGCAAACCCGGCATCGCTATCCTCGCGGGAGAGATGGTCGTCGCCGCCTTTCAGGTGCCCCTTTCGGACGCCGTCGACGTGATCCAGCGCGAGGCGGCCAAGGCGACCGCTCCCATCGTCCGCATCGGCGACGGCTCACGGATTCAGGGGTCGAAGCTCGTCAACGACTTGGAGGACGTGCGAGTCGAACTCGTCGACGAAACCGGCACGACGCCCTACCTGGGCACGGGGACGCGAGGAATGGGTGACGTGCTCGCGGCCGTCAACATCGCGCGCCTTGAGGGCGAGGTCGTCGACACGCGAGAGATCGAGCCGACGGCGGGCGAGCTCCAGGTAATCAAAGACCGCTCGCGCGAACAGAGCGAGGAAAACCGGGCGATCGACGAACTGCTTGCTCGGCGAGTCGCGTCGGGTGAGTTGACGATCGAGGAAGCGCTCGCAGCCCACCGCGGCGAGGAGCCCGACCTCGAGTTGTCGGACGACGACCACACGAGCAACTGATCGGGTTTTGTCGGCAACCTATAGTAACAACTGAAACGATTTACACACGCATCGCACAGCCGTCGTGCGATGCGGTGTGCATTGACTTTCAGTGGCTACTATATTCTCTGCTGCCGTCTGAATCTAGTCGACTCGAGTCCGGTTTCGTTATGAGTCGACAGTCCGCTGGCGTCGCCACGATCGAACGAGTCGATACACGGGTCCGGCGAGCAACGCCATCGCAGCGAGCAGACAGCCAACCGTCAGTGGCACGCCGAGTTCGCCGAGTCCGTCCGTCGTCACCGTCGCCGTCGACGCACCGACGACGACCGCCGCGATCGTCCACGGCAGTTCGCCGATGGCCGTCCCGACCACGAGTTCGCGAAGTCGGACATCGCTGACCGCCGCCGCACACGTCGAGACGTCCGACGGGATCGGTGCCAGCCGCGAGACGACGACACCGCGGACCGGTCCCGCAGTCTCGTAGTACCGTGAGACGGTCGTTCCAGTTCGCTCGAGTAGTGCCCCAAACCAGCCACCCCGCAACGCTGTGGCTGTCTCTGTCGCTCCAGCGCCGAGCCAGCGTGCAGCGAGAAAGACGGGAACGACGGTCGTGACGACGCCGACCAGCGCGACCGGAACCCCGAGGGCGACGCCGTAGCCGTAGCCGACGACGACCGCGAGCGGCGTCGTCGGCAGAACGAACAGCGGTCGCAGAAGATAGAGACCGATCACAACGAGCCCGAACAGATAGGGATCGGCAGCGATCGACTCGACGACCCCGAACAGTTCGCCCGGGGAAACGAGGACGCTCGCGACGACGATCGTCCCGAATACGACTGCAGCGGCGAGCTGTCGCCCTCGTTTCGGCGATACCGACATCGGTCACAGTTTTTCCTCGAGTGTTGAAACTATTGTGTCTCTGCGGGTCGCGACACAACGTTTATTCGTGCCGGGCCGACACCACACACCGATGGACCGTGACGAGCCCGGGACCGACACGGCCGTTGATGCCGACGACGACCGGGTCGCACTCGGACTGGCGCTGCTCGAGCGACTCGAACACGAGTCGCTCCCGCTTCCCGAGATCATCGACCGGATCGAGACGGTGACGAGCGATCCGACGGTGACGCGAACGATTCTCGACGAGGCGGAACTCCGGGGGATCATCGATCGCGAGGACGGAATCATCCGGCCGAAGAGCCGCCAATACGTACGCTTCGAGCAGGACGTTGTTACGAAAGAAGGTGACTTCTCGTGCCAGCGCTGTGGTTCGGGACTGTCGACGGGCTACTTCATCAACCTCGACGCCGGCGAACTGGGACCGTTCGGCTCCTCGTGTATCCGGAAAGTGACGGGACGCGAGGACTGACACGCAAGGTACCGGCGCTGTGTCGACAGGCCGAGGTCTCGAGGCAGTTACCGACGTGTGCGTAGTTCCGCGATTAGCTGCTCGATCGTCTGCTGTTGGCGCTCGATCGTCTCCGTCTGTCGGTCGACGGTCGCCTCGAGTGACTCGAGGCGCTCGAGGAGTTCCGTGTTGGAGACCTGATCGACGTCTGCGGGGGCGTCGTCGGTGTCCGTCGCAGTGTCGCTGTCGTCACCGAGAAACGGGGTCGTCTCGAGGTCGACAGGACGGTCCGCTCGAGCGCTGTCTGACGCAGCCGCGACGGCGTCGGCATCGGCGTGATCAGTCGTCGGTTCGGGCGATGTGTCTGTCAGCATCTCGACTGAGGTATCCGCCGGTTCGGTGTCTGGCTCCGCTTGTGTAGATGCGTTCGCTTCGCTCGGCCGAGCCTGCGAGGGGTCTTGCTGGACGTGCCCGACACTCGTCTCGCCTGTGTCGGAGGTGTGCGTTTGTGCCTCGGGTTCGGGCTCGGCTGTGCCGGCGGCCGTCGCCCCCTCTGCAAGGGGGTCGGATGCGGCGGGGGTTGGCTCGGTCGCGTCATCGGCGGTGTCGCTGCCGACGTCAGCATCCAGTTCGGGCGGGTTCGCATCGAGCGGGTCGACGCCGTCGCCGAAGTCGACCGACGCACGGCCACGATCCGGTTCCGACTCGCCGTCGCCCACCACTTCGTTGAGTTGCTCGAGCGAGCCGACGTCGTGGTACTCGAACAGTGCACGCTTGAGCCGTTCCCGGAGATCGTTCGCTTCCTCGTTGGGCGCTTTGATCCGCTGGGGACGGCCCTCGACCGTGAGAACGATCTGGGTGGCGACGCTGCCATCTTCGAAGGCCAGTCCGGTCACATCTTCGAACTGGTACTCTTCGTAGTCGCCGTCCCAGACCGCCGCACCGATGTGTTTGACCAGCCGATCGCTCGTGATTATCAACGTCAGTTCGCTAAAACGGTAGGTCTGGACGACCGTTTCGCCCGGCTCGGTGATCCCGTTGCCGTTCAATACGCCGGCGAGCACCGGATGGAGGACTGCGTCGGTCTTGCTCGCGGGAACGGTGAATTTCTTGGTCCCCTCGAGTGGGTATTCGAGCGTGAATGCAGTTTTGCGTCGCCCTTCCGAGAGCGTCAGTCGATCGGCGTCGTGGGGGTATTCATCGACCGATTCGTCGCTCAGGAGGCCTTCGGAGTTGTAGACGAGGGTGCTCGAGGGGGTGATAAACAGTTCGTCGTCACCGCCAAGAGAGACCCGCGCGGCGATATCCTCGCCATCCAGAGTAGAGTGGACGATTCCGGGAACGCTCATGCGCGGGTAGTTGGGAAGGCCGTGTGATAAATCCGTGGGTCGGCGTTACACGCCCGGACGGAATGAGAAGGTTAAAGAAACAGACGGCACTACGAGAAAGTGAGCCCGGGTGGCTTAGCTGGACATAGCGCCGCACTCATAGGGTTCAGAGATTCGGTGCGGTTTCGCCTTGGAAGCCTCCGTGTCCCCTCGAGGACTCTGCCGAGCCTCGGACCTGGGACATGCGGAGATCGAGGGTTCGGAGCCCTCCCCGGGCATGCTTCTTACATACATCAGGAGTCGAAGACGAGTGATAACGCCGAAACAGGTTCGATTGGGGAGCCGTTGAGACTCGAGTCGCAGTCGAACGACTGTTCGGCAGTAACTGGTATCGAAAACACGATTGTGACCGCTCCTCGAGACGGGACGACTACTCTCACCGAACCGTCTCAGTAGCGGTCGAACGAGTTCGATTCGACGGTGATCTCGCCGTCAGCGCTGACGGTCACCAGACAGTCGTGGTACTCGAATGCGACAGACCCACCGGATCGAAGCCCGTTCGCACGTGGTTCGAACAGTCGCTCCAGCGCGTCAGTGTTGACCGTATAGTGAAGCGGCTCGAGTGCGGTTATCTCTTCGTCGCAGAACGTCGCAACGGCGTCGACGATGGCGACGCTCAGTGGTTCAGTATCGAGTCGATCGTACTGTACAGTGTAGCAGTCGTCTGTCGACAGAGACGATGAACGTGGAGTCATTTCAGTCATTGATTCTGCACACCCCCAACCAATGGGAAGACAACGCTCTCTTCACGAGTCGAAGTAATGAATTTGATTGTTAACTGTATAACTAGAGCTGCCGCGAGTGGTTAATCAGTTAACCACGGTTCGAAGACCCGTCGAACAGCGCGGTAAAGAGCTTCTGCTCGGCGGCTCTGACGTGTTTGTGAAACGCGGGTGGCGAAATCTCGAGCGAATCCGCGAGAGATTCGCCGGTGGTCTGGCGGGGCCACTCGAAGAAGCCGCCGTGGTAAGCCGTCTGGACGACCTCCCGCTGGCGGTCGGTCAGTCGCTCGAGCAGCGAGTTCCGCGTGGCGATGTCGATCGTCGACAGGTCGGCCGTCGACTGCTCGCGACGGGCGACCAGCGACGCCGGAAATCCGCGACGGCCGAGGCCCGTTACGACGTCCCTGATCTCGATCGACTCCGGGACGTCGACGATCGCCCGGTTGTCGGTGGTGTCGGTGACGAACGACCGAAGCGTTCCGCCCTGTGTGTCGACGGCGGAGCCGAGAAACGGGTCCGGACACTGCAGTTGGAGCAGCGTCTCCGCGCCCGTTTCAGCGATCACCGAGACGGTTCGAACGCCCTCGAGGTCCTCGAGTGTCGCGACGTCGTCGGGAACGACGTCGGCGTCGACGGTGGCGAACACCATCGACGAGCCGTCCGCTCGCATCGTCTCTCCCTCGTACTCGACGCGGGTAGCCAGCCGCTCGGCGAGTCGGCACAGTGGGGTCTCGGCTTCCAGTTCGAGTTCGAGTTCGACCGCGGCGACGCCGTCGGTCTGCAGTGCGCGCTTTCGCTTGACCGCGTCGATGGCGTAGCCGATGGTCTCGCCGAGTTCCTCGAGCATCGAGCGAAGCGGCGCGTCGAACGCGTCTCGATCGTCGCCGTAGAGCGAGACGACGCCGTAGAGGAAGTCGTCGTACACGAGCGGGACGGTGTAGACGGACTGGATGTTCCGCGAGAGAGCTTCGACTCGCCAGGTGCCATCGCGAACCGCGCCGGCGATGTTCTCGACGTACACCGTATCCAGCGTCCGGGCTGCTCGCCCCGTCGGTTCGGCCGCGGAGTCGTCGACAGTCGTCACCGTGATCGCGTCGAGATAGTCGCGGTCGTGGCCAGCCTGCGTGCGCCTGTGGAGTTGATTCCCGCTCGGATCGGGTTCGCCGATCCAGACGAACGAGCAGGTTTCGAGGGCGGCGAGGCGCTCACAGATCCCCTGTTCGATCTCGGTTCGGGAGTCGGCCATCAACAGCAGTTGCTCGATATCCTGTCGCACCTCGTTCGCGTCGTTCAGTCGCTCGAGGTGGGCGTTTTGCTGCTCGAGTTCTCGTTCGCGCCGGTGGAGCCGATGGGTGCGCTCGATCCGATCGAGCGCGGCTTCGGCGGTCGCGGCGAACAGTTGGGCGAGTTCGAACGTCTCGTCATCGTACTGACCGGGGTCGGGATCGAGCGCGACGAGGACGCCGTGTTCACCGATCGGAACGTAGAGCCCGCTGCGGGCGGCCGTCGTCGCATCGTACACCGACGGCGACTCCCTGACGTCGTCGAATCGGGAGGGCGTGTCGCTGATGAACGTCTGCCAGGTGATGCTCTCAGTCGGCTCGAGTCGAGGAGGCGCACCGACCGTCGACTCGAGTCCCGGCGCGTAGGCGGCCGGCAGCAGTTCGTTTTGCTGCTCGTCGAAGCGGTAGACGACGCTCTCGAGATCGAGGACGTCAGCGGCGACGTCGACCATGTACTCGCAGGCGGCCTGTTTCGATTCGACGGTCAGGAGATGTCTCGTGGCTTCGTGCAAAACGTTGAGCGTCTCCTGGTACTGCGTGCGCTCGGTGACATCGACGGCCGTTCCGATCACGCGCCCAACGGCGTCAGTGTCGTCCGCGGCGATCGGTTGCCACCACGCTTCGAAGACGCGATCACCGAGCACTGTCACGGAGTGGGCAGCGTGGCCGTCGAGTGCGGTTCGTGCATCCTCGAGGATGGTCGAGTGAGCGTCGAACACGTCGAACACCGACTCGCCAACGAGGTCGGGGCCACAGCCATCGATGCGCTCGAGCGCACGACCTTCGGCGAGGGTGATTGTCCCGTCGGTGTCGACGACGAAGAGCACGACGGGGACGTTCTCGACGAGCGTTTCCAGTCGCTCCGTCCGGGCGGCGAGTGCCCGTTCGCGCTCGATTCGCTCGGTAACGTCCCGGAAGTAGATCGACAGCCCCGACGGCGAGGGATACAGTCCGACGTCGTACCAGCGGTCGGTGGGTTCGTAGTAGCCCTCGAGCGACGTGTGTTCTTGGGTCCGCATCGCCTCGATCGCCGCGTCGTGGAAGTCCGTGCCTTGCAGGTCGGGGAATTCCTCGAGGAAGTCGTTGCCGAGCACCGCTGCCGACTCGACGTCGAGGAGGGACGCGGCTTGGTCGTTGAGATACGTCAGTCGTCGGTCGGCGTCGAGCGCACAGAACGCGTCCGTCACCCGTTCGAACGAGTCGTCAAGTTCCCGTTCGACCTGATGACGGTCCGTAACGTCTCGGATCGAGATGACGATCTCGTCGTCTGCCTCGAGCCAGTTCGTGAGGACGGCTTCGTGAACGAACCAGCCGTCGTCCGCGTGTTGAAACCGGTACTCGACGGTCGTCTGCGCGCCCGTTTCCCGTCCGCGAAGGTCCTCGAGTGCGCTTCGGACCACTGTCGTATCCTCCGGATGAACGTGTGCCACAAACGAGGTGTCGCGCACCGTCTCCGGGTTCGTGCCGAGCACCTGTTCGGCCGATGGCCCGATGGACGTGATCGTGCCGTCGACGTCGGTGATGACCAGCAGATCCGAGGACTGCTCGAGCAGCGTCTGACACCGCGTCTCCTGTCGGGAGAGCGTCCGGCGCGTCGTCTCGAACTGGGCGGCCTGCTGTAGCCGATGTTCGAGCAGCGCCGGCGTGTCGACCGTCGATGTCCGAACGACGTCGGTCACACCTCGGTCTTGCAGGCGATCGAGTATCTTGCTATCCACAGACTCGACGGCACAGACGACCGCACACGCCGGTTCGATGGCAGCGAGCACGTCGGGTTCGTCGGTCAGCAGACAGTCCACGCCGTCGAGTGTGTCCGCCTCGAGTTCGGCGTTCGCTTCGAGCGGCCCACGAACCGTCACGTCTCCGTTCTCGAGTGCGGCCGTCGCCGTCTGCAGCCACGGCGACGAACCGATGACGAGGAGCCGAAGGTGAGTCATCTCAGGGGCACCGAGACCGCGATTCATATCTTCGATGGGGTCGGCACGGATAAAAAACTCGTGTTCATCGCACGATTGTGCATACTCGCCACCAGTAGCGCCGCTCGTGACCGCGTTCGGAATCCGACCTTACGACGGGAGTGGGCAGAGACTCGCGGTGAAGACGACCGTTTCGTCGGTTTCGTTTCGTGCACCGTGGACGACACCGCGGTCGTGACGGACGACGCCGGGTGCGGTGATCTCCTCGTGCTGTTCGTCTTGGACGACCGTCACCGTCCCCTCGAGGACGTGAAACACGTTCGTACTCTCGGGATGGTCGTGGGCCTCGAGTTCCGCGCCCGGCCCGAGCGCGAACGTCTTAACCAGCACGTCGTCGGTGACGACCAGTTCCGCAGTCTCGATTTCGCCGTCGGCTGGCTCGAGGTCGGTGCGTGCAGCGTCGTATTCGTCGAGCGACATACCCACCGTTTCGTAGCGGCGACGTAAATGCGATACTGCCATCGGCGATCACGCCATCATTCAGTGATCGTGGCCATGGGTTTTGGCATCAGATCAAGATCCTTGTCGAGCCCTGAGCCACGTCCTGTCGTCACCCGGGTCCGTCACTCGAGCGTCAGTGGCTCGTGTGTGGCCCGATACCGGTACTCTGAGTCACGCTCGAGTCCGTCGACTGCCTCGAGCGAGGTCACCTCGCGGAGCTGGATGTCCCGTTCCATCTTGGTCACGACCGGCGTCTCGTAGTGGGTTGCATCGTACTCGAACGACTTCCCCTCCTCGCGGCGGCGAGCGACGAACTCGCGGTGGCGCTCCAGACGCGCCCGGCTGACCGAGCGCGACAGCGACGGCACGTCGGCCAGTCGGTCGTCGAACCGCTCGAGAAACGCCGCCTCGAGTTCCGATCCAACCGAGTTTCGTCCGGCACACATCGCCGCGAGCGTCGTCGTCCCGGTTCCCCAGAAGGGATCGAGGACGGTGTCACCGTAAGCCGAGTACATACAGATCAGCCGGTAGGGAATTTCGAGCGGGTAGGCGGCTGACCGGTCGCGAAGTTCGTCGTCGGCGAACTCGAGGGTCTGGAGTTCACCGCGGACCTCGGTCCAGACGTCCGAAAACCAGCGGTTACGCTCCTCCCAGAAGTACGCGGCTTCGTAGCGCCGATCGGCACCCGGTTCGAACGAGCGGCTCACCGGCCCCTTGCGAAAGAGCAGCACGTACTCGTGCTCGAGCGTGACGTAGGCGTTGGGGGGGATCATCCCGCTGCCCATAAACTTCGCAGCGCTGTTGGCCGGCTTGCGCCAGAGGACGTCGGGCAGCGGGTCGAAGCCGCGCGATTCGAAGGCCTCGAGGACGCGGGCGTGATTCGAGTAGACTCGAAAGCTGTCGTCGACCGACCGGGTCGCGTCGCCGACGTTGAGACACGCGATGCCGCCGTCGACCAGCACGCGCTCGAGTTCGTCCCAGACGCGGTCGAGCTGGGCGTGCATCGCGTCGAACGCCGCGCGGCCGTCGCCGGACTCGAGTGCATCCCCGATCGCGGGATCGAGCGCCGTAAAGAGGTCGTCCCACATCTCGATCATGGGGTACGGTGGGGACGTGACGACGAGTTCGACCGATTCGTCGTCGATCGAAGCGAGGTCCCGTGAGTCACCGACGAAGACTCGGTGAGTCGTCTCCATTGAGTGACACTGTCGGCGTGGGCCTCTTAGCTTCTTCGTCAACGGCGAGTGCGCTGCTCGCGCAGTCGGTACTACAAAAGTGGGACGTCGTTACTCCTCGGTCTCGTCCGATTCATCCGCGGCTGCTTCGACGTCGGAGTCCGTCTCCGTCGTCTCCGCTTCCTCGCCTTCGTCCTCGGTGATGTCAGTCGCCGGTTCGAACTCCTCGATCGGTTCCCACTCGTCGTCCTCGCCCGAGGCGAAACGACGGCGGAGATAGGCGAGTCCAGCGACGAGCCCCACGGCGAGCAGCAGTCGTCCGAGGGGGCTCGAGCCGCTTTCTCCCTCGGAGTCGGACGGCATCTCGGCTGACTCCTCCTCGTCGGCTTCGGCGCCGATCTCGTCGATGATTTCGGGCTCCTCGATGTCTTCGAGCGGCGTCTCCTCGAGTGAAAGTTCCTCGAGGTCGGTCGACTGCCGGCCCGCGAGAAAACCGAGTGCCGCACCGGCACCGAAAATCGCCCCCACCAGCGGCAGGCTGCGTGTGCCCCCGCCGTTCGATCCGTCCGCCTCCTCGACGGCCTCGAGAATCGACTCGCGCAGCGGCGAGTCCATCCCTTTCCCAACTGCTTCTTTGACCACGATCTCAGACAGCGTCTTGTCCTGTTGTTCCGTCTCGGGCATAATCACACCCGACCACATCCCCGTAAATAGTTCTGTCCAACGTTTCGATCGAACCGTCGTCGCGCTCGAACGGTACCCACCGGCTACCGTCAGCGTGTGGGGTGGTAACCGACACCTACTCGACCGCGACGGCAGACAAGTGGCCACAGCGTGATACGTTCCTGCTGGTCGCGACGTGCGAACGCATCGACGAGCGGACTGCACCTGCTTCGACGGCTCGGATGCCTATCGTGACCGCGACTTCGTGTCAGCGCCAGTGCCGGCTCGAGTCGGTCATAACGACTCCGTGGTCCTGCACGTGATTGGTGCGCTCGGAAAACGACCCCCTCGAATCTTGTGGCTCGAGAAACAACAGATTTCTCGCAGATATAATCGTCGTCGTTAGACAGATTGGTAGGATATCGTTACTGTGTGGGGTAATGACTACCATAACGAAAGGGAGTGGCGAACATGACTACCTATGAGCGTCATTCGTCAGCCCGGCGTTCTCGGGCGAACGACCCGACGACGAGTCGTTGGGACGACTGCGGCGCTCTCAGCGGCACTAATCGAAGTGGTTGCCGTCGGTCTCTGGTTCGGGCTCGTCGTCGGCTCCCGAACCACGTCGACGGCACTCGCCGGACTCGGGATCCTCTTCTGTGGCTCGCTTCTCCGGACCGGCGTCTTCGGCGCGACGATCAGTGATATGGAGGATCTCCTACAGCCGCGGCGGCTCGCGGCCGCGCTCGCGCTGACGGGGAGCTGGATCGTCTGGCTGCTCGTCGCCGAACAGATCGGCGACACCACCGGACTCGTCGTCGCGACCCTCGTGCTCACCGGGCTCCTCACCGGCCAGTTCGTCCTCGAGCGACATGTCTTCCGCCCGCAACTGCGCTCCCGGACGGTTCGTGGGTCGCTCGTTCCGGCAGTGTTGTTGGCCGTCGGCGCAGCGACGCTGCTCGCTACGGCGTGGTTTACCGACTGGGCGGTCGCCACGCCGCTGCTCTCGCTCGAGTTCACCACGATCGGCGTGCGGATCGACGCCCTCCACATCGGTGCGCTCAGCTTCGGGCTGTTCGCCTTTTTCGCCCACCAACAGCGCTTCGAGCGGTTCCTCGACCGCTAAGCGGTCGCGGTCACTTCCCTTCGGCACCGATGTTCTGGTCGCTCTCGAACGAATCCGGGTCCGGTTCGATCGTCGCATACTGTACTGCCCGTCTCCCGAGCGTGACCACGCGTTCCTCGAGTTTCGGGTCGACGAACGCGCCGTCTTCGAACGCCGCGTGGGAGTTCGCGATCGCGGCCTCGTGTGGAATGACCCACGCGTTCAGCGCCCGACAGACCGAGCGCATGTGCTCGAGCGCCGTCACCGGGAACGCTCCGCCTGAGACGGCGAGTAAGCCGACGGTCGTATCCTCGAACTCGTCGAAGCCACAGTAGTCTATGGCCGTTTTCAGCGGCGAGGAGTAGGAGCCGTGGTACATCGGCGAGCCGAGAAGAATCGTCTCGGCCGTCCGGAGTCGAGCCGCCAACTCTGCTGCATCGCCCGCTTCGTCCCGATCGCGGTCCGCGTCGAATATCGGCAACTCGAACTCCCGGAGATCGATCAGTTCGGTGCTCGCTCCGACTTGCTCGGCGGCCTCGAGGACTCGCTCGAGGGCGAGACGGGTCGTACTTGCATCGCGGAGGCTGCCACAGACGGCGACGACGTGTACGTCAGCCATAGTGCTACCGTGGGTTGCGAGCCTCAAATAGACTGGTAGCCGTCGAACGCCACTCGTCCGCGGGCGCGTGGCGCTGTGTGCCGTGACCGACGGGCCTTTCGTGCGGGGATTCGAACGCGTCATCGTGCAGTCGCTCATCTCCGTTCTGCTGACCGAGGCGCTGCCTCGAGTCCTGACGATCACGCTGTTGATCGGGGTCGGCGTCGGACTTGCGAATCTCGCCGTCGCCTACGGCCTCGTCGACGTCATCGCCCGCGTCGGTCGCTACCTGACGGAGCCAGCCAACCTGCCCGACGAAGTCGGCGCGGCAGTGTTGACGAACACGGTCTCGGTCACCGCCGGCTACGGGATGCTCGCCGAGTTCCGCGACTCGGGCCTGCTCGACGACCGCGCGACCCTGATCGCCGTCGTCATCAACACGTTCTTCGGCTTCGTCCAGCACATTTTCACCTACTACGGCCCCGTCCTCATCCCTATTCTTGGACTTCACGCCGGGCTCATGTACGTCGGCGCACGGGCCGGTATCTCGCTTGCCATCTCGATCGTCGGCCTGCTGGCCGGTGCCGTGTTGTTGCGCGGCTACGAGTACGACAACAGCGCCATCGAGCCGGAAACACCCGACGACGAGGAGGAGACACACCGCGAGAAACTCCGCCACGCCGGCGCGGAAACGGCCGATCGGCTGCGATCGATCGTCCCGCGGCTGGCGATCATCTACTCGCTCGTCTTCGTCGCCCTCGAGTACACCGACCAACTCGTTGCCGCGCTCGCGACCGTCGGCCTCGAGGAGCCCGCGGCGCTCGTCGACCCGATTGCCGGACTCGTCGGCCTGCCGGGTGCCGCGGTGCCAGTGATCGTCGTCTCGCTCGTCGATCCGACGATGGGCGCGATGACCGTCGCGCCCATGATCGGCGACGTGCTCACGCCCGCACAGGCAGTGATCACGCTGCTCGTCGGTAGCCTGTTCTCGCTGACGATCGGCACGGTCAAGCGCTCGATCCCGTTTCAGTACGGCATCTGGGGCACAGAGTTCGGCACCAAGGTCATCGTCCTCAACACGGGGCTCAAAGCCGTCTTCATCGTCGTCTCGATCCTCGTCTTTCTCGTGGTGTAACGCTCGCGACGCAGCCACAGCTGGCGATCAGCGCTTGAGCCGCGCCACGCGTTCGCCGTCGCCGTCTTCGACGGTCACCAGCCCGTCGTCCTCGAGGTCGGCGAGCAGCCCCTCGAGCCACTCGCGACCGTACTCGCCGTCCGGGACGTAGTCGACGCGGATGCGGTGGCCGAGCGTGTCCAACTCGAGTTCGTCGTACTCCCGGAGGGTGCCAACGACGCGCCCGCGGAACTGGCGGCGACTCCCCTCGAAGCTCGGCTGCGTGGGGACGTCCGGCGCGGTGAAGTCGCCGCTCGCGTACGCTCCACACCACTCGCGCCACGGGCAGCCGACCTCGTCGCAGCGGGGCGTCTGGGTGCAGGCGACGCCACCCAGTTCCATGATCGCGTTGTTCCAGACTCGTGATCGGTCGTCAGGCATGAGTTCGTTCGCAGCGTCCTCGAAGGCCGCGTCGTCGTCGGGCACGTCGAAGGCCCGATAGCAGACGCGCTTGACGTTCGTATCGACGACCGCGTCCCCGTTGTTGAACGCGAAACTCGCGACGGCGTTTGCGGTGTAGGGACCGACGCCCATCAGCTCCTGGAGCGCTGTCGGGGTCTCGGGGAACTCGCCACTGTACTCCCCTTCCACCTGCTGTGCAGCCTCGTGGAGGTACTTCGCCCGGTTGTTGTACCCCAGACTGTGACTCGTCCAAAACCCCACCACGTCCGCCCGGTCGGCCGCCGCGAGGTCGGCCGTTGTCGGCCAGCGCTCGAGGAACTGCTCCCAGGCGTCGACGACCCGATCGAGTTGGGTCTGCTGGCTCATCACCTCGCTGACGAGGATCTCGTAGGGGTCGTCGGTCCGCCGCCAGGGATAGTCGCGGTGGTCGGCCTCGTACCACGCGATCAGCGCCTCGCGGATGGCCTCGAGATCGTCGGGCAGCGTCCACGCCCTGTCCCCGTCGGCGTCACCGTCGCTCTCGCTCATCGGTCGCCCTAGCGACCGGCGCGTCTTACTGGTGGCGGTTCTCGATCGCTCGAGCACGAAAGCCCTATCCCGCCGGCTCGAGTCCCCACTCCTATGAGCCTCGACGATCTCACCAACGACGTACAGGATTCCTACGGACAGCTAGACGACGACCTCACCGTCTCACTCGACCGAGAAGCGCGGAACGAACTCGCCTTGCTCGAGGCAGCCCTCGAGCCCGAGGATACGGACGAACTCGTTCGCCGAGCGATCCACATGCTCTTTCAGACGACCGTCGACACCGGCAAGCTCGACTTCCAGCTGCGGTCGGCCTACGACGTCACCTACGACGAGTACCTCTCCGGGATGACCTTCGAGGAGATGACCGGCGCGGACCAGTACCCCTCGATGGACGACGAGCGACGCTACCAGTTCTGAACCCGGCGTTACCACGGACTGTCTCGTGTGTTTATATGGGTTTTATCATCAACGTACAGTACAATCGCTGTAATAGGTGCGCTTATTACTGATCAGCACTGCGGTCCCGATATGGCAATCAGTCAATCCCCAACCGACGCCGACCTGTACTGTCCCGACTGCGCCGGGACGCTCGCGGTCCGACACGACGCCCTCGAGTGCGAGGAGTGCGGCTACGTCCCTCGACACGGCTCGGATTAACCGCCGCGCCGCCCGCCTCATCGAACCGTCGAACCAACACCACCCCACTCTTCACGGTCGTTTTTCTCGTCGATCAACAGCGGACGCGCTCGCGGCTGGCCACTCGAGTCACTGTGGGTCGCTCTCGACGCGATATCAGTCACTACCGTCGGCGTACCACGGCGAAACAAAAGTATGCCCGACTGACTGCGAGCGGTATACAGACCGCTGTACGTCAGTTTCGGCGCGACCGCGTTCTGCGGTCACGCCGGTAACTCGTTACGGCGTTCCGTCTTAGTCGTCGATCAGGGCCGCACTCGAGAGCGCTTCGTCGATCTCGGCTTCTTCCATCTTCTCGACTAAGGCGTCGATCACTTCTTCTCGTTTGCCCTTGACGAACTTGATCGAGCCGACGACGAGGTGGCCGCCGCCGGAGACGCCGCCGCCGGGGATCTCCTCCTCGAGTTCCGTGACCATGTTCGGGATGTCGAGTCGGACGCCGTCACTGCGCAACACGGCGAAGTCAGGGCCGTAGCCGACCGTGATGACGGGGTCGCCCGTCTCTTCGATCTTGCGGTCGTGGATCTCGCCCGTGGTCTTGCCCGGTGCGGGATAAGTAAACCGGTGGGCGTAGTTCTCGACGTCGATCCGGTAGAGGTGCGCGCCGTTGTCCAGATCCTCGTGCTCGAGATGGGGCATCGCGGCGTCGAGTTGCTCGTCGACTTCCTCGCGGGCGCGATCGGCGAAGAACGACACGAGTTCTCGATGGCGATCCTCGTCGCCGTTGTCGACGTGGAGTAAGTCCTGAATCAGCTGGTCGCCAGAGTTGTAGCGCAGCCAGAATGCGGCGTAGTCCAGCGCCTCGCTGACGTCCTGCAGACGGTCCTCGTCGTAGCCCTCCTCGGCGGCGAGGTCGAGGTAATCGCTCATCGCGTCGGCTTTCGAGCGATCCGAGAGGCCGGCGACGGCAGGGATGTGTCGGAGTTCGTCAGTGAGTTCGGGGTAGATCATCCGCGCGAGTTCGACACAGAGCATCCCCGTCGTGATCCGGTAGTCCTCGTCGTGGAGGTACGGGTTGACGTGGGCGTCGAGCAAGTCCTCGACGGCCTCGGGGTCGGGGTGGTGGTGGTCGACGACTGCGATCGGGATATCGTAGTGGGCCAGCGTCTCGTAGGCCGGGACGTCCTCGGCCGTCGAGCCGTTGTCGAGCATGAGCAACAGCGGGAGTTGCTGGCCGTGTTTCTCCTGATCCTCGAGAGCGAAGTTCAGGTCGCGCGTGGCGTCTTCCATCTCGTAGAAGGGCGCTTTCGCGGGCAGGCGCTTGATGAGGTGTCGCGGGGCATCCTCGTCCTCGTGGACCTCAGCGATGAATCGTTCGAGGGCGATCTGAACGGGAACGGCGGCACACATGCCGTCACCGTCTGCGTGGTGGCGCACGCGGATCGGGCGGCCCTCGAGGACGGTCCGTCGGAGCAGTTTCGCGACCTCCTGCAGGTTGGGTCGGAGTTTCTCGAAAGCGGGCCAGTCGATCAGGGGCGCGACGTCGTGGGGTTGTGCGCGGGACTCGAGGGCGTCCTCGAGTCGTTTGCGGGCTTCCTCGGCGTCCTCACCCTCGAGTGTCGAGAGACCGTCGACCTCGATCTGGACGGTGCCCTCGCGGTACTCCGGAGCGCCGGTGACGCGGACGATGTCGCCGACTTCGACCTGCGGATAGGCGCGGACGCCAGCCTCCTCGAACGCGGCACACGGGACGACGCCGTCCTCGTCGGTGACGTGGAAGATCGTCGGGCCGCCGGTCTGTTTGACCTGCACGACTTCGCCCTCGAGGTGGATCTGCTCGCCGATGTTCGACTCGAGACGGTCGGTCCCGGTCAGAGCGTAGTCGTGGTCGACGGACTCGACGGTATAATCGTCGACGTCGGCCGGTTCGAACGCCATGTCGCCGTTCTCTCGGACCGTCTCGAGTTCGACGACGAGTTCGTCACCGACGGCGTAGGTGCCGTCGAGGACGGATTCGTGGACGAGTCCGGAGATGGAGTCGGAGAGATCGACGAAAACGCCGTAGTCGACGATACCGTTGATTTCGGCGAGGTACGGCCGATCGTATTCGACGTCCGCTGCAGTACACTCGGAAGCGAGATCGTAGACGACGGAATCCCCGTCGTCTGCGCCGGGTTCCCCGGCGGACTCACGTGTCATCTTGGATCGTCATTTGCGTCGGTCGCGTATAACCCTTGTCAAGACCGAATAGCGCGGCGGCGCGCGATCGCGCGCGAGAATCGACTGACTAGACAGACTACTCTTCCTGTGCGTCGACGGTCGCGACGGCCGCCAGATTGACGATGTCGGCGACGTCGTCGTCGCGCTGGAGGACGTGAACCGGGCGGTCCATGCCGACCAGCATCGGCCCGATCGCTTCGGCCCCACCCAGCCGCTGGAGGAGTTTATAACAGATGTTGCCCGCCTCGAGGTTCGGGAAGACGAGCACGTTCGCCGGCTCGTCTAAGTCGGCGAACTCGTAGGATCCCTCGAGCAACTCCTCGACGACGGCGGTGTCCGCTTGCATCTCGCCGTCGACGGGGAAGTCGACGCTCGGGTCGTTTCGGAGCTGTTCGGCCGCTCGTCGAGGTTTCCGGGTACCGTCGTTGTCGACGCTGCCGAAGTCGGAGTACGACAGCAGTGCCGCCCGCGGCTCGACGTTGAACTGTCTGGCGAGGGCAGCCGTATGACGTGTGATTTCGGCCAGGACGTCCTCGTCGGGGTCCTGATTGACCGTCGCGTCCGCGAGGAAGACGACGCGGTTTTTGAACGTGAGCATGTAGACGCCCGCGGCGTAGTCGGTGTCCGGCGCGGTACCGATAACCTGCAGCGGCGGGCGCAGCGCCGATGGGTAGTGGTTCGTCAGCCCGGTGAGCATCGCGTCGGCATCGCCCTGATCGACCATCACCGAGGCGAAGTAGTTGCTGTCCCGGATCAGTTCGCGAGCTTCGGTTCGGGTCACGCCCTTTCGCTGGCGGCGCTCGTATAGGGAGTCGACGTATCCATCGTGTACGTCGGCGCTTGGATCGACCACTTCGGGGTCGTACTCGAGGCCGAGGTCCGTGATCGTCGTCGCGATCTCGGCTTCGTCCCCGATCAGCACTGGCTGGGCAACCTCTCGTTCTTCGATCTGGGCCGCCGCGCGGATGATCTTCTCGTTGCCACCTTCGGCCAGCGCGAGTCGTTTCGGCTCGGTTTTGGCCTTGTTGAACACCGTTCGCATCATCTCGCGGGATTTGCCGAGGCGGGCCTCGAGACGCTCGACGTAGGTCTCGATGTCCATGTCGGTGCGGGCGGCCCCGCTGTCGATCGCGGCGCGGGCGACCGCGGGCGCGACCTCGAACAACACTCGCGGATCGAGCGGCTTCGGGATGATGTACTCAGGGCCGAACTGCAGCGGCTGGTCGCCGTAGGCCTTGCGGACGGCGTCGGGCACGTCCTGTTTCGCGAGGTCGGCGATCGATTCCGCGGCCGCGACTTTCATCTCCTCGTTGATCTCGGCAGCACGCACGTCGAGTGCGCCACGGAAGATGAAAGGGAATCCGAGGACGTTGTTGACCTGATTTGGGTAGTCAGAGCGGCCAGTGGCCATGATGACGTCGTCGTCACGGGCCGTTTTCGCCGTCTCGTAGTCGATCTCGGGCTCGGGGTTGGCCATCGCGAAGACGATCGGGTCGTCGGCCATCGAGCGGATCATCTCCGGCGAAACGATGCCGCCGGCCGAGAGGCCGACGAAGACGTCCGCGTCCACCATCGCATCGGCGAGTTCGCCGTCGGGCACGTCGCGGGCGAACTCGCGGCTGTAGGGATCGAGGTCGCCGGCTTCGGCTCGCGCCGTCGTCAGGATGCCGTCGATGTCGACCATCGTGATGTGCTCTCGCTTGACGCCCAGCGAGACGAAAAACTGGGCCGTCGCAAGTGCTGCTGCACCCGCGCCGGCGAACGTGACCGAGATCGACTCGAGGTCCTTGTCGGCGAGTTCGGCGGCGTTTAACAGCGCCGCACCGGTGATAATCGCGGTTCCATGTTGGTCGTCGTGAAAGACCGGAATGTCCATGCGGTCGCGAAGCCGCTCCTCGATCCGGAAACAGTCCGGTGCGGCGATGTCCTCGAGATTGATCCCGCCGAAGGTCGGTTCCATCGCCGCGACCGACTCGACGAACGCGTCGGGGTCGTCGAGGTCGAGTTCGATGTCGAAGACGTCGATATCCGCGAATCGCTTGAACAGGACGCCTTTCCCCTCCATGACAGGTTTCGAAGCCTGCGCACCGATATCGCCGAGTCCGAGCACCGCGGAGCCGTTCGAGACGACGCCGATGAGATTCGCTTTCGCCGTGTACTGGTAGGCGTCGTTCCTGTTGTCGGCGATTTCCCGACACGGTGCGGCGACTCCGGGCGAGTAGGCGAGCGAGAGATCCCGCTGCGTGCTCGTCGACTTCGTCGTCCTGATCTCGAGTTTGCCCGGCGGGTCGTCGCTGTGGTAGGCGAGTGAGTCTTCGTCTAGTGACATACGTCCGGATAGCCAGCCCCCCTCAAAAAGACACGCGCTAATATGCGGTGGAGGTGTATGTATTCCTAGTTGATCCTTGAGAGATACCATCGACGATGATGATCGTCTCACGTCGGCGTCCGAGCAGCACGGACGCGGTTCGTTTCGCGAGCCCGTCTTATCGGAACGTTTAGCAACCGCAAGCCCCGACGGTGTGCTATGGGGCTGTTCGACGCGCTGTTTCGCTCGAGTGAGATTCTCGGCATCGCTGAGGAGACACTCGAGTTCGCCCTCGAGTCCTCGGAGGCGACCCACCCGAACGAGTACATGGGTTTTCTCCGGGGCACCGAGGCGGACAGACTCGGACTCGAGCAGGACGGACTCGTCATCACGGACATCGTAGTGGTCCCCGGCACCGAGTCGAACAGCGTCAGCGCGACGGTCAGGACGAGCCAGATTCCAAACGACGTGAAGGCACTCGGCAGTATTCACTCCCACCCGAACGGTGTGATTCAGCCGAGTAGCGCGGATCTGGAGACGTTCGGCCGGGGCAGCGTCCACGTCATCATCGGCGCCCCCTACCGCCGAACGGACTGGAAGGCCTTCGACTCGCAGGGGAAGCCGACCCAGTTGAACGTGGTCGACGTCGACCTCCCCGAAACTGAGGACTTTTTCGATTTCACGCAGGCGGATATCGACGACGAACTCCGACGATAGTATGAGTATGCTCGAGACGACTACCGGCCCGAACCGTGAACGGACGACGAGCAATGCGCGCGGCGACCGGAGGGCGACATGACGAAGACCGTCATCGCCCAGGGGACCTTCGACGTCATCCACCCCGGCCACGTCCACTACCTCGAGGAGGCGGCCGCGATGGGCGACGAACTGTACGTGATCGTCGCTCGCAAAGCGAACGTCGACCACAAGGAAGCGCCGATCTGTCCAGCGACGCAGCGACGCGACGTCGTCGGCGCGCTCGAGGCCGTCGACGAGGCGATACTCGGCCACGAGGAGGATATTTTCATCCCGATCGAGGAGATCGACCCCGACGTCATCGCGCTGGGACACGACCAGCACCACGACGCCACGGCGATCGAAGCCGAACTCGATCGCCGCGGCATCGACTGTGTCGTCGAGCGGGCCAGCGGCCGGGAGCCGACCGACGACGAGATCCTCTCGACCCGACTGATCATCGATCGTATCCTCGAGCGTCGCGGATAGGTCAGGTTTCCGAGTCGGAGACCGTAACTGGCGGTGGCAGCCGAAACGATTCGACCGTATGGCCCGTTTCGACGAAGTGTTCGATCGCTTTCTTCGACGCCTCGGCTTCGGTGCAGTCGTCGGCAGCGGTGAGCTGCCACTTGCACTCGAGACAGTACTTGCACATTCGTCGCTCTAGAACCCACTCCGTGACCGGCGTGGGAAAGCCCCGTGCAGGAAATCGAAGGTGACGCGGGCGGGCGGCGACCTCGATGGACGGTCGGGCCAGCAGACGGCGCTCGCGGCACCCGAATGTGTTCGACTGGGGCTTGATGTGGGGTGATGTCGGTATCCGAGGTCTTTAAGCGCCGAGGTGGCAATTTCACGGTATGAGCCAACAGCCCGAGGAGCGATCGCCTGCAGAGGGCAAGCCCGAGGAGTTGCCGAGCAAGGAGGTCACGGAGGGGGTCGAACGAGCCCCCCACCGTGCGATGTTCCGTGCGATGGGGTACGACGATGCGGACCTGTCCTCGCCGATGATCGGCGTTGCGAATCCAGCCGCCGACATCACGCCGTGTAACGTTCACCTGGACGACGTGGCCCAGTCGGCCTACGACGCCGTCGACGAGGCCGACGGGATGCCGATCGAGTTCGGCACGATCACCATCTCCGACGCGATTTCGATGGGGACCGAGGGGATGAAAGCCTCGCTCATCTCTCGAGAAGTGATCGCCGACTCCGTCGAACTCGTCGCGTTCGGCGAGCGCATGGACGGGCTCGTCACCATCGGCGGCTGTGACAAGAACATGCCCGGGATGATGATGGCCGCGATTCGGACGGATCTGCCGAGCGTCTTCCTCTACGGCGGCTCGATCATGCCCGGCGAACACGACGGTCGCGAGATCACGATCCAGAACGTCTTCGAGGGGGTCGGTGCCGTCGCCGACGGCGAGATGTCCGAAGACGAACTCGACGAGATGGAGCGCCACGCCTGCCCGGGTGCGGGCTCCTGTGGTGGGATGTTCACCGCGAACACGATGGCCTCGATCTCCGAGACGATTGGCTTCGCGCCGCTTGGGTCGTCCTCGCCACCCGCCGAGGACGACGACCGCTACGAGGTCGCCCGCGAGAGCGGCGAACTCGCCGTCGAGGTCGTCCGCGAGCAGCGAAAACCGTCGGACTTCCTCTCGCGGGAGTCCTTCGAGAACGCGATCGCGCTGCAGGTCGCCGTCGGCGGCTCGACCAACGCCGTACTCCACCTGCTGGCGATGGCCGCCGAGGCTGGCATCGACCTCGACATCGAGACGTTCAACGAGATTAGCGCCCGGACGCCGAAGATCGCCGATCTGCAGCCCGGCGGCCAGCGCGTGATGAACGACCTCCACGAGGTCGGCGGCGTCCCCGTCGTGCTCCGGGAACTCCTCGAGGCGGACCTACTCCACGGCGACGCGCTGACTGTCACCGGCGAGACGATCGCCGAGGCCATCGAACGCCTCGACCCGCCACGAATCGAGGACCTCGACGCTGACTTCCTCTACACCGTCGACGATCCCATCCACGAGCGCGGCGCGATCCGCATTTTGACGGGCAACCTCGCACCCGACGGTGCCGTCATCAAGATCACCGGCGAGGACCACCTTCACCACGAAGGCCCCGTCCGCATCTTCGAATCGGAGGAGCCGGCGATGGCGTACGTGCAGGAAGGACGCGTCGAGACGGGCGACGTCATCGGTATCCGCAACGAGGGTCCACAGGGCGGCCCCGGCATGCGCGAGATGCTCGGCGTCACGAGCGCAGTCGCCGGCCAGGGCCACGCCGAGGACGTGGCGCTCTTTACTGACGGCCGATTCTCCGGTGCTACTCGAGGCTTCTCCATCGGCCACGTTGCGCCGGAAGCCGCCGCCGGCGGCCCGATCGCCGCCCTCGAGGACGGCGACACCATCACGATCGACATCGACAACCTCGAACTCTCCGTGGATCTCACCGACGAGGAGATCGAGCAGCGACTCGAGAAACACGGCCTCCCCGAGCCCAACTACACGACCGGGGTGCTGGCGAAGTACGGGCAAACGTTCGACTCCGCGGCCAACGGTGCCGTGACCAACCCCGGCGCGAAGCAGGACTAACGCTCCAAAATAGCGGTTCGAAGACGACCGACGCTTTTTCGAGACTCGTCCTACTCGAGCCGTTGCGCTGCCGCCCGCAGGTCGTCCGGGGTGTCGACGCTCTCGAAGGTCGTCGCCGAGACGCCCTCGAGGTCGGCTTCCTCGACGGTGACCACGTCGAGCGAGTCGAACGCAGCCAGAACCCGAGTATCGTCGGAACCCAGCGTCTCCTCGCAGGCACGCGCCATCGGCTCGGCGCGGTAGACGGCCTGTGTCGTCTGATACCAGCCGTCCTCGAGTCGGACGACGGCCCCGTCGTGGCCACGAGCGTGCGCGTACAGTTGTTCGAACAGCGTCGGATCGACGAACGGCATGTCACAGGCGACGACGGCCGCGTACTCGCGGTCGACCGCCGCTAAGCCGACGCCGATGCCGGCCAGCGGGCCGCGGTCGGGAATCGGATCGATCGCGTACCGACGGTCGACGTCGCTCCCCGAGAGTGCGTTTCGGATCGCCTCGCGTTGCTCGTCCCGGCAGTTGACGACGACTGCGTCGGTGACTCCCGCGAGTTGATCCACGACACGGCGGATCAGCGGCGTCCCGGCGAGTTCGGCGACGGCTTTGTCTGTCTCGCCAAAGCGCGTCGAGTAGCCGCCCGCGAGGACGACGCCCTCGAGTGAATCGAAACTCGTCACAGGCGATGCTATGTACGAGAGCCGTATAAATCGTCAGTGACCAGTCGACAGCCGGGCCACGGCGAGGACTCATACTGACTTCTGTCCGCCAGCATCACTGATAGACGTCGACCAACGGCTCGTCGGCGATCATGCTCGTCAGGACGACTCGCGAGACGCGACCGTGTGTGGCAGCGCTCTCCTCGCGGATGTGCGTCGCGATCTCGCGTGCCGTCTCGAGGGCGTCGTCATCGTCGACCATGTTGAGCAGCGGGACGTACGTCGCACCGTCCGGGACGTCCTTCAGTCCACCTTCCGGGCTGGTCAGAACCGCCGCCACGTCGGCCGGTTCGATCGGCTCACCGATCGCTCGTCCGGTCACGTCCGCGACGTGCTCCGGGCGGTGAACGACGTCGTCCTCGAGCGGCTGGCCGACCGCGTCGACACTCGCGATAGCGATCACCGTCTCGGCGGTCTCGGGTAGTTGCGGCTCGCGTTCGTTCGGGGCCTTCAACAATCGCGTTCTCGCGCCGTCGGCTTTGACGAGCACGTGCTCGACGCCGTCGGCCGACGCGATCCGATCGACCGTTGCAGGGTCGTACCCCCGATACCGGTCGTCTCGCTCCTGTGCTGGCACCAGTCCGAGCGGCCACTCGAGGTCGGCGTCGTCGGTCGACTCGAGGACGGCGAGTGGATCTTCAGTCACTCGCACGTCGGCGACCTGTCGGTCGAAGATCGGGATCCGGACGGTCGCTGTCACGACTGCTCGCTCGAGTCGGCCGGCGAGTTCGTACAGCGTCGATTTCTTCCCGCCAGCGCCGACGACACAGGTGAGTCCGGTATCGGCCTCGAGTGCGCGCGTGAGTTCCATGTCCACTAGACACATGACCGATCGAAAAGAGCTGTCGGTGACACGACGGTTCGACTGTCAACATGTGCCACGGAGACAGGCGTTGCCAGCGTCGAAACCCCCTTGCCGAGGGCTTGCCTAGCGGCGGCTATGACACCCGCGACCGTCAGCGCCGGGGCCCGGATTCACGTCGGGTTCCAGAACCTCTCGCTGGCCCGGCGACGGCTCTACGGCGGCATCGGCGTCGCCCTCGAGGAGCCACGCGTCACGGTTACCGCCGAACCGGCCGCCACCGTCGAGAGCGACGACCAGTTGGTCCGGGAGTACGCGAGCCGTGCCGTCGACATCCTCGACGTTCCCGGCGTCGCGGTCACGCTCGAGGAACAACTCCCGCGTCACATCGGACTCGGCAGCGGCACCCAGCTATCGCTGTCCGTGCTCGCCGCAACGGCCCACGCTCACGGCCTCGAGCCAGCGGTCAGAGCCCATGCCCCCGCAATGGGCCGGGGTGGCCGCAGCGGCATCGGCGTCGCGACCTTCGAGGCCGGCGGATTCGTCGTCGACGCCGGTCACCCGACGAATCGGTTTACGACCGAGCCGCCGACCGAGGGCGACTGGACGGTGCCGCCGGTCGTCGCCCGCCACGACCTGCCTTCCGACTGGCGTTTTCTTGTCGTCGTTCCAGACGCCGACCCCGGCCGCAGCGGCGATGACGAGGATGCGAGTATGCGAAGCGTGGTCGAGCGTGCCGACCCCGCCATCGCCGACGAAATCGCTGGCGTCGTCACTCGAAAACTGTTGCCCGCCGCCGCCGAGGGCCGACTCGAGGCCTTCGGCGAGGCGATCAGCGAGATCGGCCGCAAAAACGGCGCGTGGTACGCCGATGCCCAAGGCGGCGTCTTTCGGCCGCCTGCTGGTACCCTCGTCGAAACGCTTGAGACGTGTCCAGTCTGTACCGGTGTCGGTCAGTCATCGTGGGGGCCAGTCGTCTACGCCGTCACGGATCGAACCCACGCCGAGGAGGCCACGACAGCCGCTCACGACGCGCTCGCAGACAACGACCTCGAGGGCGACGTTATCCTGTCTGCGCCCGCTTCGAGCGGGGCGACGGTTCGCGTCGATCAGTAAGGCGGGCGGACAAACCGACGGCAGTGCTGACAGAGAGTCACCGCACCGACGAGAAGAGCGTTTTTTGCGTCCCGACCGCATACGGGCGGCTATGCAGTTTTGCGACGACTGCGGTTCGATGATGAAAGCCGAGGGCGACCGCATGGTCTGTACGAACGACGACTGTGGGGCCTCGAGCGAACGGGACCGTGAACAGGAAGACGCGTTCGTGACGACGGAGTCACAGACCGACGCCGACGTGATCGAGTCGGACGAGAACGCGAACTTCGAGGGCAAGCCGAAGGCGACCGACGTCGTCTGTGACGAGTGTGGCAATCAGGAAGCGTGGTACACACTCAAACAGACAGCCTCGGCGGACGAACCGCCGACGCGGTTTTTCAAGTGTACCGAATGTGGCAAACGCTGGCGCGGCTACAACTGAGCCACCGATCACCCCGCGGGCCGCCGGACGCAACGTTCACAACGGTCCACACGAACCGTTCAGTAGACGAATGTCGGAGGGACCGCGGCTTCCGGGAATCGAGGTGACGGACGACGACGAGCGGATCGTCTGTCACGTCGACGCCGACTGCTTCTATGCGTCCTGCGAGCGCCTTCGCGAGCCCGACCTCCGTGGCGAACCCGTCGTCGTCGGCATGGGCTACGAACCCGGCGAGACCGTCGGCGCCGTCGCCACCGCCAGCTACGAGGCCCGCGAGTTCGGCGTCGAAAGCGCACAAGCGATCTCAACGGCGCTCGAGCGCCTGCCCAGACGCGCAGCCATGACTCCCGAGGCCGACGACTACGATCCGGAGCTCACCCGCGAGGAAACCGGGTTCTACCGGCCCGTCGATCTAGATTACTACGAGTCGGTGGCCGAGGAGGTCCAGTCGATCCTCCACGACTGTGCCGACGTGGTTCGGGAGGTGAGCATCGACGAGGCCTACCTCGACGTGACCGACCGAACCGCCTGGGAGGTCGCCGACGGCTTCGCCCGCCACATCAAAGATCGAATTCGCCGGGAGGTCGGCGTGATCGTCAGCGTCGGCGTCGCGCCGACGATGAGCGCGGCCAAGATCGCCAGCGACTTCGAGAAACCCGACGGGCTGACGGTCGTCGAACCCGGCGAGGTACGGGACTTTCTCGCCCCGCTCGAGGTCGAGTTGCTCCACGGCGTCGGCCCCGTGACCGCCCGGGAGCTCAGGGAGATGGGCCTCGAAACGGCCGGCAACGTCGCCGCGGCCGATCCGGAGCCGCTGGTCGAACGCTTCGGCGAACGCGGCCAGGAGTTGCACGATCGCGCCCGCGGCGACGACGACCGTCGGGTCGAGCCGAAAGGCGAACCCAAGAGTTTCTCCCGCGAGTCCGCCTTCGCCGACCCGGTCTCCGAACCCGACCCGAAGTACGACCAGATCGAGACGCTCGCGGTGGCCGTCGCCGATCGCGCCCGACGCGAGGGCGCACTCTACCGAACCATCGGCGTCAAAGCCGTCACGCCGCCGTACGACGTCAACACCCGCGAGCGATCGTTGCCGGGGCCAGTCGACGATCCCGACCTCGTCGGCCGGATCGCTCGCGACCTCTTTACGGAGTTCGAGACCGAACCCGTCCGTAAACTCGGCGTTCGGGTGGCGAACCTCGAGTTCGCGGCGGCCGATCAGGCCAGCCTCGATAGCTGGGGCGGTGACGGCGACAGCCAGCGGACCGACGGTGGGGGCGGAGCCGACAGCGCCGCCGACGGGGCAGCAACCGATCGCCCCCACGCTGGCGGCCAGTTGTCGCTGACCGACTTCTCGTGAGAGCACTGTTATTATAACCCCCCCTCGAGTACAGTACAGCAGACGAGACACTCATCGAGGCTTATATGACCGAGGATTTCTACGATCTCCTGGAGATTCCGTCCAACGCATCACAGGACGAGATCAAAGACGCCTACCGCGAACAGGTCCGAGTCTACCACCCCGACCACAACGATGACGACCGGGCTCGAGCCCAGTTTACGGCCGTCAAGAAGGCTTATGACATCCTCGGTGATCCCGTCGAACGGAAGGCCTACGACCGCATGGGCCACACGGATTACGTCGCCAAGCGAACCAGCGGGCTCCCCTCGGCGGACGTCTGGCAGAGCAGTGACTCGAGTTCAAGCGACGAGTCGAAATCGGCAACGAGCAAGACGAACGACGCGGACGACGAGGCAGACGAGACGAGTTCCGGGACGACCTTTACCTACTCCTCGTCGTCCAGTTCCTCGGGTGCCGACGCTTCGAGCGCCAGCACCAGCAGTTCGAAGCGGTCGAAGGCGGCCTCTGCGGCAGGGGCAACAGGTGGAGCGACCTCGAGGACACAGACCGGTTCCGGGACCGGAACGGCCTCGAGGACGTCGACGGGAACGACCAGCAGCGGTGCGACCGGAACCGGAACGGCATCCGCTGGGACCAGCACGACACAGACCAACACCCACAACGGCGGGTCGACCAGCACCACAGCGAGCCACGGGACGGGCCGCTCCACGACCGAACCCAGCGGGACGGCATCGGACAGCGCCACCGGCAACCCGCTGACCCGGTGGTGGCGCAGACAGAACTTCTCGCTGCCGCTGATCTGGCTGTCCGTCTGTCTCTACGTCGCCGGTCTCGTCCACTACGGGCTCGAAAACGAAGCCGGCCTCGAGACGCTTGCGGCCGAGTTACAGGCGGTCGGGACCGATCCCGACGGACTCTGGACGGCGCTCTCGAGTAGCCGCTACGGCCTCGAGACGACGACCGCGTTTCTGGCTCGCGTCGAACTCGTTGCGCCGCCGCTCGAGACGCTTCAGTGGTACGCCGCGTTAGCGGGCGTCGTCGGCGTAACCGTCCTTGGACTGCTGGGCGCGCGTGTCGTCCGCGACGGGGAGACGTGGGGACCAGTGTCAATCGACGAAACGATCGTCGTCGCAGTCGTAGTGGCCGTTACGACGAGCCTCGTCGGCGGGCCGCTGCTGGCCGGCGCGGTCCTCATGCCCGTCCTGTTTACGGTGATCGTTCGCCACACCCGACGCGGACCGGGCTGGACGCCCTCGTATCTGTACGTTCTGCCCGTGCTGGCACCGGCTGTCGGCGTTGGGCTCGCGACCGCTGGGTACGCCACACTGCCGATCGATCTCCTTGCGTTCGTTATCTTCCCAATCGTCGGGGCACTGGGGCTACCGCTACGGGCGACGATCAGAAAGCGATTCGGCCGGTGAGAGTCGACGCCGACTGCACTGTCGCGACCGGCGTCGAAACTACCTTGCCGACGGAACTATATGAATCGTTCATGAGCTTCATCGCCGAGTATCGACTCTCGAATCCGATCATGCAAGAGACACGACGATCAGTTTCCGGAGTCGTACTCGAGGTCGAAGACGAGCAACCAGTCCCCGGCAACCAATCACGGATGATTTTTTGGGCGCGAGGAGCGGAAGCGGCTCTCGAACAGTTCTTTCGGGCGCTACCGGACGATCCGTCGATTACCGACTTCGAAATTCTCTCGACACTCTCCGAGCGCCGGCTCTTTCGCGTCACGCTGTCTTCCGAGGGCGAGCGGGGCCTCACGTACGTCGACGCGATAGAGTACGGGATTACGTTTCTCGATATTGAAACGGACGAACGCGAAACGAGATACCGCGCACAGGTTCCCAGCCGTAATGCACTGATGAACTACCGCGAACAGTGTCGAGAACGCGAGCTGTCGTTCGAACTTCAGCGACTCTATCGAAGCGAAGATACTGAGACGGCGAGATACGGACTGACCGACCGCCAACGGGACGCGTTGTGTCGGGCGCTGGAGCGGGGGTATTTCGAGGTACCACGCGACGTGTCGACCGAAGAGTTGGCCGACGAGTTCGAGATTACGAGTCAGGCGTTCTCTGCACTGCTTCGACGCGGTCACGAAGCGCTGTTGCGGAACACGATCGCCGACGGAACTACTTAAAACGTTGGCTAGCAAACCCGGAAGAACACCCGTCGACGCTTCATCAACAGTATCAATGGCAACGCATCAGCAATCGATGGGAGAGACCGTACGACAGGGGGAAGTCACCTACACTGCGTCGGACGATGAGACGCTGAGCGAGGCGGTCATCGCGGCGCTTCGAACAGCAGCGAGCAGTGCGTCGTCGGATCAGGGCGATGACGGGCAGGATATCGGCGTCCTCACGCCGCTATTCGAGACGGTCGATCCCGATGCGCTCAACTCGCTTTTCAGTTCGACCTACAGCGGTACGTCTCGAAACGGCACGATCACGTTCACCCACGACGGCTACGATGTGACCGCGACGGGTGACGGCCACGTTGTCGTCTCGAGCGAGTAACTGCGCTGAGAGTCTGTTTCTACGACGTCCGATCCGCTCAAACAGCGTTACCGATACCTGTCCGACAGCGTCAACGTCAGTCAACCGATAGACGAGAGTTCCGATCTGTTCGGCTGGCCCGTGACAGAAGACGGCCTCGAGACCCCATTCGCCGTGATAACCGTGACAGGTCGTATCGATCTCGGCCCGAAGGGCGCGTGAACGGGACTCGAGGCCTTCGGCTGCAGGTCCGGTCGAACTCGATCAGCATCTTCTCGGGAACGTTGAGGCTGGTTCACATGATGGAGCGCTTGCTCGGGGTAGAAAACAGTACAGTGGTCACGGCGATGTGGAGAGTGGCGTTGTGTGGCTACCGAAGCAGTGAGTAAAATCCGGTCCAACGACACGACCGCGTCCAGTGAATGGGCGCTGCTCAGCGACTTGGGGCGTTCCGGACGAGGGCGATACTGGCGACGAATGCCACGAACAACAGCGCGGCGACGGCGACGTAAAGCGAGTCGAGTGCGGGGTTGAACGTCATCACGGCCCGACGGCCGAGGAAGATCACGGCCACGGCGAGCGCTGTCGCCGCGCTCAACAGCGCGGTCAGACGGGTCGAATCGAAGCGGCGGCGACCGACCATCGCGGCGACGATGGCGGAGCCCAAGAGGCCGAGGGTGACGCCGTACTGGGCCATCTGCATAGACGGGCTGTAGGTGGTAATGTCGCCGATCACGAGCGGGCTGAGCGCCACGTGGAACGGCAGCATGATGGCACCGAAACTGAGCGCGGTCGTGACGTGTGTCGCGGTCAACTGCGGTGCCCAGACGAGGACGGTCGCCACGGTAAAGAGGACGAAGATGAGCACGGCTGTCCAGAAGTGCAGGGACAGGATGTCCATCGTATACTGCGTGACGGTTTCACGGCCGAGGGCGACCTGCACTGGCGTCAAGAGCATGCCGGCGACGACGAGCGCCGCGACGCGTCGGTCGACGTTTGGGAGTCGAACGGAGGCGATTGCCGAGCCGATGATGGCGAAGCCGGCGAACATCGCGACGAACCGGTGGAACCACTCGTAGAAACTCGGGAGGTTCGCCGGGAACAGGTTGAACGGGCCGGCATCACATTGGGGCCAGTTCGCCTCACAGGCCAGCCCCGACCCAGTCGCCTTCGCGGCGATACCAAGTAGGATGGTCGCCGCAACCACCACGAGCGTCGTCGCTATCAGGTGCGGAAAGCCGAACCGTTCGATCAGCGGACGGAGTACCGGACGGGAAGTGTGACTATCGGTCGACACGGGCGTTCAGCCGGGGGTTAGGACCACCTCTACTTAGGTTGCCCGAGTCGTTCTTACTCTGCAGGAATCGGCGTGCGCTGCGACAGTTACACCGGAATCGCTCGAGGAGGGACGCCATCGTCGGATTCAAGAGTCACCCACGCCAGCACCCGACATGAACAAACGCGAACGACTCGAGGCGTTCCTCGAGTCCGAGGAGTTCGATTCGGTCTGGTTCGCCCGGCCGAACGCCTTCGCCTGGCTGACCGGCGGCAACAACGTCGTCGACCGTGAGACGGATGCCGGCGTCGCCGCCGTCGGCTACGACGGGTCGACAATCAGCATCATCGCAGATAACATCGAAGCTGGCCGCATCGCCGCCGAAGAACTGCCGGATCTCGACGCCGAGACGGTTTCTGTCGACGAGTTTCCGTGGTACGCCGACTCGCTCGGCGAGGCAATCGCAGCCCGTGTCGCGGACGACGAGCGGGCGGCCGCCGACATCGAGATTCCCGGCCTCGAGCGCGTCGATCCGACGTCGCTTCGCCAGCCGCTGACCGACCGCGACCGCGAGCGCTACCGCACGCTCGGCCGCGAGACTGCCGCTGCAGTCGAGGCAGTCTGTCGAGAGCTCCAGTCCGAGGATACGGAACACGAAGTCGCCTCGGCACTGCGAGTCGCGCTCTCGGCGCGCGACATCGAAGCGCCCGTCGTCCTCGTCGGCGGCTCGGAACGCGCCCAGCAGTACCGACACTACACGCCGACGGAAGCCGAACTCGGCGACTACGCGCTCGTCTCCGTCACCGCCGAACGGGCCGGCCTCCACGCGAGCTGTACCCGGACCGTCGCCTTCGAGCCGCCGGCGTGGCTCGCAAAGCGCCACGAGGCTGCGGCCCGCGTCGAGACGACGGCGCTCGCGGCGACGCAGGCCGCAGCGAGTGCTGGTGGGACGGCTGGAGACGTCTTCTCGGCGATCCAGGAGGCGTACGACGCAGTCGGCTGGGACGGCGAGTGGGAACACCACCACCAGGGCGGTGCCGCTGGCTTCGCGGGCCGGGAGTGGATCGCGACGCCCGACCACGACGCGACGGTGACCGCACCGATGGCCTACGCGTGGAACCCGACCGTCGAAGGTGCGAAAAGCGAAGACACGGTTCTGGTCGCGACCGGCAGCGACGAGGACGCCGTCGACGCGGCGTCGATCGAACCGCTCACGGCGACGGACAACTGGCCGACGACGACCGTACAGGCCGTCAATCACGACCTCGAACTCGAGCGACCGGCCGTGCTCGGCCTCGAGGACTGAGACCGGCGGCGATCAGCTGCGCAGGCGTCTCGAACACGGCTATCGCGTTCTACGGGCTGACTCGACCGGCGAGCCGACGGGCCGGGCAGCGACAGTTCGCTGATGACGAAACCGTCAGTGCGGTGCAAACAAGTCGACGACAGTAAGAGCAGAGGTAGTATCGACGAGTCATACGGCCTGCTGTACCGATGTACCGCGATCACCAGCGGCGGGGTCGGAGATCGGCGGTCCGTGACGACAGCAGGCAGTATCAGTGCGACGCCACCGAGAGACGAACACGGCGGACAGCGGCCAGGGCGTGGCGACGGCTACCGATCGTCGTCCGTCCTCGACGCGTCGGTGTCGTCGCTCTCGTCGGCCGGCTCGGTCGGGGCGGTCTCGTTGACGGTGATCGTGACGGGCTCAGACCCTTCCTCGAGGCTCGCTTCGGACTCGGTGTGGCGATCGAGCGTAAAGATCGTGTTCAGCTCTCGCTGGACCTGATCGACGACGCCGCCGACGAGTTCGCTCGGCTGGATAGCGGTGTACTCGTAGGGATTGTTGCCTGCGCCCTCGCTCGCGCGCTTTTCCCGTGTCACACGGTCTTCGTCGTGGAGTTCCGCGAGCGCTTCACGAACCGTGCTCGGATAGAGGCCGGTCCCTTTCGCGACCTCCTCCGAGGTGCTGCCGGGATGGGCAAGCAAGTGGACGTAGATCTTCGCCCGCGTTTCCGTATCGAGGATCCACGAGAGCAGGTCGACGATGCGCTGGTCGACCTCCTCGACGGCGGTCGTGCGAACGCCGTCGCTCTCCGCCTCGAAGACCTCGCTTTCCGTTCGTTCGAGTGCGTCGTCGGGGTCGTCTCGCAGTCGGTCCCCACTCCCGTCGTCCACCTGGTGCTCGTCGGTGTCGTCCGTAGCCATAGTGTCCTCTGGTGGGGGACAAGGGTTCGCACGGAAGTAAAGCTTTGCAGGCCACCTTACGGCGTCCTGAAACGCGTCTGGTCGGAACGGATAGACGTCGGCGTTATTCAGTACCGAGCAGCAGCGACTCACAGAGCGCGTCGGGGCCGTCTTCCTCGAGCAGTCGGCGCTGGCGAGTCGCCCCGCTTTCGCGCTCGTAGACGCGTTTGATGCCGTCGATTCCCAGCCGTTCACACTCTCGATCGACGAGTTCGCCGAGGTCGATCGTGCCCTCCATCTCTCGGTCGATGAAGCTGACGTCGTGGCCGTGGCGGATCGCTCGCCACTTGTTCTCGTCGAGGAGTTCGCGGCGGTGGATCGGGCCGTAGCCCGACGCGCCGTCGTCGTAGTCCTCAGCGAGCGCGTCGACCAGCGCGTGGGCGTACTCGACGAATGCGAGGACGACGTCGGGGTCTGCCTGCCCGTCCGGCGTCCGCAGTTCGACGGTGCCGTGGGCCGTGTGCGGCCGGACGTCGTACCAGAGTTCGCCCCGATCTTCGATCGCGTCGGTCTCGAGCATCCGGCGCTCGAACCGGTCGAACGCGTCGTAGTCCTCGAAGTAGGTTGGCATCCCCGTGTTCGGCAGCCCCTCGAAGATCTTCGCGCGTGCGGACTGGAGTCCGGTGTCGAACCCGTTCCAGTACGGCGAGTTCGCCGACAGCGCGAGCATGATCGGGACGTACCACCGCAGTTCGTTGGCGATCCAGACCGCCTTGTCGGCGTCGTCGACGCCGACGTGGATGTGGACGCCAGCGGTCGTGTTCCGGTGTTGTGGATACTGGATGCGATCGAGTTGTGACCGATAGCGGGGCTTTTCGGCGTGCTCGAGTTCGCGCCACTTCGCCAGCGGATGCAGGCCGGCGGCGGCGATCTGGTAGCCGTGTGCGGTGGCGTGATCGACGAGCGCCCGGCGAATTTCGAGTAACGCTTCGCGGGCGTCGGTCGGGTCCTCGATCAGCGGCGTCTGGGTCTCGATGACGAACTTGAACAGTTCGTGATCGAGTTTCCCCTCGAGGAGTTCCGGTGGGTCGTGTTCGTAGACGAGGTCGTCGGTGCCACTCGTCGGACGACCGTCGTCGTCGACGACGAAACACTCCTCTTCGATCCCCAGTGTGCCCATGCGCGTAAACGATTCCCGGGACCCGCGTTCCATCGTCTCCCGTTTTCGGCCGCGGTGATAAATACCGTTTGGACTCGGCAGGACGACAGTGTCGGTCGCAGGCAGGGTCTCGCGACGGCGGGTTGGGGTGAGAACCCAGTGATGGCTGCCCGTCGACCCAGCCGAAACCAGTTCAGTCGTCGGCCGGTCGCGCTTCCGCCGAGGCTGCGGGCAGGGGCTCGCCGAGCATCTCCCGGAGGTCGGCTTCGGGGTCGCCGATCGGCTGGAGGCCGAACTCGGCGTTGAGCAACTCGACGATCTCGGGCGTGAGGAAGTCGGGTACCGTCGGGCCGAGCCGAATGTCCTCGACGCCGAGACTGAGCAGGCCAAGTAAGACGGCGATCGCCTTCTGCTCGAACCACGAAAGGACGACTGACAACGGCAGGTCGTTGACGCCACAGTCGAACGCGTCGGCGAGTTCGGCCGCGATCTCGACCGTCGAAATCGAGTTGTTACACTGCCCGAGGTCGATGTAGCGCGGAATGTCGGTGCCGGGGACGGTTCCCATCTCGAGGTCGTTGAACCGGAACTTGCCACAGGATGTGGTGAGGACGACGCAGTCGTCGGGGATCATCGACACGAGTTCGCGGTAGTAGTTCCGCCCCGGAGTTGGACCATCACAGCCGGCGACGACGAAGAACCGGCGCAGTTTTCCGGATTCGACGGCGTCGACGATCTCGTCGAGCTGGTCGAGCACCGGTTCGTGGTGGTAGCCCGTCGTCACGGTGCCGTCCTGTTCCCAGTCAGCCTCGGGTAGGGATTTCGCTGTCTCGATCACCGGCTCGAAGTCGTAGCCGTCGATCGACTCGACGTCCTCGAGGCCGGCGAGGCCGGTCGTAAAGAACCGATCGCGGTACTCCTCTCGCGGTGGCTGGACGCAGTTCGTCGTGCCGACGATCGCGCCGGGGAAGTCCGCAAAGAGGATGCGCTGGTCGTGCCACGCTCCGCCGACGTTACCTTTCAGGCTGTCGAATTTCGCGAGTTCGGGGTAGCCGTGGGCGGGCAGCATCTCCGAATGCGTGTAGACGTTGATCTGTTCGTCTTCGTCCTCGAGTTGTTCTAGCAGCCGTTTGAGTCCGTACAGGTCGTGACCCGTAATCAGGATCGACTTCCCCTCGACGTTGTTCTGTGGGACCTCGGCGGGTTCGGGGACGCCGAGTTCCTGCGTGTGGGCCTCGTCTAGCAGTTCCATCACGTCGACGGCGGCGTCGCCGGCGCGCATCGCGAGGTCGACGTGGTCGTCCATGCTGAAGTTGACGTTCGTCAGCGTCGAGTACAGCGCCTCGTGGACGAAGCCGTCGACGTCAGCGTCGCGATAGCCCATGTCTCGAGCGTGGGTCGCGTACGCGGAGATTCCTTTGAGCCCGTATATGACCAGTTCCTGCAGGCCGTTGAGATCGGGCTCCTTTCCGCAGACGCCAACGGTCGTACAGCCGCCCTTGGGGGTCTGCTCACACTGATTGCAGTTCATACGCGATGGGTCGACCGAGACCTGAATAAGTAGTGAGTGGAATTCCCGCCGCGCCGAAACACGGGGGAAGACGTTCGTACGAGGGTTTATAAGGGCCCGGCGATCGACGCCCGATCAGCCAGCCGCCCCGGACCACGCACGCTCGGAACGCGACCTCGTCGGCCGCCGCACCGTCAACCGCGGTCAGGACGTGATCGGCTCGGCGTCGGGGTCGATGGCCGCCTCGTCCTCGCGGAGCTTGAACTTCTGGATCTTCCCGCTAGGATTCTTTGGGAGGTCGTCGACGAAATAGTACGCTCGCGGGCGCTTGAAATAGGCGAGTTGGTCGCTCTCGAGGGCGAACGCGTCGAGTTCGTCAGCGGAGACGTCGTCACCGACGACGTACGCGACGACCCGCTCGCCCCACTCGTCGTCCGGTTCGCCGACGACAGCCGCTTCCGCGACTGCCTCGTGGGTGAACAGGACGTCTTCGACTTCGGTCGGGTAGATGTTCTCGCCGCCGGAGACGATCATGTCGTCTTTTCGGTCGACGACGTAGAGGTAGCCGTCGTCGTCGCGATAGCCCAGATCGCCGGTGTAGTACCACGTCGTCCCGTCGGCCTCGCGCAGCGATCTCTCGGTTGCCTCCGGGCGGTTCCAGTACTCGCGCATCACGCACGGACTCGAGATGAGGATCTCGCCGACTTCACCCGCATCGACCTCCTGATCCGGGTCTTCGTCGGGTTCGACGATCCGCAGCCGGTGGTTGAGCGCGGGCAGGCCGGCCGATCCCTGCTTTGGCAGCTGGTCGTCCGGCGACTGGAAGACGCCAGCGGGGCCGATCTCGGTCATCCCGTAGGCCTGTACATAGTCTTCACAGAGCTGTTCCCGGCAGTTCTCGAGGACCTGCTCGGGCATCGGAGCCGCGCCGTAGAGGCCAAGTCGAAGCGACGAGACGTCGACGTCCGTCTCCGCGGTGGTCATCGAGAGGGCGTTCCAGGCCGTCGGCGCGGCAAAGAGAATCGTCAAGTCGTAGTCGTCGATCGCCTCGAGCGCGGCCGCCGGCTCGAACTCGTGGTGGATGACGGTTGCCGCGCCGCGGTGAACCCGCGGGAACAGGTTGCAGTGAAGCTCCGCGCAGTGATACAGCGGCATCATCGACAGTCCCACGTCGTCGCGGGTGAGGTCCATCTCCGCGATACACAGGAGATTGTGCTCGACCATGTCGCGGTGCTCGTGGACGACGCCCTTCGGCCGGCCCGTCGTCCCCGAGGTGTAAATGAAGGCGTACACGTCGTCTTCCTCGACGCGACCGTCGGGTCGGTCGGCCGACGCCGACTCGAGGAGCGTGTAGAACCCGTGGGCGTCGTCGGGACACTCCTCGCGGTCGTCGTCGATAAAGACGTAATCGTCGACTGTGAGGGCCGGCCGCGCGCCCTCGACCGCCTCTTGCGTCGCGGATTCGAACAGGACCAATTTGGCGTCGGCATCGGAGACGATGTATTCGATCTCACCCGCCGGCAGCCGGAAGTTCAGCGGCGTGAAGACGGCGCCGATCTTCGCACAGGCGTAGACGGTCAGCGCCATCTCCGAGCCGTTGTGCAAGACGGTGGCGACCCGGTCGCCTTTTTCGATGCCGACCTCGAGCAACGCGTTGGCCAGTCGGTTGACGCGCTCGTCGAACTCGGCGTAGGTCCAGCGCTGGTCCTTGCGCGGGTAGATGATCGCATCACGGTCGGGGTAGCGATCGACCGTCTGCTCGAGCGTATCGCCGATTGTGGGGTGTGCTGACATACCAATCCGTGGTACGACGAACCCCCATATAGTTGTTATCCGACACGAGACGCCGGTTCGGCGAGCAATAGCGCCGCGAAAAAAGTCGGTTATCGCGGTCGAGCGACGATGCCGAGGTGGTCCGTGTGGTAGGCCTCGAGTCGCTGCGTCTCGAGGATTTCGTAGCCGTCCTCAAGTGCTGCCTGCACGTCTTCGAAGACGGCCGCCGGATCGCGCGTGACGTCTTCGCTTCTGGCCTTCACAGCCAACAGGAGTCGCCCGTCGTCGGCGAGAAACTGCGCGTTCTCGAGGGCGACGCGGGCCTGCCCGCGCGTGGCGACGTCCTGAACGATGACGTCGACGTCCGACTCGACGACGTGTGCGTAGGTCTCCGGTTTCCGGGCGTCTTTGAGTAGCGGGAACAGCCGCGGGCGGGTCTCGGCGGCTTCGAGGAGGTCTCGGGCTGGCCGTGGCGCGAACTCGACAGCATACGTCGGGCCGGCGAAGTCGGCGACGTGGCTCACTGTCGTGCCGCTGGCCGCGCCGAGATAGAGCACCGTCTCGCCGCCCTCGAGGCCGGTGTCCATCTCGAGGTCGAACATCGCGCCCAGTTTGGACCGGTTCGGGTTCCACGCGCGCCACTCGCCGTCGATCGGCTCGCCGTAGACTGGTTCGCCACGGGTCGCGAGTCGCTCGGTGCCGTCGAACTGGCGGCGCTCGACGCCGTCAGGAAGCACATCACTCATCGTCATCACCGCCGTTGTCGTCGGTTCGGGCGTGAATCGTCGCGATTCGCTCCTCGAGTTCCGCCTCGAGGTCGGGCTTTCGCTCGCCCGAGTAGTGGTCGACGCGGGCGGCGATGGCGAGTTTGCCGGCCACCGCGCGTGCGGCCGAGCCCCGTTCGTCGGGGTGGGTGCCCCGAACCGCATCGTGGGTGTAGATGATCCCGTGTTTGGGCGAGGGGGCGTGTCCGCGCAGGTGGGCGAAGAGGGCGTCCTCGGCTCCGAGGACCTGCACCGTGCCGCTCGGTTTCTTCGCCAGCGACTCGAGTCCGCCGGCGAGCGAGATCAGCCGCGCCGCGAGCACGGGACCGGCGAGCGCCGCGAGGTTCGGCGCGACGACCGGCGTCTGTCGCTCGACGTACGTCTGCAGGGCGTCGGCCTCGTCTGCAAGCGACGCGACGCGTTCGGCGAGCGAGACGAGCGGTTCCTGCCCGGGCTCGAGGTCGCCTCGGGCCACGAGGTCACGGGCGTAGTCGACGCCCGTCCCGGCGTCGGGGTCGACGGTGCCGGCCCACTCGGCGAGGCGTTCGGCGAGTTCGTTTGCCGTCCGCGTACAGTCGTCCATCGCCCGCACCGCGTGGACGAGCTGGCGGTCGTCGGCCGCCTCGCGTTCGGTTACCGCTCGTCGGGTCGCGTCGGTGGTCGCCGCACGAAGCGCGTCGTAGTACTCGTCCTCGTCGGCGGCGAAATCCGACTCGACCGCGAGCGTCGGCCAGTCTCGCGGCTCGTCGGCCGATCCCTCTCGGATCGCCGTCGTGGCCGACTCGAGGTCGTCGGCGTCGACACCCGCGAACCAGCCGTCGTCCGCGGCGGTGTTGTCTGTCATACGTACCCTTTGGTGGCCCGGCTCGTATATGCGTTCTCGAAACCGGCGACGGCCCGTCACGTGGGGTCAGCCGGCGAGGACACGGATCGGATGGCCGTCGTTCGTCGTAACGCCTTTCGCCTTGCCACAGAAACCCGTACACAAGAATGTCCTTGCGGAGGACGGAGTAACAATGTATGTACTAATCGTCGGCGCGGGCGAAGTCGGCCGATCGATCGCGGCGAACCTCGAGCGATCACACGATGTCGCCGTCGTCGAGCGCGATCCGGAACTCGCCGAGGAGATCACCTACTCGTACGACGTGCTCTCGGTACAGGGCGACGGCACGGAACTCGAGACGCTTCGCGAGGCAGGCCTCGAGAAGGCAGATCTGGTTGTTGCATCGACCGATAGCGACGAGACGAACATCGTCATCTGTGGCACGGCGAAAACCGCGAGCGACGCGTTCACAATCGCGCGCGTCCGTCGGCGCACGCTGTTGAACACGTGGGAGGGCTCCGAGGACGCCTTCGGCGTGGACTTTATGGTCTGTACCGATCTGCTGGTCGCCCAGACGGTGTTCCGGATCTCCGGGTTTCCGCGAGCACAGGACGTCGAGATGTTCGCCGGCGGCCTCGTCAGGATGGCCGAGTTCGATATCGGGCCGGAGAGTCCACTGATCGACAAGCGTGTCGCTGACGCCGACCAGTACGATTCGATGACGTTCGCCGGTGTCTTCCGGAACGACGAGATGATCGTCGCCAGCGGCGAGACCGTCTTTCAGCCCGGCGATCGAATCGTCGTCATCGGCAGTCCGAGTTCGGTCAAGGAGTTCGCAATGGCGACCGTCTGCGATACGACCTCGAGTACGGACGACGTGGTCATCGTCGGCGGCAGCGAGATCGGCTTCCAGACCGCCCGGGAGTTCGAAGCCCACGGCTTCGAGCCGCGACTCATCGAACGCGACCACGACCGCGCTCGCGAGATTGCCGAGGCGCTTCCCAACACGTTCGTCATGGAAAGCGACGCGACCGACACGGAGTTCCTCTTGCGCGAACACATCGACGAGGCCGACATCGTCGTCGCTGCTCTCGACAACGACGAAAAGAACCTCCTCGTCTCCCTGCTCGCCGGCCGAGCCGGCGTCGACCGCACGGTCGCAATCATCGAGAACACGGAGTATACAGACCTCTTCGAGACGGTCGGGATCGACGTCGCGATCAACCCGCGCGAGGAGACGGCCGAGGAGATCGTCCGCTTTACTCGGACGGATCAGACCGAGAAAATCGCGATGTTAGAACACGACCGCGCCGAGGTCATCGAGGTCGAGCTGGGCCACGAGAGCGCCCTGACGGGGCGCAAGATCGAGGACTCGATGCGAGACCTGCCCGACTGTGTCGTCATCGGAGCCATCTCCCGACAGGGCGAACTCATTACGCCCCGCGGGACGACGGTGCCGAAACCCGGCGACCACGTCGTGTTGTTCGTCGATGCGACTGTCCTCGATGACGTCTCGAGCATGCTCTGAGTCTCCGAACCCGATCGGCAATCGCGTTCGCGCCGCTTTTATATCGTCTCGAGCGTCGAACTCGCACAGTCGGCGGCGTGTCGCCGTCCAACAGCCGTCACACTCGAGTCGAGGTCCACCCCACGATCGGGACTGAAGACGCGGAGCGAAAAATCGGCGGAAACGTGCCGGGAGGCATAGATCGCCTAACACCGACACGGTCACTCGTCGACAGCGTGGTTCGTGGTGTCTACAGCTCTGTTTCGGGGTCGGGTGTCGACGGGTTCGGCGTTACGCCAGTCTCACTGTCGGTTTCAGTATCACTGTCCGTGCCGAAGAGTCGTTCGCGGATGCTCCGCTCGTGTCGCTTTTCGGCGAGCAGCACCGAACAGTCGACGTCCTCCAAGACGTCGAGTACGAGCGATCCGCGGACGACCCGCGAAAGGAGACCTTTCTCCGTCGCACCGATGACCAGCAACGTCGCGTCCGTAGCTGCCTCGGCGATGTTGGTCTGGACGTCGCCCGTTTCGACGCTGAGTTTTGCATCCGACAGGTCGTGGTCGTCGGCCCACGACTCGAGAAACGCCGTTCCGCGGTCGCGGTCCTCGGCGACGTGTAGCAACGTCACGGTCGCGTCGTACTGGTCGCGCAGGGAGCGAGCGACGGCGGCAGCGAGGTCGGAATCGGGCCCACCCGCAGTCGGGAGCAGAATGCGAGACGGATCGAAGCCGCGATCGCGAAACACCAGGAAGTCACACGGCAGCGATTGGGCGAGTTCGTCCATCGTCGTTTCGACGCGTCCCGACGACCGCTGGGAGTTCGGCCCCCAGCCCATGACACAGACGTCGACGCCGTATCGCTTCGCGGCGTCGAACACCTCTTCGATTCCCCGGTGAGAGAGCACCGCGTGCGTCTCCACGTCGACGCCGTACGTTTCGGCGTCGGTCTGTGCCTGCTCTAAGAGATGGGCGGCCGCCTCGTGTTCGTTCTGCTCTCGAGCGGCCCGGAGTGAGGTCTGGTCGGGCACCTGTTCGATGTTGACGGCGACGACCGTTCCGTCGTGTTGATCGGCGATGGCCGAGCCGAGCGTGATTAGGTGTTTTTCGTGGGCAGGATTCGCGAGCGGCACCATCACCCGGTAGTCGCCGCCCTCAGGCTGGACGGACGTCGTCGCCGACACCGCCGCGTCGGGCAGCGTTTCGGATCGCTCGAGGACGTAGTTCGCCAGCACGCCCGAAGATTCGATCTCCGAGCGGGCGTAGCCGAGATACCAGATGACGCCGAAGAGCACGAAGGCCATCGAGAGCAGGATGACGATCGGTTCGATGAACGCGATCAGCGCGAAAGAAAGGATCGCACCCAGAATCGGCGTGATGGGGTAGAACGGCACCTCGAAGTCGGGATCGTAACTCTCGGGGTCGACCTCGCGGAAGATGATCAGCGCGACGTTCAACAGGCTATACACGATGAGATGGAGGACGCTGCCGGCGGTCGCCAGCATCTCGAGGTTGCCAAACGCGATGAACAGGAGGATAAACGCACCCGTGATCGCGATCGCCCGGTAGGGTGTCGCAAAACGTGGGTGAATCTCGTTGATCGACGGCGAGATGAGCTTGTCCCGCCCCATGGCGAAGTTGATTCGGGACGACGCGAGGATCGATGCATTGGCCGACGACGCGGTCGCGAGCAGGCCGCCGAGCAGCAATGCCACAGCGCCCGCGGGGCCGATCAACATCCGGGCGACGTCGACGACGGCGGTTTCGTTGTTGGCAACCACGTCGGTTTCGACTGCCGCGAGGACTGCGAGGAGAATCAGCGCGTACATCACAGTGACGATCACGACGCTGCCGATGACCGCGCGCGGGAGGTTCTTCCCCGGTTCCTGGATCTCTTCGGCAACGGAGGTGATCTGGACGAAACCGAGGAAGGAGACGAATACGAGTCCCGTCACCGGCAGCAGAGGTGCCCAGCCGAAGGGGTCGATCGGGCGGAGCGTTTCCAGATCGGCGTTGAACAGCCCGAACAACGTAAAGACAGCCAGAATCCCCATGAGAACGATGACGATGATGTTCTGGAGCCGCCCCGTCTCTTTCGCCCCGACGTAGTTCACCGCGATGAAAAAGGCAGCCCCGATCAAGCCGATGATCTGGGCTGGCTCGAGGGTAATAAAACCGAGCGACAGCCCCGAGACACTCACGAACTGATTGACGTACTCGCCGAAGCCGTACATATAAAACGACGATGCAAATGCGAGCCCCATCCAGTTACCCCAGCCGGCGATGGAGCCAAACAGCGGTCCGAGTCCCTGATTGATGTAGTAGTAGGCACCGCCCGAAACAGGCATCGCCGTCCCGAGTTCGGACGCGGAAAGCGCCGTCAGCAAGGCGAGACCGCCGCCGATGACGAACGCCAGCGCCGCGAGCGGACCCAGTTGTGCCACAGCGGGACCGGGCAACACGAAGATGCCGGCCCCGATCATCGTCCCCACGCCGATCGTCAGTGCGGCGAGAGGGCCGAGGTCCTTGGCAAGTTCCTCGTCGCTTCCCGTCATCGTCCCCCCCTCCTCGTTCGTTCGATCGAACACGCCAGTGAGTTATGTATCATGCTGTGAACAGTGTCGCGTTGATCCGCCGGTTACCCTCCACCGAGACACGCCGTGGCCATCTAGGACCCGACTCGAGACCGACAGTCGCGTCTGGTCGAGGACAGTTCGGAACACACTGTGGCGATATCGTACCCTCCCCTTAATTGGTTCGTTTGCCGCCCGAGCAGCGTCGGGGCCACCGAATCGTGAACACGTCTCGCGTGTGTAACGCCCACTCGTTCCCGTCGATCTCGGACGATCGACTCGGTTCGACGCCGAACGGTCTGCCCGTCCCGTGATTAGGTCACCCGTGGCTCATCTCGAGTCGCGTCGCTGTGCGCGTTTCGACTGCTCGACGGACTCCTGGAGAATGCGATCGACGGCCCAGACGACCCAGCCGAAGACGATTACGACGAAAACGCCCATCTCGAGGCGGACGAACGAGCCGTGCCAGATCGTGAGCACGAGTGCGACGAGCGTGATCGAGACGGCAGTGACGGTAAAGACGTCGAAGAACGAGCGCGGTCGCCGAACGCTGGGAACTCGAGCCATACACACGAGTTGTTGTTACGACATCAAGGCATATAGGGCACAGGTAACCTCGAGCAGGCGGCACCACCGAGTTGGCAGTGTGACCCGATCCCTTTCAGAGGTATTATGTACTGACGAAAAATGAGATTGATTGTGTTTCTGGCCCAGCCGGAGCCGGACGTGACAGCATGACTCTACGCGTTGATTGGCGGGCAAGCGTCGCACTTACTGGCACCGTTATCAAGTATCTTGCACTCACCCTGCTCGTCCCGTTGGTCGTCGCCATCATCTATCAGGAGGAAATGCTCGTCTTCGTAGCGACGATTGCACTCACGGTGGCAATCGGCCACGCCCTCGAGCAGTTCGATCCCGAACCGGACCTCAGACCGCGAGAGGCGATGTTGCTGGTCGCGCTCTCGTGGTTTACCGTCGCGCTCATCGGAGCGATACCGTACGTTCTCGCGGGCTACGGCACGACCTCGACGCTCGCACATCCGGTAAACGCCCTCTTCGAGTCGATGTCCGGGTTCACGACGACTGGTGCGACCGTAATGGGCGAGATCTCGGTCGAACAACACTCACACGCACTCATGATGTGGCGCCAGCTCACCCAGTGGCTCGGCGGCATGGGGATCATCGTCCTGATGATCGCGATTTTGCCGGAACTCGCGGTCAACGGCTCGCAGTTGATCCGTGCCGAGGCACCGGGGCCGGAACTACAGAAACTCACGCCGAAGATCGCAGAGACGGCGCGGATCCTCTGGCTCGTCTACTTCGGCTTCACGATCGTCCTCATCGGACTGCTGTACGGCCTCCACCTCGTGGGGCTGGCGCCGAACATGGACTTCTACAACGCGGTCGCCCACGGCTTTACGACGCTTCCGACCGGCGGGTTCTCGCCTGAGGCGAACAGCGTCGCAGCCTTTTCCGCCGCAGTCCAGTGGGTGATTATCCCGTTCATGATGGTCGCTGGGACCAATTTCGCGCTCTTTTGGTACGTCCTCCGGGGGGAGCCACGACGGTTCATTCAGAACACCGAGTTCCGGGCTTACGCCGGCGCCATCGCCGTGATGACCGCTCTTCTCGGGGCGCTGCTCTACAGCGGTGCCGCACCCGCGCTCGGTGCCCTTGGGGGAACAACCGAAGGCGCTAGCGAGAGCGCGCTCCGGCATGCCGCCTTTCAGATCGTTTCCCTGCTCAATTCGACGGGATATGCGACAAGTGACTTCGCACAGTGGGACGGAACCTCACAGGTCGTTCTCCTCACGGCAATGTTTATCGGCGGCAGCGCCGGGTCGACCGGCGGCGGAATCAAAATTATTCGGTGGCTGGTCGTGTTCAAGGTCGCCCGACGGGAACTGTTTACCGCCGCCCACCCCACGGCCGTCAAGCCGATCCGCCTCGGCGGCTACGTCGTCGACGAGGACGTAATCCGCGCTGTGCTCAGTTTCTCGCTGTTGTACCTGCTCATCTTCGCCGCAGCGACGGTGTTCATCGTGATCGACTCTGCTCGAATCGGCTACTCGCTGACGCCACTCGAGGCGATCAGCGCGAGCATCGCGACGATCGGGAACATTGGCCCGGGATTCGGCTCGCTCGGCCCGTTCGGCAGCTACCTCGAGTTCCCAATCTCGTCGAAACTCGTCATGATCTTCCTCATGTGGATCGGCCGCCTCGAGATCATTCCGGCGCTCGTTCTGTTTACAGGTGCGTTCTGGAAACGGTAGTTCGGTGCAGGCGGCCCCACCATTTTGATGCGAGAGAAAGCGGTTGACGAGGCGAATATGGACGGACTTAGGACTCTCACTGAGAACAGCAGTCGAATATCGACTTCTCGAAAGAGCAAAAGGTGCCAACAGAGACGTCTCCAAAGAGGATCAAAGAGATGTATCTGATCGTTATTGGTGCGGGGGACACCGGTTCGTACCTGATCGAGCGTGCAGTAACTGACGGTAACGACGTCGTGGTCATCGAGCAAAATGAAGAGCGAGCAAACGCCGCTTCTGCGGCGTACGATTGTCTCGTCCTGCACGACGACGCGAGAAATCATGACACGCTCAAGGATGCGGACATTGATCGTGCAGATGCCGTCATCTCAACGACGGACATCGATGCGACCAATATCATGGTGATGTTGCTCGCACAGGAACACGACGTCCCGAACCTCGTGAGCGTCGTTCACGATCCCGAAAACCTCCCTGTTTTCGAGAAAATCGGTGCGACGCTGATCGAGAATCCACAACACCTGATCGCAGACCATCTCTATCACTCCGTCCGGTATCCGAACGTCGGTGACTTCATCGAACTCGACGAGGCCACCGAGTTGGTAGAACTGACCGTCACTGAAGACGCGCCGATGAACGGGCAACTCCTCAGTACTGCACTGAAATCAGGAAGCCTTCCCGAGGGAGCTCTCGTCGTTGCACTCGAGCGAGATGGGACGATACGAGCGCCGAAAGGAGAGACGAGAATACAAGCAGGTGATCAGGTGACGGTATTCACTGATGATGCCTCGTTGGCTGATGCGGTTGCAGCGTTTACCGGCAGCGATCTATGAGGATGCAGCATCAGACGATCGGGCGTGATCTCGGTCGAATCCTGCAGATCGTCTCGCTGATGCTGCTCGTCTCGATACTGCTTGCAGCAGTCAACGGAGAGTTCTACGCGATCCCCGCGTTTGCCATCTCCGCGATGGTGGTGGGCGGGCTCGGTGTTGCGCTCGCACGACAGTACCAAACCGCTCCGGACGCCGGGAAACTCGAGGCGATGGTCACGGCGGCCACCGCATGGGGGGCAGTCGGTGTGCTGGGTGGACTCCCATTTTTATTTATTGCGTGGACAATCGCGCTGGATCCGTATCCGGCGTGGGCGAACACGCCCCCGATGAACGAGACGGTCGCCGTCTTTCGTCACCCACTGAATGGGACCTTCGAGAGCATCAGTGGCTTTACGAGCACCGGGCTGACGATGGCCACAGTTGAGGAGGAACTTCCGCGATCGTTGCACTGGTGGCGGTCGTTCATCGAGTGGATCGGCGGCGTCGGTGTCATTGTGCTGACTGTCGCGATCCTTGCTCGCCCCGGCAGTGGTTCACTGACGCTCTACGAGAGCGAGGCTCGCTCCGAGAAGATTCACCCGAGTGTCGTCTCGACGGTGACAGAGATCTGGAAGATCTATCTCGGAATTACACTCTCAGCGATTTTGTTATTTGTCGTCGCTGGCATGCCACTGTGGGACGCGATCAATCACGCGATGACCGCGATTTCTACCGGTGGATTCTCAGTTCATGCGGATTCGATCGGCCACTATGGTAGTCCACTGATCGAGTACGCGGTCATTCCAGTAATGGTCGCCGGAAGTATTGCGTTCCCGATTCACTACCTGATTCTCAAAGGCGAAGTGCGGAATTTCTACGCCGACATCCAGACGCGGTGGGTCTTCATCTGGTTCACCGCCGGAACGATCATCCTGACAGCACTCCTCTCGGCCAATGGGCAGTACGACACGCTCGAAGAGACGTTCCGGATTTCGCTGTTCCAGTTCGTCTCCGCGACCTCAAACGCCGGATTCGGAACGACGACAATCGGTGGTGGAACCGAACAGGTCTGGACAACCGGAACGACACTTCTGCTCTGTCTCGGAATGCTTACCGGGGCTGCGGCAGGATCAACGGTTGGCGGCCTCAAGCTTATCCGCGTGCTTATACTGCTCAAGGGCACCGTGTGGCAGATTAAAAGCGTCTTCGTACCGAACAGTGCGGTTCGACACCTACAGCTGGGTAAACGGATGCTCAACCAAGACCAACTCGAACGAGAATATACTGAAGCAGCGGTTGTGTTCATTCTCTGGATACTCTTTCTCATGATCGGCGTCGCCGTGTTTCTGTGGACCGTCTCTCCGGCCTATCCGTTGGAGTACATAATTTTCGAGGTGATGAGTGCACAGAGCACTGTCGGCCTCGATGCTGGTATTACCGGACCGAACATGCCCGACGCAGCAAAGGTAGTGTTAATCCTTAATATGTGGGTTGGTCGATTGGAAATTATCCCAGTAGCTGTGCTGTTGGGGACTATCTTCCAACAGCTTGACCTCTATGTCTGATCTACCGGTCGAGATGTGGCAGAGTCCGGCGGCGACAACAGTCTCGTTTCCGCTACCAGCGGTGGATGTTCCTGCCCAGTGAACATCCTGAAGCGAAGGCTCCAAACGAATCACTCCTTGAAATTTTCGACAGAGCCACCTGCAAGGAAAGCAGTCACCTATTCTGGTTGGCTCTTCCCAGCCGAAAGCAATGGTCCTCCCCATCGACATTCCGACTGTCCTTTTGCTCGCGTTCCTCGGCGGCGTGATCGCCACGATTGGTCCCGGTGGTTTCTTATATGCGGAACAGGCGCAATACCACGGCCTTCAGGCCGTGGATACGCGCCGTCATTCGATGATGCCACCCACCGACAGAAGCATAGCCCGAGTTTCCAATCCTAACGTTCAAATCACAAGAAACCCTACATTATGGCAAGGTCAGATCGGAACGGAGCGGATTCCGAACGACCTTCGGAGGTCGTTCGAGAGAGCGTCGCTCTCTCGTGATGACGAAAATCTTTAATTTTCGAACCACGGTCAACCCGCCAATCCAATGAGACAGTATCCGAAACGCCAACGCGGTGAACGCGAATCCTTGAAGGATTCGGCTCGTGCCCGTCGGTTGAGCAAGCCCGATGATACCTCCGAGTCCGTCGACGCGTCAGCGACTTCCTGCTGGCAAAAACAACAGCTGGGTGTCAACGATGCTGAGGATAGGAGTAACGGCCACTTGGCATGGCCAGACAGCCACCGACCATGACGACTGGGTTAGACGCGAACTCCCGAAAAGTGGCGGAGTCATGGTTGTAAACCTGAAACTCCCACCGCTCGGGATTCCTGCGTCTTCAGGCGCAGGAGGATGTCAATATCACCGAATTGTGTTCCTCACATCGCTCTCGAGTGTGTCCGAACGGGCCGTTAGATACCGAACGTCGCCCGGAGCATGTCACGGGTTCCGGGACCGAGACCGACGGCGACGACGGTGATCATCATCAGGATCGCAAATCGGGGGTTCTCCTCGAAGATCTCCTCGTTGAAGATCCAGATGATGAAGACGGGTGCGGCAAGCTTCAGGAGCGCAAACGGCCAGGCGGCACCGATAACGTCGGTGACGCTGGCGGGGAGGACCGAGCCGGTGACGCTGACGATCGCGTCGTTGACCGGGTGTTTCGGGCTGTAGCCGAGATTCCACACGTGCGACCAGTCGAGCATGAGCTGATTCGCGAAGCCGTCGACCGCGTGGGCCCAGATGACGACGATACCCATGTAGCCAGTGCCGCGGTTCAGTTCGGGTGCGAACCGCTGGATCGCCGTCCAGACGACCGCCGTCGAAACGGTCGCCGCTCCGAGAACGATCGTCGGAATGAGTGGGTAGAACTCGAGATACGGCGTCGTCGCCGCGAGATAGCCGAGCCAGCCGAGCGTCGTCGCGAGCGCGAGTGCACCGACCGTGACGAGCGGATACTCATACCCCGACACGTAGTCGTTTCGCTCGAGCCACACCGAGACGAACACCGCCACTGCCGCGACGAGAAAGACCGTGAAGTAGATCAGCGGACTGATCAGGAACCCTGACCACGGCAACTGGATCGCGAGTTCGGCCGTTTCGCGGTAGGCAGCAACGTTCGCGTCCTCGACTGTCCGGAGCGCGCCGCCGAACAGCATGAACGGGAACAGCGCGAAAAAGCCCGCTCGATAGCGTTCGATCTCGAGGCGACGAATGTAAAACCAGATCCCGATGACGAGCAGGATCAGCGTCGGGATGTAACCCGCGTAGGAGACGACGGTGTACCCCGGTGCGGCGGTCGGACCGGGGTCACCGGGTGCGTTATTGCAGTGTACCTGTTCACCGCCCGCCCACGTGATACAGCTCCAGCCGTGGGCGTCGGCGACCACTGGCCCCCAGAAGTACTGCCAGATGATGTCGACGTACACGCGCTGGGGAAACAGCAGGGCAGCGAGCGTGACACCGCCAGCAAGGAGGACAACGGTCGCGGCCCAGATCCGTTCGGGCCCGTACCGCTCGATAAGCTCGTCCATGACCGATATCCGTTGGGGTGGGCGCTTACCGTTTCCGGTTTCCGACAGTTCGTGACAGGCGAGCCGATGTTGATTACTGCGTTCGACCGATCTCCCGTGTCGCAGCACACAGGTCGTCGTGAAGTGAGCCGTTCGAGGCTACCAGCCCCGTACTGTCGTGTCGCCAGCGGTTCCCCTCGAGGTCGGTGACGGTTCCACCGGCTTCCCGAACCAACTGGACGCCGGCGACGGTGTCCCACGGGTTCGTCCGCAGGTTCGTCATCGTCCCCTCGAGCGCGCCGGCGGCGACCATCGCCAACTCGAGTTGGGCACAGCCAAAGCGGCGCATGTCGCCAAAGCGCTTGACGATTGCTTGCGTCGCCGCAGCGTACTCCTCGCGGTGGTCGAAATTCCACCAGAACGTCGGACAGACGGTCGCAGCCTCCGGATCGCTGCAGTCGCTGACCGAAAGCGGCTCGTCATTGCGAAACGCGCCGTCGGGACCGACGCGGTACGTATCCCCCAGCGCGGGACAGACCGTCGCCGCAGCGACCGGTTCGCCGTCACGGACCGCGGCGACGGCCGTCCCGAACGCGCGAGTGCCGCTGACGTAGTTGTTCGTCCCGTCGATGGGGTCGACGATCCAGGCCGGCCCGGTTTCCGGAACCCGTTTCAACGCGTCCGCTTCCTCACCGACGACCGACTCCGTCGGAAACGCGTTGTCGATGACCTCGATCACCCGCGTCTGGGCGTTCCGGTCGACCTGTGTGACGACGTCCGTCTTCGCGTCCTTTCGTTCGACCTCGAGGTCCGTTCGAAACGACGCCGCCGCGACGTCCGCACCCGCGGTCGCCGCACGGAGCGCGACGCCCGCTCGCCGAGACTCGTCTTCGCGTTCGCTCATTGTCTCCCGTCAGCGGGCCTATCCCAAAAGGGGTTGGACTTCGGCACGGTCTCGGTGTGCACTCGAGCAGGCCGCGGCTTCCGTCGCGGTTGGCTTACTCGGCCCCGATCTCGAAGTCTTCGTCCTGAACGCGCCACTCGAGTTCGAACTCGAGTTCGCGTTGGTCACCGTGTTCCTCGTACTCCACTTCGAACTGCATGTGTGGCGGGGCGTCGGACTTGACGGTCTCGTCGCCGAAGGAGATCGTGACGGTCTCGCCGTCGTCGAACCCGTCGAGGAACGACTCGAGGTGGTCGACCACCTCCTCGCGGGCGAGATAGTGTTCGAACTCGAGTTCGCGTCCCGATTCCTCCTGGTCGCTCTCTGTTTCTGAGGACATGCGACTCTCCGTTCTACGGCCCGGTCGGTAAATGTTCGATACGCAGTTGCAACTGATGGTCGCGACAGCAGATCGACGGCGCCATCGCTCTCCGAGTCGGTTCGTCGCAGAAGTTTGCGAGGGCAAGATATTGCTCTTGCCGCACTGTTGGTCAGTGCGAGGGGAGGGAATCGAACCCACGAACGTCTACACGAGCGGATCTTGAGTCCGCCGCCGTTGGCCGCTTGGCTACCCTCGCACGCAATCGGTCATTGATCCCTCGTGAGGTTAAATCGTCCGATTTTCGATTCAGCTCGTCGGCGGCTCGAGACTGGGTCCAAACCGCTCGAATGCACCGAAATCGGGCGGCACGAGCCGGCAGGCCACTGCGGTGACCGGAAGCGCTTAGGAACGCCGAGCCAACGACTCGAGTATGAGCGAGAATCGCGTCGTGCAAGGGCGAATGGTCACGGGCAAGAAACTTGCAGAGCTAATCGAAGACGGATCGGTGATGGAAGCCGAGTCGATTCAGGATGCCGACAGGGACTGTCCCGACTGCGGTGGTAACGTGCTCGAGGTCGGCTACATGCCCTCCGTCACCGAGTTCGTCACCGGCTGGAAGTGCCAGGATTGCGACTGGAGCGAGACGGACCGGGACTGAAAACAATAGGTTTTTGACGTTTTCCGACGATCACACTTTACCAGACCAGCCACTCGAGTGTGACGACGACGCCGGCGAGGAACACGTGCTCGCCGTCGACGACGAAGCCGTAGTACAGCGGCCCGCGCTCGGGTGTCGCAAACGGAATGTAACACGCGACGTAGGCGCTCATCGCGAGCAGGGAGAGAAACGAACTCGAGAGTGAAGTCGTGACGACGAGCCAGACGACACCCACGGCGACAGCGACGTTGGCGAGCTGTGAGTAGCGTCGCGTCGCCGCCGGGCCGAGCCGGTTCGGCACGGTCGCGATCCCTTCCGCGCGGTCGCCTTCGATGTCTTTGATATCGAAGATCACCGCCGCGATGGTGATCATCGCGGTCACGTAGGCCGTGATCGCGAGGATTTCGAGCGACCACGGCTGGTCGTAGTAGTAGCCGGCCCCGAGCGGGATCGCCCCCCAGGCGAAGCCCACGACAAGGTTTTTGACGAGAAAGAGCTGTTTGACGCCGCCGACGGAGTACAACAGGGCGACGACGAGGGGTAACAGGAGGTAGATCGCGCCCTCGAGCCCCAGGACGACCGCGCCCGAGATGGCGGCGACGTAGAGCCCGACGCCGAGTGCCAACAGGAGCCAGCCGTACCGTCTGGTAAACGCCGCCCGCTCTGGCACGTTGGCTTCGTCTTCCTCGAGATCAGTGAATCGGTTGACGGTGTAGACGAACAGCGTCGCCGCGAAGACAATAAACACCGGCAGGGCCTCGAGCGGGAGGTCAGCGAGGATGACTGTCGTGACGAGGACGCTCATCGTCGCCAACGAAATGAAGAGGTTGCTGTGGACCAGCAGCCGCAGGACGCGCTCTAGCGACGCGTACCACCCTCGGCTGTGGTGTGCTGCAGTCGGTGTGGTCACGTCAGGTCGGCCTCCGGCCGGTGACGACGGTGACGAGCATGTGTGTGGGCTGGGCCACTCCCGATGGCCGTGCGCTCGGTGGTGGATTATCGCTGCCCGGAGTCAACTGTTGCGGTAGCACGGAGTTTGGTGGGTTTTGTCGAGCGTCCCAGCGCCGCCACGTAACGACCACCCCATAGCGGCGTTCGAAGGGATACGCGAGAGTCGTCGGCGACAGCCGACGGGTCACCTCGAGTGCGAACTGTCGAAGACATTTATTTGAAATCGAGTTGTTTTCTGCCACAGGGGCCGTCCCAAACAGGCAGTAATCGTCGGTCACAGTGTCGGGATCGCGTATCGAGGGACCGATCACCGCGAGTGAAACTAACAGGATTTAAGCAAGGCGGGAACGGCCGTTCGAATGGTTATGAAACTACACGAGTATCAGGCGAAGCAGGTCTTCGCCGACGCTGGCATCCCGACGCCAGCCTCTCAACTCGCCTCCGACGTCGACGGTGCCGTCGCCGCGGCCGAGGAGATCGGGTATCCAGTCGCGATCAAAGCACAGGTGCAGGTCGGTGGCCGCGGGAAGGCCGGCGGAATCAAACTCGTCGACGACGAGGACGAAGCACGTGAGGCAGCCGACGAGATTCTGGGGATGGATCTCAAAGGCTACCACGTCGGCAGCGTGCTCGTCGAGGAAGCCGTCGACTTCACCGACGAACTCTACGTCGGCATCACGATGGACCGCGGCGAGGGCAAGCCCGTGGCGATGGTCTCGACAAAAGGTGGCGTCAACATCGAGGAAGTCGCCGAGGAAGACCCCGACGCGATCGCTCGAGAGCACATCGACCCCTCCTTCGGCATGCACCCCTACCAGGCCCGCAAGGCCGTCTACGACGCGGGTGTCGACAAGGCCGTCGCACGTGACGTCTCGAACGTCCTCATGACGCTGTACGAACTCTGGGACGATCGAGACGGCTCCGACGCCGAGATCAACCCGCTGATGGTCACGGCAGACGACGACGTCATCGCGGCCGACGCCGTGATGAACATCGACGAGGACGCGCTGTTCCGCCAGCCCGAACTCGCCGAGATGGAAGCCGAAGCAGCGAGCACCGGCGACGAACTCGAGCAGAAGGCCGACGAGTATGGCTTCGACTACGTCCGTCTCGAGGGCAACACGGGGATCATCGGCAACGGTGCTGGCCTCGTCATGACGACGCTCGACCTCGTCGACTACTACGGCGGCGAGCCCGCCAACTTCCTCGACGTGGGTGGCGGTGCGAAAGCCGACCGAATCGCGAACGCGCTCGATATGGTGTTCTCTGACGACAACGTCGAGAGCGTCGTCTTCAACATCTTCGGCGGCATCACCCGCGGCGACGAAGTCGCCAAAGGGATCAACGAAGCACTCGAGCAGTTCGACGAGATCCCCAAGCCGGTCGTCGTTCGTCTGGCCGGTACCAACTGGGAAGAAGGCATGGAGATTCTCAACGAAGACCTCGTGACGGTCGAACAGACCCTCGAGGATGCGGTCCAGCGTGCTGTCGAGTACGCTGAGGAGGTGAGCGAATAATGAGCGTTCTAGTCGACGACGACACGCGCGTCGTGGTACAGGGCATCACCGGCGGGGAAGGCAAATTCCACGCCGAACAGATGATGGAGTACGGCACCAACGTCGTGGCCGGCGCAGTCCCCGGCAAAGGCGGCCAGGAGGTCAACGGCGTCCCGGTGTACGATACGGTCCACCAGGCCGTCGACGAGGAGAACGCCGATACGTCCGTGATCTTCGTCCCGCCGGCCTTCGCCGGCGACGCGATCTTCGAATCGCTCGACTCGGATCTCGACCTCGCGGTCGCGATTACGGAAGGCATCCCGACCCAGGACATGGCGCGAGTCAACAAGCGCCTCTCCGAGACCGACACGCGACTCATCGGTCCGAACTGTCCCGGTCTCATCACGCCCGGAGAGGCCAAACTCGGCATTCTCCCCGGCAACATCTTCTCGGAAGGGAACGTCGGTCTCGTCTCCCGTTCGGGGACGCTGACCTACCAGGTCGTCGATAACCTGACCAACCGCGGCATCGGCCAGACCACCGCGATCGGTATCGGTGGCGACCCGATCATCGGCACCGACTTCGTCGACGCCCTCGAGCTATTCGAGAACGACCCCGACACCGACGCGATCGTCATGTGCGGTGAGATCGGTGGCGAAGACGAAGAGGAAGCCGCCGCATTCATCGACGAGAACGTCGACACGCCGGTTGCCGGCTTCATCGCGGGCCGAACCGCGCCGCCGGGCAAGCGCATGGGCCACGCTGGTGCGATCGTCTCTGGCTCCGGTACCGGCACCGCAGAGAGCAAGATCTCGGCACTCAACGACGCTGGTGTCCCCGTTGGCGACACGCCCGAAGAGGTCGCCGATCACATCGAAGAGTTCCTCGCCTAACGCGGCGAGCGATCGCGAATCTTTTTTGGTCGTCGGGATGGCGATACCGACCCGTCTCCGGACAGCACGTCGACGTTGATCACGCCTGCGTGTGGGCGTTCCAGTACACTGCGCATAATTTCAGTTTCGACAGTATTTTTAAATATCCTGGTTTCGTCTGTGGACACGCATGGATCCGACACTGCTACTCGAGGCCGGGACTGCACTCCAAGATGTGCTCGCGCCGATCGCCAACGCGATACTCGAACTCGACCCCCTCAATCGCGTAACCGAGTACCGAGGGCCATAATCCGAGCCAGAACTCATTTTTGTGTCGACGACCCGACGAGCACCGAGACGCGACGGTGGCGTTTGATTCAGTCCCCACGACGGATACTCTTGTCGCCGAAGACCCAAATAATCCTGAACCGAGACGAAAGAATCGATGGATAGCCTGACAAAAACTACCGGTATCGTCGCCAGAGTTCAAGTTGTCGCGCGAAAACGGCCAACAAAATTAAGTGGGTCGCAACCGTTTACTTCTGTACAGAGATGACCTCGAATTTACTCAACCACAAGATTGACGATATCCTCGAGTCGGTTCTCGAGGAGGCGTCCGGGGACGTCTACATGGTCAATCCGTCGGCAGACGCTATCGAAGAGTTCGTGTCGGTCGCGACCGCGTTCGACGGTGAGCTCCCGTCGGTGCAGATGCTCGCCGGCGAGCGAACACTCAAGACCGTCATGGACGACTTCATCGTCGCCTCGAACGCTGCCGACCTCATCAGCGAGGGCGCACTCGGGCTACGAACGCTCGGTGAAGCGCCCGAGAACTCGTTGCTGATCACCGAGGACCGCGTCATCGCGATCGTCCACGCCGGTGACCGTGTCGGTGGGCTCATCACCGACGACGAGAGTTTCGTCGAGGACACCTACGACACCTACGCAGCCCGCTGGGCCGACGCCTCCCAGTTCAACCTCCGGACACCGCCGATCACGGACGTTCGTGAGACGCTCGCCGAAGAGATCAGCGCCGACGCGGAAGCCGACTTTACGGCGATTCTCAACTCGCTCGAGACCGCCCGCGGCGACGGCGACGGGCTCGACGAAGTGACGATTTCGCTGCTGGTTGCCGCGAAAAACGAAGCGCTGCTGTACGACATCAGCAAGTGGGGCGAAGACGTCGGCATCGCCTCCAAAGCGACGTTCTCCCGGACGAAGACCAAACTCGAGGACATGGGTCTGATCGACACGGAAAAGGTTCCCATCGACGTTGGCCGACCACGCCTGCGCCTGAAGATCGGCGACGACCGACTTCGAGAGGCCGACAATGGCCAGCTCGCGACGGTCGCCCAGTCGATTCTCAACTGAGACCTGTCGTTCTATTCGCTTCTTTACGTCTTCTCCGCGCGAAACTGTCGCGTTGTCGGTTTGGGTTATAGTAGCCACTGACGGTCAGTGGACACCCGATTGCACGACTGCTGTGCGATCAGTGTGTCGCCCGATTCAGTTGGGACTATAGAACTGGCTCGCTTGCGCGTCCCGTTCGTTGAGTGGGCTCCGGTCGCTGCATGGCGCAAACCCCAAGTCGCCGCCGTGAGACGACTCGAGTATGTACGAGGCCGTCCACGCCCACCCCGACGGACAGAGCACGGTCGCCAGATTCGCCAAAACGGCGGCCGACTACGGCTTCGAGGGCGTGGTCGTCCGCAACCACGCCGACTCGCGGGCCGAGTACGACGCCGACCGGATCAGCGAGGCCTACGGGATCGACGTCGTCTCCGGCCTCGAGATCCGTGCCACCGATCCACAGGAGGCTGGCGGCTCAGTGGGTAACTATCGCTCCTCGCAGACGATTCTGGCGCTTCACGGCGGCACGAACGCGTTGAATCGGTTCGCTGTCGAAAACGAGAAACTCGACGTGCTGGCCCATCCGATGACCGACAGCGGCGACATCAACCACGTGCTCGTGAAAGCCGCCGTCGAGAACGGCGTTCGACTCGAGTTCAACCTCTCGGGCGTGCTTCGACAGAGCGGGGGGCGGCGAGTACGGGTCATTCAGTCACTTCGCAAACTCGCCGAGATCGTCGGCTACTACGACGCACCCTACGTCATCAGCGCTGATCCGACCTCCCACCTCGAGTTACGTGGGCCACGAGAACTGTGCGCGCTGGGCGAACAGCTCGGCTTCTCGAGGGAGTTCATCACGGAGGGGCTGACCGAGTGGGGACGACTCGCCGAGCGGAATCGCCACATTCAGTCCGAGTCGTTCATTGAGCCGGGCGTCGAACAGGGGAGATATGAAAAAGAGTCTTGACGAACACGCCGCCCGGTTCGACGAGCTCGCCGGCGAGTACGACGACGACACATCCGACGAGTACCGCGCCTGTGCGAATCTGGTCGTCGAACACGCCGCACCCGAGGTCGACGACACCGAGTCGCCGGAGCCGCCTCGAGCCCGCACTCGCTCCGCTCGCGGGGACGTCGTTCTCGACCTCGCGACGGGAACGGGGGCGATCGCACTTGCACTCTCCCCCGACGCAGCGCGCGTCGTCGGCCGCGATATCAGCGAAGGGATGCTCGAGGAGGCCAAACGGAAAGCCGACGAGAAGGGACTCGAGAACGTCGATTTCGACTACGGCACGTTCCGGGAACCCAACTACGACGGCGACGTCGATATCGTCACCTCGAATTTCGCACTACACCATCTCTCGGACGAGGAAAAGCGCGAGGCGATCGACGTGATCGCCGCCCTCGAGCCACGGCGGTTCGTCCTTGGGGACGTGATGTTCTTCGGCGAACCCGATCCCGATGAGCCGTTTTACTCACCGGAAGTCGACGATCCGGCGACTGTGGGAACGCTCGCTGATGCGTTCACAGACGCGGGCTTCTCGCTGACCGCCGTCGAACGCGTCCACGACCAGGTCGGCGTGCTGGTCGCAGAGCGACCGCCGACTGAAGCCGAAGAGGGAGTCGAGAGTACGGACAGATGAAACACCTCCCGAAACACCTGCAGCCACGCTGGCGGTACCTCGCCGTCGAACTCGAGAGTTGGCCCGACGCGTCGATCAGTCGCCGTGACTTCCAGCGCGAGTGTTGGTATGCGGCCCAGAACCTGCTGGGTGATCCGGGAAGCGCTCGAGCCGATATGACGGTCATCAGGTTCGAGTATACCGGCAAAACCGGCGAGGCGATCGTCCGGGTCCGCCGCGGTGAGACGGAGCCAGCCCGTGCGGCACTGTCCTGTATCGACGAGATAGACGGTGCTCCCGTCGGAATCTACGTTTGCGGTATCAGTGGCACGATCCGTGCCGCTGAAGAAAACTATTTAGGACGCCGCGGGCAAGATTCTGAAGAGAGAAACGTCGTGTTCGGGAACGAAGAGCGAGTCGCCGTCCTGCGGGAATGCGTTGCAGACGTGCGACTCGATGAGGCGTTTACGGGCGCGACAGACCTCGATTACGATTTAGCGTGATACTATGCAGGGACAAGCCCAACAGCAGGCGTACGACCGAGGCATCACGATCTTCTCGCCCGACGGCCGACTCTACCAGGTCGAGTACGCTCGCGAGGCGGTCAAGCGAGGAACAGCAAGTATCGGTGTTCGAACGGCAGACGGTGTCGTGCTGGCCGTCGACAAGCGAGTCCCCTCCGCGCTGCTCGAGGACTCGAGTGTCGAAAAGATCCACAAAGCCGACAACCACATCGGCATCGCAAGCGCCGGCCACGTCGCCGACGCGCGTCAGCTGATCGACTTCGCTCGCCGCCAGACGCAGGTCAACCAGCTGCGTTACGGTGAGCCGATCGGTGTCGAGACGCTGACGAAGGAGGTCACCGACCACATTCAGCAGTACACCCAGGTCGGCGGTGCACGACCCTTCGGCGTCGCCCTGATCGTCGGCGGTATTGAAAACGGCGAGCCGCGGCTGTTCGAGACCGACCCCTCGGGGACGCCGTACGAGTGGAAGGCACTCGCCGTCGGTGCCGACCGCGGCGAACTTCAGGACTACTTAGAAGAGAACTACGACGAGAACGCGGATCTCGATGGCGGTATCGCGCTCGCACTCGACGCGCTCGCCTCGGTCAACGACGGCTCCTTACTCCCGAGCGAGGTCGGCCTCGCGACGGTCGACGCCGAGACCGAATCGTTCGAGCAGTTCGACCACGACAAGATCGAGTCTCACCTCGAGGAGAACGACCTCCTCGACACCGGTGAAGACGAGACCGACGAGTAATCGAGACGCCGCCGACTCCGTTTTGGGGTTTCACCCACTGTGCGTTCGTCGACCGAGACCGGCAGGAAAAGCGCTTTTAATGGTTCGGGGGGTATGATCCGGTATGATATCACTCGACGAGGCGGTGACGGCGCGACTCGAGTCACACGGGGCGCGCTTCGAAGTGTTAGTCGACCCGGACGCGGCGCTGGCGATCAAACGCGACGAGTTCGATGGCGATCTCGAGGACGTTATCGCCGCTGAGGACGTCTTCGAGGATGCCTCGCGAGGGGACCGACCGGCCGAAAACGACCTCGAGAAAGTCTTCGACACGACGGACCCGCTCGAGATCATCCCCGAGGTAATCAAACGCGGAGAGATCCAGATCACGGCCGATCAGCGCCGTGAGATGCAAGAACAAAAGCGCAAGCAGTTGATCGACACGATCGCACGGAACGCGGTCAACCCGCAGATGGACAACGCCCCCCACCCACCAGAGCGCATCGAAAATGCACTCGAGGAGGCCGGTTTTACCGTCGATCCGATGGAGCCAGTCGAGACACAGGTCGACGAGGCGCTCGAGGCGCTTCGGCCGGTGATCCCGATCCGGTTCGAAGAGGTGACGATCGCGGTCCAGATCCCCGCCGACTACGCCGGTAGCGCACAGGCACAGATCCGCGGCTTCGGCGACTTAGAGCGCGAGGAGTGGCAACCCGACGGCTCGTGGATCGGCGTGTTGACGTTCCCGGCAGGGATGCAAAACGACTTCTACGACGTCGTCAACGAACACACGAGCGGCACGGCCGAAACGGAGATCGTCAAGGACAAAGACGATCTGAAGACGCGCTGAGACGCCACCGACCAGTCCGGTTCGATCGGTCCGAACTCGTTATCCTTTGTGAAACCCAATCAGAAAGCCGCTGGCGAACCCGACGCCGACCGACAGCATCGCGAGCACCGATTCGAACCAGTGGCTGGCTTGGGCCTGTGTCTGGGACTGCGCTTCGAGGAGCCCCGCCGAGAGCCGGTTCCAGTCGACGGTTACGATCTCCTGTGACTCGAGATACCGAAAGGCCATCAGTTGGACGCCGATGAGGATCGCAGCGAGTTTGGCGACCTGTTTCGCCGCCACGCCCAACACCCCACCGAGAACCGCGCTCCCGCCGAACTCGAGCACGAGCGTCGCCGGATCGACGTCTATCATCACCCGTCGTATTCGAGTCAGCCGCAATGATTGTTGTGATCTGTCCGCCCGCTCTCCAGATCGGGCACGGGATTCAAGAGCGTCGGGCGCGTATCACTGTGTATGCCTAGTGTTCGCCTAACGGAGGTGTGTGATCGGCATCCGTAGTCTGATCGGACAGTCGCTGCGTCGTGTGCCGTCCCGCCTCGAGCAGCGCACGCCGGTGTCGGCCGCCCGGACCGACGAGCGATCCGTTTCGGTCTCGAGTTTCTTCGCACATGCCCACCCGAGCGACACACACAGTTTGGAATCCATATGAGAGCAGTCATCGCAAAACGCGTCGATTCCGGAACGCCCGATACGAGCGAAATCCGTGACCTCGCCGAAGCGGCGGGTTACACCGTCGTCGGCGAGCTCACCCAGTCACGACGGGCCGACCCAGCCCTCCAGCTCGGAGAGGGGAAAGCCGAGGCGCTCGCCGACGAGGTCAGTGCCACTGGCGCGACGACAGTTATTTTCGACAACCGACTCGGCCCGTACCAGACGTACAACCTCGGGAAACTGTTGCCCGACGGCGTCGAAGTCATCGATCGGTTCACCCTGATCCTCGAGATTTTCGGCCAGCGCGCACAGACCCGGAAGGCACAGCTACAGGTCGAGTTGGCCGAACTTCGGTACGAACTACCCCGTGCTGAGGCCAAGACCAGTCTGGCCAAACGCGAGGAACACCCCGGCTTCATGGGGCTCGGCGAGTACGACGAGAGTCGCGAACAGGACATCAAAAACCAGATCAGCCGGATCAGGGACGAACTCGAGCAGATCGAGCAGACCGAAGAGCACCGCCGCGAACGCCGGCGTGATTCGGGATTCGATCTGGTTGCGCTCGCGGGCTATACGAACGCCGGGAAATCGACCCTGCTGCGACGGCTTGCCGAGGACATTTCCGTCGAGGAGAATGAAGACCTCCATCCCGACCTCGACCCGACCGCCGAATCTCAGGACAAGCTGTTTACGACCCTCGGGACGACGACGCGCCGGGCCGCCATTGAGCCGCGGGACGTGCTCGTGACCGATACCGTCGGGTTCATCAGCGATCTGCCTCACTGGCTGGTCGAATCGTTCAAATCGACGCTCGATTCGGTCTACCGGGCGGATCTGGTCTTGCTCGTCGTCGACGTCAGCGAGGATATCGACGAGATCCACGAGAAACTCGTTACCTGTCACGACACCCTCTATGAGCGCAACGAAGCGCCAATCGTGACCGTGTTGAACAAGATCGACGCGGTCGACGAGGAGGACTTAGCGGAGAAACGAGACGCCCTATCGGCGCTCGCACCGAACCCGGTGATGGTCAGCGCGAAAACGGGAGCGAACATCGAGACGCTGCTCGAGCGAATCGACGCCGAACTCCCCGAGTGGCAGGAAGAACGGCTTTTGCTGCCGATGACCGACGAAACGATGAGCGTGGTCTCGTGGATCCACGACAACGCCCACGTCGACGACGTCACCTACGGTGACGAAGACGTCATCGTCGAGTTCGAAGCCCGCCCCGCAGTGATCTCACAGGCGCGCTCACGGGCGACCGAGTTGCGAACGGCCGCTGCGGAGTCCGCGTAGGCGACTGTTGGGCCCGGTTTCGGTGTGGTTTATTTTGTGGCGGCGCTCGAGTACTTCTCGTTAGGCTGAAATTAGCCAGCAGTTATGATAGAAACACTCTAACATTACGTGACCCCGTACATATAAATCGTTGACTATAATTTGGTAAGATATGGAACGTGTTGCAATCATCGGAGCCTCGATGACCAAGTTCGGGCAACGCGAGGGCTGGATCATGGACCTCCTCGCAGAGGCCGGGATTGAGTGTCTCGACGATGCGGGTGTCGACGCGACTGACGTCGACCATCTGTACGTCTCGAACATGGCAAGCGGGGAGTTCGAAGGACAGACTGGGGTACCGAACGCGCTGGCACACGACTTGGACGCGATGCCGGCGTACACCCAGCGTGTCGACCAGACGAGTTCCAGCGGCGGTGCTGGGATCTACGCGGCCTGGCAGTCGGTCGCCAGCGGCGCAAGCGACATGACGCTGCTCGTCGGCGGCGAGAAGATGACTCACCGGACGACCGTCGAAGCGACCGACGTCATCGCGTCGCTGACCCATCCAGCCGAGTACAAAACCGGCGTCACGCTGCCGTCGTTTGCCGGGCTGACGGCTCGGCACTATCTGGAGCGGTTCGACGCGCCGCGTGAGAGCCTCGGCAAAGTCGCAGTCAAAAACCACAAAAACGGCGTCGACAACCCCAACGCCCAGTTCCAGAAGGAAGTCGACCTCGAGACGGTGCTGGAGTCACCGATCGTCGCCGACCCGCTGCGGCTGTACGACTTCTGTCCGATCACGGACGGCTCGGCCGCACTGATGCTTTGTCCCGAATCCGTCGCCAAGGAGTACACCGACGACTACGTCGTCGTCGCGGGTATCGACGGCGCGACGGACACCCACGTCGTCCACGAGCGCGAGGATCCGACGATCATGGGTGGCGTCGTCGAGAGTGGCAAGGGTGCCTACGAGATGAGCGGCTACGGCCCCGACGACATCGACGTCGCCGAACTCCACGACATGTTCACCATTCTCGAGTTCCTCCAGATGGAGGGACTCGGCTTCGCCGAGCAGGGCGAGGCCTGGAAGCTGATCGAGGAGGGCTACACCGAGCGTGACACCGGCGAGTTGCCGGTCAACACCTCCGGCGGGCTCAAATCGAAGGGTCATCCGCTCGGCGCAAGCGGCGTCGCACAGGGTGTCGAGATCTACGAACAACTCATGGGTGAAGCCGGACCACGACAGGTCGAGGCCGACGTCGGTCTGGCCTGCAACGTCGGCGGCTTCGGCAACTGCGTGATTACGACGATCATGGAGGCAGCACAATGACGATGGAAGCGTACGAGTACGAGGACGGTTCGATCAGCTACCCCGGACACCCGCGCGGTCCCGGCGGCACGGAACCGGTCGACACGGTTGATCTCAGCGAGTACACCGCTGAGGTCGTGACGTGGACGAAGAGTACGGCGACGCCGCCCGGCGTCCGCGAGCCGAACACGCTCGCGATCGTCGAGTTCGACGTTGACAGCGAGCCAGTGCGCGCAATCGTCCAGTTGACGACTGACGACGTCGAGACCGGCGACGAAGTCGAACCGGTCTACGTCGAGGAACTCCGCGAACCCGGGGCCGGCATTCGCGAACCCGAAAGTCAGGACTGGGATGGCTACCGGTTCGAGCCGGTCTAACTCTCGGAGTCGGAACCGGCGACGTCATCGTCGTCGCCGTCGGAATCGGTCGTTTCGCCGTTCTCATCAGCGCCCTCGTTTTCACGGTCCGCGTTTTCGGACGCGGTGTCCGGAATATCGTTCTCGGCTTCGTCGTCTCCATACTGCTCTTTCAGCGTCTCGAGTTCAGCGTCGACGTCGACGCGAGAGGCAGGATCGTCGCGGTTGTCGGGAGCCACGCCATCCTGCAGGTCGTCGGGCCGCCCCTCCTGTACGTCGATCCGAACGACATCCGTCGACTCCGTCCGGTCGATCTGTTGCCGGTCGACGTCGGTGCCGGCGTCTCGAAGGCGACTGTCGATGTCGTCGCGTAGCTCGCGGGCCTCGGCGAGCAATTCGCGTGCGCTCTCGTCGGCGGGGAGCGTTCCATCGCGTGCAGCCTGCTGCAGGCGGGCTAACACGCCGTCGAGCTGTGACAGCGTCGTCTGCCGGAGCTCGCGTGCCCGCTCGTTCGTGGCGCTCGTGGCCTCGGTGGTTCGGTCACGAACGTCCCGCTCGGTCCGTGCGAGTGCAAGCGCCCGCTGGAATCCCTCGAGCGCGCGCACGCTGGTCTCGAGGACGGCGATCGTCGCGGGGATGGCGACCTCGTCGGTGAACTCAAGTAGCTCTCGAGGCGTCGGGGGCCGCAGTGGTGACGGTCGAAGCCGCGGTCGGCGCTGCGTTGACTCGAGGTCCTGCTGGAGGGCCTCGATCGTCCGCGTGAGTTCGCGAACGGCCGCGAGGAGTTCGTCGTCGTGGTCGACCATACGGTCGTCTACGGCGGCCGCTCTCAAAAGCCGGCCGGTCACTCCGGTGACGGCGCGGCGATTCAATCGCTTTTAGTTCGCTCGCCACCCTCGAAGGCATGTGCGAATCGAGAACAGCTTCATTCCCGTCCGCGGCGTCGGGGAGAAGACGGAACGCCGCCTCTGGCAACAGGGGATCACCCACTGGGACGAGTTCGACGGCAGCGTAGTCGGCGATACGGTAGCCGACCGGATCGAGTCGTTTATCGACGAGGGTCGAACCCACCTCGAGCGCGGCAACGTCGCGCCGTTCGCCGAGGCGCTGCCGGCTGCCAGCCGGTGGCGGTGTTACGAGAACGTTAGCGAACAGACTTGCTTTCTGGACATCGAGACGACCGGGCTCGACGCGGCGAGCAACGACGTCACGACCGTCAGCGTCCACCGCGGCAGCGAGACGAAGACGTTCGTCAACGGCCGCGACCTGACGGCCCGACGGCTCGAGGCCGAACTCGAGGCGTCGTCACTGTTGGTGACGTTCAACGGTCAGCGCTTCGACGTCCCCTTCCTCGAGACGTGTTACGACCTCGACGTGACGACGCCCCACGTCGATCTCATGTACCCCTGCAAGAAACTCGGCCTCGACGGCGGGCTGAAAGCGATCGAACGCGACCTCGGCATCGAACGCGACCGGCCCGACATCAGCGGTCGCGACGCCGTCCGCCTCTGGCACGAGTACGAACGCGGCGACGACGGCGCACTCGAGACGCTCGTCGAGTACAATCGCGCGGACACGCGAAATATGGAGCCGCTGATGAAAATCGTCGCGGATCGGCTTCACGAGACCGTCTTCGAAGCAGCGTGTGTCGACGAGTAGCGACTCGCCCCAATGCGTACTTATACGGCGGTTGCGGCCGTCGGCAGGCGACAATGAGCGACGACAGCGACGAGAGTGCCGACGGCTACGACTACGTGGTTCCGATCGACGTTCGACTTCGTGACATCGACTTCATGGGCCACGTCAACAACGCAACGTACGCGACGTATCTCGAGGAGGCCCGACAGGCGTACTTCGAGGACGTCGTCGACGTCTCGCTGGTCGATGTGGGCACCGTCCTCGCGAACTTAGAGATCGATTACGTCCGACCGATCGAGGCCGACGCGGACGTTACCGTTGCGCTCCGTGTGTCAGCGCTCGGTACCTCGAGTCTCCCGATGGAGTACGAGATCCGAGCAGACGGCAAGCGGGCGGCGACGGCACGAACCGTGCAGGTACTCGTCGATCAGGAAACCGGCCAGTCGGAGGCGATCCCGGACGACTGGCGACGGCGGATCGACGCGGCTAGTCACTGATCGCGGACACGGACAGACGAGTGGTCTATCGAACGTCGTCTCGGTCGACAGCGGTGACCTCGCCGTTACTATCGACGATGATCTGATAGCCACAGAACGGGAATTCGACGCGGCCGTTTGCACGCTGTGAGCCGTCCTCTCGCGGTGCGAACAGTGCATCGAGTGCTTCTGGATTAATCGCTTCGTACAACGCGTCGTACTCCGGGGGTTCGATGTCCATCGGATCGACACCCTCTTTCTCGGCAACGGCAGCGATAACGTCGAAGCTTACGGAGTGCATACCGGTGGTGTCTGAACGATCGACTGAGAGTAGCATTGGACGGACTCTTTCGGTCATCGGATATAAATCCTCTGTCGTCAATCTACTCTTCTTGTTCAGTTACGGGTTGTAATGTGTGTATTTGTACTCTAGTGTATATCGTTCATTTTTGATCGAGATGAATATTATGACGATCGTTATCTATGAAACGATTTGAACGGGAACGTTCGACTTACAGGCACCGATTGTATTCGTCGAAATGGTTTCATTGAGTGTAACTCGCCGTCGAAACCTGATCGAGAGCCGCCACCATACCAGACCCACCCAGCCGGTATCCGTCGTCAAGACGCTGTTTGTGCTCCCCACGTTCAACGGTTACTCGCCGGTCGCTTCCAGATAGTTGACCGTCGGTGTCGCAGTGATTCCGTGAACGACGATCGAGATGAGGACGACTGCACCGGCGAGTGCCCAGACGAGAGCAGCATCGGGGAATGCGCCCTCGTTCAACCCGTGTGCGAGGTAGTAGAACGAACCGATTCCGCGAACGCCGAAAAACGCGATGGGCAGCCGCTCGCGCCACTGCCGATCGAATCCGAGCAGACCGACGATACCGGCGATCGGTCGGACGAGAAAGACGATCGCCACGGCCGCGATGACGGCGTTCGTGGTCAGCGGCGAAAGGAGTCCACCAGCGATCGCACCGCCGAAAAACACCATGATGAGCCCCATCATCGTTTGCTCCGCCAGTTCGCTGATTTCGTGGAGCGACTGGTTGTAGTCGTGTGAGCGCTCGTAGCTGCGAATCGTCACTGCTGCGGTGAAGACAGCGATGAAACCGTACCCGCCGACGAGTTCGGTGACTCCGTAGATGGCGAGCGTTCCAGCGACAGCCTCGAGTCCCTGAACGGATCGAGCGAGTTGCGTCTCGGAACTCGCCCAGAAGATCACCCACGCAGTGAGTCGACCGAGGATGATTCCAGCGAGGACGCCGACGACGATCCGGTAGCCGACGTCGATCAGGAGCCACTCGCCGAGCCAGTTACCGGGTGCGATGCCGACGAGCGCGATCGCGATCGCCAGATTCGTAAACGGAAACGCGAAGCCGTCGTTCAACCCGGCCTCGGACGAGAGTGCGAACCGAACTTCGTCCTCGCGGCCAGCCGCCGACGGCAGCCGCTGTGCTTCAGTCCCCGAACCGGGTTTCTCGACCTGCACTTCCGACGCCAGAACGGGATCGGTCGGTGCGATACACGCACCCAACAGGAGTGCTGTTGGAACGACGAGGCCGACGGACCACCCGAGCACCGCGACGCCGGCGATCGACAGCGGCATTGTGATCACGAGCAACCGCCACGTCGACGCCCACGCCCGCAGACCCGGCGGCCGATCGAGCTTCAGCCCGAGTGCCATCAAGGCGATGATAACGCCGAGTTCGGCGAGTCGTTCGGTCGTCTCACCCTGCTCGAGTGGGTCGGGCGGCGGCAGCCCGATCGGCAGGCTGAAAACGAGCAGCCCGAACGAGACAAAAAAGATCGGCAGCGAAATCGGTCGATCGGAAACGAATCGCGGCAGCACTGCGACGCCGAACAGTACGATTCCGATTACGACGAAGCCGATCTCGGTCAACTCGAGGACCATCGCTGTCTGTAACCTAACGGGAACGTGGCGTTTGGGTTCGGTGCCGGCGCATGCAGAACCAATTTCTATGACTCTCAGCGCCGAGCATCGAGTATGAGCCCGGACTCGTCCCCGACAGACGGAACACGGACGGGGACGCCGACACGTCGACGGGTCCTCCAGTTGAGCGGTGTCGTGGGAACGGGACTCCTGAGCGGGTGTACCGAAGAGATCGGTGACGAACTGCCAGCGAACAAGAAGTGGCCAACCGCCGAGTTGACGCCGGGACTGCCCGTCACCGAACGGACAGAGATCCTCGAGGAACGGATCGAGGCGCTGGCCAAGATGGACATTGCCGACGAAGCGGCGTTCGAAGCAGCGTTCGACGACGCTGCGCTCGAGGTCGAGTCCGTCGAACGGGACCGAGACGTACTCACGATGGAGTACCGGGACACGAAACGGGGCGCGGCGGGGACCCTCCACGACGTTGCCTCGATCGCGGGTGCGTTCGCTGCGTTACTCGACGCCGGATACGACGTCGTCGCACTCGAAGTCACGATTCTGGATGACGCACCGGCATCGTTCGGCGCAGCCGAAGTCGATGCGACGTGGGCCCACGCGTACAACGATGGCGACCACTCCGCGAAAGAGTACGGGGAACTCGTCGCGACGACGATCGAAACGACCCGTCAGCCACCGGACGTCGGCGTTTCTCCGCGAGAGTGACGGACTCGAGGTAGCTCGAATCCGTGGACGCTGATGGTCGAACATGTTCGGAAAAGAGGTTTCGCCGAGCGGGATCGTACCATCGATATGGCAACCGAAACGGCTCACGAGGAGCAACGGACACAGGCACAGTCGGAAACGACCGTCACCGTCCGGTGTACCGGACACGTCCGCGAGGCCGTCGGCGCTCACGAACTCGAGTTTACGTTCGCCGGCGACCGACTTCGCGAGTTCCTCGAGGCGTTCTTCGAAGAGTACGATGTCGAGGACATGCTCATCGCCGAGACGGAAGCCGACGCGACCGCTCACGGCTGGGCGCCGGCACCCGAGAACTTGCCGGGCACGTGGAAGAAAAACCCCGAAGGTGAGCAGACGCGGACGTTCGCTCGGGTTGCTATCAACGGCCGGTTCAACGAACACTACGAGGGACTCGAGACGATCCTCGAGGACGGTGACCGAGTCGCGTTGATCTACCCGTTCATGTTCTGTTGTTAATCCGACGGAGTCGCTGCCGGTTCAATCGGCACCAGCGCCGACGGCCGAGTTGGTGCCGCGTACTTCTGTATCCGAGAGATAACATTGCGGGTCCGGTGCGAACAGGTCACCGGTCGCCGCGAGCGCCCGCAGTCGCGAGCCACCGCGACAGATCGACTGGTACTGACAGTCCGCACATTTCCCCATCAGATACTGCTCACGGTTGCGAAGCGCCTCGAGCAGCGGATTCGACTCGTCCTCCCAGATCTCGCCGAACGGCCGGTCTCGAACGTTCCCGAGGCTGTAGCCCTGCCAGAACTGCGTCAGGTGGACGTTGCCCGTGTAGTCGACGTCTGCGACTCGCTCGCCCGTCGGATCGCCGCCGTTTCGCTCGAGGTAGTCGTAGATCACTTGCGCCTGCTTCTCGCCGAGTTCCTCGCGGGCGTACTCCACGAGGAAGGCGGCGTCGGCGTAGTTACCGACCAGTAGCGTTTCGATCTCCTCGCCGCGGTCGTGATACTCGAGGGTGAGATCCGCCACTCGATCGACGGCGTCGCGTTTCGCCTGCTTCGAGAGATCGGCGTCGGCGATCTCGGCCCCGCGGCCACCGTAATCGAGGTGGTAGAAACAGAACCGATCCAGCCCCTTCTCGGCGAGGAGGTCGACGACACCTTCCAGATCGGCCGCGTTAGCCTCGGTGATCGTGTACCGCAGCCCGGTCTTCAGGCCGACGTCCAGACAGTTTTCGATTCCGCGGACGGCGGCATCGAACGCGCCCTCCTGCCCTCGAAACCGGTCGTTTCGTTCCGGCAAGCCGTCGACCGAGATGCCGGCATACTGCAGCCCGGCGTCTCGCAACGCCGCGGCTTTCTCGCGAGTGATCAGGGTGCCGTTCGAGGACAGGACGGGCCGCAGCCCAAGGTCGGCGGCGTAGTCGACGAGTTCGACCAGATCGTCTCTTACGAGCGGCTCGCCTCCCGAAAAGAGAATCACCGGCGCGCCGTAGTCGGCGAGGTCTTCGAGGAACGCCTTCGCTTCTGCCGTCGAGAACTCCCCGGGCGCAGACTCGAGGTCCGCGCCGGCATAGCAGTGCGAACAGTAGAGGTTGCACCGTCGCGTGGTGTTCCAGACGACGACCGGGCGGCGCTGTTTGTCCTCGGAGATCTGTGGTTTCGAGGAGCCCTCGGCTGCGTCGTAGCGAAGCCCGTCGCCTTCGGCGTCGAGATCACAGAGGAGTTTGCTGATCGAAATCACGTCTCACTCACCTCCAGCGGGCGGTCCTGTTCGCGGCGTTCCCCGGCGTCGGTTGTTTCGGCCGCGAGTCCGCGCGTCGAGTACCGCTCGACCTCGGCGGCCGGACAGAGCCACAGATCGACGGCAGACTCGCCGAACAGCGTCGAGGCGTGTTCGTAGGCCGTCGCGGCGTTTGCGGCGGCGACGCTTCCGACGTGTTTCAACGGTCCGTCTTCGGTCTCGCGGACGAACAGCTCCCACTGTGGTTCCGGGTTGGCCCGTTCGTCAGTCTCCACCCGCTCGAGTCGTGACGTCTCGACCATACCGACACGTTAGAAACGGGGTGCAAGGTCGTTCACCCAAACTCCCAGCGCGTGGGAACACCCGCTCGAGCGACCGAACTCGTTCGCTCCGACCGTCCGAAAAAATCGACTACTGGTTGCAGCTGTTGCGGTCGCCGCGACGTTACTCGAGGACGACCAGCACGTCACCCATGTCGACGCTCTGGTCTTCCTCGACGGCGATCTCCGAGACGGTCCCGCCGCTCGAGGCGACGATGTCGTTTTCCATCTTCATCGCCTCGAGGACGACCAGCACGTCGCCGGCGGCGACCTCGTCGCCGACCTCGACTTCGATGTCGAGGATCGTCCCCTGCATCTCGGCGTCGACGACCTCGCCGTCGCCTTCGATTTCGACCTCGTCGCTCGAGCCGCCGGCTGGCTCCGGACGGCTGGCCTGTGCGTTCCCGCCGACGTCGACGTCGCCGGCCGGGATGGCGGGTGCGCCGTGTTCCTCGAGTTCGACCTCGAAGCGCTTGCCGTTGACCTCGACGGTGAACTCGCGCTCGACGCTCTCCTCGTCATCGTCGCTCGCGCCGTCGCCAGTGTCGCCGCCCCACTGCTCCTGGGCGTCCTCGATACGGCTCTGATCGAGTTCTTCGTCGAGATACTTCGTCGTGTGCGTGCTCGCGACGAACTCCTCGTCGGTGAGCATCAGGCGGTGGAACGGGATGACTGTCGGGATGCCTTCGATCTCGTACTCCCGCAGGGCGCGCAGCGAGCGCTCGATACACTCGTCGCGGTCCTCGCCCCAGACGACGAGTTTGGCGATCATCGAGTCGTAGTCGGTGACGAGTTCGTCGCCTTGACGCAGCGCGTCGTCCATGCGGACGCCGACGCCGCCCGGCGGATCGTACGTCTCGAGCGTGCCACCGGTCGCGGGCGCGAAGTCGTTGGCTGCGTTCTCGGCATTGATCCGGAACTCCATCGCGTGGCCGTTGATCGAGACGTCGTCCTGATCGAAGTCGATCTCTTCGCCGGCGGCGATCTTGATCTGGCGCTTGACGATGTCGATCCCCGTGATCTCCTCGGTAACCGTGTGCTCGACCTGAATCCGAGTGTTGACCTCGAGGAAGTAGAAGTTCGTGTCCGGACCGAGCGGACCGTCGCGGTCGGCATCTTCTTCGACGAGGAACTCGACGGTGCCGGCGTTGGTGTAGTCGGCCGCGGAGACACCCCGACGGGCCGACTCGCCGATCTTCTCGCGCAGTTCGTCCGACAGCGCCGCCGATGGGCCCTCTTCGATGACCTTCTGGTGGCGGCGCTGGAGCGAGCAGTCACGCTCGCCCAGATGTCGGACGTTGCCGTGTTGGTCGGCGACGATCTGGACCTCAATGTGACGCGGGTTCTCGAGATAGCGCTCAAGGTACACCGAGTCGTTGTCGAAGTACGCCTCACCCTCGCGCTGGGCGCTCTCGAGTTGGTCTTCGACTTCGCTTTCGTCCCAGACGACCTTCATGCCGCGGCCGCCACCGCCGCCTTCGGCCTTGATCGCGATCGGGTAGCCATGTTCCTCACCGAACGCCTTGACTTCCTCGGGGTCGGTGACGGGGTCGGTCGTCCCGGGGACGATGGGGACGTCGGCCTCCTGCATGATCGAGCGGGCTTTGGTCTTCTCACCGAGGGCTTCCATTGAGTCGCCGGACGGGCCGATCCAGGTGATGCCGTCGGTTTCCTCGACTTTTCGGGCGAACTCGGCGTTCTCGGCGAGGAAGCCGTAGCCGGGGTGGATGGCGTCGGCGTCCGCTCGTCGTGCGGCGTCGATGACTGCCTCGTGGTCGAGGTACGAGTCGGCCGCGCGGGCTGGGCCGACGTTGTACGCCTCGTCGGCGTAGCGGACGTGTCCGGAGTCTTTGTCGGCCTCGGAGTAGATCGCAACGGTCCCGACGTTTAGCTCCTCGCACGCACGCATTACTCGAACGGCGATTTCCCCACGGTTCGCTACCAGAACCTTCCTGAACATTCCTGTCAGAACCAACGCGAAGCCCCTACCTTACTTTTTCGCAACGGGTCGCTCGAGGACGCCACTTACGGCGATCCGTGGAGGGCCCGACAGGACAACGGGTCGCCCGGCTCTCGTCGCCAGCGCTCGTGTCCGATGAAGGTACGAAAGAGGATGTGGGCGAAGACGAGGAGGCAGCCGTGGAGTCGCTCGTTCCCGGGAAACGAGCGTGCGACGGGCCGGAGCGACGCGCAGTGCCGGTCGTGACGTGAAAAGCGCCGTAAACCGGCATCCGTACTATCGGGCCACAGAATAAAAAGACAGCGGTCGGCGAACCGCTCCCGGCCTACAGCCGGCGGTCCCGAAGCGCCGGGAACTCCTTACGGACCCGTTCGAGCGTGGCCAGCTCGATATCGGCCGTCACCAGCGTCGGCTCGTCGCCGCTCGAGGCGAGCGTGGTACCCCACGGATCGTAGACCGTCGATCGGCCGAGCAGCGTCGCGTCCGCGCTCTCGAAGTGACCGGAGCCGTTGATCGTCGCGACGAACGCTTGATTTTCTATCGCGCGCGCCCGAGAGAGCGTCTGCCAGTGTTCGATACGCGGATACGGCCACGCGCTGGGAACGAGTACCAACTCCACGCCGGCGTCGATCAGCCGCCGGTAGAGTTCCGGAAACCGCAAGTCGTAACACGTCGTCGCGCCGACGGTGACGCCGCCGATCGTCGCCGTCTCGATGCGCTCGCCGGGGACGAGCAGCTCCGATTCCGCCGACTGGTAGCCAAAAAGGTGGTGTTTCCGATAGACGAGTCGTGTCTCGCCGGTCGCATCGAACAGTGCAGCAGTGTTTGCAAGCCCCTCGTCGGCGGGCGTGTCGACGGTTTCGGTCGCCGCCAGATCCTCGACGATGCTTCCCGCGAGGACGGCGAGGCCGTGGTCGGCAGCCGCCTCCCGCAGCCGCGTAAACGTCTCGCCCACGAACGGTTCGGCGTGGCGCTCGTAGCTGTCGAACGCAAAGTAGCCCACGTTGAACAGTTCGGGCAGCGCCACGAGGTCCGCACCACGGTCGGCCGCACGCGAAACCGCCTCGAGCGCGCGCTCGACGTTGTCCTCGACATCGGTCGCCTCGATGTGCAGCTGGGCGAGTGCGAGCCGGAACGTGTCGTCGTCGGTCGCCATCGTCATCGCTCCTCGGAGCGTGTCGTCTGCAGGTCTCGCTCGAGTGCACGCCGGAGGTTCTCGAGTTCGCCGTCCAGATTATGCTTGAAGAACTTCTCGACGCCGGGCAGTTTGCCGTCGACGACGAAGTGGTTCTCGAGGCGCGTGCCCCCGTCGGTTTCGACGATTTCGTGTTCACCGGTGACGGTCAACACTTTCGATTTCCCGACGAACTTGACGTACGACGGTGGCTCGCGAGTGATGTCTTCGGTTTCGACGCGAACCGTTTTCCGAACGAGCGGGATCGGGAGTTCGACGTGCCAGGTCACTCGCCGACCGTCCGGATCGTCGACGGTGTACTCCTGGACGACGCTGATCGCCCGCGCACGGTTTTTCGGATCGGCAATAAACGCCCAGACGTCTTCGGGGGTTGCCGACAGCTCGAACGAACGGTCGACCCGTACAGTCATGCCACTAACTGGGACCGTCTGTAATAAAAAGACCGCGGCCCAGCTCGAACACCGAGCGCGAGGCCGCGTGCAAAGAGCTCAGCTAAGGGTAACTTTCCACGTGGTCGAGCGAGCGCGACCCCACTTTTCGATGTCGACGTCGTCCGATTTTTCCGCGAGGTGGGGGAGCCGAACGCCGACCTGTTTCGATGACAGCCCGATCGCGTCGGCGATGTTTTTCGCCCGGAAGTACTGTTCACCTCGGGCGGCACTCTCTCGGAGGTACGAGAGAATTCGCTGCTCTTCGTTGGAGTAGTCGGTCATCGTCCGTACGCACCTATACGGGGCCGTCGCTCTTAACTGTTGGCTGACGATCGGTGACCAATCGCCGGACAGAACCGGGATGGCGGTGCGGTCTCAGTAGAGGTGAATCCCGACGACAGCGAGCGAACCGAAGAGCATTGCGGCTGCAAAGCCCCATGCCGCCGTCACATCCGGTGCGCCGATAAACATCACCAGCGCACCGATCGTCGCGATCGCGCTCAGCACAAGTGCCAGTCCAACGCTCATGTCCGTCGTTGACTCGGATTCCGTAGCCATGACCGGGAGTTGTGGATGATGTGCCTTAATGGCACTCATTACGCCACTTCGGAGCGCGCCGCTTCTCGAGTGCGAGACACAAAAAACAGCTTCTCAGAGCGGAGTGGCGTCTAGAACCGGTTCGTCCGCCCGGCAGCCGACCACGGGTTGGTCGGCGCATCGCGTGGGACGCGAACGGTTCGGTGTTGTTGGGCCTGTACGCGGCCGGCAAACGACCAGCGTTTGCCCTCCCACGTCTCCTCGCCGCTTGCTGCCGCCGCGGCGACCGCGAGCGCGTGATCGTGGAGGTGCGCGCCGACCGCTGCGGCGATCGCCGCCGCCTCCTCCTCGGTGGCGTTGTCGGGAATATCGAGGTCGACGTCCGAGAGGACATCCTCGAGTGCGGCCGGCTCGTCAGCCGGTGACTGTGGCCCCGGCTCGGCGGCGTGGCCGTCGTCGACTTCGACGTTCGACTGTTGTGTGGTCATCCTTACAGTGGGATGTTGCCGTGTTTCTTGTCCGGCTGCTCTTCACGTTTCGTCTCGAGCATCTCGAGGTCGGCGATCAGGCGTGGGCGCGTCTCCGTCGGCACGATGACGTCGTCGAGGAAGCCTTTGTCCGTCGCCGTGTAGGGGTTGGCGAACTCCTCGCGGTACTCCTCGATAAGTTCGTCACGGAGTTCGTCCGGATTGTCGGATTCCTCGAGTTCGTTCCGATAGAGGATGTTGACGGCACCCTGTGGCCCCATGACGGCGATCTCGGCAGTCGGCCACGCGTAGTTAACGTCCGCGCCGAGGTTCTTCGAGGCCATGACACAGTAGGCCCCACCGTAGGCTTTCCGGGTGATGACAGTGAGCAGCGGGACGGTCGCCTCGGAGAAGGCGTACAGCAGCTTTGCGCCGTGACGGATAATGCCACGGTGTTCCTGATCCGTCCCGGGCATGTAGCCGGGAACGTCGACGAACGTGACGATCGGGATATTGAACGAGTCACAGAAGCGGACGAACCGCGACCCCTTCATCGAGGCGTCGACGGTGAGCGTGCCGGCGTTGACTCGCGGCTGGTTGGCGACGATACCGACCGAGCGCCCGTCGAGTCGACCGAAGCCGACGACGATGTTCTGTGCGAAGTTGTCCGCGACTTCGAAGAACGAGCCCTCGTCGACGACCGAGTCGATGACGTTGGTCATGTCGTAGGGCTTCTGTGGGCTCGGCGGCACGATATTCTTGAGGTCCTCGTCGCGGCGATCTGGGTCGTCCCACGGCTCGACACGCGGTGGGTCCTCGACGTTGTTCTGCGGGAGGTACGAGAGCAAGCGCTTGATGTCGTCGAGCGCCTGTTCTTCGCTCTCGCAGGCGAACTGGGCGACACCGGTCTTGCCGGCGTGAGTCATCGCCCCACCGAGTTCCTCGTGGGTGACTTCCTCACCGGTGACGGTCTTGGTGACGCCGGGCCCGGTGATGTACATGTGACTCGTGTCTTTCACCATGAAGATGAAGTCGGTGATCGACGGCGAGTAGACTGCACCACCCGCGCAGGGCCCCATGATACCCGAGATCTGCGGGACGACACCGCTGGCTTCCTGATTGCGGCGGAAGATTTCGGTGAAGCCGGCCAGACTCTTGACACCCTCCTGAATACGTGCCCCAGCAGAGTCGTTGAGGCCGATGATCGGCGCGCCGACTTCCATCGCCATGTCCATGACCTTACAGATCTTCTCGGCGAACACTTCACCGAGCGAACCACCGAAGACGGTAAAGTCGTGTGCGAAGACGAAGACGGTTCGGCCGTTGACCTCACCGTAGCCCGTGACGACGCCGTCGCCCGGCACTTTCTTTTCTTCCATGCCGAACTGGCTCGTCTGGTGGGTTCGGAGCTGGTCGAACTCCGTGAAGGTGCCCTCGTCGAGGAAGTAATCGATCCGCTCGCGAGCGGTCATCTTCCCCTTGTCGTGTTGTTTTTCGATTCGCGCTTCGCCGCCACCGAGGCGAGCCTCTTCGCGAAGATCCTCGAGTTCGTCGATGCGCTCTTCCATCGTCATGCTCGAAACACCCCTGTCGGATTCATACGGGTTTCTGCGAGGACCAACAGGAAAAGGATTCCGTAACTCTTTCACGATTAATAACCGGACGGGGGCGATCTGATAGGGCAACCACAAAAAGTTATATAGGGTCGGTTTTTAAAAAGGCGGGTATGGCACAACGTGAGTCATGGGCAACACGAACAGGCTTTATCCTTGCTGCAGTCGGCAGCGCAGTGGGATTAGGAAACATCTGGCGGTTTCCATACCAAGTGGGTGAGCAGGGGGGTGCAGCGTTTTTGGTTATATACCTTCTATTGATCGTTGGTATCGGTTTTCCAGTTATTCTCGTTGAGTTCGTCGTCGGACGGCATACAGAACGAAATCCGGTCGGTGCATTGAAACAGATAGGAAGCGGCGTGTGGACGAAAATCGGCTGGATTTTCGTCACAGCCGGGTTTGTGATCCTTTCCTACTACAGCGTCGTCGCCGGCTGGACGCTCAGATACGTCTTCCTTGGACTGCAAGGAGAATACACCGTCGACGGTGCGCCCGACCAGTTCGTCCAAGTCGCGAGCGGCCTCGATGCCGTTTTTCTGCACGCGATCTTCATGGCGGCGGTCATCGCGATTGTCGCCCTCGGCATTGAACGCGGGATCGAACTCTCCGTGAAGATAATGGTCCCGGCCATCATCGTCATCTCGCTCGGCCTCGCCGTCTACGCGTTCACGCTTGAAGGAGCAGGTGAAGCGTACGCGTACTACCTCTCGCCTGAGTTCAGCACGATCGCGAACAACTGGACGCAGATCCTTCCGGCAGCCATCGCACAAGCCTTCTTTACGTTATCACTCGGGATGGGCGTGATGATCACGTACGCGTCCTACCTCGGTGAGGATCGAAACCTCGCCGAAGACGCCGGAATCATCGCCGTCCTCGACACCGGAATTGCGTTTATTGCCGGTCTCATCGCGTTCCCGATTCTTTTCACAGCGGGTATTCCGGCCGGGGAGTCCGGACCTGCACTCATCTTCATCAGTCTCGCAGCGGCGTTTGCCGAACTACCGTTGGGCGGCATCCTCGGTGCGATTTTCTTCGCCACCGTCGCCATCGCTGCGCTCTCGAGTGCGATCAGTATCATGGAAGTCGTCGTCTCGTACCTGATCGACGAACGCGGCGTCGGTCGCGTTCCCGCAACGGTTGCACTCGGTGTCGCTATTTTCCTTGTCGGGACCCCGGCCGCACTGGACCTCATCTTCGTCGACCTCTATGACGGCTTCGCAAACAGCATCCTCCTCGTTCTCGGTGGCCTCTTGCTCTCGATCTTCGTCGGGTGGATCGTTCCGGATCTCGCACTCGATGAGGTCAGCAAAGGCGTCAAAAACATCGGATCGCTGGGGCTGGCGTGGCTCTGGTTCATTCGAATTCCAGTCGTCGTCGCGTTGATTCTCATGGTCGCTCTGAACGCCTGGGACTACTTCGGCTTCCTGACCGGTGACTTCGCCGACTGGCTGAACACGAACCTCTAATCGGCACGAACGACGTTTCGAACACTCGGTGTTTTTTTGCAGTCCGCTCAAGGACGCGTTAGGCCTCGCCGTAGACCGGAACAGCAGCGCCGCTGGTCACTGCAGCCCCCTCACTACAGAGGAAGGCGATCACGTTCGCGATGTCGGCCGGGTCGACCCACGAGTCGTGATCTGCGTCGGGCATCATCTCCCGGTTCATCGGCGTATCGATCACGCTCGGCATCACGCAATTCGCCCGAACCGTGCCGCGGTTTTCCTCGGCAAGCGTTTCCGTCAATAGGCGAATCCCGGCTTTCGTGATCCGGTAGGGACCGTCGCCCTCGCCGCCTTCGAGCGACGACCGCGCGCTGACGCTGACGATTGCCCCCGCCGTCTCCTGAAGGTGGGGGAGGGCGTGTTTCGAGGCCAGAAACGCCGTCTTCAGATTGACATTCATCAGGAGGTCGAACGCCTCGAGATCGGTGTCCTCGATGTGGTCGCCACCGCGCCACGTGCCCGCGATGTTACAGAGGTGGTCGATCCGGTCGTGGTCGTCGACGACGGCCGAGACGAGGCGAGAAACGTCGTCCTCGTCGGTCAGGTCGGCCTCGTAGAACTGGACCCCCGAATCGGGCTCGAGCAGGCTGTCTTCCTCGTCGGGAGCGACAACGTCGACGGCACAGACGGTCGCGCCGGCCGTTCGAAATCGCTCGACGACGGCGCTCCCGAGCGCGCCGCTTGCACCCGTGACGACGGCGACGGTATCGTCGAAATCGACATCGAAGTCGGTAACTGGTGACATACAACGATCTTCGACGGCGTCGTAGATTAATGCGGGGGGGAGCGGCCACACAGTCGTCGGGCCACTATAGTAGCCACTGAAAGTCAATGCACACCGCATCGCACGACGACTGTGCGATGCGTGTGTAAATCGTTTCAGTTGTTACTATAGCTCGACGGCGACAGCGTCAGTGTTACGGGGACAGCGGCGGCAACGCGGCGTGCTGGAACCAAAAGGCTGCGACGGCTTCGGCCATCGCCGCATACTCGTCCGGGTCCGTCGGCTTCGTGAGATAGGCGTTCGCTGCGAGTTCGTAGCTCTCGAGGATATCTTCGGTCGCGGCCGAGCTCGTGACGACGAGAACGGGTATCGGTGCGAACGTCGAGTCGGCTTGCACCGCCTCGAGAAACTCGAGCCCGCTCATTCGTGGGAGATTCAGATCGAGGAGGATGAGATCCGGAACGAACGCCTGTTCCCGTTCGTATCGCTCCGAGAGGAACTCGAGTGCGTCGTTTCCATCGACCGTGACGTGAATCGTCGTCTCGATCGAGAGCTGGTCGAACGCGTCCTGAATGAGTCGGATATCGCCGGGGTTGTCCTCGACGAGCAACAGTTCGAACGGCTCTTCGAATCGAGTATTCACGGATCGACCACCACGCAACACCATAACACCGGGGGAGAGACGATTGCCATCAGGAACTATACTCGCTCTCTCGTACTGGCGGAACCCGTTTAACCGTACGTACTAACCACTTTGGAACTCGCCGCGAGTGGACACTGAAACCCACCGGCAGCGCCGTCTCGAAGAAATAGGGACACCCTCGAGCTGTCGGATCGGCCGGTCGGGACAACGGGATACTGAAGTCGGTCGCCACCAATGTGTGGGCGAATGCGTTTGATCGCCCACCGTGGATTCGCCGCGACGGCGCCGGAGAACACGATCGGCGCACTCCAGTCGGCGGCCGAGTACGCAGATGCCGTCGAGTTCGACGTTCGCCGCTGTGGCTCGGGCGAGCTCGTCGTCTTTCACGACGAGACGATCGACCGCGTCACCGATGGCGTCGGTGCCGTCGCCGACACCACGCTCGAGGAGCTTCGCGACCACACCGTCCTCGAGTCCGGCGAGCGGGTGCCGACGCTCGAGGACGTACTCGAGGCGCTCCCGCCGACGGTCGAACTCAACATCGAGATGAAAGTGACCGGTATCGCTGCGGACATCCTCGACGCCATCGCTGACGTCCCGAATCGGGTCGTGACGACCTCGTTTCTGGTGTCCGAACTGCGGACAATCCGCGACCTCGACCCCGAGCAGCCGATCGGTCTGCTGGCAAGTCGCCACCTCGAGACGCCCGTGACGACGGCCGTCGAACTCGATTGCGACGTCATCGGTGCGAACTACGTGCGGTGTCTAACGACCGGCCTCGTCTCCCGGGCGACCGACGTCGACCTCGAGATTCACGCGTGGACGCTCGAACGGCACGCGGTGGCAACGCTGCTCGAGTGGCGCGGTGTCGACTGCGTCTCGGCCGACCGACCGCTTCGAGTGTGACGACGGGCTACTCGCCGACGGTCGTCACCGTGACCGTTCGCGTGCGCGGCCCATCACACTCGAGCAACAGCACGGACTGCCAAGTTCCGAGCACTAACTCGCCGTTTTCGACCGGAATCGTCACGTCCGGACCGACAAGTGCCGCCCGAAGGTGGGAGTCCGCGTTCCCGTCCAACTGATCGTGTGCGTGGCCCTCGTCGGGGACGAGGTCTCGGAGAAATGACTCGATGTCGCCGCGCAGCCGCGGTTCGCTTTCCTGCACGAGGAGTCCGGCCGTCGTGTGCTTGACGAACGCGGTCAGGGTCCCCGACTCGAGGTCGTCGGGAACGGCGTCGGCAAGCCGGTCGGTTACGTCGACGGTCGTCAGCCAAGAGTCGGTCTCGACCGAAAACGTCGTCCGTGTCATACGGACCCCGACGCGGGCCAGCGACCACTAGTTTGGGGTCTCCGAGACGCGAGCCAGAGCCCAGTCGGCCCGCTCACGGACGGTCGAGGATGGATCCGAACTCGCGAGCGCCGCGAGCCGATCCGCGGCCGCCTCGAGGCCGCCGTGGCCGAGCGCAACGCACGCGCTCGCCCGTACGCGCTCGTGATCGTCCTCGAGTAATGCGAGCAGCGACTCGCGTGCGTCTTCGATCGTCACCGGCGACTCGATAGCGATGCGAGCGAGCGCGACCGCGGCGTTGGCTCGCGTGTCCGGGTCGTCGCACTCGAGGGCGTCCGTGAGCTCGGTTCGAGCCGGTTCGACTGCGCTGGGTGCGACGTAGGCGACATCGGCGAGACAGCCGATGGCGTTGTTCCGCAGCGAGGCCTCGTCGTGGTCGATCAGCGCCACCGCGTGCTCGACGAACTCGAGCGTCGGCAGCGATGCTTCGGATTTTGACAGTCGGCCCAGCGCCGACAACGCCGGCGTCCCGTTGACTTCCGGAGTCGTCGCCAGTGCATCGGTCAGTACGGGGACGGCCGGCTCGAGCGCCGCCGGCCGCTCCCTCGAGAGCTGTGCGAAGACACGAACGCCCCAGCGGTCGTCGTTCGAACGGCGGTCGACGATCGCCGCGAGCGTCTCGACGTGATCGACGACGGCAGCCGACTGTTCGGCCGCGAGCGTCTCGAGTCCGCGAAGGAGTTCGCGCGTCGCCGGCTCGGTCGGGTTGTCCGCAGCAAACGAGACGAGCACGTCGACCGACGGCGCGACGTCGGACGGCGATTCGGCTGCGAGTTCAGCCAGACAGTACGCAACCCGTTCGTGGTCGTCGAACGAGGGCTGCTCGAGCAGTCCGCGGAGTTTCGGAACAGTCGGAATACACGCCTTCGGCTGGTCTCCTATGGCGTCGTGGATCGTTTCGACGGCCGCCCGCTGCTCGGTCGGATCATCCGTATCGAGTTGTGCGAGAACTGACGGCAGCTCGAACGCGTCCCCAGCGGTTCGTCGCTGCTGCATCGTCTTCCCCCCATGCCCATCCATTACGTCCCGAGGATGTGTGATCGACGGTAAAAGCTTTCCGGGATTTGATTCGAACGTCGATGAACAAAATAAATATCAAGCGAGCCACTCGTCCGGCTTGGTGTCGTAATCGACGTCGTCGGCCGCGAGATGGTCGACCTCGTCCCACGGCACGTCCTCGATCGTCACCTCGGAGCCGTCGTATCGGAGCAGTTTCCCGCGCTCTTCGGGTTCGGGTTCGCGGTTTCGACGTTTCGCCACCTCGATATCGTGGTCGTCGACCTCCTTGACGATCGTCAGCAGGTTCACCGGTCGGCCCCACAACTCGAAGATACGTTTGAGCGTCTCGCGGGCCTGTCCCAGATCGAGCATGACGCCGTTGTACTGGTGGCCCAACAGGAGTTCGTTCGCGTTGTTGTAGTTGCCGTCGTAGACCGCGATCGTCGGCTTCCCGAAGTTGGTAAACTGCAAGAGCAGTTTCTTTTTGACGTCCTCGGCCGCGTCGCTTGCGACGTGGAACTGGCCGGTCGCCTTGGAGTGTTCGTAGGTGAAGTAGTTGTTCTCCGTGATGAACTCTTGTGTCAGGAACTCATCGAGGAACGTCACGTCGTTGTGACTCTCCCGGATGTCGAACATCCGATCCCAACCCGCGGTGAACTCGACGTCCGCGAGCGCCTCCTCGACGCTCTCGTAGCGTGCGTCGTCGAAGAGATAGCGGCCAATCTGCTCTAGCTCCTGCTGGCTGACTCGAGTCAGGAAGCCGCGGTGTTGGCGTTTAACCAGCGAGTAGTGCCGTCGGGCCAGCCCCTCGTAGGTCAACACCTTCCAGGGATACTGGTCGACATCGATCTCACCCGCTCTGGCCGCTGCAAGCGCCTCGTGGTCGACCCACTCGTCGGGCATGGCCTCGATGTCGTCGAGCGTCTCGGCGGTGATCGTATCGATCGCGTCGGGTGCCTCGAGCGTCTCGAGGACGCCCTCGAAGTCGACGACGTCCATCAGGTTCCGCCAGGAGATGCCCTCGATGCGCAGCAGGCGTTCTAAGACCTCGCGGCGGTTCGTTCGGTTTTCGACGTACTCCCAGAGCTCCATCCCGAGGCTGTAGGGGTTGAGCCCGCCGGAGGCGAGCACCTTCGCCATGTGATCGGCGTAGTTCATGAACTCGTCGTCGCCGGCGAAGGTCTCGTCGGTCATCATCGTCGACTCCCAGTAGGCAGCCCAGCCTTCGTTCATCACCTTCGTCATCTTCTGGGCGGCGAAGTAGTACGCCTCCGCCCGCATCATATCGAGGATGTCGCGTTGCCACGCTTCCATCTCGACCGCCCGTCCCGACTCGTCGTCGTACTGCTTGCCGTGTTCGCGGACGAACGCGAGGAGGTCTTTCTGGGGTACCTCGGGGAACGTCGTCTGGACGTCGTTCTCCTCGAGTTTCTCGAGCCACTCGTCGTCGAAGACCTCGCCTTTGATCTCGTCGGAGAGGCCGAGTTCGTCCAGTTTCTCCGCGATGTCCTCGTCGATCGCGTCGGCCGGGCCGTCGACGTCGAGTCGCCGTTTGAACACCTGATGCTGGTCGATGTTGTCCTCGAGGCTGAGACAGTGGTCGATCCACTTTTCGACCGCCGCACGGTCGATCTCGGGATCGGACATGTACTCGTCGATCGCCCGGGCGTGGCGCTCGAGCATGGCCGCGGCGTTGACCGCGTCTTCGTCGACCCGACCGCCGGTAAAGAGGCCGAACCACTCGTTGTTCGCGAAGAAGTCGGAGTGGGCTTCGACGTGGGTGATGACGGCCTTCTGGTCGGCGATCGTGTTCGACTCCTGGAGGAACGCGTGGGCCGGGTTGTCGTTGTTGACGATTTCGAAGGCCTTTCCGCCGCCGTACTGGCCCTGTTTCTGTTGCTTGTCGTACTGCATCCCCCACCGCCAGTGAGGGTATCGACTCTGGAACCCTCCGTAGGCGATGAGTTCGTTCATCTCGTCGTAGTCGATGATCCAGTACTTGACTGGGTACGGCTCGAGGCCGAGCTTTTGGGCCAGGTTTCTGGCCTCCGTAACCGGCTCCTCTAAGTCGCTGGCGATCGCCTGTTTGCGGAATCGATCCGCGTTGGAGTTGCGTTTACTCATCTGTTTCACCCTCCGTCGAGAGGATCTCGTAGATCGCGTCGGTCACGTCGTCTTTGCTGTTGACGTACGCCACCGCGACGTCGTCGGAATCGGTCCCGAAGTGGCGCTCGAGTTCCTCGGCGTGGGTCGCGTTGATGGCGTTGCCGCTTGGCTGGGTCTCCACGTAGGCGTGAAGGTTGGCGGGAATCTCTTCCATTCTCGGAATGACGCGCTCTTCGGTGTCGTTGCTCGAGTTCTCGGAGTCTCCCGCGGCGAAGACGTACCGGTTCCAGTCGCTCCAGGGGTACTCCTCTAATAGTTCGGCCGCGAGTTCGTACGCACTCGAGATCTTCGTCCCACCGCCGCTGCGGATGCCGAAGAAGTCGTCGCGTTCGACCTCCCAGGCGTCGGCGTCGTGGGCGATGTAGATGAACTCGGCGTTGTCGTACTTACCCTGAAGATACCAGTCCAGCGGCGTGAACGTCCGTTCGACGAGTTCGCGTTTCTTCTCGCGCATCGACCCCGAGACGTCGCGGATGTTGACGACGACGACATTCTTCTCTTTTTCCTCGATGATCTCGGGGTAGCGGTAGCGTTCGTCCTCGCGGCGGAAGGGGACGTGTTTGATCCCTTCCCGACGAATCTTCTGCTGGACGCTCTCGCGTTCGACGTTCGCTTCGACCTCCTCGATCGAGTCCCACGTGCTCCGTTCCTCGTCGGGGATCTCGCTGTAGGCCTCCTCGACCCAGGCCATCGACACCGGGAGGTTCTCGCCGCGGGCCCACTCGAAGACCTCGCGGGGCTCGATGCCCTCGACCTTACAGAGTTCGCGCAGGAACTCCTCGTCGAAGTCCATCGCGAGTTTTCGCTTGAGACCCTCCTTGAACATCCGCTCGAAATCGAGCGTGCTGTCGGGACCCGACCGGGTGAGGTCGGTAAACGGCCCTTCTTTCTCCTCGATCACGCGCTTGCCTTTCGGCTCTAAGTCGAGCCCGAGTTCCTCGTCGAGTTCTTCGGCGAACTCCTCGGGGTCCATCTCGTAGTACTCGTGGTCGCCACCCTCCTCGCCGGGCTCGCCATCGTCGCCGTCGTCGTCGCCCGGCTGTGGCTGGGGCTGGCCAACCGGCTGGCCGGTGTCGGGCGTTCCGCCGTCGCCCTGACCGACGCCACCCTGATCGCGCTGATCGTACTCGAACTCCGGCAGCGAGACGATCTTGACCGGGATCTGGATCGATCCCTGTCCACCGGCGAGATCGCCGTACTGGATGAAGTCGGCCAGATCCTCGCGGCGCTGTTCGCCCACCTCACGGAATCGCTCGAGGTCGTCTCTCAGTCCCATCGGTAGCTCACCTGTCCCATAACGTGTCTGCTGGTTAGTTCGGCCGACGCCTCGGAGTAGTCGAAGCGCTCGACCATCGTCTCGATCGTGCGGTCTTTGACCGCTGCCGTCTGCGTCCCGCTCGGCGGGTCGTCCCACTGGCGGGGGTCGAAGTCCTCGAACGTTCGTTCGACGTCGTCCCAGTCGTGGCTCTCGAGGACGGACTTGATCACCGGAATCGCGGTGAGATCGACGTCTTCGACGGCGAAGTCCTCGTCTCGGTGCTCCCAGGCGTGGCGGTTCAGCGACGTGATGACCTTTTCGCGCCGGAAGTTCCGGACGCTCTCGCGTGGCACGTTGCCGTCGTACTCGGCCTCGGAGAAGCGGCCGAGGTGTTCGACCTCGAAGAGCTTCATCTTCAGCGGGTCCGGCTCGACGCGCTCGCCGCGGTCGTTGTACAGCGGTTCGTCGGTCTCCCACGCGTAGACGTTTTCAACGTACTCGGCGACGGTCTCCTCGTCGACGCGTTTGTCGTGCATGATCGCCTCGATGACGTCCGACTCCTGGCGGTCGAAGACGTAGTTTTTCACGGGCACGATCCGGTTTTCGAACTCCGAGCGCTCGCCCATCGAGAAGACGGGTGCGTCCGCGAGTCCCTCCGCCATCGTGTTCAACACGTCCCGTGGCATCACGACGTCCTCGACCGACAATTCGGGGTGGTGTCGATCCCGGTCCGTCTGGAGGAGTTCCGCGAGGGTATCTCGCGTGTAGGTCACGGGAATCCCGTGTTCGCCGTCATGGGCGTCGTCGTCGAAGTCGAACTCGTCTTTCTCCCTGCGGGAGTCGCCTTCCTGCAGGAAGCCTTGATCGAAGATCAACGCTTTGTCGACCAGATCGAGGCCGTTCGGCAGGTTCTCCTCGTCAAGTCGGGTAACGACCGCGTACAGCGCAGCTGCCTCGATCGCGTGGGGTGCAAACTCCTGCGTTCGCGTCTCGCCGGCCTGATCTTTGACCGTCACCGTCACCGGCTCGCGGATCCGCTCCTCGAGTTCGGCGTAGCTCTCGGCTTCCCAGACCGACGTCTCGTTGGTCAGTTCCCGGCGGATGAGTTCACACTCGAGGCTCAGATTCGTCAGATAGCCGAACTGGTGTTTGTCCAACCGGCGCTTGAGCGCTTTCAGCGGGTCCATTCCGTTTCGGTCGGCGTGCTGGTTGAGCTGGGCCTCGAGATCGGGGTTCGAGATGATCAGCATCTGGGTGTCGACGTCCATCCCGATCCCCTTGTCCAGTTTGACCGACTGTTCGTCGGGGACGTTCAACAGCTTCTGGAGCAAGTCGGCGTGCTGGGCTGCGTCCTCGACGATCGTCAGGACGCCGTTGCCTTGGGAGAGGACACCGTCGTAGGAGAACGCCTGCGGGTTCTTTCGGCCCCGCGAATCCAGTTCCTGCAGCATGCCGTGCATCCACGAACCGACGAGTCGCTCTTTGGGTGGGCCGTCGTCCTCGCTGTGGAGGACGCCGACACCCTGGCCGACGTCGACGACGTAGTTTTTCACCCGCAGGTGGTCGTCGTCGACGATCGCCGAGAACAGCGCGTCTTTGCCCTCCCGGCGGTACCGTTCCTCTAAGAAGTCGTACGCCTCCCGCGAGAACGGATCGAGTTGCGAGTCGACCCGGACGGGGACGTGGTCCTCGAGCTCGCCGTTCAAATCTGCGAGCACCTGCTCGCGGACCTCCTCGGGGAACACCGACAGCGGGTGTGCCTGTACGGGACTTTCGTACCAGTGTTTGTCGTCCGTCGCGGTCGGATCGCTGTCGCCGTAGCTCAGCCCCCGTTCTTCGGGACCGGCCGTGGTGACGTTCCACTCGACGGTGTAGCGCCGTCCCTCGGGCGTCTTCGAGTACTCGCGCAGCCCGTTGACCAGACAGCGCTTGAGCTCGGATTTGCCCGTCGCAGTCGGCCCCTCGAACCAGATGATCTTCTCGTCTTTCGCCCGGCCCGCGGCGATCGACCGCAGGTCGTCGACGAACCGGTTCAACACCTCGGTGTTACCTAAGATTGCGTGCTCGCCGTCGTTGTGCGGATCGTCGAAGAAGCGATACCGCTCTTTCTCTTCGCCCTCTTCGACCACGGTCCGGGTGCCCGCGGCTTCGATCGCCTCGAGTAAGTACTTCGAGGCGTGGGAGGCGATCGTCGGGTTCTCGAAGATCCGATCGACGTACGCCGCGAGGCTCATCGGCTCTTCGTAGGTCTCTTCCAGCGTGCGGTCAGCCTCGGTGACGTAGTCGTTGCCCGTCATGTTAGTCTTCCATCTCTGCTTTGGCGACCTCCGCGCCGGCGAACTCGAGTACTTCTTTGGCCCCTGCCTCGGAGTAGCCCTGTTCGATCAGCGCGTCGATCCACGACGAGCGTTCGTCGTCGTCGAACTCGTTGGCGCTGACCAGCGCCGAGAAGTTGATGTTGTGTTTCTTGTCCTCCCAGAGCTTGCGCTCTAAGGCGCGGCGCAGGCGTTCGTTGTCCTGTGGGTTGAACGCCTCGCCCTCACGGGCGCGCCGAGAGACCCAGTTCGACACTTCCTGACGGAAGTCGTCCTTACGGTCCTCGGGAACATCGAGTTTCTCCTCGACGCTGCGCAGGAACGTCTCGTCGGGTTCCTGCTCGCGGCCCGTGAGTTCGTCCTCGATCGTGTCGTCGTCGATGTAGGCCATCACGTGGTCCATGTACTTCTCGCCCTGGCGCTGGATCTCGTCGATATCGTAGGCCAGCGCGTGGCGGACGTCCTCGATCGCACGTTCTTTGTACTCCTCGCGGACCGTCTCGAGGTAGCGGTAGTACTTCTCGAAGTTGTCCTCGGGGATCGAGCCGTGGTGTTCTAAGTTCTCCTCGAAGAAGTTGAACACCGTCAGCGGCGAGAGGAAACCGCGCTGGCGGTGTTTCGAGTCCATGATCGCCTCGGCGATCTCGTCGCCGATAAACCGCGGCGAGATGCCGACCATCCCTTCGCCGATCTCGGCTTTCGCGGCGGCTTCTTCGCGAAGCTTTTTGACGTCGATGTCGTCGCCTTCGTCGATCTCGTCGTTGTACGCTTTCGCCTTCGAGAGCAGATCGATCGTCTCGGTGTCGGGCTCTTCGATCCGGGTGAGCACGCCGAACAGCCCCGCCATCTCGAGCGTGTGTGGCTCGACGTTGATGTCGGGGACGTCGGCGTTGTTGAGCATCTTGTTGTAGATCTTGGCCTCGTCTTCGTACGAGAGGACGTACGGGAAGTCGATCCGCTTGGTGCGGTCGTTGAAGGCCTCCATCTTCTCGTCGCCCTTCTTGTCTTTGTACTCGGGCATGTTCGTCCGCCCGACGATCACCTGGTCGATGTCGATCCGCGGGTTGTTCTTGGGTTTGATCGTCTGCTCCTGGGTCGCGTGCAGGAAGTCGTAGAGGAACTCCCGCTGGAGTTTGAGCAGTTCTTCACCGGAGAAGATGCCGCGGTTTGCGTTACAGAACGCCCCCGAGTAGTCGAACGCCCGCGGGTCTGATTCGCCGTAGATGGCGATCTTCGAGTAGTTGACGTCGCCCGTCAGCTCCGTCTCGTCCTGGTTTTTCTTGTCTTTGGGCTCGAACGTCTCCAGTCCCTGCCGTTTGTTCTCGTCGGCGACGAGTCGGATGATCTCGACGTGGTTCTCGAGGACGGCCTGGAGGTCGTCGTCGTAGTACGCCAGCAGCTTGTCCATGTAGAACTCGCTTTCCGGATCGAGCGCCTGCTCGTTCTGGATGGTGTAGGGTGCGTCGAGACGCTCATTTAGGTCGTCGATCACCTGCTGGCGCTGCTGGACAGGCAAGAGCACGAGCGGATCCTGGTTCATCGGGGATCGGACGGTGTCGTCGGCTGGGTCCTGATCTTTGATGACGTCACAGAGATTGGTCCAGCGGAAGGTGTACATCCGTCCGTCTTCGCGGAGCGTGTAATCCTCGAAGTAGCGCCGCACTTGTTTGTCGAAGTGGGACTTGCCGGAGCCGACCGGCCCGAGTAAGAGTTTGATCCGCCGTTCCGGCCCGAGGCGGCGGGCACCCGACTTAACCTTGTTCACGAACTCGTGGATCGACTGGTGGATCACCTTCCCGTAGAAGGTGTTCTCACCGTCGTTCAACGGGTCTTCCGAGGCGAGTTTGTACTCGACCATTCCCTCGGTCTCGTCGTAAGTCGTCCCGTAGTAGTCGAACATATCCGCGACCCGCTGGTGGGCGTTGCGGGTGATCTTCGGGTCCTCGTAGACCTCCTCTAGGTACCAGTCGAAAGACTTGGTTTCCCGCAGGTCTGCGGGCATCGATTCCTTGTAATCCGTACTGAGCTTCTCGAGTGTCTCGATGTCACCGGTCATGGTATCATTGCCAGTTGCGGTTCCCCCGTCTGCATCGTCCGTGGTCACACGGACCGTGTTCGGAGCGGACGTCGTCCGACCAGCCGTGGCATCGTGGTCGAACCGTCGGAATCCGTCGAACTGCATCGTTCGACAGACACAGATCACCGTCATGCTCGGATCGCTCCTCGAGTGGCAGGCTCGCAGCGCGCTCCGAACCGCAGTGGGCGGCGGTCTGTCGTGTCATATGTGATCGATCACCACTCATCGTTGCGCGAGGCCCGTATCAGGGACTCGAACAACGGTGCGCCGGGGACGGACGCAGGGTGAATCGGTCCGTCGGACGGATACCGATAGTGTTTAATGAGTGAGTAATCCAGCTACTTAGCTTTAGCCCCAAAAGATATTTATCAGGACCTTATTGCAGGCAAATTCTACCAGAACTGTATATAGATATTCGGTACCATGGACCATATTCGGGCGATCGTGGCATAAATTACCGGCCTGCAACGGCCGGGGACGCTCGCGCGCGGCTGGCCCGCGAACCCCACTCGAGTCAGCCGATAGGAGCCGAGACGATCGGCATCGGACCGTCGTCCGACAGTATATACGGATGCAGGCGTAACCCGAGATATGACCGACACGGCGTCCACCGACGACTCCGACGGCTCGCTCGCCGGACTGGCGGACGGCTGGGACGTCTGGAGCCACGGCGACGACGGCCGACTCGTCCTCGCGTACCGTCCTGACGTGTTCAACGCCGACGACTTTCCCGCGGCCTGTCTCCCAACGCTGTACGTGACCCACGGCAAACGTACTCGCCGCCCCGGGACGAATCCGACCAGCCGAACCGGTGAGACCGACTGGTACGTGACGCTCTATCTCGAGCCCGACGTCTCAGCCGAGAACGAGCGATTTTCGACGCGAGACGACGCCGTCTCCCGCGCGCTCGAGCTCGCTCGAGCGTTCACCGACGGCGAGATCGACTACCGCGGCCTCTATCAGGTGCCGCGCGAGAGGTACTTCGAACAACTCGACGAGTTAACCGGATCGGCCAACGGCGAGTCCGCGTAAGCCGCTGGCTCCGAATTCCACACGTTCGGACGTGAGCCTTAACCGCAACCGGAGAGTACCCACGTCCATGTCCACCGTTACGCTCATTGGGACTCGGCTCGCCGAGCCGGGAACCGAGTTCGTCTATCACGGCGAGGCCGATGCCTGCGCCGGCTGCCCCTACCGGAGTCAGTGTCTCAACTTGGACGACGGTATCAAATACCGCATCACGTCCGTCCGCGAGAACGCCCAGACCCTCGAGTGTGCCATGCACGACGGCGGCGTCCGCGCCGTCGAAGTCGAACCCGTCTCCGTGCGCGCGAACATCACGTCGAAAGGCGCGTTCGCCGGCAGCAAAACGAGCCTGCCCGGCCCCTGCCCGTACGTCGACTGTCCGAGCCACGAGTACTGCGAGCCCGACGCGATCGAGTTCGACACTGAGTACCGCATCCGCGACATCGTCGGTGATCCACCGCACGAGGTCTGTCATCTGAATCGGTCGCTCGAGTTGGTCGAACTCGATCCCGACGAGTAGCTCTCGTGGGCACACCACGGACCGGGGTGTTTTTGATCGATCCACTCTAACCGTGTTCCATACACGTGCTGTCGGTTGAACTCCACGCTCACTCGTCGTTGTCCTATGACGGTCGGGACCCGGTCGAACTGATCTTAGAACAGGCAGACGCCGTCGGCCTGGACGCGATCGCCGTGACCGACCACGACGAAATCGACGCCAGCCTCGCCGCCGCCGAACGCGCCCCCGAGTACGGCCTGATCGGCATTCCGGCGATGGAAATCTCGAGCAAGGCCGGCCACATTCTGGGCTTCGGACTCGAGGAAGCCGTCCCGCCCGGACTCTCCTACGAGTCGACGCTCGAAGCGATCCACGACCAGGGCGGACTCGCGGTGATCCCTCACCCGTTCCAAGAGTCGCGCCACGGCGTGATGGCCCGGATCTCTCGCGACGAACTTGCCAAGGGCGACGCGATCGAGATCTACAACTCCCGGCTGTTGACCGGCCGCGCGAACCGGCAGGCCGAGCGTTTCGCGAACTCCCGCGGGCTGCCGGCGACCGCGGGCAGTGACGCTCACATCAGCGAGATGGTCGGGCAAGCCGTCACCCGCGTCGACGCCGACGACCGCTCCGTCGACGCCATCCTCGACGCGATTCGCGACGGTCGCACCTCCGTCGAAGGCAAGCGTACCCCGTGGCGGATCAGCTTTCGACAGGCCGCCGGCGGCGTCTCACGTCGCGTCAGAAACGGGTTTCTGGGGCTGTTCCGATGACAGCGATCCGCGGCACCGACGTCGAAACCGTCCGTCTAGCGCTCGAAGACGACGAGCCGTTACCGGGGACGGTCGGCTTCGCCGGCGAACTCGATGAGATGGTCGTCCGTGACGTCCTCGGCCGTGTGCCACTGTACGTCGAGGCCGATCACGACCCTTCGAGCCCCGATTCCCAGTGGGCGTTCGAGCCCGCCGCCCTCGAGACGCCGGAACTCGTCCCGCCGGGGTCGACGCTGGATTTGACAGCCGAGACCGACTCCGAGCGCCGGTGGACGCTTCCCGAGCCGCCGCTCGAGACGGACCACGACGCGGCACTCGAACGGCTCTCGAATGCGATTCGAACGGCGACCGACGCGGCTCGAGCGCCAGACCGTGAGGTCGCCGTCGCCTTCTCCGGCGGTGTCGACTCCGCGCTGGTCGCCGAACTCCTCGACGCGCCGCTTTTCGTCGTCGGCTTCCCGGACAGCCACGACGTCGAGGCCGCCCGGACGGCCGCCGACGCGATGGGACGCGAGCTGACCGTCGTCGAACTCGAGCCGGCGGATCTCGAGCGAGCCACGCCGCGGGTCGCCCGCGCGATCGGGCGAACGAACGCCATGGACGTTCAGATCGCGCTGCCGCTGTATCTGGTCGGCGAACACGTCGCCGCCGAGGGCTTCGACGCGCTGGCAGTCGGGCAGGGAGCCGACGAACTGTTCGGCGGCTACGAGAAAGTCGTCCGTCTCGATCACCGTGTCGACGCCGAGACGACCCGCGGAGCCGTTCGCGAGGGAATCGCGACGCTACCCGACCAGCTCCCCCGTGATATCCACGCAATCGAGGCGACAGGACTCGAGCCAGTCGCGCCCCTGCTCCACGACGCCGTCGTCGACGCCGCACTGCGACTCCCGGACGCCCTGCTGGCCGACGAGCAACAGCGCAAACGCGCACTGCGGCTCGTCGCCGCCGACGTGCTCCCCGAATCGGTCTCCACGCGAGATAAAAAAGCCGTCCAGTACGGCAGCCTCGTTGCCCGTGAACTGGATCGGCTCGCCCGACAGGCCGGCTACAAACGCCGCATCGACGACCACGTCACGAAGTACGTCCGCTCGCTGCTCGAAGACGAGCCCAACGCCCCGGCGTGAGAACGCGTTCGCCATCGGAGGGAGTGCCGCACGCACGTCGGTCGACGGCGATATTGTCACTCGCTGTCCTCGAATTCCGCCCATCAACTCTGTCTTGAAGTCTGATATGTATTCTAGAAGATCCGGACAGCGGTCGGGTTACCTGCCGCTTCGCCGCCAATCTATTTATGTCTACTCGGTGGACGGTTTTGCATGGCGGAGAAAACCGATTACAGTGCGCAACTGTCACGAGACGAGGCTGCCGATCTGGTACAGGAACTCGCTCAGGAGATTCGAGGCGAGGGCCCCGCCGAGGTCGGCGTCGGCAACAAGCTGCTGACGCTCTCGCCGCCGCCGGAACTCGAGTACGAAGTCGAGGTCGAAGAGCGCTCGCCGATGCTCCGTGGCCCGCGCGAAAAAATCACGGTAACGCTCGAGTGGAAACTGGAAAAAGAGCCCTGAACACGGACGAGCACTCGAGAGCTAGTCTTCCGTTTCGGTCGGGAGCGCGTCGTCCGGTTCGCCGCCACCGACGTGTTCGGCGACCGTCCGGCGGTTGGTCTCGCCGACGCGGTCGGACACTTCCGCAACGAACTCCTCGACGGTTTCTTGGACCGGACTCGAATCGTCTTTGACCAGCGCACCTTCGCTGCCCTCGGCACCGAAGTCGGGGTGGATCGGAATCTGGCCGAGCAGCGGGATGTCGTACTTGTCGACGATGCTCTGGGCACCCTCGGTGCCAAAGAGGCCGTGTTCGTCGCCACAGGACGGGCAGACGAACGAACTCATGTTCTCGACGACGCCCAGCACTGGTGTGTCGTGTTTGTTGAACATCTGGATGCCTTTCCGCGTGTCGTCGAGCGCCATCTCCTGGGGCGTCGTGACGACGACGGCCCCCGTCACGGGCATCGACTGCAACAGATTCAGCGTCGCGTCACCCGTTCCCGGCGGCAGGTCGACGATGAGGTAGTCGAGTCGGCCCCACTCGACACCCTCGAGGAACTTCAGCATGAACTTGTTGACCATCGGGCCGCGGAGGATCGCGGGGTCGTCTTCCTCTTCCATCATAAAGCCCATACTGATGACCCGGACGCCGTCGGAGCGCGGTGGAACGATATCCTCGCTCGGGGTGACTCCGGGCTCGGTCTCGACCGGCAGAATCCGTGGGACGTTCGGCCCGTGAATGTCGGCGTCGAGCAGGCCGACCATGGCACCGCGCTTCTCGAGGCCCGCAGCGAGATTTGCAGCGACCGTCGTCTTCCCAACACCGCCTTTCCCGGAGGAGACGGCGATGACGTTTCGCACGCGGGGCAACACTTCGTCGTCGAACCCGTGTTCCGAACCGACGTGGGCACGTAGGTCGGCCTCGAGCCCGGCCTCACTGACGACTTCACGAATTCGGTTGCCGAGTTCCATCTCGGAGGGCGCATACGGCGCGTTCAGTGCAAGCGAGATCTTGGCCGTCTCGTCCTCGATGCGGACGTCGTTGACCAACCCGAGCGAGACGATGTCCTCGCCGATGTCCGGATCTTCGATCCCCTCGAGTTCGATCTTGAGTTCGTGTTCTGTGATACTCATAGTGCGTGGTGTGCGTTACTCGAGAGTAAGGGATCCGAACGGGATACGTGTGATGGTTCGCTAATCGAACCACACACCAGCACTCGCGGTGGAAGACGGCAAAGCGGTTCGAAACCCGTTAGACGCCCGGTAACTCGCCGTAGAAGATCAGCCCGATCAGGACCGTCAGGACGAGCATCGAAACCCACATGCTCGTCGCAATGCCGACGAGATAGGAGACGCCGAGTAGCCCCGTTTTCGTGCCTCGAGGCGACCCGGCGAACCACGCGACGACCATGACGTAGATCGGGACCAAGATGACGCCGAAGATGATATACGTCCCCTCGTTAGCAAACCCAGTCCACCCTGCAGTGCCCTCGTACCCGTGATAGAGGACCGTCGCCAGTGTCGCAGGAAGTGTCATACGTACGGTTTGCGACCCGGGCGGGTCGTGGTTTCCCCTGAGTGTGCAGGTATATCAGGACAATAAGGACCATAGTGCTAACGTCGCAGACGAACTCGAGTCGGGCACACTGGCTGCATAGCTGCCGGATAGTACGCGCAAAAATGGAATCCGTCGAAAACCGGCCACCACGACCGGTCATAGGTCGCCGAGTGGCTTACAGGAAGCTGAAGATCGGCGAGTCATTCGACGGGCCGGCTGCCCCGAGCGGTTCCGGCATTCCGCCGTAGAAGACGAGACCGATGATCACGGTCAGGATGAACATCCCGATCCACATCTGCGCGGTGATACCGATGAGGTAGGAGACGCCGAGCATTCCGGTCTTCGTATCACGTGGTTCGCCGGCGAACCACGAGATGACCATGATGTAGACCGGCACCAGGATGACTGCGAAGATCAGGTAGGTCCCGATGTTGGGGAAACCAGTCAATCCTTCAGTGCCGCTGTAGCCGTGGTAGAGGACGGCATCCATAAGTGCTGGAAGTGCGGTACTCATGCTTTCACCTCCTTGGTCGTCTCGGTTTCATCTGCCTCGTGGCCGTGTCCGTGATCGCCACGAAGGTGTTCGACCGCGTGGAGTTCGACCACGGGGACGAGCTTGGAGACGACGAGGAAGATCAACACGACAAGTCCCGTCGTGCCGAGCAGCGAGAGCCACTCGATCGCACTCGGAAAGTACTCTCCGGGCGTTGCGGCGTAGATTTCGAACGTCGGGTGGAAGAAGCCCTCGACGACGAACAACATCTTCTCGATCAGGGTTGCCGTGAGCACTGCGAATGCAGCGACAATGGCTCGAGTCCTCGAAAACAACGATGGACGGACCGTCTGTGCGAAGATGAACGCGAGCGTCAGGAAGACCATGCCCATCGAGAGCTGGTACAGTGGGTGTCCGATCGTCGCCTGCCGTGCGACGCCGACGTTGACCGGGGCCTTGAACAGGCCGACGACGTTCTGCTGGAGCTGCAACCAGAGGAACAGCAGACAGAAGAATCCGAGCCACAGGAGCAGGCCACGGAAGACGTCGTCAGTCATGATGTGGTCCCAGTCGTAGGCACGGCGGAACGCGGCGGCGACGATGATGACGCCACTGATCGCGGAGGTCAGCGCGATAGTCAGGAACTGTGGTCCCTGCACGGCACTGAACCAGCCGGGCATACCGGGGAGCACCGCGAACAGCCACGGGATCACACCGCCGTGAAGCAGGAGTGGTGCCATGATGATGATCGCGAGTGCGAGCCACCAGACCATCCGCTCAACGATCTCGTCTTCGTCTTTGGTGTAGCCGAGGGTCAGGACCTTGTAGACCGGCTCGAAGTAGTCCGGCAGCTGATCACGCAGTCGCGTGATGTCATACCGGAGCGTCAGCGCGAGGTACGTCGCTGTCAGGACGAAGTACGCCGTAATGACCGTCACGTCCCACACCAGTGGCGAGTTGTTGACCGTGATGTGGTAGTGACCGAGCACGCTCGTGACCATTCGGTCCGGTCGACCCATGTGGACCAGAATATAAAATCCAGCAGCGGAAAGGCCGGCAATCGTCAGCAGTTCGGCCAGTCGGGCGACCGGCATATAACGGTCCATGTCGAGCAGGCGGACGGCTGCAGAGAGAATAATCCCCCCGTGAGCGATCCCGACCCACCAAATGAACGCACCGATGTACAGCCCCCACGTCACACCGCCACCGGATCCCCAGTCCGAGAGGCCAGTGACGGCCATCCCATTTGCCAACTGGTACATCCAGGCGACGAGGAACGCACCGAGTGCCAACGCGGCGGCACCGAACAGCATGAAGTACTTCTTCGAGACGTTGTTGACCGGTCGGAGAATGTCCGCTTCGGATGGGGTCTTGGTACTCATAGGCTCACCCCAGCGTTACCGACGGTCTTCTCGTCGAGCACGTCTTTGCGGTTGTCCGTCCCGCCGATGTCAGAGTATGCAACGGGGCCTTCGACCTGTTCGGCCTCTGGGCCGGGTTCGTTGCCGATGTAGGTGACGTTCGGGTTCGTCCCAACGTCCTCGAGCAGTTTGAACGTCGACGCTTCGCCGCCGGCGTAGGCCTCGAGCACGCTCCGGGCGCTGTCTTCGTCGGTGATCCCTTCTTCGGTCACCCACGGCTCCTCTTCGCCGTCGAGCAGCGCCAGCGACTCTTCGACTTCGGCGGGCGTGATCTCGCGCGATTCGTATCGGTCGACGACAGCCTCAATGCCTTCCTCGGCGTCCGTGATGACGGTGTCGATCGCTGCGTTGGCAGCGTCAAGGTCGTCCGAATCGACGTCGTTCTCGCTTGCATCGCCGAGCAGGACGTCGGCGAGCGTGCCGAGTTCCTCCTCTTCGAGTTCGGCGAGTGCATCGGCCTCGCCGATGATGTCGATGACGATGTCGCGGAGTTCCTCGTCCTCGAGCGTCAGCTCGCTCTCGGAGAGTTCACCCTGAATGAACAACGCAGCTTCGATTTCGTCCTGCTCGCCGTTCTCGAGGTACTCCATGTCGAGCAGTTCGACGTCGCCCTCGAGGAAGTCGTACGACTCCTGGACGTCTTCGCGGTTGGGGCTCTGGCCGTCAACCATGCGCTCTGCACGGGTCTGAACGACGTTGGTGAGATACTGCTGCGGTTTGCTCTCGGGGTCGTTCATGTCGCCGAAGTTGATCGCTTCCGGCGGGCAGGCGTCCTCACAGGCCGTCGTTCCGACCTTCTCGTCACCCATGTGACCGTCCTGTCGGGTCGGGCACATGGTACACTTGCTCATCACACCACGGGGAGCGCGACTGTCGACCCAGCGACCGCGGTGGTCGGTCATGTGGTCGCCGTCCATGCCCATGTCCTGGGCTTCCTGTTCGATCTCGTCCGTCGTAACCGACGGCTCGTCCCACTGGAAGTAGTTGACGCCGTACGGACAGGCGACCTGACAGTAGCGACAGCCGATACAGACGTCGTAGTCGGTCAAGACGAGGCCGTCTTTGTCACGGGTGTGTCGAGCCGTCGTCGGACAGACCTTCTCACAGGGCGCGTCAGTACAGTGCTGACACGGTCGGACGAGTCGGTTTCGCGACCCGGAGTTGTCCCCGTCGGGTTCCTCGTAATCGAGGACGTACATCCAGTTGACACCCTGGTCGGTGTTGTTCTCTTCCTGACAGGCAGCAACACAGGAGAGACAGCCGTCACAGCGCTCGAGGTCGATAACCATCCCGAGCTGGGTGCCGTCGTTTTCGACCTTCCCGTAGCTGGAGTGGTCGTCGGCCGCGGCGAGGTTCGCCTCCGGACCGTCGTCGGCGGTGCCCCACGCACCGAGACCGACGGCCGCTGCACCGGCACCCATTTTCTTCATCGTCTCGCGGCGGCTCTGTTCGCCGTCGCCCTCGAAGGCCTCGAGCATCCGGGTCGCAGTTCCCTTCTGCTCTTCTTGAGCCTGCTCGTAGGCGGCTTCGGTTGGGCGGTCGTCGACGCCGAATTCATCCATCACATCGTCGTGATACATTTCGTGGAATTCGGCCTCGGAGAGCTCGCCTTTCGTGACCCGCATCGCGTCCTGGGCCATCTTCATTCCCAGGTCGCTGTCGTACTCGGTGTCATCGAGCATCTCCTCGAGTTCGCCTTCCCACTCTTGACCGAGTGGGTGGAATGATTCGTCGTCCGTGCTCATTCGGTTCGAACACCTCCGGACGAGAATCCGGTCGATGCAAAGTAGTTACACGCCGACACGCAATTGAATACGGTCATGTGTGGATCCTCTACCCCGGACTCACAACTAGATCAGGTTGAAGTATAGACCCGATTTCCACCTCGTGAGAATGGATGCGAACATCATCGGTAGTATAAGTAGCTATATAATGCATTTCGCCTGCAGTAGCCGGTGTTCACTGTGTGTTACCAATGTACAGATACCGCGATCTGTGATCAACAACTATAGTAGAGTTTATTCACTTCCCGATCGGGACCCGGTTCGTCGATAGGGAGCCGCGTTGCTTCCGTCTCGTGCCAGTCGAACATATTCGCCCCAATACGAATAGTGGAACTGGCCGAACGGTCGCTCACATGACTGACATCGATCAGCCGCCGACGTCGACCGAACGACAGCAACTCGAGTCACTCGACGATACCCCCCACGCACACGTGTTCGACGGCGAACCCAAAACAGTCCGACTCAGCCTCGCCGCGGGTGAGCGAGTACCGGCACACCGACATCCCGACAGAGAAATCGTGTGTTTCGTCGTCGACGGCGTCCTCGAGTTAACGCTCGGAGATGAGAACTACGAGGTTGAAACGGGAGACGTGATCCGGTTCGATGGCGCACAGGAGATCGAGCCCACAGCACGGACCGAGACGACGGCGCTACTCGTGTTGGCACACCGTCGCGAGTAATCAGCTGTGTGCGAGCTGGTCCTCGAGCGGCTCTTCGGTATCGGGGTCGGGGAGGTCCTCGACGAACCGTTTGATGATCCCCTCTTCGGCTCGGTGGAGTGTCTCACTGCAGGTCGATTTTGCGATTCCGAGTTGCTCAGCGAGTTCCGTCAACGAGCAGCGACGAGGCGTATCGTAGTAGCCCTCTTCGACGGCGGCCACGGCGACCTCGAGTTGGCGGTCCGAGAGTAACTGACTCTCGTGGAGGTGCTCGCGGACGTGCTCGATCCGATACGAGAGACCGAATCGCTCGAACTGTTCGGCGAGTTCGGCGAGGCGGTCCCGGGAACCGGTGACTTCGATCGTCGCCTCGCCGTCGACCACTTCGACGGGGAGTTCGATCGGCATTCCGGCTTCCCGCGCGGAAAACAACAGCAGCGGGGCGGTCGTCTCGAAATGAACCGTCGCCTCGTCCTCGCTCGACTCGGCGAGCGTGAGTTCGAGGATCTGGGGGTGGTCGCGCATGTCCGCGATCACGTCGTCGATTTCGGTGCTGGAGATCCGAACGAGGGCGAATCCGGTCTCGGAGCCGGGGACGGCCGCGAGTACCCGAAAGGTCGCCGCCGGATACGCCGTCGACAGCTGTTGGATCCAGACCTGTTCGGGCATCGTGATTGTGAGTGTCGCCTGGGCCATACGAACGTGTTCAATTCGGAGATATATACTCGTGCCGTCGAATATAGTAAAGTCGGTTCCCAGCCGCTGGGAACGGTCGCCGAGTGAGAACGCGACCAGAACGTCTTCGCCGTTTATCGGCAGACTCAGAGACGTCGCTTACGCGCCCGAAAGCCATTCGAGTAGCAGTTCGGACAGTCGTTCTGGCCGTTCGTGTTGCACCCAGTGGCTCGTCTCGGGCAGCAGTTCGAGGCGGCTGGTCGGACACCGTTGGTCGCTGTCGACTGCCAACGGGGTCGTCAGTGCGGTATCCGACTCGCCCCAGACGATCATAGTCGGCACGTCGACCTGCGCTCGAGGATACGTCGGCGGGTAGCGAGCCGCTGCACGATACCAGTTGAGCATGCCGGTGAGCGCGCCGTCGACACGCCACGCCGAACCATAGCGTTCGAGATCCGTCTCGCTGAACGTTCCCGGAGCAGCGGTCGCTCGAAGCGCTCGCTCGAGCAGGCGAAAGTCGCTGACACGGACGGCGAGCTCGGGCAGCCACGGAAGCTGGAACCAGAACACGTACCAGCTTCGGCGCAACTGCTCGGGGTTCGAGCGGAGGTGCTGGCGAAAGACGCTCGGCTGGGGTGCGTTGACGATGCCGAGTCGATCAACCGTGGACGGCTCTCGGAGTGCGAGGTCCCAGGCGACCATCCCGCCCCAGTCGTGGCCGACGACGTGTGCCCGCTCGCGACCCGCCCCCGAGATGAGCGCGGCGACGTCCCGAGAACACTCTCGAACTCGATACGCGCCCACTCCCGTCGGCTTCTCGCTCAGGTTGTAGCCGCGCTGGTCGGGGACGATAACGCGATAGCCGGCGTCGACGAGCGGCTCGAGTTGGCGGTGCCAGCCGTACCAGTACTCGGGGAAGCCGTGGAGCAAGACGACCAGCGGCCCGTCATCGTCGCCGGCTTCGACGACGTGCAGTTCCACTCCGTTAACGTGTCGCACCGTCGATTCCGCATCGACCGTCGAGCAACTCGCCGCATCCGTCCCGACGTGCTCGGCCGACGTCATAACCATACTCCGTGTGCCAACGGGGAGCGTGATATACTGTCGGTCCACAGCCGAGTAGCGTTCCTCGCTCGAGACGTGACCTCAGGTCCAGACGCGCAGGCACTCACTCGAGCAGAAGTGCAGATCGATCTGCTTGCCGGGCTCGTTCGAGACGTGAGTCGTGAGCGTGTACGCGACCTCCTCTGACGCACAGTTATCACAGGGCATACGAGAGCAGTCCTGAGCGAGGATATTCAGTATGGTGTGACTGTCACGACTGCGTGACCGATAGCCACCGAATAACTCGAGTCAACATATCCTTACCGCGAGAAAATCCTTCCTCCGAACCGTCAGGCCAGCCCGCTGTCTTCGGCCTCGAGCAACTCGTGATAGCGGTTTCGGATCGTCACTTCCGAGATGCTGGCGACGTCGCTGACATCGTTCTGGGTGACTTTTTCGTTCGTCAACAGTGCGGCGGCGTAGACGGCGGCGGCGGCGAGGCCGACCGGCGACTTGCCGCTGTGGATACCCTGTTCTTTCGCGGACGACAGGAGGCTGCGAGCGCGGCGTTCGGTCTCGTCGGAGAGATCGAGTTCGCTGGCAAAGCGCGGGACGTAGTTTTCGGGATCGGCCGGCTGGACCTCGAGGCCGAGTTCCCGGATCACGTAGCGGTAGGTGCGGGCGATCTCGTCTTTCTCGACGCGGGAGACGGCCGCGATTTCGTCGAGGCTCCGTGGCGTGCCAGCCTGGCGGGCGGCAGCGTACAGCGCGGACGTCGCAACGCCTTCGATCGAACGACCCGGCAGCAGGTCCTCCTCTAAGGCGCGGCGATAGATGACACTCGCCGTCTCACGGACGTTCTTGGGGAGCCCGAGCGCCGACGCCATGCGGTCGATCTCGCCCAGTGCCTGTTTGAGGTTGCGCTCTTTCGAGTCGCGGGTGCGAAAGCGCTCGTTCCACGTACGGAGGCGCTGCATCTTCTTTCGCTGGCGACTCGAGAGGGATTTCCCGTAGGCGTCTTTGTTCTGCCAGCCGATGTTCGTCGAGAGCCCCTGATCGTGCATCATATTCGTCGTGGGGGCGCCGACGCGGGATTTCTCGTCTTTCTCGCTGGCGTCGAACGCCCGCCACTCGGGGCCGCGGTCGATCTCGCCTTCGTCGACGACGAGTCCACAGTCGTCACAGACGGTTTCGGCGTGTTCTGCATCGGAGACGAGGCGGCCGCCACACTCCGGACACTGTTCTCGTTCGGTCGCTCGCTCGCTCGACTCGGTCGATTCGCGCTGACTGCGCTCGCCGCTCCGCGTTCGGATCGTGGTATCAGTCATCGTGGTAGGTCACAACGATCGCTGGAAAACGCTCTATCGTGGACTGTACCCTAGTCTCGTCTTCACTTAAATTCTTCGATAGTATCGCGAGATGAACGCGGAGCTTCGGGGGTGTCGATTTCGGCCAGCCGTTGACCGTTCGGTTCGACACAGCGCGACAGACGGGTGCGACTGGATCGATGTATCGAAACCCTTACTCCCTACTGGCAAGTGCGAGCAAGCATGAGCGACGACGCCGTCAGTCCCGAGGAGGTCCGCCACGTCGCGGAACTGGCTCGCGTCGGCCTCGACGACGACGAGGTCGACCAGTTCACGCGACAGTTCGCGGACATCCTCGAGTATTTCGAGACGTTAGACGAGGTACCCGAAGTCGACCGAGAGGCCGACCTGACGAACGTGATGCGACCCGACGAGGTCCGCGACTCGCTCGAGCGCGAGTCGGCCCTCGAGAACGCCTCCGAAACCGAAGACGGCTTTTTCAAAGGCCCGAACGTCTCCTGATCATGTCGGACGAGATCTTCATCACCGAGGAGACGATCGAGGGCGACGATGACGGGCCGCTGGCGGGCACGACCGTCGCCGTCAAGGACAACATCTCGACCGAAGGCGTTCGGACGACCTGTGGTTCGCGGATGCTCGAGGAGTACGTCCCGCCGTACGACGCGACGGTCGTCTCCCGGCTCAAAGACGCCGGCGCGACCATCGTCGGGAAGGCGAACATGGACGAGTTCGGAATGGGAACGACGACCGAAACGTCCTACTTTGGGTCGACGGACAACCCGGCCGCGCCGGGCCACGTTCCCGGCGGCTCGTCGGGTGGCTCGGCCGCTGCCGTCGCCGCGGGCGAAGCCGACGTCGCACTCGGCTCCGACACGGGCGGTTCGATCCGTTGTCCCGCCGCATTCTGCGGCGTCGTCGGCATCAAGCCCACCTACGGGCTGGTCTCGCGCTACGGGCTCGTCGCCTACGGCAACAGCTTAGAACAGATCGGTCCCTTCGGTAACACCGTCGAAGACGCTGCCCAGTTGCTCGACGTCATCGCTGGGAGTGACGACCGAGACGCGACAACGCACACCGAGGGCGACGACTCGAGCTACGCCGACGCCGCTACCGGCGACGTCGACGGACTCAAGATCGGCGTCCCCACGGAACTGCTCGAGGGCGCCGACGAGGGCGTCGTCGAGACGTTCTGGGACGCCATCGCCGACCTCGAGGCACAGGGCGCGGAGTACCAGGAAGTCTCGCTGCCCTCAGTCGAACACGCCGTCGAAGCCTACTACGTGATCGCGATGTCGGAAGCCTCGTCGAACCTCGCGCGGTTCGACGGCGTGCGCTACGGCCACGACGCTGAGGCTGACGGCAACTGGAACGACGCCTTCGCCCAGACGCGCGAGGAAGGGTTCGGCGACGAGGTCAAACGCCGCATCTTACTCGGCACCTACGCGCTCTCGGCCGGCTACCACGACAAGTACTACAAGAAGGCCCAGGACGCTCGCGCGTGGGTCAAACAGGACTTCGATGAGGCGCTGTCGGACGTCGACGTGCTCGCGTCGCCGACGATGCCGGTCCCGCCGTTCGAACTCGGCGAGAGTCTCGACGATCCGCTCAAAATGTACCTCGCCGACGCGAACACCGTTCCCGTCAACCTCGCCGATCTGCCGGCGATCTCGGTACCCGCCGGCGAGACCGACGGCCTTCCCGTCGGTCTCCAACTCGTTGGCCCGGCCTTCGGCGAAGAACGCCTGATTCGCGCCGCAAGCGCGCTCGAGTAACGCACGCGACCCACGGCTGAACCGCTGCGCTGGTTCCGTTCTCGAGGCACTCGCCGAGAAAGTGTGAAACACGCCGCGGCGTCGATCGAATTACTGTTCGTACGCGAGGTTCATGATCCACTGCGAGAAGGCGTCGCTGTTGGGATCGACCTCTTCTTCGCCGATAAACGGCGAGAGCATGTCGCCGGCCATCAGCAGGGTGAAATCGAGGTCACGTGCGGTCGGCGTGATGTAGTAAGTGTTGTGGCCGTCGTACACTGTCTCCTCTCGGTCGACCAGTTCCTTCTCGACGAGCGACTCGACGATCCGGCTGCCCTTTCGCGAGGAGACGTCCAGTTCCTTCCAGAAATCGCTCTGATGAATGCCGCCGGTCTGGCGAACGAGTTCGAGTCCGGCCCGTTCGTCCTCGGAGAGTTCGGCTTCGGCCGCAGAAACGCTCACGGTGACCACCTCTCCGTACTCGTCGCTACAGGCAGGAGTGCGTCCATGTGCATATGAGATGGGGCGAGGCGCTTAAATGTGCCCTTCGACGTCGCCGTCTGTGTCGGCCCCGGACGAAACGACGTCCGCGGGCGACTCGAGCGAGACAGGCTCGTACGCCGTCTCACAGGGTGGCCCCGGTGCGAACGAATACCGTGTCGTCTCGGGTCCGATGGCGATCAGCGACGACGATTTCGTGCCGAAGCCGTCGCGGTGGAGACAGACGCCGTACTCGTGATCACCGAGGACGTCGCCGGCGCGTTCGAGCCACTGTGAGACCGACTCGTCGGCCTCGACGGCAAGCGCCTCGCGGACCGCGAGCGCGTTGTCGGCCTGCTGGCGGGCCACGTCGGGGCGAGCCGACGGCACGTCGACGAGCTCATTGACGGCAGCGTTGACGACGACGTGAACGCCGGGCTCGAACTCGAGACGCGAGAGGTCGCCGTTCCACTGGTAGCAGTACGCCGCCGACGCGTCGGCGATGACGAGGTTGAACGCGTCGTACTCGTCCGTCTCGGTCGCCGCCTCGAGCGTCGCGGCCGCGTCCGCGGCGGAGTCGGCGGCGAGCACGTCGGCGACGAGCAGCCCGCGCGATCGCTCGGCAGCGAGGTCGGCGTCGGTCCACTTGTTCGTAATGCCGACGAAGACGCCGTGTTCGTTGTAGCCGATCCACGTGCCGCCGGCTTCGGCGTCCGTGGGCGCGACGGTCAGTGGCTCCTCGCGGTAGACGCCGGGCGGAAGCGACTCGCGCTCGAGCGACTCGTCACGGTTGGCGGCGACCGCCACTGGCGCGTCGTCGAAGACCTGCCAGGCAAGCGTGAGCGTACACACACGTCCGGGTAGGAACGCCAGCGGCTTAACTTCGTGTCCGGCGGCAATCCGTTTCGGGCCACGGATTCGGTTGTCACGCGCGTCGGTCGGGTTTGTCCAGCGCTCACCGGGACTCGAGCGACGTGCCTTCGAGTGGGGCATCGCGGACCGCACTTTCAGGTATGGTACCATCACTGTCTCGGGGCTCGAGACAAAGGGTACTTGAGTGCTTAGTGGTGGCTTCCGAGACACATCTGATGGTGGCTCACAAAATCGTGAGTAGCAACGGCGCGCGGTCGAACGACTGTGGTCGAGACGATATTTTCGGTCGGATCGAACAATGAACAGTGCGAAACTCTTCGGACTCGAGGCAGCCTCACGGGCGGAGCGAGTTCTCTTCGTCGTGACGATGGGCGTGATGCTCGCACTCGGCGGGTTCGGATTGGTCCGCCCGTCGCTGCTGAGTAGTGCGCTCACCGGTGCAAAAGGGTGGATACTCACCTACTTCGGCTGGTGGTTTATTCTCCTCGGGTTCGTCCTGCTCGTCGCCGTGGTCGCCTTTACCGTCTCGAAATACGGCCGACTCCGTATCGGCGGGCCCGATGCCGAACCGGAGTTCGACCTGTTCTCGTGGCTGGCGATGGTGTTTACCGTCGGGTTCGGCGCATCGGTGCTTATCTGGGGCGTCGCGGAACCGATCTCGATCGTCCAGCACCCGCCGCCGGAGCCGGCTCCCGTGCAGGGTGCGTCCATCGAATCGATGGCGCTGGCGTTCATGTTCATCCACGAGGTGTTTCCGGGGCTGGCGATGTGGTATCTCCCCGTCGCGATCGCCTTCGGGATCGTGGTTTATACGGACGGCGTCGGCGACTACAAGATCAGTTCGCTGCTCACCGGCGTCGTCGACGAGGATCGGATCCCCGGCCTCTACTGGCTGGTCGATCTGGCGGCACTCATCGCGACGATCGGTGGTATTTCGACGACGCTCGGCTTCAGTGCACAGACGATGTCGGCGATCCTCGGCCGGGTGTTCGGGCTCGATGCGACGGTCTTGACCTACGTCGTGTTCGCACTCATCGGTGTCGTCTTCCTCGGCGACGTCTGGCTCGGGCTGCGGAAGGGCATCCGAAACGCGGCCCGCGCGACGGTGGTCCTCATCGGCATCGCAATGGGCGTGCTCGTGGTCGTCGGCCCGACCCTCTATATGCTCGAGTTGAGTCTGGACGCGACGGGCGTCTGGCTCAGCAATATGTTCCGCCTGACGCTGTATACGGCCCCGGGAACCGGCAGTAACTGGGCAGCCAACTGGACCGGCTTCTGGTGGGCCTGGTGGGCCGCCTGGAGCATCTTCGTCGGGAGCTTCGTCGCCCGCGTCTCGAAAGGGCGGACCATCCGGGAGATGTTCGCCGTGCTCGTCGTGGTCCCGACGGTCTTCACCTGGATCCAACACGGCCTCATCGGCGGCTGGGTGCTCGCACCGGGCTATCAGGGACCGGTCGCCGAGGCGATGGCCGCAGCGGGCAACCCCGCGGCGATCGCGAGGGCGCTCCAGATTACGCCGTTCGGGACGGCGCTTGCAGTGCTGTTCGTCTTCATCATCGCCGGTTACATCATCACGTCGCTCGACTCGGCGGTCTTTATGATCTCCGCGATCACGCTGGGCGACGAGAATCCGAACCCGCGAAATCGCGCGTGGTGGGGCGGGCTGCTGGCGGTGTTCGGAATGATGTCGCTCCGACTCGAGGAGTTCAGCGCCATCGAGTCGCTCTCGGTAACGATGGCGCTCCCGTTCTCGCTGTTCCTGTTGCTCGTCCTGTACGGCAGTTACGTCGTCGCTCGAGACTCCGTCACCGACGACGAGCGACCTCAGTCGGACTCACGGACGCCCCGTCCGCAGCCAGCGTCCCGGAGCGCAGTCGACGACGACTAACCGACCTCGTCGGCGCAGGCGATCCTGCCCCTAAACTACTTTCGTGGAACACTCATCGCCGCGGCAGTCGGTACAGCTGACGGCGACGGAACTACGCCGCCCCGCTCACGTCGACTCCGTCCTCGAGCAGTCGGTCCCGAACCGCATCGCGGTCGACGGTTCCCGAGGCCGTCCGGGGAAGCGAATCGGCAACCCCGATCGTCTTCGGCCGCTTGAACCCGGCGAGATGGGGCGTGCAGTGAGCGAGGAGGGAATGGGGTTCGAGCGCGCCGTCGCCGTCTGAGCCCAGTTCCGCGTCCGGAACGACGAGCGCCGCGACCCGCTCACCCCACTCGTCGTCTGCCAGGCCGACGACGGCAGCGTCCTCGACGTGGTGATGAGCCCGGAGCACCGCGATCACCTCGCCGGGATCGACGTTCTCGCCGCCCGTGACGATCCGGTCGCTCCGACGGTTGAGCACCCACAGCCGGCCGTCCTCGTCCTGATAGCCGACGTCGCCCGTGTAGAGGCCGTGCTCGCCGAATGCGGTGTCCGTGTGCTCGTCTTCGAGATAGCCCGGCGTCACCGTCGGCCCGGAGACGACCAGTTCGCCCGTTTCGCCGGCCGGGACCGGCTCGCCCGCGTCGTCGACGACCGTCACGTCGGTGAACACCAGCGGCTGGCCGACCGTCCCCTCGTGACTCGCTGCCTCCGCGGGTGTCGCCGTCGCGATCTGTGAGGCCGTTTCGGTCATCCCGTAGGTCGGGTACGCCGGCACGCTGGCCGTCCGGCAGCGCTCGAGCAGTTCGCTCGAGGCCGGCGCGCCGCCCAAAAGGACGAATCGCAACGATTCGGTGGACACCCAGCCCGCATCGAGCAGCCGTTTGCACATCGTCGGCACTAGGGAGACGCCCGTGATTTCGTACTCGTCGAGGACGCGAGCGGTCTCGTGGCGGTCGAACGAGCGCTGGACGACGACCGGCGTGCCGTACAGCGTCGACCGCAGGACGGGGGCCAGCCCACCCATGTGGTACATCGGGAGACAGCACAGCCAGCGGTCGTCGGGATCGACACCTAGCCGGAACGCCGACGCGGTCGCGCTCGCGACGAGATTACCGACGGTCAGCCGGACGGCTTTGGGCTCGCCAGAGGTGCCCGACGTGAACATGATCACCAACGGATCGTCGCGCTCGAGCGAGACTGGTTCGACCAACGGCGTGGCGTCCGGCTCGCCAGCGTCCACACTTGCACGCAGTCGTCGCGTCCGTCCGTTGGCTGGCTCGTCGACGGTCAAGACGGCAGGTGACTCGGTCGCTGCGTCGGATTCGAATGCGTCGACAACCTCGAGCGCCATCGATTCGGTGTCGCGCTCGCAGACGACGGCGTTGGGAGCCGTGCGCTCGGCTTTCCCGGCGAGTTCGGCGACCGTTTCGCGGACGTTTAACGGGACGACCGTCAACCCCGCCCGCATCGCCGCGAAGAAGACGGTGACGAACGTGGGTCTGGTGTCCATGAGGACGCCGAGTCGTGGCTGGTCCCGGCCCGTCTCGAACTCCTCGAGCGACGCGGCGACCCGATCGACCCGACGATCCAGCTCCCGGTAGGTCCACGTCGCCCCCGTCTCCTCGTCGAGCAGCGCCGTTCGCTGGGGCGTCACGGCCACCCGATGGGAGAGCAGATCGCGGGTCGGCCAGTCGACGGGGTGGCCCATCACTCGGCCCACACCCCCTCGACGCCGAGGCCCTTCGCCTGTGGGACGACCGCCGACCCTTTTTCGAGCAGGACGGGATCGCGGCCTAGATCGTCGGCGAGCAACGAGGCCGTGGCCAGCCCACAGGCCGGCACGTTCGGGATCGATGCGGCGAGGTGCACCGCACCCGTTCTGGCGACGACGCCGTCGATCGTCGTCGTCACGATCGGTGTGATCTCGAGTTCCTGTACCCACGCGGCGATCTGACGAGCGATATCGATCCCGCCGAGCGCCATGGGTTTGAGGACGAGCACGTCGGCCGCGCCCGCCTCACAGATCGCATCGACGCCGTGCTCGAGCAGCCCTTCGTCGATGGCAATCGCGACTCCCTCGCCGGGTTCGAACTCCCGAAGTGCGGCGTGGCCCTCGAGTGCGCCTGCCGGCAGGGGTTGCTCGAGGATCGAGACGTCGAGGTCGGCAAACGCCGCAAGCGACGTCGTCGCCTCGTCGTAGGTCCAGGCCTCGTTCGCGTCGACTCGCAGTTCGACGTCGGGGCCGACGGCCGCGCGAGTCCGCCGGAGCCGTTCGATGTCCGTCTCGACATCTCGGGCGCCGACCTTTATTTTACAGCAATCGAAACCGCGGTCGACAGCCTCGCCGGCTGCTCGAGCGGTCTCCTCGGGAGTGCCGTCGCCAATCGTCGCATTGACTGGCACCCGTCCGACCATCGGGCCCTGTCCGACGTACCGATACAGCGGCGTCGCGACCCGACGCGCCCGTAGATCCGCGAGCGCGAGCGTGATCGCGTGTCTGGCCGCGACCTGTTTTTCGACGGCCTCGAGCGCCGCAGTCGGCCCGTCGCGGATCGCGTCGCTCGCGCGCTCGAGCGCGGCCTCGCAGTCGGCGCGCGACTCCGTCCAGCCCGCAAGCGGCGTCGCTTCGCCGTAGCCGACGGCCTGCCCGTCTACGTCAGGTGCCGTGCCCACGATTCGGATCAGAAACCCATCGCGTGAGTCGATCGTTCCGGCGGCCGTCTCGAGCGGAGACGCAAGCGGGAGCGAAAACGGCCGGTACACGAGGGCCAACTCGAGTTCCTGATCGGCATCCGCGCGGTCGGTCACAGCACCACCCCCGCGGCGAACAGCACCGAGTAGATCGCCAGCAACTTCCCGGTGCCCTCCAGCGCCGGGTTCAGCGCCTCGCCGTCGGTGCGGGTCAGGATCGTCTGGGCGACGACGGCGGCGTAGGGCAGCGACACGAGCGGGAGCAAGACCGTCGGGCCGAAGCCGGCGGCGAGCCAGAACCACAGCGGCGTGACGTAGGCGAGCGCGAGGAGGGCGACGTACTCCGCGCGACTCCACTTGTAACCGAGTCGGACCGCGAGGGTTCGCTTTCCGGCCTCGACGTCGGTTTCCCGGTCGCGGATATTGTTGACGACGATGATCGCCGTCGAGATGCCGGCCACCGGGAGGCTGGCGACGAACGCTTCGAGCGTGACCGTGTTCGCGGGGATCGTCGTCGTCAGCGGGTCAGCGACGGTCGCCGCGGCCTGGACGTAGAACGTCCCCATTACGGCGACGATGCCGAAGAAGACGAAAACGAACAGATCGCCGAGTCCGTGATAGCCGAGCGGGTAGGGACCGCCGGTGTAGGCCCACCCACAGAAGACGCTCACCAAGCCGATAACGAGGATCGGTAGCCCGCCGATGTAGACGAGGTACGTCCCCGAGAGAATCGCCAGCGCGAACGTCACGATCGTCGCCAGTTTCACCTGTTCGGGCGGGATGATCCCCGCCTGTGTGACTCGAGTGAACCCCTCTCGATCCTCGGTGTCTGCGCCCTTGATCGCGTCGTAGTAGTCGTTCGCGAAGTTGGTCCCGATCTGGATCAGCGTCGCACCGATAAACGCCATCACCGCCGGCAGCGGGGCGAAGACGTCCGCGTGGATCGCAAGTCCCGTACCGACGATCACCGGGGCTGCGGCCGCGGGCAGGGTCTGGGGCCGTGCAGCCAGCAACCATGCCTTCGTCCGTGAGATGTCGATCTCGGCCGTACTCATTACTCGAGTATCCGACTCGCGGACGTGTCAACGTTGGCATTGCGGTCGGCTGACGCGTCGCCGACAGCAACCGCCGAAACGGGGGTCGTCAGTCCCAGCGACGGACGGCGACCAGCAGCACCGCGCCGACTGCGAACAGCGCTGCCGGGAGCGTAAACCCGGAGACGGGATCGTCCCCACCGTCAGTGCCGTCGATCGTAATCGTCGCCCCCCGCTCGACCGACGCCTGCGGGTAGTCGCTGACGAGCATCGCCGTCGCGTCTGTGATTTCGACCGTCTCGGTCGTCGATGGGGCGTCCTCGGCGACCTCGAGCGTGATCGTCGCGGCCGTCTCGGTCGCTTTCGCGCCGTTGCCCGACGGCGTTCGCGCTTGCTCGATCGTGACCGTGCTGGCCGCGTCGTCGATTTCGGCCGTGCCGTCGACCTCGGCGTCGGAATCGCCCGCGGCCAGCATCGGCCCGTGCTCGACGTCGGTCACGGTGAACACGTCGGAATCGTACGCGAGTGTCAGCGAGAGTTCGTCGATGCCGTCACCGACGTAATCGCCGTGGCTGCTCGCGACGAGCTCGAAGGTGACGGTTTCGCCGGCATCGGCGTCGACCTTGCTCGGTTCGAAGTACAACGTCGTCGCGTTGTCAGCTCCGTCGACCACGGGGGCAACCGCGCCGAGTGTGCACGCACAGATCACCACCGCGACGAGGACGGCCGAGAGCCGGCCCCGCCTCGCACCCATCATCGGTCCGGACCCTCCGGAACGGCGAGGTCGATTGGCGGCATCTCGAGAAACGCCGTCTCGTACCCACGGTGGCGAGCGACCTGCGGCGGCGACTCGATCTCTATCGTGACCGCATCACCCGGTCGGATATCCGCGAACGACGCGCCGTAGTGGTGGTCGTACTCGCCGTCGATCGTCTCCTCGAGGGCGATTCCGTTCGCGCCGTCGACCGGCTCGCCGTCGCGTTCGACCGTCGCGCGAATAGCCATCGCCGCGAGCGGCACGCGGTTGTACGGCGTCCGCGGCGAGACCAGCAGGTACCGGTCGTCGCCGGCAGCGAGTCGGGAACCGGACTCGAGCAGCGTCACGAGAATCGCCGCATCGCCGCTCCGAGGGAGGTCAGTGTCGGACCCGTCGGTCGCCTCGAGTCGAGTTCCGGGGTACTCCTCGGCGGGCGGGAGCGCGGAGTACGGAACGCCTCCGTGGCCCATTGGCTTGAGCGCGCCCGGCTCACCCCACACCGATTCGTCGAAATATTCGACGCCGCCGACGACCTGGTCGCGAAACGCCTGATCGTACGTGAACTTGAACGTCGCCGTCTCGCGGTCGGTGAATCGGCCCTCGAGGCTGCCGGTCGTTCGCGTCGGGACCGGCGGGATCTCGATCTCGACTGTGTAGGTGCCGTCGTCCGCGAGCGGGACGTTGTCGCCGAAATGAAAGCCCATCTCCTGCGAGAGCATCGGCCACGGCGACCGTGGCGCGCCGACCCGCTCGCCGTCCCGAAAGACCGTGATCGTGGCGCTGGAATCGACGGGGAGGACGATCCCCCTTTCTGCATCCCAGAGGGTCACCATCAGGTGGACGCCCCGTCCCTGTTCGGGGTCGACGCGCTCGATCTCGTCCTCGCCGTCGCCGCCGGTGACGAGCCAGAACGGATGCGGGTACGACAGCATCGGCGCGAGGGTGTACTCGCCGGCCGTAATCGGCTCGAGCACCCGCATCGATTCGCGGTGGGTCGGGCGATAGACCGCCGCCGGCCGGTCGTCGATCTCCGGGAATCGCGGCATCGCGTCGCCAGCGGATTCGCTTGAGTCGTTGGCACTGCCGTCGCCGACTTCGTCGTCGGCGCCGGGTTCCAGACAGCCCGCCAGCGCGATGGCTCCGGTTGCCGCGCCTACCCGCCGGACAAACGTTCGTCGATCGAGATCGGGGTCGTACATGGGTCTGGTCGTGGGCTGGAAGCCTACTGCGGGTTCGCCCGCGGCAACGCCCGCAGCGACCGCGGCGGGAGCAAGTAGTTCCCGCGCCGGGTGACGAAGATGTAGCTGAGAATGCCGTTGTTCGCGGGCATGACGTCGAGATCCGCACCCGTCATCGCCTCGCGAGTGCGGACGAAGTCGTCGATGCTGCGCTGGAGCGCGAGAAAGTGGACGCCGGGTGCGTCGCCGTCGACGGTGTTGAAATCCCGGCGCAGCAGTGGTGGGCCGTCGTCGTCTCTCGCTCGAGCGGCCTTCTGGGCGTGACCGACGACGCCGCGAGTGCGGGCGTCTGCCGCGGTCGCGTCGATCCGCTCGTCAGTCAACCCGTTCGACGCCGATAGGTTCTCCCCGACCTCGCCGACGCGGTCATCGTCGGCGTGTGCCGGGCTGAACAGCTTCCGGACACGCATGGACTGGCTGTCCTGTTCGAACCACGTTCGCAGCTGAAGGTCCAGCGACTCGATGTGTTGGGTCGTTGCACCTGCAAACGGGCCGTCCTCGATCGTCACCCGGTCTTCGGTCGCCTGACTGTCCGCGAATCCCGAGCGAAAGCCCATGAAAAAGGGCGCGTCCTCGGGAATCGAGTCGGGGACGCCCGAAAGGTCGGTGTGTTCGGCGGGAAGCCCCGCGCCGACGAACCCCGTTCGGCGCTGGTCCTCGAGGCGATCGAACACGCCAGACAGGTCGGTTTCGATCTCGATGCCGTTGAGTTCGTCGTGGTCGCCGAACAGCCCCTCCTCGGCCTCGAGGACGACCTGTGAGTGATCGCTCGCGAGATGGAGAACGGCGTCGAACTCGTCGAACGCCGGGTCCTCGCCGGCGGCCAGCGGTTCGGGGTTGGGGAGCGCGACCGACTCGGGCAACGGCTCGTCGAACCGATCGAAGTACGCCGGCGTGTAGCCGATGGTGAAGACCAGCCCGTCGTTGCTCCACTCGTAGGCGCGCTCGAGCGTTCGCAGCGCGTCCTCGAGTTGTGCTCGCCGTTCGTCGGTCGGCTCGCCGACCAGTGATAACGGCACCAGCACGTGATGTTCGGGCGGTTTGACGTTGCCATCGTCGTCTCGAGTGAGCGTGTCGTTCCAGGCGTGCTGTCGCTCCGGGAGCGAGTCCGGGTCGTCAGTTCCGGCAGGAACGTCGATCTCGTCGCTCTCGGAGACGCAGGCGCTGAGTGCAGTTGCGCCGCCGATGGCGACCAGCGTTCGGAGGTAGTCCCGACGGGACAGTGCGGACCGATCGGGGAGTGTCACTGCCGGCATTTTCGTCCCGAATCGTCCAAAGCGTTATCCTTCGCGTCGATGCCGACACGACAGAAACCGAACGTGTGCGGCCGTTCGCGGTCGCTACAGCCGAGTCATGAAAACGAACCTGTGGAGGTTGACTCTCGAGCAGCGTCCGTCAGTAGTGCCACGGGAACTCGTCGAACTCGGGGTCGCGCCCCTCGACGAACGCGTCGCGTCCCTCCTTGGCCTCGTCGGTCATGTACCCGAGCCGGGTCGCCTCGCCGGCGAAGACCTGCTGGCCAACCAGCCCGTCGTCGGTCATATTGAACGCGTACTTGAGCATCCGCATCGCCGTCGGGCTCTTCGCGTTGATTCGGTCGCCCCACTCGAGGGCCGTCTCTTCTAACTCCTCGTGGGGAACGACTTCGTTGACCATCCCCATCTCCGCCGCCTCGTCGGCCGAGTACGTCTTTCCGAGGAAGAACACCTCTCGAGCCTTCTTCTGGCCGATCTGCTTGGCGAGGTAGGCCGAACCGAAGCCGGCGTCGTAGCTCGCGACGTCGGGGTCGGTCTGGAGGAACTTCGCGTGCTCTTCGCTCGCGAGCGTGAGATCACAGACGACGTGCAGCGAGTGGCCACCGCCGACGGCCCAGCCCGGCACGACGCAGACGACGACTTTCGGGATGTGGCGAATGAGGCGCTGGACCTCGAGGATGTGCAGTCGACCCTGCTCGGAGGCACGCGCTCGCGGGCCCTGCCCGCTCGCGTCTTCCGAGGCGTCCTCAGAAGTGCAATGCACTTCTGATGGGCTGCGAGAATCGCCTTGCGATTCTCGAACGCTTTGCGCCTCGCTCTCCTCGTCCCCTTCGTACTGATAGCCGTCCTCGCCGCGGACCGTCTGATCGCCGCCGGAACAGAACGCCCAGCCGCCGTCTTTTGAGGAGGGGCCGTTGCCGGTCAGCAGGATACAGCCCACGTCAGTCTGGCGTTTAGCGTGGTCCAAGGCGTCGTACAGTTCGTCGACCGTCCCCGGCCGGAACGCGTTGCGAACGTCGGGTCGGTCGAACGCGATCCGAACCGTGCCCGAGTCGACCGCGCGGTGGTACGTAATATCGGTGAACTCGTCGTTCAGTTCTGCGACCGGTTCCCACAGTGTGTCGTCGAAGAGTTCCGAAACCATCGGTTCGCAGTTGGACCGCGGCGGCTGAAATAGGTTCGCGTCGTCACCGATCACGACGCGACCGGGAGCCGAACGGCGAAGACGCTGCCCGTGGGTTCGCCCTCGGCAGCCTCTCGGTCGTCCGCGGGCCAGTGTTCAGCTCTGTCCTCGACCCAGACCTCGCCGTCGTATCGGTCGACGAGCGTCCGAACCAGATACAGCCCCAGCCCGGTGCCGTCGCTCTCGAGGCCCTTCTCCCCCTCCTCGAAGATCGTCGCCTTGCGCTCGTCGGGATTCCCGATCCGTTGTCCACGATCCGAACGACGACGTCGTCACCCTCGATGCCCGCGGATACCGTCACCTCCGGAATCGCCGCATCGTTGTGCTCGATCGCGTTCGTCAGCAGGTTTCGGAACACCGACTCGAGCATGTCGTCGCCGACGACGTCGACGCTCGGAATCGTGCCCTCGGTCGTCACGACCGCGTGCTCGTACGTCGATCGGACCTCGTCGAGTTCGTGCTCGAGCGTGTATCGAAGCCGCATCTGCGTCGGCTCGGCATCGGCCTGTAACAGTACCTCAGCGACGTCTCTGGCCGTTTCAGTGATCGACACGGCATCGCGTGCGCTCGCGAGTACCTGCTCGACGTACTCGCGGCCCGCCTCGTCGACGACGTCCTCGAGGGTCTCCGCGTAGGCCAACACCAACTGGAGGTCGTTTCGGATGTCGTGGCGAACGACCTGGTTGAGCACTTCGAGATTGTCGCGCTGGGTCTCGAGTTGGCGTTCGTATGCTTTGAGTTCGGTCACGTCGCGAGCGTACCCCAGCACGACTAGTTCTCCGGTTCCGGCGATTTCGTACGGGAGTTTGGTCGTCTGGAAGATCCGCGTCTCGCCGTCAGCAGTCGTGAGCGCTTCCTCGGGGATGAACAGGGATTCGCCCGACTTGATGACCTCGAGGTCGTCCTCGTGGAAGCGACGGGCCTGCTCGTCGTCGGGGAGGAGTTCGACGTCCGTCTTCCCCTCGACAGCCGACCGCGGGCGGTCGTAGTAGGTTTCAGAGACTGTCTTGGCTCACGACTCGAGCAGCATTTTGTATAGCAGTAAGTGATTCATATGGCGGCCAGCTACCACTAACTGACGGTCGATCACGCCAAACTACATATCAATTCGATACGGCTTTTGGCAGTGCTGGCCAACGAAACCACCGAAGACTCGACGACCGACGTCCGGTATGCCATCCACGACTAGGACGGCGACTTCGAGTGGGAGGGCCGCCCGATCAGTCACACGACAGCGGTGGCACTCGGTGGGCTCTGGCTTCTGTACCCGGTCTTCGTCGCCGCGTGTACGCTCGCACTCGCGGGTGTGTTCGTGACCGCGAATCGCGGTTGTCCTGTTCGGATTCTGGAGCGGCGTCGTCGCCCCGGTTTCGGTTATCGGAGTACTCGCAATCGGCTTCGTCTGGCTACCGTTCGGGTACGCTCTCGGGCTCTAGTGGACGCTTCGGCCCTGACTGCGCCAATCATTGGTCGGTGACGGTGAGGTCCTCGAGTACGCGCGTCTGGAGCGCGTCCCGTCGTCGGTGGTTCGCTTCCGACTCGAAGTCGACGGCGAGTACCTGTGTGCCCGCGGACTCGAGCGACTCGCGATACGCGTCGCCGAATTCGTGCGGCTCGACGCGGTCGAACTCGAGGCCATAAAGGTCGCCCAGCGGCTCGAACTCGAGGCCGTGGGGCGTTTTGAACTGTGCCGTAAACGGCGGCTCGAAGTCCTCGATCGGGAGTTTGTGGAAGATACCGCCGCCGTCGTTGTCCAGCAGGACGATGGTCGCGTCGACGTCACAGCGGTCGACAGCGAGCAGCCCGTTCGAGTCGTGATAGAAGGCCAGATCGCCGGTGACGAGCACCAGCGGATCGTCGGTCGCGCTGCCGGCACCCAGCGCCGTGCTCGTGATGCCGTCGATACCGCTTGCACCACGGTTGCCGAGCACCGTCAGGTCGGCGCGCTGTGGTCGAGCGAACCGGTCCGCATCTCGGATCGGCATGCTGTTGGAGACGAAGATGGTCGCCGGATCGGTCGCTGCCTCGAAGACGGTCGCGAGGACCGCGCCTTCGAAGGGCTCGTCGACGGACTCGAGGGCGTCCGCGGCGAGGGCATCGTCACGAACGCGCCAGTGGGTGCGTTCGGCGGCGTCGAACCGGGCTCGCCACTCTTCATCCACGTCCGTCTCGATCGCTGCTCCGTTCTCGAACAACTCGGCCAGCGTCTCGAAGGCGGAGCCGAGGTCGGTTGCGAGCAGTTCCGTCGCGGTGAACGTCGCCTCGCGCCACGCGCCGGCGGGGTCGAGCAGGAACTGGCGGGCGTCGCTGTCTCGCAGGGCGTGGCGCAGCGGTTTCGAGGTCGGTGAGGCACCGACGCGGACGACGACGTCCGGTGCCGGCAGCTCGCTTATGTAGCCGTCGTAGCCGCCGTAGACGCAGCGGTAGTCGGAGCCGGTTTCGACGTGCGGCCCGAATCGCAGGTTCGAAAGCGGGTCGGCGAGGATCGGTGCCCCGACGCGATCGGCGACCGCGACGACGTGTTCAGGGTTGAGTCCGGAGATCGCCGCGGGATCGGCCGGCCCCGCGACGATCAGCGGACGCTCGGCGTCCTCTAAGGCGGCGAGAAGTGGCCGAAGACGGTCGGCCTCGAGGGTCATCGACCCCGTTTCGGTCTCGACGAACGCGTCCTCCCGGCCCGTCCCGGCCAGCGTCTCCGCGAATGCGTCGGGGACGGCATCCGGGACCTCGAGTGGCTCGAGCGGCTTTCGAAAGGGGCAGTTCAGGTGGACGGGACCGGGATCTGGACCGCCGGTTTCGGCGAGCGCTCGTGCGGCGGTCGTCCGAAGACTTCGGACCTTGCGCTCGTCGGCTTCGGGGTCGGGCAGTTCCGCATACCAGCGGACCGCGTCGCCGTAGAGTTTGACCTGATCGACCGTCTGGTTCGCGCCGCTGTCGCGGAGTTCGGCGGGCCGGTCGGCCGTCAACACGAGCAGCGGCACGCGGGCCTGATCGGCCTCCATCACGGCGGGGTGGAAGTTCGCCGCCGCTGTGCCCGACGTACAGACCAGCGCCGTCGGCTCTCCCGTGCGTCGAGCACGACCGAGCGCGAAAAAGGCCGCCGAGCGCTCGTCGAGATGCGAGTAGACGTCGATCTCGGGGTGGGCCGCGAAGGCGACTGTCAGCGGCGTCGAGCGACTGCCGGGGGCGATACAGACGGCCTCGAGGCCGCCCTTCGCAAGTTCGTCGACGAGAACGCGGCCCCACAGCGTCGCAGGGTTCGGTGCACTCATCGGATCACCGCAGTTCGTCGAGGATCGGTCGGAACTTTAGCTGTACCTCGTCCCACTCGTCGTCGGGGTCGCTGTCGGCGACGATACCGCTGCCGGCAAAGAGCGTCACCGTGTCGTCGCTTGCGACCCCGGATCGGAGGCCAACCGCGAACTCGCCGTCGCCGGCGGCGTCGAACCAGCCGATCGGCGCAGCGTACCAGCCGCGGTCGAAGGTCTCCGTCTCACGGATCGTCTCCCACGCCGCCGCGGGCGGCACGCCGCCGACGGCAGGCGTCGGATGCAGCGCTTCGACGAGTTCGAGGACGTGGCGATCGTCCTCGAGCGTCGCCGTGATCGGCGTCTGTAAGTGCTGAATCGTCGCGAGCCGTCTGATCGTCTGGTCGGCGACGTCGACCGAGGCGAGGGGATCGAGTTGGTCGTGAATCGCCTCGACGACGAGGCCGTGTTCGCGCTGGACCTTCTCGCTGTCGCGCATCTCCTCGGCGTGAGCGTCGTCCGCTTCGGGCGTCTCGCCGCGTGGAACCGAGCCGGCGAGCGCCTCCGTTTCGACGTGTGTCCCGCGTTTCGAGACGAGACGTTCCGGCGGCGCACCGAAGAACGTCCCGCCGTCGTCGGGGCCGATCAGGAACCGATAGCAGTTCGGATACTGCCGGCGCAGGCGCTCGAGCGTGCCGGGGACGTCGATCGGCTCCTCGAGGGCGACAGACAGTGACTGTGCGAGGACGACCTTCGTGATCGTCCCCTGCTCGATGCGCTCGAGGGCGGCCTCGACCTGCTCGGTCCAGGCGGCCTGCGAGGTCGTCCGCCGTGTCGATTCGACGCCGGGACCGGTGCCGCTTGGCTGCATCGCCGGCATGTCGGCCAGCCGGTCGTGCCAGCGCTCGAGGCGGTCCTGTGTCGCGTCGGAGTCGTCTCCAACGGCAGTCAGCCAGGTTCCGTCCTCGCTACGAACGACGAGGACCCGTGGAACGACGAACGCGGCCGCATCGAAGTCGGTCCACGGCGGGCCGGGCTCGTGTTCGTCGTGGAACGACACCCCGCCGAACGCTCGCGGGCGAGCGACGTGCGGTCCCACGTGATCGAGCCCGTCGAACGCTCGATCGGCAGTCGCTCGAATATGCTCGAACCGGTCCGGTCCGCGTGCGGACAGTCGCGCGGCGATACCCCGTCCGACGACCTCGAGGCCGTCGGGGGTGGCCCACAGAACTCGAGCGTCGCCGTCGGCGTCGATGATCGCGCTGAACGAAACGTCCTCGAGTTCGCGGCTGTAGCTAACGAGATCGGTCGGTTCGTCGGCTGGCGGTGACTCCGTATCAGCCGTCAGTCGACGCCCACCCGACGATCCATCCATTGACCGCATCTCAGGACCGCCGCGTCTTCAGCCTAACTATTCCAGAGAACTGCCGCGGTTAGCTGTATCGTTCTTCCTGCCACGGATCTGCCGTTCGCGAGTAGCCACGCCGTTCCCAATAGCCACGTTGAGGGTCCGTGAGGAACTCGATACCGTCGACCCACTTTGCCCCCTTGTAGGCGTATCGGTGCGGGGTGACGACTCGCAGCGGCCCACCGTGGTCGGTCGGCAACTGCTCGCCGTCGTACCCCCACGCGAACAGCACCTCTTCGCGAAGACAGTCCTCGAGCGGGAGATCCGTCGTGTAGCCGTCGAGCGCCGAGAACATGACGTGGACGGCTTGTCCCGACGCCGTCGGGTTGCCCGTCGACCGCTGTTCGCCGGCGTCGGCGTCGTCGATGACGCCCGCGCGCTCGGCGAGTTCGAGGAACGGTACGCCGGTAAACGAACAGTCGAACCTGCTCCAGCCGGTGACGCAGTGAAAATCCTGGCGCTGGGTCACGCTCGGCAGTTCACGGAACTCGTCCCACGAAAACGAAAGTTCGGTCTCGACGGCGCCGGTGACGGTAAACTCCCACGTCTCGGGATCCCAGTCCGGTGTCGGGCCTTTCGACAGCACCGGAAACGCCGACGTTTCGCGCTGTCCCGGCGGAAGGCGCTCGTCGCCAAACTCCTCGTAGAGATCCGTCACGTCCGTGCTCTTGTCGCTCATATGCGTTCGTTCGCCTCGACGACTGTAGCTGTGGCGCCTGCCGTCGGCACGGGCAGCCGAGGACGAGCCACTCGAGCGACCGATCGACCGTGTACAACGCCGGATTTCGAGGACGGAACGGAGATCGAAACAGCACGAAATGATTAGCCACCCGTCACAAGTCGGGCACTACCGTTCGAAACCCTCGCCACCCCTTAGTACCGTCTCGGCGACGTGCGTGCTGTATGGCGAGCAAACAGCAACTGAGCGAACGAGACGTCTCCGCACAGGCACCGACAGACGCCGGCGAGCAAGCCATCGGCCCGGCAGTCCTCGCATCGGCCGCGTCGGTCGGACTCTCATGGTACTACTTCTTCCTGCGTGGTGACCGAGAACGAGGGCTGTTCGTCGGTCTCTGGCCGCCGACCATCCTCGCGTTCGCGAGTTACTTCAACCAGCGAAAGATGCGCCGGCAACTCGAGGCAATCACCCAGCCGGGGACGACGCTGAAGAACGCGTTGGATTCGATGATGGGGAACAAGTAATCCTCGGCAACCACGAGTACGACTACTGGCAATCGCCGTCCTGAACCGCTACACGACCGTCCCACCGGTTTTTCACAGCGAGACGAGTCAAGCGAGAAGCGACGAGTAGTCGGTCGAGGCCGTCCTGCAGGCGACGGGAGCAGCTGTCCAGTCTGGTGTCCCCGTCAAACCTAAATACCCCCTCGCCGAAAGCCGAATCAGATGCCGAAAGTAGAGATCACCATACCGGAGCACCTCGAGATGCAGATCGCCCAGATGGTCGAACGCGGCGAGTTCGTCAACCGGGAAGAAGCGATCGAGGATCTCCTGTCGACGGGCATTAAGGCCTACAAGACCAGCGGACCGATGGATCAAGAAGAGGGAACAGGCGGCACTGGCCTCGAAGACGACGGCATGATGGGCCACGACGACGAGTACGTCTTCTAACTTCTCCGTTTCGCGTGATCGGTGGTTCGCTACAGTCCGATCGTTAGCAGCGGGACGCCGAATGCCACCGCCGCGCCGACGAGCATGACCACGAAGCCGATCGCGACCGCGCTCGAGGAGTAGTCGCTCATCGGGGCCGTCGTTCGCTCGGCCTCGAGGTCGTGACCGACGTCGGCACCCGAATCCTCATCCACCGATTGCTCCGTATCGTCTGCCATATGCAGGTGTTGCCGACTGGGCATCTTAAAGGCACCTGCAACGGCTCGAGACTCGAGCAGGAACTGTTCGATCCAGACGGCTTTACTATCCCGGGTGCGAACGCACGGATAGTAAATGACACTGACGAAGCGAATCATCCCGTGTATCGACGTCGATCTGGACGACGACGGGAATCCGGCGGTCTACACTGGCGTTCACTTCGAGGATCTCAAGTACACCGGCGATCCGGTCGAGATGGCCAAAGCGTACAACGAGGCCGGAGCCGACGAGTTCGTCTTCCTCGACATCACCGCCTCGGCGGAGGGGCGCGAAACCATGCTCGACGTCGTCGAGCGCGTCGCCGACGAGGTCTTTATTCCGCTGACCGTCGGCGGGGGCATCCGCACCACCGACGACATCAAAGAGACCCTCCGCGCCGGTGCGGACAAAGTCTCGATCACGACGGGCGCACTCGAGCGCCCCGAACTGGTCAACGAGGGCGCGAAAGCGTTCGGCAGCCAGTGTATCGTCATCAGCGTCGACGCCCGCAGGCGGTTCGACGAGCAGGGTGAGAACTACGTCGAAATCGACGGCGAATCCTGCTGGTTCGAGTGTACCAAAAAAGGCGGCCGCGAAGGGACCGGGATCGACGTCCTCGAGTGGGCCAAAGAGGCCGAAACGCGGGGTGCGGGCGAGTTGTTCGTCAACTCGATCGACAAGGACGGGACGAAAGACGGTTACGACATCCCGCTGACGACAGCCGTCACCGAGGCCGTCGACACCCCGGTTATCGCCTCCTCGGGCTGTGGCAGTCCCGAGGACATGTACGAGGTGTTCACCGAGGCCGACGCCGACGCCGGCCTCGCCGCATCGATCTTCCACTTCGACGAGTACTCGATCGAAGACGTCAAGGAATACCTCGACGAGCGGGACGTTCCGGTCCGACGCTGAGCCGCGACGACGAGCCGACGCAGTGACGCATTCCGTTTTCCAATACGCTTATACCGACACGGTCGTGCTCTACAACCAGTGAAGTGGCGGTGTACGTGGTGTGGCAAACCACACGCGGAGAACGACCCTCCCTGTGAGAACTGCGGACACAACACCTTCGAGAAGGCCGTCGTCCGCGAAGGTGACGAGCCGACGGTCCCGAGGACCGAAACGGTCGACACCGGGACGACGTACGTCTGGCAGTGTCCGAACTGCGGTCGCCAGCACGTCAAAAACAACCCGCCGTGTTCGCGCTGTGGCAATCCCGACCTCGAAAAGACCGAACAGGCCTACGACGACGTCGACCGCGACCTCGAGACGCCGAGTTGGCTCGAGGTCGCCAGACCCTACGCCCCGATTCTCCTCGTGTTCGGCGTGGTCGTCGCACTGTTTGCGACCGGGATTATCCCGCTCTCGATCATCCCCGGTCTCGGCGCACCGTCGCCGCCCGACGCACCCGGCGAGGGCACGCAAGCCGCCGGTATCGACCTCGAGGCGACGGAACGCGAGGTACACGACCGACTCGAGGCCAATCGTAGTGGAGACGCGTCACGAACGTACGACGACGACCTCGCGGCCTACGCCGAGTACATGAACCGCGCTTTCGTGGCGATCGAGTACGAGGAGTCCAGGCCCGAGCCGGTGGAGCCGAGCGACTTCGGCGTCGACTGTCGGGGCGAGCCCTACGCGGGACAGCTCCCGGCGGGAACCCTATCGATCGCCGACTACGACGACGAGGCGGCACTCGCCGACGACGTCGCGGCGGCCCTCCGTGACAGCACCGACGACGGCGACTACGACCGCGAAGGGCTCGATCTCCACGTCGCCGACGGCACCGTCTACGTGTTCTACGCGACGTGCTGAGGCGATACGAGTCGCGTCGACTCGAGTCCCCTTGCTGTCGATCGACAGCCACGTGTCTCGAGGGAAAATCGGAAAACCGCAAAAACGCTCAGCGCTCGATTCGGGTCTGTATCGCGCTTACGCAGCGGCTTCGAACGCGTCCCGGAACGAGGTGGCCTTCTCGCGGACGGTGACCGCTGCGTCCTCGAGCGCCTCGAGGGGGTCGACGCCGCCTTCGGTTTTGATCGTCAGGATCGGTTCGGTCTGGCCGCCCGACTGTTCGGGGTTGACGTCGTAGGTGGCGGCGCTTACGTCTTCGTGCTCGAGCAGTGCACCCTTGAGGACGTTCATGAACGTGTGGTCCTCGCCGGTGATTTCGATCGAGAGTTCGTCCTCGCTGCTCTCGGTGACCCGCAGTTCCATAGTCCCTTTTCCGTCCGTCGGCCGCTTGTACCTTTCCTTTCGGGCGGACGGCCCCCGGACGAGTGAGCCGGAGAAGAAATCCATATACAGCCTCGCCCGAACCACAGGATATGTTCTCGACTGGGGCGCTCCTGCGGGGTGGACTGGCGCTGCTCACGGTAGTGGCGCTGCTCGTCTCGCTGGCGGTCGTCAGTCGACTGCACCGCTCCGAGCGCGGGTGGTTGGCCGTCGCGCGCTCGCGGCTCGTGATGGGGGTTCCGTGGGGCTCGCTGGTCGTGATCGCCTTTGTCTGCAGCGTCTATCTGTTCGTTCAAGACGGGCTCACGGCGTTCGATGACCCGGTGACGATTCCCTATCGGGCGTACTCGTACTTCTACCCGCTCGGAATGCTGACGGCACCGTTCTCCCACGCCAGTTCAGGCCACCTCATCGGGAACCTCTCCGGAACCCTCGTCGTCGCCCCGATCGCGGAGTACGCGTGGGGGCACTATCCGAACGGACGCGATTCGGAAGCAGGTGACTCGTGGCGGGCCGATCCGTGGGTGCGCGCGCTGATTCTCTTTCCGCTCGCCGTGGTCGGGATCGGACTGCTCACGAGTCTGTTCGCACTCGGCCCCGTGATCGGGTTCTCGGGGGTCGTCTTCGCCTTCGCCGCGTTCGCGCTCGTCCAGTATCCGATCACCACCATCGTCGGCGTGCTCGGCGTCCAGAGCGTCGCGTTGATACTGTATCGAGCGCTTCAGACCCCGATCCGGGTCTACGTCGCCGAGCCGCGCCCACCGTCGGCCCCGTCGTGGGCTGGGATCGCCATTCAGGGCCACGCGCTCGGTTTCTTCATCGGCCTCGTACTGGGGCTCGCGTTGCTTCGCTCGCGCAGCCGCTATCCGAACCCGCTTCGGCTCTGGGCTGCTGTCCTGCTCTACGGCTTCGTTCAGGGCCTGTGGCAGCTCTACTGGTTCGGCAGCGAGGACACCTTTATCCTCTATCAAGGTCCTGGCGTGCTTCTCGTCATCGTGCTCGCGCTCGTGATCACACTCGCAGCCGCCGATCCGCGGGACGCCGTCTTCCCACGACGACTCGAGCGAGCACTCGGTCGCATCCGTCCCCGTTCCGACTCACCCGTCGATCGACCGCTCGAGATCGCCCGCGCCGCCGGCGAGCACACGGCGGCCGCGAGACCACGGCTCGAGCGTATCGGCGACCTCGCGGCCGGCACCCGAACCGAATCGACCATCGACCGCCGACGGACCGCGTCCGCACTCGTCCTCCTCGTGCTCGCGGTTCTCGCGGGGATGGCGGTCCCGCTCAACTTCTTCGTGCTGGACGATTCCACCGCGTCCTCGGACACGGCAATCGAGATCGAGGACTACACGGTCCAGTACGCCGAAGGTGTCGAGAACGAACTGACCGCACCGGTCCAGATCGGCCCGCTCGAGAACGCCGTCTCGATCGACTCGAGCGGCGTCATCGTCGCGAGCGAGCGCCGCCAGCTCTGGGCGGAGTCGGTGCCGACCCGACGACTCGCGTTTACCGGGGAGGAGTCGATCGTCGTCGGCGGTCCCGGCTGGCGCGAGACCGTCCACGTCGAACGGACCGGCTGGGAGCCGGTCGGCAACGACACCGTCTATCAGGTCGAGATCTGGGCCGACGGCGACGACCGACAACTCGCACACGAATCCAATGCCTCACGGGCCGACGTCCGCATCGACAACCGAACCGTAACGATCGCGTCCGACGACGGCACGTTCGTCCTCAACGTGGAATCGCTCGAGAGCGGGACCGTCGAGACGACGCCGATACCCGACGACGGAGCGTCGACGACGGCAGGTGGGCTGACGTTCGAGCGCGAGGAGGAGACGATCTACGCGAGTTCGGACGGCACACGGATCGCCGTTGCGAGCGCGGAAACGTACGACTGAAACCGAGTTGTGGCTGCTGGGAGCGTTCCTCCGATCGTAACGCCGTGCGTACGTGGCAGACTATTGTCTACTCTGGCGATCGTAGCGGATCAACTCGGCGTCACGGAACCCGCACTCGAGTCGCTCGTTCGGGCCGCAGGCGTGAGAACGGGGGGAGGAACGAGACGCTTCGACGGCGAGTTTACGGGACACCGACGACCGACGGCGGCCGGACGTATACAGAGTCCGAATAGTCGCCAGTACGTTCACGTTTCACCGGCGCTTCCGACGGTTGTCGGCCCCAAACACGTCGCTGGCGTTGACGATCGTAACAGGCGGACAGTAGTGACACGAAACCAGTTCGTTGTAGCCGTGACACGGAGTTAACGAGGACCTTGCTGTCGGAAGCCGGAGAGAAACAATACCCGACTGTGCCATCGGTCCGACCGAGTTGAACTCCGGACAGATGAGCAATCACGCACTGGAGCAGGCGGTCTCCTCGGACGGTCGGACGAGTACTGACACCGAACCGACGACGGCCGTTCGGCTCGAGGCCGTCACCCACGAGTACGGCGTGAGCGGTGGCCGCGCTGGGTCGGGCGGCGATCGAACGGTGACGGCGCTTCGAAACGTCTCGATCGAGGTTCGTGCGGGCGAGATCGTCGGGCTGAAGGGGCCGAGCGGGAGCGGCAAGTCGACGATCCTGCATACGGTCTCCGGGCTGTTGGTCCCGACCGACGGCACCGTCGAACTACTCGGTACCGACATCACTACCCTCTCGGATCGGAAACGAACGCGACTGCGCCGCCAGCACATCGGCATCGTCTTCCAGCGGTTTCATCTCCTGCCGTCGCTGTCGGCGCGGGCGAACGTCGCGTTGCCGCTCGTTCAGGCGGGCGTGCCAACGGCGACGCGACGCGAGCGCGCCGAAGCGTTGCTCGAGCGAGTCGGACTCGCTGATCGCACGGGCCACCTGCCGGGCGAACTCAGCGGCGGCGAACGCCAGCGCGTCGCCATCGCGCGGGCGCTCGTGACTGATCCGGACGTCATCGTCGCCGACGAGCCGACGGGCGAACTCGACACGGCGACCGGCGCGGACGTGCTCGAGCTCCTGACCGATATCGGTCGCAACCGGGCCGTGCTGGTCGCCTCACACGACGACGCGACGCTGTCAGTCGCCGACCGCGTGGTCGGGTTGCGCGACGGACAGGTGGTTACGGATGGCCGCTGACGATCGGTTCGACGTGGCGTCGACCGGCACGCGTCGCGCCCGCTGGCGCGGCCTCGTCGGCCTCGAGGTCGTTCGGCTGTGGCGACGCACGATCCGAACCAGATCCGGCCGACTCGTGGCGACGATCGGAGCCGTCGCGCTGACGATCGCGCTGTTGGTGATCGTCACGGGCATCGCACTGGGACTCGCCGACGGGAGCGCAGTCACCCACGACGACGCTGACGTTCGAATCACGCCAGAGGGGAGCGCCACGCTGTCGGCCGTCGACGGCGTCGAAGGGCCGCGACTCGGCGCGACGAACGAGCGCGCCGAGACGATCCGCGCGGACGACGGCGTCGCACACGCATCGCCGGTGCTCGTCGAGCCGGTCCAACTCGAGGCGGCGGACGGCGAGGCGCGGACGATCCTGTTCGTTGGCGTCGTCCCCGACGACGAGCCACGAACCGTCGGTGGCCTCTCGACCGAGTCGCTCGAGCCGGGCGATCCGCAGTACGCGAACGGCTCGTACAACGGCTCACGAACGGGCGAGATCGTCCTCTCGGCGACCGCTGCGGACCGCCTCGAGGCCGATACCGACGCGACCCTCACGGTCTCCGGTCCGCATCGCTCGTCGGAGACGCCAGCGTCGTCGTTTACCGCGACGGCCGTCGAGACAGGCGACGGCAACACTGACGACGCCGCTTCCCCCGTCGCGCTCGTCCACCTGAGCGACCTCCAGACGATCGCCGGCGCTTCCGACGGCCAGCTCGCCGACCACGTGCTCGTCTGGGGCGAGTCCGACGCGGCCACGACAGCTGCAACCGAAGCGTACCCCGACGCGACGGTTCAGTCGACCGGCGGCACCGATCCATCCGCGCTGTTCGGCGACGGTCTCGCGTTCGCGACGAGCCTGCTCGCGCTCGTCGTCGGCGTGACGATCTGTGCGTCGTTCGTCGCGACGACGGCCGGGATGACGGTCAACGAGGACCGGCGAACCCTCGCCGTCCTCGAGTCGGTCGGCTATCCCACGCACAGTCGGCTCACCATCATCGCGGTGTCGACGCTGCTCACCACGCTGTGTGGGGCGTTGGTGGGCGTCATCCTCGGAATCGGTGGCATTCACGCCCTCAACGCCGCGGCCAGCGCGACCGTCGCGCCGGGGGCCGTCGCACAGGTACATCCAGTGATCGTCCCCTACGCCATCGGCGTCGCGATCGTTTCGGGGCTCGTCGCCGTGCCGTATCCGCTCGCGGTCGCCGCTCGCACGTCCGTCCTCTCGGAGGTGGGTCGATGAGCCCGCGACGCGCCGTCGTTCGGCTGCGCGCCGTCGTCGGCCTCGCACTCGCCCAACTTCGGCGCTCGCCGGGCCGAACCGCGCTGACCGTCCTCGCCGTCATGCTCGCCGTGCTTTCGGTGACGCTGCTCGCCAGCCTCGGCGTCGGCGTCGTCGAAACGGGCGAAGACGGCCTCGAGAACGCGAATCGAGATATCTGGATCTCGAGCGATCCGATCGATCCCGCCGCCAGCGGGACGGAGAACCCGATCGTCGGCGCTCACGGCGTGTCGGCCGAGTTGACCGAGCGCGACGACATCAGTTCGGCGTCGCCGATGGCGATGCACGAGGTGTACGTCGGAACCGACGACGGCGACCTCGTACGGACGTCCGCAGTCGGCGTCCACAAAACGCACGACGACTTCGACTTCGAGGCTGGCGGCGGGTTCGACACCGAACTCAACGTTTCGGCTGGGGAATACTTAGCGCACCAACGCAGCGACGAACCGCGGAACGAAGAGATCGTTCTCGACCCCAACACGGCCGACGCACTCGGCGTCTCGGTCGGCGACACGGTCACGCTCGGAACCAGCCGGGAGACGGCACGAGACCACGAGTTTACCGTCGTCGGGATCGCTGGGTACTACTCGCAGTATCTGGGGTCGGACGCTGAAGCCGTCCCGCTGACCGACCTGCAGGCCGTCGCCGGCACCACCGGGACCGATCGAGCGACGTTCATCACCGCAAGCGTCGAGGACGGAGCCGACCGGGACGCTGTCAGAGACGATCTCGCCGAGGAGTACCCGGAATACGACGTCCGCACCAGCGACGAGCAGGTCAGCGCGATGTTCGAAGAACGACCACTCGTGCTGGCCAGCGGGGCAACGCTGGTCGGCCTCGCCTTCGTCGGTGGCATCGTCCTGACGATCAACCTGTTCGCACTCGTCGCCTACCAACAACGGGACGAACTCGCCGCGCTCCGGGCGATCGGACTCTCGAGATGGGTGCTCGCGGGCACGATCGGCGTGCAGGGACTCGTAATCGGCCTCTTCGGTGGCCTCGCCGGCCTCGCGGCGACACCCGTCCTCGCGAGGGGACTCAACCACCTCGCGTCGTCGGTCGTCGGCTTCGAATCACTCCTGCAGACGCCACTCGAGGTCTACGTCGCCGGCCTCGCGCTCGCGATCGTCGTCGGGACGGTCGTCGCCCTCGTCACCGGCTGGCGGGCCGGTCGCTACGCTCGCCTCGAGCACCTCGACTAGTCCCACTCGATTCGAAACACTTCCGCCTCGAGCGTCTGCTCCGCTTCGGTGTGAAACTCGAATCGCTTTTCGATGGGGAACTCGGCGCTGAATCCGTGGGTCACCTCGCCACCCTCGTCAGTTGCAAACGATTCGACAAAATCCTGACTGCCCTCGTTGTGGATCGTGTAGGAAACGCTCGCGATCGAACTGATCGTCTCGAGGAAGTCGCGGTCGGCGTGGCGGTTGCCCCGTTGGGCGCCAAACGGTGGGTTCGAGACGACGGTGGCATCGGTAAGCGAAAGCGGTGGCCGAGTCACGTCACCACGGAGCCACTCGAGCGTCCCGTGGCCCGCCTCGTCGATTCGGGCGGCGTTCTGCCGAGCGACGGCGAGCGCGTCGGGATCGATATCGATCCCGACTACCCGCTCGGCCCCCGCGAGTGTGGCCGCGATCGCGATCATCCCCGTGCCGGTCCCGAGGTCGACGACCCAGCGATCCAGATCGCCCTGTAACCGTGTCTGATGGCAGATGTGGGCGGCGATCTCCGGCGGCGTGAGATACTGCTCGAGGGCGGCCGATGGCTCGGGAAAATCCGCAAGCGTCTCGAGCGCTCGAGCGAGGGTTCGTTGGGACGGACCGGCCATTTCGAGGGGGTTTCGCCTCGAGTGTCATAGCTCCGTCGGGTTCGGGACTCGCGTACAGCCTGGTGACGCGGTGTTCTGTGGACATGACAAGTTCGAATAGAGTTAAGAAGAGTCCGTCTAACAGTGGCGTATGAAGTGTCCACGGTGTCAGGGCTCGCTCGAGGAACTCTCGCTCGGTGACGTCTCGACAGTGGCGTGTCCACACTGTGGGTTTGCGGACGTCCCTGTCGACCACATCCGCGAGGAAGACGAGCCCGAATCCTGGCGGGACGCGTTCAACCGGTTTTACGAGGACACCACCCCTCGCGAAGACGCCACTGAGCACTGAGAATAGCCGAACCGTGAGCGTCGCCGGTGACACTCACGGCAAACACTGCGACGTTACTCGTTTGCAGCGGCCGCTTCGACTTCTTTCTCGTCGGCGTCGTGGTCGATGTCTTCGTCCGAGCGAGCAGCGACGAGGCCACCACGTGCCACGCTGTAGAGTGGCTCGTTGGCGTGGGTCACGCCGCTGATCGAGAACGGAATGTTCGCGTCCGCGAGGTGGTCTCGGAACAGCGCCTCGAAGCCGCGCGGACTCGAGGTGCCGCCGGTGACGACGACGGGGACATCGAGGCCTTCCTCGACGTCTTCCTCGTCGACTTCCTGCACGATGTTGTCGATGACGTAGTCCAGCAGGTTCTCGTAGTAAATCGAGAGCGCCCCCTCGACGCCGCCGACGTCGGTCGTGAAGTCGAGTTCGAAGTCGTCCTCTTTGATCGAGGTGACTTTGTCGACGGGCGTGCCGGTCGCGCGGGCAGCCTGTTCGTCGACCCAGTCCCCACCGCGGGCGACGGAGAACTTCATAACGGGCACGGCGTAGTAGGACAGACAAACGTTCGTCATCCCGGCACCGAAACTGATGCCGAGCCCAGTGAAGTTGTTGTCCGCGAGTTCGCTGTAGATGACGGACATTCCCTCGTTGATCGGCTCGGAGTCGTACCCCATATCGTCGAGGAACGACTCGATCGTCTTCTGGTGATACAGCGTCGACAGGTCCGAGTCGATCGGATCCGCTGGAGACGAGAAATACAGCTTCTCGTCGGGGTAGGCCGGTTCGCCGACGACCTGTTCGATGATGAGTTTCATCATCGGAATCGCGCTCTTCTCGTCGTTCGAGAGGATCCCGTGTTTCATCGGTCGGCGGGTCTCCTTGTTGAAGATGTTCGCAAAGTTCAGCGCGTCGTCGCCGACGACGTACACTTTGTCGTCTTTGCGAATGTGCAACACCTCGCTTCGCGAGAGCATCTGCTCGGCCATATCCGAGTACTCGATCTCTACGAAGGAGTTTCGCTGCTGTACGAACACCGTGTCGTTGCCATCCTGTTGAGCAGACAGGATGTTCATCGTCCCAACGTCTAGGCCTTTTGCCATAGTCGAGAAAGGCCACCGATGGATTATAAATCTATGTGGAATATCCACATCTCAACTAAGAGACGATATGCCTATTTTAACTGCACAAGGAGGGAATTACTCCCGCCGAAGGAGCGAACGGAACCGCTCGAGCAGCCCCGAAATCGGCGACGGGTCGTCGTCGTTCGCCGTCGCCAGCTCGTCGATGCGCTGTTGTTCGCGCAGTTCTTTGAGTTTCGCCGTCTGATCGTCGACCGTCGATTGCGAGGTCGTCTGTTTCGTCTCGCCGCCTTTCAGTCCCTTGAGACCAGCGACCTGTGCGTCGACGCCGGTCGAGCGGGTCGTCTTCGCCGCGCCATCGGTGTTGACCGAGACGTCGTCGAACTCGTTTTCGGAGAAACTGAGCCGTTTGTGTTCGGTCTTTTCGACGCCACCCCAGGAGAGTTCGACGTCTTCCATCGCGTCGTCGATGTCCTGTTGGACGTCGAAATCGGGTTCGCCCTCGTCGTCATCTTCGTTGTCGTCGACCTGCGTGACCGCTCGCGCCATATCGAGATAGTGGGCGATCAGCGCCGCACCCGTCGAGGCGGTGAGTCCGGCGAGTCCGACGGCGTAGACGGCGACGATCTCTGCCGTGTAGTCGTTCCCGTAGCCGTTCCAGTCGTCGGGGTAGGCATAGAGAAAGCCGGCAACGGCCGCGAGCGTGATGGTGACGCCGGCGATCGATGCGTACAGGACTCGGCGTTCCGACGGCAACAGGACCACGATCCCGAGCATCAACAGCGGCAGCGCGACCATGGCGATCGCGTACGCCGGTTCGGCCCACGTGACGTGGGCGACGCTGCGGGCCTCGAAAGTGCCACTCCAGAAGAAGAGCACTAACGCGACGAGCGCGAGGCCGATCCCGCCGAGGAACAGACCGAACCCGATGTAGACGTCGGTCCGGTCTTCCGGTTCTCCGATGTATCGACGGTAGAGGTCGAAAAGATACCCGTCTGCAGGCTGTTCCGCTGACATTAGCCCCTCGTTTACACTCCAGTACTATGACTGTTGGGACAATTGTGACTGTCCACGAAACTGATTTGACTGCTCACCAACACGCTCGAGTCGCCGCTTTATACTGAGTGTCGAAATTGGCAAAGCGCCGCCGTTATACGTCCGTGGCCGTTAGGACGGTCAATGAGTCAGGAGTCGGAGTACACCGAAGGGGACCTCCGGAACACCGGAATGCGTCTCAAACACGATCGCGAGTGGGACTACGAACTCGAACAGATCGTCGAGGCGATCGAGGAGCGAGACGCGAAAAAGGTCGGCCTGCAGTTCCCCGAGGGACTGAAGCGACGCGGACCCGCCGTCGCCGACGATCTGCGGGAACTGGCCGACGACGACGTAACGTTCATGCTGTCGGGCCAACCCTGCTACGGTGCCTGTGACCTCGACACCTATCTGATGAAACGCACCGACGTGTTCGTCCACTTCGGCCACTCGCCGATGAAGAACACGGACAAGGTCATCTACGTGCCGCTGTTCTCGAACGTCGAAGTGACGCCGATCATGGAGGAGGCGCTGGAGACTCTGGAACCGCCCGAGGAGACCGCAGACGTCGGACTCGTCACCACCGCCCAGCACATGAACCGCTACGAGGAGATGGCCGAGTTCTTAGAAGAGCACGGCTACGAGGTCCATAGTCGTCGCGGCGACGAGCGGCTGACCCACGAGGGACAGGTGCTGGGCTGTAACTACGCGAGCGCAGACGTACCTGCCGACCAGGTGCTCTACGTCGGTGGCGGGAAGTTCCACCCGCTCGGGCTGGCGATGGAGTACCCCGAGAAACATGTCGTCATCGCCGACCCCGTCAACAACGTCGTCACCGTCGCGGACACGGAGAAGTTCATGAAACAGCGCTACGGTGCCGTCCACCGCGCGATGGACGCCGAGAAGTGGGGCGTCATCTTCTGTACCAAGATCGGACAGGGCCGCTGGGAACAGGCCCAGGAGATCCTCGATGACAACGAGAACGCCTATCTCATCACGATGGACGAGGTCACCCCCGACCGCCTCCGGAACTTCGACATGGACGCGTTCGTCAACACCGGCTGTCCACGGATCACGACCGACGACGGCCCGCAGTTCCACAAACCCATGCTTACCCCCGGCGAGTACCGAATCGCCGTCGGCGACGAGCCCCTCGACAGCCTCTCGTTCGATACGTTCCACGGCACCTGGTAGTCGACGACCCGACAGTACTGCTCGAGAGACAGCCTTCGAAAGTTGACTATCCAAAACCGGTATCGAAATACTGTACTACTATAAAATAATATTTAGTCCTCAGTACTGATATTCAACAATAATTTGGTAATCCGATGCTGATTCCAAACTGATTTGGGCGAGTTCTTTTGCCCAAGTGGCTCCGATCGGTAGTCGATGAGTAATTCAGGCAACGGCCGACTGCCGCATGCTCGAGACGAGCTGTTCGACGTGCTCGCGGACGAGACCCGGCGTGGGATCATCCGGATCGTCAGCGAGCGCTCGCCGGCTGGCATCACGAAAGTCGATCTCGCCACCGAACTCGCCGCGAGAACGACTGACCGCACACCTGCGGCCGTCCGTGACGAGGATCGACAGCGCCTGCTCGTCGACTGTCACCACCGGACCCTGCCCGCGCTCTTCGAGGCGGGACTCCTCGAGGAAACCGACGACGGTCGACTCGTCGCGACGGACCACTGGGCGTTCGACGACGCCGACCTCGTGGCCGCCATCGACGGGTCGACGGATGACGCCGAGACCGATCTCGACGCGCTCTTCGAGGCGCTTTCGGACACGCGACGCCGGACGCTCCTGTCCGTCCTCGCGGACCAACACGAGCCATACTCGACCGACGCGCTCGCTCGAGCCGTCGCGGCCAGCGAGACGGGGACGACCCCACGTGACGTCGCGCAGGAACGTCTCGAGCGCGTCCACTCGATGCTGAAACACGTTCACCTCCCCGTGCTGAACGACGCCGGCATCATCGGATACGACGCCGAGTCGGGACTGGTCTCGTACGACGACCACCCGGCGTTGTGCGAGCGCTGGCTCGCCGACACGCGGGACCGCCGGTCGGATGCGACTCGAGGCAAGGCGCTGAAAGCCGCCACGGCGGTTCTCCGATCCGCCAGCAGCCGGTGAGCCTGATCGAAGGCGTTCGTTTCGACTCTCCCGTTCTCTCCTCTCGATTCGATCGGACCGACGATTGGTTTCCGCTGCCACCTTGCTCGGTCTCGAGTTCCTCCCACGCCGAGTGGCTACCGAGACAATAACACTTACCCGCACAGTCCGCTCACCCACCCATATGGTTGAAAGCGACTGGGGAGACTGGCTCGTCCGTGACATCGAAGATGCCGACCCCGACGGCGTCGCCGTCTGGTATCTCGGCTGTAACGGCTTCGTTATTAAAGGGTCCGAGGGGACGACGATCTACATCGACCCCTACCTCGGACTGGGCGATCCGCCACGAACCGTCCGGATGATTCCCGTGCCGTTCGATCCCGAAGACGTCACCGAGGCCGACGCCGTTCTCGCGACCCACGAACACACAGATCACGTCCACGGCGAAAGTCAGGCCCCGATCCTCGAGTCGACGGGTGCGACTCTGTATGCACCCGACGACAGCCTCACCGTCGCCCGCGAGGAGGAAGCGTGGGCCAGCGAGTGGGACATTTCTGACGATCAGTTCGCCGAAGTCAGCGAGGGCGACACAGTCGATATCGGCGAGTTTACGGTCCACGTCGAAGTGGCACACGACCCCGACGCGACGCATCCGGTCAGCTACGTCATCGAGCACGACGCCGGTACGGTCTTCCACGGCGGCGATACGAAACCGACCGACGAGTTCGAACGCGTCGGCGACGCCTACGACATCGACCTCGGCGTGCTCGCCTTCGGCACCGTCGGCCAGATTCCGGACAAGCAGACGCGAGAGCCGAAACGAACCCGCTGGTACAACGACGAAAACCAACTCGTCGAAGCCGCTTCGGCGCTATCCCTCGATCGAGTGCTGCCGAGTCACTGGGATATGTGGCGCGGACTCACCGCCGATCCGAAAGCGCTCCACCACCATGCGAAGAGTTTCGAGTCACCACAGCGACTCGAGCTCGTCGAGATCGGTGATCGGGTGAACGTCTAGTCGAAACCGAATAACTTGTTCGTGGGATTGTCCGTACAATTTATAATAATGGTGTGGTAACGTTGGCCTCATGAGTACCACCGCTGATACGGACGACGTTATCGAGGTCAGTGCCGATGGCCTCTCCGTCCAGAAGACGTTCACGGCGGACGAGTTTCCCGTCCCCGCGATCCGCTTCGAGATCGAGTCGGACAACGACGAACAGGTCGCGTTCCGACTCTCCGAAGACATTCCCGGCTCGTTTCCGATGGACAAGGTCGGCTTCCATCCGGACTATCACAGCGACGACTGGACGGCGTTTCAGGACAACCACGTCGAGTTCACCGGCCGGATCGAACCGGACGAGTCGCTCGTAACCGTATACGGCATTCGAATCGACGACGACAGCGAGGCGGAACCGTTCATGACGGAGCCGACGATCGTCGAGGTCAGCTCCGAGGGCGACGGCGGTTCCGACGCCGAAGCACTCGACGACGATGTCATCGGCAACATCGTCGAAAACGACCGCAACCAGCCCGTCAAGGACATGATTTCGGGCGAGTCGGACACCGTCCCCGGACTCGAGGACGAAACGACGGCTACGGACGATGCAGCGGTGGAAGACGAGGATGACGACGAGAACGACGGCGGACTCGATCTCGACCTCGACCTCGAGGACGTCGACGCGGAACCGGATCCGGTCGGCGACGATGAAGCCGACGAAGACGACGACACGCCGGACATCGACCTCGGATTCGGCGAAGACGACGTGCCGGACGCCGAGCAAGATTCCGGCCTCGAGATCGAACTCGGCGACGATGACACCGAGGACGAGGCGGGGCTCGAGGACGACGACAGCGACGACGGTGATTCCGAGGCTGCCACCGACGAAGACATCGATCTCGACCTCGAGCCGTCGGCAGCCGACGAAGACGATGAAGCAACAGGTGCTGACGACGAAACGGACGGGGTCAACGACGAGATCGAGCGCGGCGACGATGGCACCGAGGACGAAACTTCCGAGGACGATTCGGCAGTCGCAGTCGACGACGCTGACGACACTGCCGAGGAGTCGCTCGAGGACGACGAGGCGGAACCGGAGGTCGACGAGTCGACGGCGTCCGACGACGTAGCTGTAGATTCAGAAACGGACACCGACGAATCGGCCGAGTCCGACGACGCAGTCACCGAGCCAGAGCCCGAAGCGGCGGCGGTCGAGGGTTCTGTCGTCGACCAGCTCGTGACCGAACTTCGCGATTCGGACCTCGAGGAAGACGAACGGGACCTGCTCCGGTCGGCACTCGACCTCGAGCCGGCCGGCCCCGACATCGCGAAAGTCGAGCATCTCCAATCGCGCGTCGAGGAAGTCGCTGCCTACACCAACGCACTCGAGCAGTTCCTCGAGGACCACGGCACCGGTAAGCAACTCATCGAGGACGTGAAGGCCGATCTGGAGACGATCGAGGACGACCTCGATGCGATGGACGACCGCGTTGACGACACCGAGGGTCGCCTCGGGACCGTCGAAAACGAGCTCGAGGATGTCGACGACGACGTCGAAGCGCTCGAGGAGGATGTGACCGACCTCACGGACGATGTCGAGGACCTCGAAGACGACATCGACGGTGTCGAGGAAGACCTCGAGACCGTCGAAGACGAACTGGAAGACGTGCGAGCGGATGTCACCGACATTCAGGACTGGCGCGACCAGCTCGGATCGATGTTCTCGAACTAAGCCGACGTTGGCGTTTCCGAAACGGAACTCGTTTATCCGTCGCCGGTCGAGAATCGGTCGATGGGCGAGACGATCCCGATCGCGGTTCCACGAAAAGGACGACCACTCGAGTCGGTGCTCGATCGACTCGCACGTCGGCTCGACGTTCCCGATCTCGCAGACGACATTACATCCACACTGCGTCACGAGAAGGCGATTACGAAGGGAACGATCGAGCCGGAAAGCGATGCGAACAAGGATGTCTACCATCGTCTCGCCACCTACAGCTCCGTCGATAATCCGACCGAACCCGAGTACACGCTCTTGCGGGACGATCGCGCCGGCAAACCACGGCGGATCGTCTTCGATAGCGTCACGATTCCGCTCGACGGCGTCGAGGACGTTCCCGAGGATGCGGCGATCCAGTTGATCGGCCGCGAGGAGCCGTTTCGAGCGCTTCGAACCCACGAGTTCGCGCTCGGGTTCGACAGCGCCGACCTCATTCTGGAGGAAGTCGTCGAACTCCGTCCGGAACCACTCGACACGATCGAAGCGATCAACGCCCGGATCAATCCCTCCGATACCGACGTCCGCGTCATCACAGGTCTCGGTGACACAGTCTATCACACGTTAATGGCGACTCCGGAAGTCGCCCCGTCGGCTGGCTCGCTCGATCGAGCCTTCCTCGAACAGTACGACGGCCCGCTGTGTATCGAACCCCGGTACGAACGGCTCGTGCAGGCCGTCGTTGGAACGCGGACGCTCAACGGGGTTCGATTCGTCTATCCCGAAGATGGCCGCGAAGAAGAGGCCGCCATCGCCGACACGGGACTCGGCGTCTATCTTACTGTGACGGGCTCGACAGCTCGAGACCACGGCCTACTGCTCGGCGAGCAGTTGTTTCCCAGCGAGACCGTCTTACTCGAGAGTGCGCCGGAACTGACCGACACGACGAGGGCCGTTCGCTCGCTGTTGAACGGCGCCGACCTCGAGACGGAACTGACGGTCGAACAGTAACGCGGTGTTGTTTTTCATCAAAGATCCCTCGCGCGGACATGTAGCGGCGCAATCCCACCGAACACGGGCGGGTGTCGCACTCGAGTTGTCGATCTAGCCATCCATTCGGCTGGCGGAGTCCCGTCTCACAGCGTGGTCCGGACGACACTGTTGTCGTGGCCAGTGACTCGAGGAGTCGCCACTGCACTCACACCCGTGACTACGCTGGCGTGAGCGCGCTGTCTCTGAGACCTGACCCAAAACGGGTCACGCGACGTGATTGCGGATGATCCGTTAGCCAAATTTTGTATATCGTTATGTTGTTTATCGGGTCGAGTTCCGACAAACAAAACGAGTACAGCAGTTGTAAATTCGTACCCGAATCGGACGAACGAACGGCGACGCGACGCAAACTTCCGTCGCTACTCGGCAACGGAGTAAATGTGCTCGAGGTACGTCTCTCGGACGCGATCACCCCAGTTGTGAGTGTAGGTGTCGATCACGTCGCTGGCGACGTCACCCCGGAGATACTGGACGATACCGCGGTCGCCGGTTCGATCCCGCAGGTGTGTCGTAAAGAAGTGTCTGAAATAGTGCGGCGTGACGTTTTCGGCCGCGCCACCACCGGTCCGATACCAGCCGCGCTCTCGTGCGTACCGTTCGACGACGTGATGGACGACGTTCGGGGTCAGGCGCTGTCCCCAGTTGTCGGCCGTCGACACGAACAGCGGCTCCGACGCTGCCCCGGTCGCTCGCTGTGGCGTATCCGGTCGCACGGCGAGCCACCGCACGAGCGCCGTTTTCAGCTCCTCGTCGACGGGAATGACGGTCTCGCGTTTGCGCTTGTTCGACGCCGTGCGTCGCTCGCCGCCGGATTCGCGCCCGTATGTGTGTTCGGTCGCGATAAACAGCGAGTCCGGACGACCCGCAATGTGGGCTCGTGGCTGCCACGTCTGGGCTTCGTGTGCGAGGTTGAGATCGATCAGATCGAGATTACAGAGTTCGCCGGCCCGGATCCCGGTTTTCAACAGCGTGGTCACGATCGCTCGGTGAAGCGGATGACGAACGGCAGCGACGAACGAACGCATCTCGGACAACGTGACGTCGCGCCGAGTCGGGTTCGATTCGATCGATTCGGTCATCTCCTCTAGGACGACCGTCATCGGGTTCTCCTCGGTGTGTCCGACTCGCTCGAGATAGCTGTAAAATCGGTTGAGATACGACGCATACGTCGCGACGGTGCTTTCGGAGTGGGTGGCCCGAAGGTCGTGCACCCACGCCATACAGTCCCTGTAGCTCGCTGCAGGTGGTGTCTTGTCGAATCGCTCGTCGAGGAACGTCTCGTACTCCGAGAGCACGCGCTCGTAGGCCGCTGCGGTTCGTTCGTTGCGGCCGTGGTGTTCGATGTCCTGCAGGAAGTACTCGACCGTGTTCGGCTGTTGCTTGTGCTCAGTCATCGGTTGTGAGGACGTAGCCGCCGTCGCGGCCGCTGTATCGGATCGTGTTTTCGTCTTGCAGCCGCTGGAGTTCCGCGTCGAGTTCGGCTTCGACGTCGTCGACCAGTGCCTCGACGAGGTCGTCCCAGCCGAGCGCGCCCCTTCGGTCGAGCACCTCGAGGATTCGATCCGCGAACTCGTTGTCGGCCTTTGCTGCAGTGCTGGTCGAAGACGCAGTGTCGGCGTGACCGGATGGGATCTCGAACTCCTGTCGACCTGCCTGGACCATCGTTCTGACGAACTCGCTTTGGCTCATCTCGAGGTTGTCGGCCTGTGCCTGCCAGCGCTCTTTCTGGTACCGTGGGACGTACGTCTTCACGGCGACACGGTCGTCGGCTGCCATACGTTGGTGCTCACAGCGAAGACACTTCAATATATCCTACATTCACAAATAAGGGCATTTATTTTGATCTATGGCACTCCAATTTGGCCGGTCAGTATAGCTTATCCTGATTTCCAGGCCCAAAAAATAGTGCAGTATAGTCCTTGATACACATCTAAAAATATGTAGCGGCAACAGTCGAGGAATCCCGATTCGACCAATCGTGATCGAAACCAATCAATTGCTGAGTGCATTCCAACCCGCGCTGGTCAGTAGCGGAGACTCGAATTCGTGTTGATCAGGAGGAACTATCCGGAACATTTGAACGCCACTCTCGAGGTGTAACCCCTAGGGGTCACGTGCCGGAAACAGGGCTACAGATATCACCGAAACTCGGCATTAGCTGTCTGACACCTATCACGAATGGCGGCGAGTTATCAAGAGGTGTGTGACTCGAACACACCCCGAGTGGCAAGGCGATCGAGACTGGTGTGGTAGAACAAGTGCGGGTCGGTCGGCGTCTGCTCTCGAGTCCACACCTATTCGTTACCACTCGTCGTCGGGAATATACGGATAGCTCCAGAGAGTCACTTGCAGGACGACGGATTTGAACCACGCGTGGTACATGTCGTCGATCTCCGCTCTGGAGTGGTCACTGTTCTCGAGGAAATCGCGGATCGTCGCCGTGATCGGGTAGATGAACGCGTTCACGTAGCGAAAGTCGATGTGTGGGACCGCAGAAACGTCGTCGGCCTCGTTTTTGCCCGTGTGGTGGTGTCGGCGGCCGATCTCGAATTGGTAGGCGAGCCACGCCTCGTCGTAAGGGGTGTCGCACGTGTCTCGGATCCATTGTCCAAATCGGGCACGAACACGGTCTAGGTACTCGTCGATCGGTTCATTGGTGTCGACGTCGGTGAAGTAATGGAGCAAGAAGTCGTGGTCGCCGACGAATCCATACCAGGTATCCAAAATCTCGTCGATCTGTGGCTCGAGGACGTCTCCTGCCTGCTGAAGCGCGTCGTCGTCGTCCGCAGACCACATCACGGACTGCTTCAGGTGGTCGAGCTCCTCGGTACTGATCGGCGCGTCGGGGACGGACTCGTCGCCGTACGCGTATCCGGGGATCTGTTGGTCGCTCATAGGGAACACCTTCGGCGAGTGCTATGGGAACGGCATACATAGTCGTTAGTTAGGTCACTAAGAGATTGTCCGGATAGTTGATGGTCCGTAACCGTTTGCGATCGGGAGGGACCGCAGTGAGTCCGTACAGCAGATACGCTGTCGATGGCCGTGCGCTCGACGCGTAGATCGGCTTCCGAGGGCACGCACCGCGCAGGCAATCGGTCAGTGAGACTCTCGGCACTCTCGGGTTGGTCTGAAACGTGCACAACTCGTTACCTCGGCAGCTGATTCGAGCGCCAACAAACAGGTATACTCTATATTGCTATATCGAAATGATGGGGATCGAGATGAGAGCGGGACCACCCAACGGCAACTTCGACCACTACAACTGCGCTCGCCTCAAGGGAACAGACGAAAAGAGCCCTACGTCAAGTTCGCTGGTCGATTAGTGGGTCGCCGTGCGTACGTCTTCGACGCGATACAGGTCTTGTTGGAGCCCCTCTCCCTCGCAGTCCTCGGATGGACACTCGTAATGCCAGCCATCCTGCGTTGCGTCGCCTTCTCGGAATCGATCGCCACAGACTTGACAGAATAGTTGTCCTTTCGTACACGTGTCTCGGTGTAACTCGAGGGCGAGTTCGGTCTGGAAGGACTGGTTGCAGTTACGACAGGTGTGCATGTTTCATCTGACGCGAGCATCCATCAAAACTGCTTGGGTTCTTTTATTACGCCGAAATCGCGCCTGATTCGGCTCCACTGTGCTGATTTGGCGTCGACGATCTGGGAAAAAAGAAGGCCTGTATTCGCTAGTTACTCACAATCGTATTCATCGGTAGCTGTCATCAGTGTCGACGACGGAAACGGCTGTAGTTGCCACTCGCGTCTATGTAACAAAGATGGTACGTGACAGTCGAACCGGTGCTCGTTTCATACGGACCCTGTACGTCATTTCCGGTGCAACCGCGACCGCTCTGCGGTCGCACCGGTAAATCGGTACAGCAGACCGTCTCAGTCGGCGGCGGTGACTCGAGTCAGTCGTCCTGCCCGAGGATACCGCGCTGGGCCATCTTGCGAGGGTCGAGCACTTCGTCGGCTTCGTCCTCGTCGAGGTAGCCCTTCTCGAGGACGACTTCGCGGACCGTCTTGCCCTCTTTGAGCGCGGTCTTTGCGACCTCGCTGGCCTTGTCGTAGCCGATGTGGACGTTCAGCGACGTCGCCATCGCCATCGACTGCTCGACCTGCTCGGCGCAGTACTCCGCGTTGGCTTCGAGCGGCGCGACGAAGCGCTCGGCGAAGACCTGACTCGAGTTCGAAATCAGTTCGGCGGACTCGAGGAAGTTGTGCGCCAGCACGGGCTTGTAGAGGTTGAGGTCGATCTGACCCTCGGCTGCGCCGGCGGAGACGGCGGCGTCGTTGCCGACGACCTGCTTGTGGACCTGGTTGACGGCTTCGGCGATCACGGGGTTGATCTTGCCGGGCATGATCGACGAACCGGGTTGGTTTTCCGGCTGTTCGATCTCACCGAGGCCATTGCGCGGACCGGAGGCGAGCAGGCGCAGGTCGTTAGCGATCTTGTTCAGCGAGCCGGCGACGACGCGGAGCGCGCCGTGGGCCTCGGACATGGCGTCGTGGGCAGCCTGGGCTTCGAAGTGGTTGTCGGCTTCGCGGAACTGGACGCCGGTCTCTTTGGTGATGTATTCGGCGGCGCGGCCGGGGAACTCCTCGTGGGTGTTGAGTCCCGTCCCGGTCGCGGTGCCGCCGAGGGCGAGTTCGGCGAGGTGGTCGCGAGCGTTGTCGACGCGACCGAGTCCCTTCTCGACCTGAGTGCGGTAGCCACCGAACTCCTGGCCGAGCGTGACCGGCGTCGCGTCCTGCAGGTGCGTACGGCCGGTCTTGACGACGTCGTCGAACTCCTCCTCTTTCTCCTCGAGTGCCTCACGCAGCGTGTCGAGGGCTGGGATGACGTCTTTCTCGACGGCCTCGAGGGCGGCGACGTGCATCGCGGTCGGGATGACGTCGTTGCTCGACTGGCCGTAGTTGACGTGGTCGTTCGGGTGAACGACGCGGTCGCCGATCTCCGCACCCATGAGTTCGGCGGCACGGTTGGCGATGACCTCGTTTGCGTTCATGTTCGAGGATGTGCCGGAACCGGTCTGGAAGACGTCGACTGGGAACTGCTCGTCGTGTTCGCCAGCGATGACCTCGTCTGCGGCCTCGATGATGGCCTCCGCAACGTCGTCGTCGACCAGTCCGAGGTCGCGGTTGGCCTGTGCGGCGGCCTTTTTCACGACACCGAGCGCGCGGACGAAGCGGCGACTGAACGTGATTCCCGAGATAGGGAAGTTTTGGATCGCACGCTGGGTCTGTGCGCCCCAGTAGGCGTCCGTCGGAACCTGCATCTCACCGAGACTGTCCTCCTCGATACGGTAATCCGTGTCTTCGTCACCCATAGGTGAGCCGTTGGGGCGTGTCAGGTAAAACCCACCGAAAACCCCGCGACGGACTCAGGTGAAGTCGGCCGACAGCCCGAGGTCGTCATCGTGTGCGCGTTCGCGAAGCGCCGACTGGAGGCGTCTACGGCCCGTACTGTTTACGTCTCGAGCGTCCTCGAGATAGACGTCGTAGATCGTCGGCGTCTCCCAGACGAACGTCTGGGAACTCGCAGTGTCGACGACCAGCGAGGCCAACCCGAGACGGCGCTGGAAGATCGACCGTCGCGTCGAGACCGTCTGGATTCGGTAGTAGGGAATCACGGTCGTTCGGCGCTTCCAGAAACCACGCCGGATGACCAGATGGTCGTCACCGACGTAGTATCCGAGATGAACGTACTTGAGGTGGGCCGCTGGCGGCACCGCCGCGAAGACGATTGCGGCGAGATACCAGCGCTCGAGAACAGTCACTCGCGTCACGGCGAAGACGGCCGCGACGATCAGTGCGGCGACCAGCGAGTATCGAACGAGATAGCGCCGGCGGGCGAGCGGTGGCGGGCTCTCGAATGTCGGCGTCTCGACGCCCGTGAGGTTCTCGGTGAACTGGTGGACGCGACGATGTCTGGCGAGCGGGACGGCCGACTGGCTGCCGCCGCTGCTTTCGGGGCCGTAGCCGGCCGTTTCGACCCACAGCCCGGCGTAGCCGATCAGCCGCTGGAGCGGGTTTTCGATCACCGTCACCGACTGCACTTTTTCGACGGGGATCGAGCCGCTGTAGCGCTGGAGGAGCCCCCGTTCGTAGACGAAGTCTTCACCAGTACGACCGAGCTGGAAGTCGTAGTAGGTGGCGAACGTGTACGCGACGCTCAACAGGTAGGTGATGAGAACCCCGTTTATCGCCGACACGATCGTCAAGATGCCGTAACTGGTCGGCGTCCCTTCGCCGAGCGCTGCCGGACCGCCGAAGGGCTGGGCCGTCATGATGAACAGGTTGATGACCCTGTCGGTTGCGAGGAAGAAGACGAACGTCGCCGCTGCCACCGCGGCGGGTCGAAACGACGTAAACGAGTACAACAGGAGTTCCCGCGCCTCGAGGGCAAACAGTCGCTGTCGGCGGGTTCGCCCTGCTCGGCCGGATCGGGTGCGGTCATCGGCTGCCTGCTCCGGGCCGAGCTCGGGGGTGCTCGAGACGGATGCGTCCGGAGACGGCTCGGTCGACTCGACGTCGTGGCCGTGCTCGTCGACCGGGGAGTCGTGCTCGGCGGTCGACTGCTCGCGCCGGCGTCGACGATCTTTCACTTCGGCCGTTCGCTGCCGGATCTGTTCCTGAAGTCGGTTCGCTTCCGATTCGCTGACGAAGTTCAACGACGCCTCGGTGTCTCCGCCGCCGGCAGTCTCGATCGAGACGACAGCGAGGCCGAGCAGTCGTTGGACGACGCCCTGTTTGACGTCGACGTTCTGGATTCGTCCGTAGGGGATCTCCCGCGATCGGCGGGCGACCACGCCAGAAGCGACGTCGAACGTGTCCGGCGTGATGCCGTACTCGAATCGGTAGTAGTAGACGATGCCGTAGGCCACGCCGGCGAGAAAACCAAGCGGGGCCGCGACGGATGTCCAGGCCGGATCGATCGGATCGAAAATGCCGCCGAGGACCAAGACGAGCACGATCGGGGCCCACAGCCACACGAACCCGTACTGGAGGGCGTAAGTAACCGCGCTGAGTGGGTGGAGTCGGTTCATATCGGGGCTTACACCGCGTCGTCGGCTTCACTCTCGACGGCGAGTTCACGAAGCGTGTCCTGCAGATCCCGGGCGCGGGCGGGCGTCAGCCCCGGGATCCGAACGTCAGCGTTGCGCGTTCCCGCCGTATAGACGACGACGCTCGAGAGCCCGAGCACCCGTTCGACGGGGCCGAACTGGGTGTCGACGTGCTGGACGCGAACGAACGGCACCGCGGTTTCGACGAACGTGATGACGCCACGCTCGAGGTAGAGCGCATCGGGTTGGAGTTCGAACCGCCAGACCTGATAGCGCCGAACGGCGTAGGCAATGCCGAGAACGAGTGCGAGGGCGACGACGCCGGCGATCGCGACCGTGGGCACGTCGGTGAGCCACTGGTCGACGGCAGCGAGCGCGACGCCGAGGATGACCGCGCCGATCGCCCAGCTGACGATCCAGAGCAGTCTGATGCGGGGATGCAGCGATTCCATACACATATCCTATCAGGAACGAAGGATAAAGCTGCGGTTCCGGTGGACAGCGCATCGGCCACTCGAGCGATTCGGGACGGGCCTCATACGGTCGGCTGTACGATGTACCGCCGATCACCAGCGGCGGGGTCGGTGATTGGTGAGGATTGACGACAACAGTCCGTATCAGGCCTCGTCGTACTCTTCGGGCGTGTACGTCGAGAGTTCGAGGGCGTGAATGTCGGTGGTCATGTGGTCGCCGAGGGCGTCGTACACCGCCTGGTGTTGCTGGACCAGCGACAGGCCCTCGAACTCGGGCGAGACGACCGTCGCCGCGAGGTGATCGTCGTCGTGTTTGTCGCGTGCGTGCGTGACTGTCGCGTCGGCGTCCTCGAGTTCCGCCTCGATGAGCGCTTCGATGTCGGAGAGATCCATATGCTGGAGTTGGGCGCTCGCGGCAAAAACGCCGCGGTCCCGGATGGTATCGGGTGGCGTCGTTGGCGAGGTGGGCGCGACGGTCGTCGACTTTATACCGGCGCAGTCCGCGGATATCGGTATGTCACTGGCAGCCGAGACCCGCCGCGCCGCCGATGCGAATCCGTTTCTCGTCGCGGCGCTTCGAGCGGGCGTCGTCAACTACACCGCCGCTGCCCGGTTTCTCGAGGTCGACGGGGAGACGGACGCGATCGCGACGGCCCTGCGACGGTACGCCGAGGAGCTGTCGACCTACGAGACCAAGTCGCGCGACGTGCAGGTTCGAATGGAGAGCGGTATCGGCCCGATCGAGACGGGGACGGACGAGGCGCTGCTCGCGCTCGGCGACACCGCAGTCGGTCCCAGCAGCGGCGAGCGGACCGCGATCCTCGCGACCGGCGACGTCGACGCGAGGGTGCTCGCCGAAGCCATCGAGCACCTGTCGCTCGAGGGGCTCGTGCCGAATTCGGCAGCCGTCGGCGACGGGGTATTGCTCGTCGTCGTCGACAGACTCGAGGGGGCCAACGCGTTACGGGCAGTCGAGCGCGCACTCGAGGCCGTGCCGGTCGAGTAACGGTCTCGGGGGCGCAACCGGTCCAGACCGCTCGAGCGGCCACCACACGGTTTAACTACCGGCCGCGGGAACTGAGCGTCATGACCCTGCACGTGACGAACACGTTGACGGGCGAGAAAGAGCCGTTCGAGCCACAGGACCCGGAGAACGTCTTGCTCTACTACTGTGGCCTGACGGTTTCGGATCCGCCACACCTGGGCCACGCACGCTCGTGGGTCCACGTCGACGTCATGCACCGCTGGCTCGAGTACCTCGGCTACGACGTCCGCCACGTCGAGAACTTCACCGATATCAACGAGAAAATCGTCGCCCGCGTGGGCGAAGACGACTTAGGCGAGGACGAAGCCGACGTCGCAGAAACCTACATCGAACGGACGCTCGCGGATATGCGCGCGCTCAACCTCCTGCGCGCGGAAGTGTACCCGCGCGTCTCAGAACACGTCCCCGAGATCATCGACCTCGTCGAGACGCTGATCGAGAACGGCTACGCCTACGAATCCAACGGCTCGGTCTACTTCGACGTCGCCAGCTTCGAGGAGTACGGCAAACTCTCGAATCAGGAACTCGAGGAGATCGAGTCTCAGGGCGATCCGGACGAGCGCTCGGAGAAGCGCAATCCGGCGGACTTCGCGCTTTGGAAAGCCGGCGGCGTCGACGCGGACGCGGTCGCCGAACATCGCCACGAGGGCGTCGACCACGGCTGTGCGACACCGACGGGACAGATGTGGGAGTCGCCGTGGGGCGAGGGCCGCCCCGGCTGGCACATCGAGTGCTCGGCGATGAGCATGACCCACTTGGGCGAGACCCTCGACATCCACGTCGGCGGCCGGGACCTCGTCTTCCCCCACCACGAAAACGAGATCGCCCAATCCGAGGCCGCGACGAGCCAGCGCTTCGCCAACTACTGGTTGCACTGTGAACTGTTCCAGATGGGCGAGGAGAAGATGTCCTCGAGTCTCGGCAACTTCGTCACCGTCGACGAGGCCGTCGACCAGTGGGGTACCAACGTCCTTCGAACCTTCCTCACTGCGGGCTCGTACAACAGCCAGCAACTCTACAGCGACGAGACGATCGCCGAGGCCGAAGAGCGCTGGGACCGGCTCGAGCGCGCCTACGAGGCGGCCGTCGAAGCAGTCGACTCGCCCGATGCCCGGACGAAAGTCGAAGCCGAAGCGCTCCGCGAGGCGGTCGATGATGCCCGAACGTCGTTCGTCGAGGCGATGAACGACGACTTCAACACGCGCGAGGCGCAGTCGGCGCTGCTGTCGATCGCGACGGTGATCAACGCCCACGTCGACGGCCGCGAGGAGTACGACTACCGCGGCCTCCGTCGAGCCGTCGAGACGCTCGAGGAGTTCGGGGCGATTCTCGGCCTCTCGTTCGGCGGCGAGACGACCGGCACAGCCGCGCTGGCGGGTGACGTGGTCGACCTCGTTCTCGACGTACGCGAACAGGAGCGCGAGGCGGGCAACTACGAGCGCGCCGACGAACTGCGCGACGAACTCGAGGCGCTGGGCATCGAGGTGCAGGACACCGACGACGGCGCGACCTACCGGTTGCCGTCCAGCGAGTGAGATTCGAGTATCGGAGCCACTGAAATCGATGCACACCCCACCGCACGACGGCTGTGTGATGGGTGCATGAATCGTTTCAATAGTTACGTTAGCACCGCGCTCGCGTCGTCGGTTCGTCCGGCCCGACAGCGAAATCGTTCAAGTAGCACGAGCACTCAGTATCCGATGATGGACACCTCCGGCTCGTTCGTCGGTGCTGGGTTCGACGCGCTTCCGGCACACGTCGCGATCCTCGATTCGGACGGCGTGATCGTCTACACGAACCGAGCGTGGAGCGCGTTCGGCGACGAACAGAGGTTGGCAGCGGGAGCGGCCGACGTCGGCGTCAACTATCTCGAGATCTGTGACGCCAGTTCCGGCGAAGACGCGGCCACCGCGGCGCGTGGCATTCGTGCGGTCGCCGCTGGCAAACGAGAGACGTTCTCACTCGAGTATCCGTGTCACACGCCGTCCGAAAAGCACTGGTTCACGATGGATGCGATGGGATATCGCCACGACGGCGAGCGGTACGTCCTCGTGATGCACGTCGAGATCACAGAGCGACGACGCCTCGAGCAGCAGGCTCGCGAGCAGGCCGAGCGGATGGAAGCGTTCGCCACGTTGCTCTCACACGACCTCCGAAACCCGCTGTCGATCGCCCTCGCAACGGCGCAGTCGCTCGAGGACGTCGAGCTCGATCCGGCAGCGGACGTGTCGGCGGACGGATCCGCCGAGGAGGTGCTTCGATCGTCGCTCGAGCGCATGGAGACGATCATCGACGACGCGCTGGTGCTCGCGACGGCCGACGACGTCGAGCACCCGGAGCCAATCGACCTCGCGACGGCCGTCGAGCGGGCGTGGGCACACGTCGAGACGGACGATGCAACGGTTCGGGTCGTCGAGTCGGCTCCGATTCGGGCGGATCCGTCCCTGCTCGCGAGTCTGCTCGAGAACCTGTTTCGCAACGCCGTGGAACACGGCGTCGACCAGTCGACGATCGAGGCCGGCGTGCTCGAGTCGGGAGACGGATCGGAACCGACCGTCGAAGGGTTTTACGTCGCGGACGACGGTCCGGGAATTCCGCCCGCGGATCGCGACCGGATCTTCGAGTCCGGATACACGACCGAAGCGGCGGGAACCGGCTTCGGACTGGCGATCGTCAAACGCGTCGTCGACGCCCACGGCTGGTCAGTCGCCGTGACCGAAAGCGACGCCGGCGGTGCCAGATTCGAGATTCGAACGAACCCGTCCCTCGAGTCGGGGACGAGCGAACGCTCGAATCGGTAACGGCAGTGCGGCGGACGGTCTCGAGCGGGTGGGCGGTCGAGCCAGCGGGTTGCACGACGTGATAACGACCACGAACGTTATGCTCGAGAATACGGTCGAACGGGATAGATGAACCGACGATTGTTCGTTGCCACCGTTACAGCCGGCGCTGTGAGCGCGTCGGCGGGCTGTCTCAGCGGCGTTCTCGAGGACATGATCGACGAGGAAACGACGTTCGAAGCGTCACCGATTCGCGTCTCGGAGACTGCGGCAGACGAGACCGGCTACGAATATCTGGGGACTACAGAACAGACCGAAGAACGGGAGTTCGGCGGCCAAACCGTCGAGCTGACGAGCTACCACACCGAGTACACTCGGTCGATCGAGCTCCCACTCGAGGGCGTCGAGGGAGAGACGGATGCCGGCGTGTTCTCGCTCATATCGACGCCACAGATCCGCGTCGCAGAGGAGGAGTTCAACCCCGTCGGCGACCTCACCACCGAGGAGTTGGCCGAGCAGATTCAGGATCGGTACGAGAGCCTCGAACTCGGCGACAACATCGGCGGCCGGGCCATCGAACCGGACGAACCCGAGACGATGGTCTCGTTCGATACCTACGAGGCGACGGCGACGTTAGAGGGTGGGACCGAACTCGACGTCTACCTCGACATCGCCCTGCCGGAGCACAACTACGAGTACCTCGTCGTCGCTGCGGTCTACCCCGCCGCCGATGCGGTTTTCGAGGACGAACGGGAGCGGGTCAACACGATGGCCACCGGCCTCGAGCACGGCGAAACCGTCGACGTCGATCTCGTCGAGGAGTTTGGCCGCGGGAGCAGTGACGATGATGGCGACGATGGTGGCAGCGACAGCGACGACGAGAACAGTACCGACACCGACAGCAACGAAACCGACGAGGACAGCGAGTAACTCGAGGGCGCGTTTCGGACGGGACGTCGATCACGGCCACCCCTGATCAGAGGCCGAGCGCCGTCGCAAGTGACAGTCCGCTGGCGACCGCGCCGAGCAGGTAGCCGCCGATCGCCCCGCCGTTCAACAGTGGCAACCCGGCGTGGGGCTTTCCTTTGAGGACCATGTGCATGAGCACGAGCAGTCCAGCGATCGTCCCGACGAGTGCGCCGAGTGCGGGGACGTTCAACGAGAGCCCGGGAACCGCGATCGGCTCGACCTCGAGGAAGTACGCCGCACTCGCGACGAGAATCGTCGGGATCACGGCGTCCCCGAGACCGATGAACAGGGCATCTCGCTCGAGCGCACCTGCGTCCGCCTCCGCATCCGAGCCGGCAGCACCCGCAGCCGCGTCGTCGGTGTCAGTGTCGGTCGACGAGTCGGAAGTCGCGTCGGCTTCGGCAGCACTCGAGTCGGCTTCGCCGTCGAGGACGCCGTCGGTACTGCCCGACTCGAGGTACGAAAACGAAAGCGACGTCGGGATCACGAGGACGACGGGAATTTTGAGGTCCATGACGCCCTCGGCGAGATCGAGCATGTGCTCGGTGCGGTAGACGCTGATCGCGTCGTAGATCGCGAGAACGGCGAGCAGCAGGATTGCGGGCAGTAGGCCGAAACTGATCCCGAACAGGGCCGCAGCGCCGGCCCCCATCACCACGCCGGTGCTGTCGATGACGTACCACTCCGGATAGAACAACAGTCCCGCACCGACGGCGCCAGCGCCGAGGGCGGCGAGAACGTTGATCGAGCCGACGGTTACGACGGACGGGACGAGTTCTGCGAAGACGAACCACGCGAGCATCACGCTGACGCCGAGTATCAGGGCTTTGATCAACCACTCGGCGTCGTATTTGAACGTCACGAGCATGAACGCAGTCGCGACGAGAATAATGCCGAAGTAGACCACACTGTTCGTCGGGTCGTCGGGGTTCTCGACGGCTTGACGCTCCGATTCGTGGAACGGCTCGACCAACGCCAGCGAACCGAGCTGGACGCCGAGAAAGAGCACCACGGTAACGCCGACGGCGAGAAGGATCCGTGTCCGATGGTTCATAGCGCGGGGTTTGTCCCCCGTTCGTATGGGTGTTTTCGTCTTCACTCGAGGACCGTTGTACCGCGGGAGCGACCTCAGCGGGCGTACAGCGTCGAGCCCACGAGTGACGGCAGGTGGACGCCGGCGTCAGGCGTCACCGCGAGATAGGGGTGGTCAACCGGGCCGAAGACGTCGACGACGCGGCCGACCTCCTCGAGTGAGTCGTCGAGGACCATCGTGCCGATCTCGTGGCGGAGTTGGTCGTCCGACTCGGCGTCGTCGCGCTCGTCCGCCCGCAACACGGCCAATCCCTGTGCGGTGCGGACGACTGAGCCAACGCGGCGCACGTTACTCGCGCATCGCGACGACGTAGGCCGCGACGGCTTGGACGAGGTCGTTTTTCGACGAATCGTCGGCCCCGCGGACGACGACGCGGCCGCGGTCGGCCCAGTGCTCTCGCGAGTAGGATTTGTCCCGCTCGATCGTGGCGTCGTACCCGATCTGCTGGACCGCTTTCGCGATTTCGTCGACCGTCGGTTCCTCAACTGCGAGTTCTTGGGACACGCGCCGGCCCTCGGCCCGTGACAGTGCCGCATCGAGATAGGCGGGCCAGATGACGTTCTCGACCATACACCCATCTCGACGGGCCGACGGGTAAACGCTTTTCAAAAAACGTGGCTGTACGGTGGTGGTTAGCGACGGCGCGCGAGGAACACGGCGGCGACGAGTGCAGCGACGGCTGCCGGCACGCCGAAGCCGGGGATCGTGTCGCTGTCGTCGGTTTCGTCGGCATCGTTCTCCTCGGTTCCGTCTGCGTCCTCGAGTCCGTCAACCGCTTGCTCGTAGGCGTCAGGGTGGACCGTCTCGACGATCTCGACGACGGCGTAGATCACCTGTGGGGCAGGCTGGTTGAGCTGGTTCGCGTTGACCGCGAGGACGTTATCGTTCTGGTAGGCAGTCGTCGCCTCGGCCGCTTCTGGGATCGGCGCTTCCGATCGGTCATCGGAGTAGATGATCCACTCGGGGTCTTCCTCGATGATCGTTTCGCTACTGAGTGGCTGGTAGAAGCCGATGTCTGCACGTTCGGCCAAATTCTCGACACCGGCGGTCGTCAACACTTCGTGGATGAACGTGTCGGTTCCAGCAGTCATGCCGTCCTCACCCATGGCGTAGTATGCAAGCGGGCGGTCCGCGTTCTCGAGTGCCGTTTCGACGACTTCGAGACGGTCGTCCATCCAGTCAGCGGTTTCAGTGGCCCCCTCACATTCGCCGGTCAGTTCACCCGTTCGAAGCACGTTGTCACGGACGTCGTCGATCGACGCTGCGCTGTTAAAGTGGTAGACGGTGAGGCCAGCCTCGCGAAGCGTTTCAACGTCTTCGTCGGGCGTGATGTTCGCCGCCAAGACGACGTCTGGATCGAGATCGATCACGCGCTCGTGGTTGATCTCGTAGTTATCAGTCACGTCCACGCGATCGCCCATCTCTAGGTCACTCGTTGCCTCCTCGTCCGGCATTCCAACGAGTCGATCCTCGGCACCGATTTCGAAAACCGTCTGTGCGTCGCTTGGCTGCAAGGCGACGACGGAGTCGGGTGCTTCCTCGAGTGTGATCGTTTCGCCAGTCGCATCAGTCAGTTCGATCGGGTACGCACAGTCTGCTGTCGCGTCGGGCGTTGCCGACGCGCTGCTGGCCGTCGCGATCGGGGCGACTAACGAGAGCGTGAGCAACGCGGTGAGTAACAGGACGAGTGTCTGTCGCATCGTCCGCTAGGTAGAGACTCTTCAACAAATATTTGTCTAACCCAATCGTGGTTGTAGTGTATGACGCACTCGGTCCGGACCCTCTCGTGGTCGACGGGGTTGGTAGCGTTGCTCGTCGCCGTCGTCGTCGCCAGTGCAGCGCTCGGACCAGTCAGAGTCGAGCCATCGACCGTCGCGATGGCGATTTTAAACGCCGTTGTCGTCCCCTCGAGTGTTACAGCCGGAAGTCTGACAGTCCCCATACTCGGCGTGGGGGTGCCGGTCCCGAGTTTCGAGTACACGTCGGTCTTCGCGTTCGACGTACCAAACACCCACCAGATTATCGTCGCAGACATCCGGCTACCCCGGATCGCGCTTGCCGCGACGGTTGGGTTCGCACTCGCCGCCGCGGGGACGGTGATGCAAGGCTTTTTCCGGAATCCACTCGCTGACCCCTCGATCATCGGCGTCTCGACCGGCGCTGCCGCAGGTGCCGTCGCCGCCATCGCGTTTCCGATGCTCGTGCCGTTCGGTAGTCTGCATCTCTCGGCGTTTGCCGGCGCGCTCGTGACGGCGTTTCTCGTCTACTCGATCGCCACTGAGGGTGGGCGCACACCCGTCGCCACGCTGTTGCTCGCGGGGGTCGCCATGCAGGCGTTTCTCGGCGCAGTCATCTCGTATATGCTCGTCCACAGCGGCGACAGCCTCCGACAGGCCATCGTCTGGATGATGGGCCATCTCAGCAACAGCACGTGGAGCGACGTCGGCTTTGCCCTCCCGGTGGTACTCATCGGTGTCCTCGTCCTTGGGAGTTACACACGGGATCTGAACGTCCTCCTGCTGGGCGAAGAGGATGCCCACCACCTCGGAACCGAGGTCGAGCGGACGAAGTTCCTCCTGCTCGCGATTGCGAGCATTGTCACCGCTGCGGGCGTCGCCGTCGCCGGTGTCATCGGCTTCGTCGGCCTCGTCGTCCCCCACATTATGCGACTGATCGTCGGCCCCGATCACCGAATTTTGCTGCCGACCAGCGCCCTCGCGGGTGCCTCGTTTCTCGTGATTTCGGACACCATCGCTCGAGCGGGACCCGCCGAAGTGCCGGTCGGCATCATCACAGCGTTCGTCGGCGCGCCGTTTTTCCTCTTCTTGCTCGTCCGCCGGGAGGTCAACTCAGTATGATACCATTCAACAGGACACCAGACGAGACGGACGCTGCACAGCCCACGGACGTCAAGCCAGCGGCGATCACCGTCGAGAACTGCTCGCTGTCGTTCGGCGACCTCTCGGTGCTCGAGGACGTCTCCATGCGCGTCGATCCCGGCGAGTTCGTCGGCTTCGTCGGCCCCAACGGCGCCGGGAAGACGACGCTCTTGCGGGCGATCAGCGGGGCGCTCGAGCCCGATTCCGGGACGGTGTCGATCGACGGCGTCGACATTCACAGCGTTTCCTCGAAGCGCTCGAGCCAGCTCGTCTCGGTCGTCCCGCAGGATACGACGCTCTCGTTTTCGTTTCCCGTCCGCGACGTCGTCGAGATGGGGCGTCATCCGCATCGCTCGCGGTTTTCCTCGCCGACGCAGGCGGACCACGCGGCGGTCGAACGGGCCCTCGAGCGAACGCGGACGACCGAGCTCGCCGACCGACCGATCGACGCGATCAGTGGCGGGCAACGCCAGCGGGTCGTCCTCGCACGCGCGGTCGCACAGGAGACACCCGCGATGTTACTGGACGAGCCGACCGCAAGTCTCGACATCAATCACCAACTCGAGACCCTCGAGTTAGTTCGAGAACTGGTCGACGAGGGACGGACCGTCTGTGCGGCGATCCACGATCTGGATCTGGCCGCGCGCTACTGTGATCGGCTCGTGATGCTCGCCGACGGCGAGGTCTACCGGAGCGGGCCACCGGCAGAGGTCCTAACCGGAGAATCACTCGCTGACGTTTTCGATGCGACCGCGACGGTGACGCCGAATCCGATTACGGGGACGGAGACAGTGACCGCGCTGCCGGGCCATCGGACCGACGGCGACGAGACGGACGAGGAGACGCAGCTCCAAGACGCCCGGATTCACGTCCTCGGCACCGGAACGACGACGGCGTGCGTGCTCGCCCAACTCGAGAGCGCACGGGCCGAGACGGCGCTCTCCCTTGGCCCCGTCACGAGCGGGGACACGGCAGCCGAGACCGCTCGAACGCTCGAGATCGACTGTCTCGAGATATCGCCGTTCGAGTCGCTCTCGGACGCGACGCTGGTCGCGTTCGAGAACCACGTTGCGGACGCCGACGTGACGGTGATCACGGCGTCCGCTCTCGCAGGTGACGGCGTCGGGACGAGGCGACTGGTCGAGTCACTCGAGGCCACAGCGGATGCGGTCGTGCTCGTCGAGTGCGAATTGACAGCCGACTCCGGCGACACAACGGCGTCTGGCCGATCCGTTGCGACCGACGCCGACCTAGCTCACGCCCTCGAGGCGACGACGGAGACGGTTCTCGAGACGATCGAGGCTGTCCTCGAGCGCCAGCCGGGCTCAGACGAGGCGGCCACCGACTCGATCGACTCGGATGGAGAGTCGGGGGCGGGACTGGCAGCCGAGTCCTCGTCCGACTGACCGCAACTGGACGGTTTTTTACCCCTCCGCCTCCGAGTGGCGGCCAATGAGCGAGTACGATTACGACGAGCTCGGACTCGTCGCCGGGCTGGAGATCCACCAGCAACTCGATACGGCGACGAAGCTGTTCTGTCAGTGTCCAACCGAGCTTCGCGAGCCCGAGGCGTCGACGCGGACGTTCACCCGCTATCTCCACCCGACGCGGAGTGAACTCGGCGAGATCGATCAGGCCGCCCTAGAAGAGAGTCGTGTCGATCGCGAGTTCGAGTACCTCGCGTACGATACGACCTGTCTGGTCGAGGAAGACGACGAGCCGCCAGCCACGCTCGACGACGAAGCCCTCGAGACGACCCTCGAGATCGCCCAGCTCATGGATATGGAGCCGGTCGATCAGGCTCACGTCATGCGAAAGATCGTCGTCGACGGCTCGAACACCACCGGCTTCCAGCGTTCGTCGTTGATCGCCACCGGCGGCGCGATCGAAACCAGCGAAGGAGCGGTGGGGATCGAAGACCTCATGCTCGAGGAAGAGAGCGCCCAGCGCGTCGAAGAGACCGACGACGGCGTCCGATTCAGTCTCGACCGACTGGGCATCCCGCTCGTCGAAATCGGGACGAAACCCGACATCTCAACGCCGGAGCAGGCCCTCGAGGCCGCAGAACGGATCGGCATGCTGCTTCGCTCGACCGGGAAGGTCAAACGCGGGTTGGGGACGATCCGACAGGACGTCAACGTCTCCATCGCCGACGGCGCGCGCGTCGAGATCAAGGGCGTCCAGAGCCTCGACGACATCGACGACATCGTCCGCAACGAGGCCGCACGGCAGGTCGAACTCCTCGAGATCAAAGCCGAACTCGAGGTCCGCGAGGCCTCTGTCGGCGAAACGCAGGACGTTACCGACGTCTTCGAGGGCACCGACAGCGGCGTTATCGGCGGCGCACTCAGCTCGGGCGGCTCCGTGATGGCCGTCCCACTGTACGGCTTCGACGGGCTGGTCGGCCGGGAAATCGCACCCGACCGCCGCCTCGGCACCGAGTTCTCCGACCACGCCAAACGCCACGGCGCGGGCGGGATCTTCCACACTGACGAACTGCCGGCCTACGGCGTCACCGAGGACGAAGTCGCAGCCCTTCGGGACGCTGTAGGAGCCGGCTCCGAGGATGCGGTGGCGATCGTCGCCGCCGACACCGACGTCGCCGAGGCATCGATCGAGGCCGTCGCCGAGCGCGCCGAAACCGCACTCGAGGGCGTCCCCGAGGAGACACGCGACGCACTCGATGACGGGACGACGCGCTATCTCCGTCCGCTCCCCGGTGCGGCGCGGATGTACCCCGAGACGGACGTCCCACCCGTCGAACCGGACCCGAGCGAGGTGCCCGAACCGGAACTGCTGACCGAGAAGGTCGAACGCTATCAAGACGAGTTCGACCTCGGTGCCGGGCTGGCTGAACAGGTCGCCTACGGCACACACATGCCACTGTTCGAGTCCGTCGTCGCCGAGGGTATCGACCCGACGCTGGCCGCGACGACGCTCGAGTCGACGCTGACCGAACTCCGGCGTGACGACGTCCCGGTCGAAGCGCTCACCGAGACGCACATCGAGGACGTCCTCGAGATGGTCGAAGACGGCGACCTGCCGAACGAGGGCGTGCCGGACTTACTCACGGTGTTGGCCGAGAAGCCAGATCAGACGGCCGAGGAAGCAGCCGAAGACGCCGGACTCGGCGGTGCCGACGAGGACGAGGTCCGCGAGGCCATCGCCGAGGTCGTCGAACGGAACGAGGCGCAGGTCGAAGAAGAAGGCATGCAGGCGTTTTCGGGCCTCATGGGCGAGTGTATGGGCGCACTCCGTGGCAAGGCCGACGGTGACCTCGTGAGTCAGTTGCTGCGCGAGGAGATCAAGAAGCGAGCCTAACGCAGGCGACTGACCATCGTTCTTTGCGGGACGCGTCGTTCCACAGTGATCACGTGCGGTGGCGCGCGCTGAATCGTGGTGAGCGATGAGCGAACTACGATTCGAAGCCGCGCGAGGGATGAGCGAGTGAACTCGTGAACGAGCGAATCGGCTGGGGAGGACGTGGTCATCAGTGTTGCCAGAGTGGAGGATGTTATAAACGGTTCACAAACCGACTATGGGCGTGTCCTGATTCGATCAGTCCAGAGGATTCTGGTACCGCGTCAGCGGATTATTTTCAGCATTCATAGAGGCCGGCGTAAAAAACGCAGCAGAAAGCGGTAGTAGCCCGGCATCGGTGGTCGTCAGACGACTTGCATATGTTCGTCCCGGAGTTCGTCCTCCGTGTACTCTTGCTCGTGAACCTCCTTCATGTGTTTTTGAGCTAGTTCGACCGCCTCTTCTTCGTTTTCCGATTGAATAATGAATCGGCACGTATCCGACACCGATTCACAATCGAGTTTGTGTGCTTGTGCCATGGTCTCTCTCCCTTGTTCCGCTGGGTGCTCGATAGCAGGCCCACTGCTACCAAACATCAGAACTACTACCCCGATACGGTACTTAGTTGTTTTTTTGGGAAAAGAATTCATAATTTACGCAGAGCATCCACCAATCGTCCGTCTATAAGAGTACTCACAGTTTCGTATTTGAGCTGGTTTTCTCCCGGAGTATCACTCGGGATGCCCCTACCCGATCCCGTTTGAAAATACCGAATACACGTGATGTAATTAGCACCACGATTTCGTTTTTGTGAACCTACCTATGAAATTATCAGCATGAATACGCTTAGACAGTATATGCAAGCCGCTCACAGCTGTGGAACACGTCCCTCCTGAACACTCACAGCCCTATTCGTCGACCAACTCCTCGAGTAACGTCTCGAGGCTGTAACTCTGCAAGGCGTCGCGTTCTTCGATCGCCGAGATGACGAACGTCGAGTCGGTCCGGTCGACGCCCTCGAGTTGTTCGAACTCGGCGATCAGGCGCTCGACCATCTCGCTGCTACTCAGACGGGCGACGACGATGAAGTCGGTCTCACCCATCGTGAAGTAGACGTTCGTGACGCCTTCGACGGTCAGCAGTCGATCCGCGAACTCCTCGTAGGAGCCCTGGTAGTCGGCATGGATCTCGACGAGGACGGTCACGCCGAGACCGAGTTCCTCGAGGTCGACGTCGTAGCGGTCGTTCGTGATGATCCCCTCTTCGCGGAGACTCGAGAGCCGATAGTGGATCGTCGACACTGGGATGCCGGTCGCTTCGTGGAGTCGTTCGGGGCTCCCGGTCTCGAGTTCCGAGATGGCTTTCAGCAGGCGCACGTCGCGGTCGTCCATACACAAGTGCTCGGCGCGGCCAAAATATATGTCCTTCGTCTGAGTATATTGGAGATCTCTACAAAACAGACGTTCGATATGGAAGCCTCTTCGGATCAGATCCATATGTGTGGTTCTTGATTCTGTATTCTCGGGTTGCTTGTAGAAGGATCTAAATACGACCGTCAGTTTCGAATCGGATATGAAGATCCTCGATTCGGTTCCATCTGAGTACCGTCAATCGGTACTCTTTTCGATGCTTGCACTCTGCTGGGGGAGTTCGTTCGTCGCGATCGAAGTCGGCCTCGAGCACGTTCCACCGATCCTGTTCGCCGGCCTGCGCTATGCGCTGGCGGGTGCGATCGTCCTCGGGTACGCAGCCGTCGTCACCGACCGCGTCCGCCCCGTCGGACGCGCGGAATGGCTCGTCGTCACCATTGCTGGCGTATTCGTCATCGCGCTCTATCACGGCCTGTTGTATATCGGCGAACTGTACGTCTCCGGTGCCGTCGCTGCCACAGTCGTCAGTACTGCGCCGATTCTGACAGTCGCGTTCGCCGGCGCGGTGCTCCCGAACGAACGACTCGGGCCTGTCGGCATCGCCGGTTTCGTCCTCGGCCTGCTCGGCGTGATCCTCGTCGTCCAGCCGTCGCCGGCGGCGCTCGGCGGTGACACGATCGTCGGCGCGGCGATCGTCTTCGCCTCTGCCGTCGCGTTCGCCCTCGGTGGCGTGCTCGTCCGCCCGATCGAGTCGGAGCTTCCGATCGAGACGCTGCAAGCGTGGGCGATGCTGCTCGGCGCAGGCGTCTTGTTCGGCTGGGCTGCCCTGCGCGGCGAATCGGTCGCCGCGATCGAGTTGACGACGACGGCGCTGCTCTCATACGCCTACCTGACGTTCGTCTCCGGCGTCTTCGCGTTCCTGCTCTACTTCGAACTGCTCGAGGAGAGCGGGCCGACGCAGGTCAACCTCGTCGGCTACGCCGAGCCGGCGGTCGCGATCGGCGTGAGTTGGCTCGTCCTCGACTCGCTCGTCGACTCGCTGACGATCGTCGGCCTGCTGACGATTCTCGCTGGCTTCCTCATCATCAAGCGGCGCGCGATTCGCTCGCTCGTGCGATCGAAACTCGAGCCGACGGTGGTCGAACGACGATCGACGGCGGGACGACAGGTCGACGCGCAAACCGACGGCGGAACGCCGCTCGAGGCGGATACCGGCGCTCGGACCGATGGTGGGACGCCGCTCGAGACGGATGTCGATACCCGGACAGATGGCGGTACGACAGATGAGACGGTTTCTACCGCCGACGTTCGCGTGTCGGCCGGTGAACCGCCGTCGATCGAGACGCGAGAGTAATCACGTGGAGTTGGACTGATCGAACTGCATTCACAACCCTGTGTGAATCGGTTCGTTGGAAGTCGCGGAAAGTTTATCGGCTAGAACGTGGGCGCTACGAACAATGACGGAGCCATCAGTCACAACCGTGTGTCACGTTCGCGCACCGCTGTTGCTCGAACCGGTCGATAGACAGGTCGAAACGCTGCGAGCCTGTGCGGCGGAGGGAACGATCGACGACCTGTTATTGCGCAGTTGGCCACAGGAAATCGCACTCACCGACAACAGCCCGTATCAGGAGGCTCTCGAAAGTTTCGAGCGGTTCGACGAGTGGGCCACACAGCAAGGCGTGAGCATTCGACCGCCGTTTACGAAGCGGGAAACGACGTCGCAGCTCTCCGGGAAGACCACGGAGCGACTCGTGATGCCACTGGCGTGTCTCGAGGTCTACGTCGACGACGAGCTGGTGGGCGTGTTCCCCCACACCGACGAAGAACTCGAGGAGACGTACACGACCGACGAAGCGATCGCCACGCTTCGGACCGGCGAGGTGCCGACGCCGCTCGGATCGGTCGATGCGGTGCCGACGCCGCGTGACTCGACGGATGGTGCAGAAGCCACCCGCGAATCAGTCGCATCGAACGCCTGTCCTGACTGTGGTGGGCCCGTCGTCGACGGGCAGGGACTGTTCGCCTGTGGCGACTGTGGCTGGGTCGGGACCGTCAGCGAAACCGGACAGTACGAATCCTGGTCCGAACAGCCGTTGAAGGCGCGGACCGCGCAGTCGGTGAACCAGTAGGCTTACTCGCGTGCGAACTCGCCGCCGTACTCGGCATCGATCGTAACCGTCGGTCCATCGCGATCGAACGCGACCGTCTCGGCCTCCGTTCCGAGTGCTGACTCGAGACGGTCCTCGTCGACACGGTCGTCGCCGCTGTAGACGACAGTCGCCCGTGCAGTCGCGGCCGCGTCACCGGAAACGCGAAGCCCCTGATAGGCTCCGTACGCGCCTTCGAAGGCGTTGAAGGCGAACTCCAGATTGTCGCTGTCGCTCGCCCGATCGTCCGAGAGGGTCGCTGAATCGAACGCATCGGCGTCGGTGTAGAGACAGCAGCCGATACCGCGAGTGTCGCCGGCGCGAAGGAGGCGTTCGAAGTCGTCGTCTGCGTCGTGTTTGGGCTCGCGGTCGCCGGCTGCAGTCGCGACCGTTCGCTCGACGGCGGCCACCGGGTCGAATTCGCTGTCGCTGCCGTTAGGAGCGGAGTAAGCGTAGACCTCGTTCGAGATTCCGACGATTTCGCCACCCTCGTCCGCGGCGTAGACTCCGTAGGCGTCCGTCTCGGTCTCGAGCGTGTAACCCGCGCGCTCGAGGTCGGCGGCGAGACCGTCGCGGTCGTACGAGCCGACGAGCACGTAAACGCCCTCGGCGTAGACGAACTGTTCGTCGCCGTCGGCCGTCTCGTTGTTCGTAACGTACGCCTCGAATCCAGCCGAGCGACCGAGTAACTCGAGGCCGAACGAACACAGGAGGGCGACGACGACAGGGTTACCAACGAGCGGATCAGTCGGCTCTGCACCCTCGCTTGCCCCTTGATCGTCGAGCAGTATCCCCATTGTCTCGACATCGATCGCGCCGTAGAAGAACGTCGACTCTTCAGTCGCCGGGAGAATCGAGGCGTACGACGGGAGCTCGCCATCGCTTGAGTCGGTTTCGGGAGTCGACCCTTCATCGTCGGCAGTGGAGTCCTCATCGTCGTCGGCCGTTTCCGAACAGCCGGCCAGCAGCGCCATTCCCGCGCCCAACAACCCGAGTGCGTTCCGTCGGTGCAGTGCAGTCATTTCCTACTGCTGGTGACGCTGCCCATATCAGTGTGCTGGCCTCTCGTCGATCGTCTCGAACGAGCCGGAACTGACGAACCGCCGCCCATCTCAGTCCTCTGCCGGCCGTTCCGTCGCTCGACGGAGGAGCCCGAGCAGGGTGTTCGCTTCGCCCGTCGTTAGGTCCGCCCGCCCGTAGACGCGCCGGAGCATACGCATCGTCTTTGCGCGTTTCTCCTCGGGATGGTTGAGTTCCTCGAGTAGCGCGGCCCACTGGTCGTAAACGCGGTCTATCGTCGGTTCGGGAGCCCGAACGCGCTCGACATCCGGCAGTTGGGTCTCGTCGGCGGCGAGCGTGAGCGACTGCAGTTCGTAGAGAGTGATCGTCGCGGCCTGCCCGAGATTGAGCACGGGATACTCCGCGGCGGCCGGAATCGAGCAGATCTCGTCGATTCGGGCGAGTTCCTCGTTGGTGAGGCCGATCCGTTCACGGCCGAAGACGAGTGCAGTGGGTGCCTCGACGGTCGCTAACCGGTCGACCAGTTCGGCCGGCGTCGAGTACGGGAACCGAACGTGGCTGTGATCGTCTTCGTTGGTCACCGCCGTACAGCCGATCGTGTGGTAGTTTTCGACGAGGCGGTCGAACGAAATCTCCGTCGCGTTCGGGAGAATATCGTCTCGAGCGTGCCCGGCGAAGCCGTAGGCGGGGCCGTCGGGATCGAGTTCTGGCGGATCGACCAACAGGAGATCATCGAATCCGAAATTCTTCATCGCGCGAGCGATCGTTCCGACGTTGCCCGGCGACTGTGCGTCGACGACGGCGACCGATGGCGGCGTCCGTGTCAGCTTGCTCGAGTCATCGGATGCGGACGAGTCAGCCGTCATTGGTCGTCGAGAACACCGAACTCGAGAGCGGTGTGATTCGGTTCGCGTCTGTCGGTTCTGGCTGTGGGTCCGAGCGGATCCGTTGGCTCGAGAGGGGGCGAAATGGGAGTCAAAGCGTGCATATCGGAGGTAAGGAGTGGGCAGTCAAAAGGAACGTGTTCGTCACGGACGGCTGCAGATAGACAGAGACGGGACACGACGTCGGGAAGGTGGGCTCGAGTGACGGAGTCTCTGGGACCGCAATGGTAGATTTTGACACTCACTCTAGTAGTCACTCTGGTACTAGAACAAACTCTAGTAGTAAATAGTAGTCTAGTACTAGAATGAATAGTGGTTCCACCCTGTTCGGGGTCCGCTTTCGCTCCTTCCCTCGAGTAGTCTCCGATTTAGTGACGAAATCTTTGGTCTAAGGTGATTGAACGGGTGTTTCGTGTATTCGTTTCGATGATGGCCTGTGGTTATTCGGCGCCGGAGGGGACACACACCCCCCTCGCGTTTGTAACGCCACAATGGTAGGGGGGGTCTCTACGTGGAACACACCTCCTTCGCGGATGTAAAACCGGGCTTTTGAGTCTCGAATCGACATGAATTCGGGAATAATCGAACACCCATCCCACCCATTCGCCGTTACAAACGCGAGGGGGGTGTGTCCCCCCTCCAGCGACTGCCAGTTCCCTCGAGTCGCAGGCGTACCGCCCGCTTCGCCGGCGTTTACGGAGCGTCCCTCGACTCCGTCCAACATCGTGTCTCTCTTGTAACCATAATCCACATCGCGTATTGTGGCGGCTATCTCGACTTGCTACCGGCCGCGTGCTGGTCCGCTCCAGTCGTGTTACATCCGCGACGGGGGTGTCGGTGGTTCACACACTCGAGTCGATTCCGGATCGATCGCTTCCCGTTTAGAAACGCGAGACCGCTGTTTGACTTCTCCTTCGCGCATCCCGTAATATTTAGGGCTTCATCGGCTATCGTTCGATATTTACATCCGCGATCGATCTCCATACCTTTATTTCAGTTCAGTTGGAAGCCACGGGGTAACGAAATGTCCGCTAACGACGATCGTGATCCACTCTTTCGGTACGACGATCCGGTCTTCGCCGACGAGCGCTTGCTCGAGATCACACACCTACCCGGTCCGGACCGGATCGTCGGACGCGACGAGCAGATGCAACGGGTTGCGGACGCCCTGAATCCCGCTATTTTCGGGAGCGAGCCCAACCACCTGTTCATTTTCGGCAAGACCGGGACCGGGAAGTCGCTCATCTCGCGGTCGGTCACACAGCGGGTGATCTCGGAAGCCCGACGCGACGACGTCACCGTCAAGTACGCCTTCATCGACTGCGGGGAACAGAACACTGAAGCGTCGATCGTCAAGACGATCGCCCAGATCGTCAACGACTCCGAAAAAAGCGGCGTCACCGTTCCCGACCGCGGTCTTGGCACCGGCGACTACTACAAACGACTCTGGCAGGCCGTCGACCACTGCACCGACGTTACCATCGTCATCTTGGACGAAATCGACATGCTCGAGGACGACGAAGTCCTCCGGAAACTCTCCCGTGCCGGCGAGAATCGTCGGATTTCGGACTCGAGTATCGGCATTATCGGCATCTCGAACAAGATCGATTTCCCGGATCATCTCTCCGAACGCGTCAAATCGAGTCTCTCCCGGGACGAACTCGTCTTCTCGCCGTACGATGCCAACCAGCTCGTCGAAATTCTAGAGAAGCGACGGGATGCGTTCCACGACGACGTCCTCTCAGACGACGTAATTCCGCTGACTGCCGCGCTCGCCGCTCAGGAACACGGCGACGCCCGTAAGGCGATCGATATTCTCCGGAACGCGGGTCGCATCGCGAAAAAGCGAAACGACACGCAGGTCACCGCCGACCACGTCCGCGACGCCAAAGAGAAGACCGAAGCCGACCGGTTCAACGAGTTGATCGAAGGCTCTCCACAGCAGGCCAAAGCGATCCTCTACTCGCTGACGCTGCTGACTGAGAACAGCAGCGAGAAGGAGTTCCCGACAAAGATCATCTACAACCAGTACAAGGAGGTCGCTCGCAGACTCGACTTCGATGTCCTCTCGGAACGTCGCGTCCAGGAGATCCTTCAAGAGCAGAACTTCCTCAACGTAATCCAGTCCGAACGCGAGGGTCGCGGCCGCGGCCGCGGCGCTCACGCCAAACACCGACTGCTCGAGAACCCCTCGATCGTCAGGAAAGTCCTCCTGCGGGACTCGCGATTGGCCGTCCTCGAGGACGACGGAACGTCTGAGTAACCGATCTTTTGTACGAGCCGCCCGCAACGTTCGAGGCCGGTATCTCCGAGACTATCGCCGTTATCGAACGACGATGCGGCCTCGAGGAACCGGACTGGCGACGTCACACGTCTCCGTGACCGGCCGGAGACGGGGCTGACGCACGTTCGGACACCAACCGCCGACGAGACACTGCGACCGCGACTCGGCGAGACGTTGCCGAGAGTCGAGCCCCGCGTTCTCGAGGGCGAGCGCGGCGACGAACTCGCCGTATACAGTCCGGCCGCGATGGACGGCTACGTCGACCGTCCGGAGCCGATCGACGAGCGAATCGAACGGGCCGACGGCACGCGGTGGATTCGAACGGATGTCGCCGGCGCTGTACCGAACCAGCCGTGACCCGTCCGTGACTCACCTCGCTTGCGGTCTCCGGAGCTGATCGCCACGCAGCCGGGCGGGGTTGGACGGTGTGCGATTCTCCGCAACCGCGGTACATTTCAGGCTGCCATCCACAGAGGGCGTATGAACAGTGTCGACGCGGCGGGGCTGGGAATCGGCGACGACCACCCGCCTCGAATCATGGGGGTTCTCAACGTCAGTGAGGAGTCGCCCTACGATCCGAGCGTCTACGACGACCCCGGGGAGGCGGCTCAGTACGTCGACGAGGAACTGATCGGTGCGGGGGCCGACATCGTCGATATCGGCCTCGAGTCGGCGAACAAACGCTTTGACGTGCTCTCTGCCGAGGAAGAACTCGATCGACTCCACATCGCCCTCGAGACGATCGATCACGTGTCGGGTGAGGCGATTTTTTCGATCGAGACGCGCTATGCGTCGGTCGCCGAGGAAGCACTCGAGCGAGGATTCGACATGGTCAACGACATCGCTGGCTTCGCCGATCCGGAGATGCCAGTCGTCTGTGCAGACCACGACGTGGCCGTCGCGAAGATGGCGAGTCCGCCGGACCTCGAGCGGCCGGGTGCCGTCGAGGAGACTCCGTGGTCCGAACGGAAATCGCCGGAGTGGGCCGAACAGGCGGGCTACGTCGACCAGGTGTACGAAGCGCTGAAACAGAATGGCATGACCGACAAGACGATCGTCGATCCGGCCTTCGGCGGCTGGAGCGAGGCTCAGACGCTCGCGGATGATCGGGAGACGTTCCGCCGACTGCGGGAGTTCCGCGCGCTCGGCCAGCCCATGCTGGTTTCGATCAACCGGAAGAACTTCTTGGGTGAACTCGCCGGCCGCGACACCGACGAGCGACTACCGGTTAGCCTCGCGGCCACGTCGATGGCCGTCGAGCGCGGCGCACACGTGATCCGGACTCACGACGTCGCCGCGACCCGGGATGCCGCCCTGATCGGAAATGCATTCACCGAGCGCGCGTGCGCAGTCACGGACGGCGTGTCGGTCTCCCGGCTCGACGTCTGCTCGAGTAGCGACCTCCGAGCCTATCTTTCGGAGCGTGGCGTCGATCCATCGGTTGCGGACGACTGGTCGACGATCGCTCTCGAGATCGATGGCCTCGACACCGACGCTCGAGCCACGGTTGCGGCAGTCGTCGAAGATGCCAGCCCAGGTGTGCAGTATGTGGACAGTGAACAACCGTTGGTCGTTGGTTCGAAAACGGATATTTCGGACGTGGTGACCCGTCTTCGGGCGGAAACCGACGATACAGGAGCGCTCGCAGAATCGTTCGCAGAAATGATTGAGTAAGAGAAAGCTTATGCCGAAGGATTCGAAAGAGGACGGTGGACGCCGGGCGGCCTCCCGGGTAGGGGTACTTTGGAGGCGACCCCCGGCCCATATCACGAATTATTGTGGCTCCTGAACGATGAGTGACAACTCGAGCACACCGGTCGGCCGGAAATAGCGTTCTCATCACGTCGAAACCGTACCGACCGAAGCCGAACACAGATACGACTCCGCGCCACACGTCGCGTATGGAGTTCGACGAGTGGGAGCCCGTTTACGAGGCGATCCTGCGCGAGTTCGGATACGATCGAGTCGGTGATGAGCGAGCACGCGACGTGTTGGCCTCGCTAACCGACGCGTTCGACTTCGAGCGCCTCTCGAGCGCTCGTGACGCGACGGTCGCGATCGCCGGCGCTGGCCCCTCGCTTACGGACGAATCGGCGCTCGAGCGGATTCGTGCGGCCGACCTCGTTTTCGCGGCCTCGACGGCCGTCGACGTACTCGTCGACCACGACGTCGCCGTCGACTGTATGGTGACCGACCTCGACAAGAACCCCGAGACGGTCCGCCGGTTGACCCACGAGGGCGTGCCGGTCGCGATCCACGCCCACGGCGACAACATCCCGGCGCTTCGATCGGTCGTGCCCGACTGTGCGGTCGAGGCCGTGCTGGCGACGACGCAGGCTGCGCCACGGGGGCCGGTCCGGAACGTCGGCGGGTTCACCGACGGCGACCGGACGGCGTTTCTCGCGGATCACCTCGGCGCGTCGCGACTCGTCTTCGTCGGCTGGGACTTCGACGACCCGTCGGTGGGCCCTGAGAAGGCCCGAAAACTCGAGTGGGCCGAACGGCTGCTGTACTGGCTCGAGACGCGCCGCGGCGAGCGATTTGCGGTGCTCGACGGTCGTCGGAACGAGATCGAGACGCAGGCGCTGCCGCTCGAGTGACGGGGCGCTCCGGTCAGTTGATGCCCGACTCGCTCGTCTTCCGAGCTCGCGCTCACTCGAGTCGATAGCGAGCGAGCTCGTCACACCCGCAGGTCTGACAGGTCGTGTCCGTCGTCTCGAGTGTCGTCCCACACCGGCGACACTCGACGACCGTCGTCTGGCCGTCGTCTCGGACGAACACTGCCGTCAATGCCGTTCGTAGTCGCGATCCTGTCGATTTCTGGGTCGATCGGTGGTGGCGTCGCATGTCTACCGTTCCACGAATATCACGTTTCGTTATTGTACGCATACCAAGATACTCACGAAAACTGAAATGAGCGCGGCTTCTCGTCGACGATCGGGAGGGCCGTAATGGACCGATTTACCGCCTGATAGCGCCCGTCTTCACGTCCTGACGGCCATACGTTTCCGGCTCGAGGGACGTGTCTCGAGGCCTGAAAACAACTACGAATCCAAATGGCTGCGAATCGAGTCGACGGCTCGGCTGCTCCACGACGGCCTGCCACGCGTGAGTCAAAAGAGCGCGTCGAGTTCGCCGCCGGTATCGACGAGCGACGCGAACTCGTCTCGAGCGTTCGCTTGGACGTCCGCGGTCGTCTCCTTGGCCTCGAGGGCGACCTGCTGGAGCTGGTCGATCCGCGGGACGGTGGTCACGCCCGACAGGAGGACGACGGCGCCGACCTCGTCGGTGTCGGGGCGCGGAGAGTCGCCGCCACGGATCTCCATGCTTCCTGTCTCGTCCTCGAGCCACTGTCGCCCGCGTTCGACGCCTTTGCGGCTCAGCTGTTCAGGTTGGCCCGTCGCGACGTACGAGCCCCCGATCCGCGCTGGCGACGTCACACGGTAGCGTGAGCCGGCCCAGCGTCGCCTTTCGGACGAGGCTCGTCAACCGGTTGGTCGCCGCGCCATCCTCGAGGTCGCTGTTGCTCGAACCGGTGAACGAACTGAGCAGGCCGCCGCTGTCGGTCTCGACGGTTTCAGTGGCGTAGCCGATCGTCGAGACGCCGCCGCCCGAGAGGGTGTTGATGATCTCGGAAGAGTCCACGACACTCTCGGCGACGTGGTCGCCGTGACTGACCTCGCCGGCGGCGAACAGCAGGCCGAATCGTTCGACGATTTCGCGGTTGATCCGGTCGTAGCCGCTTCCGACCGATTCGCCGGCGCTGCGCCAGTCGTCGTTGTCGAAGACGAGCAGGTTGTCCACTTCGCGGACGAACGTCCGGAACGATCGAGCCGCGTTGAGCGTGTATATTCCGCCCTCGTCCGTCGCCGGGAGGATTCCGAGCCCGTAGACGGGCTGGGTGTAGATCCGTCGCAGGTGTTTTGCGAGGACGGGTGCGCCGCCAGAGCCGGTGCCACCGCCCATGCCGGCGACGACGAGGAACGCGTCGATCTCGTGGGTCGGAACCCGATCGATCGCGTGTTGAATCTCGTCGATATCCGCCTCGGTGACCTCGGCCCCGAGTTCGTTGTCGGCGCCGACGCCGTGGCCGTTGACGCGGGCCTGACCGATGAGGACGCGATTCTCCTGTGGGACGCGCTCGAGGCCCCGGAGGTCCGTGGTCGCGGTGTTGATCGCGATCCCGCTCTCGACGAAGCCGCCGTCGGTCGCGTCGTCGTACGTCAGAAATCGGTCAACTACCTTGCCGCCTGCTTGCCCGAAACCGATGAGTGCGAGTTTCATGGTGTTTTCCGTGGCCGTTTCTCGGTGTGTTCGTGCCGCTCGACGACTGATCGGCAGCCAACCGATCGAAACGGAGTCCACGTGCGAAAGCCCCCATACGATAACCTATTGTTATGTATCCAATAGTCTGTACTAATAGACATTCAGAGACTCATCACTGTCTTCGAAAACCGAACATCTCGCTCATAACTGTCATATTTATATACTAAATTGGCCGAACTGTTTTCTCCACTCGCCCGCTCCGTTTCGGTCTGCTGTGACGACGCTGGGTATTCGTCTCGTCGAGATGTCGATCCGAGAGTAAGTCCTATACGCTGTGGTGGCATAGGCGGGTGTGCATATGGACGACGTCGCTTCGTCGACGACTCGTCGAGGGCTGCTCGCAACACTGGGTGTCGGAGCCAGTGCCCTCGCCGGGTGTTCGGAGCGACTCTGGTCACAGGCCGAGACCGCCGACTCGAAGCAAGTCTCGCTGACGATCAAAACCATCTCGGCTGACGACGACCGGCTCGCTGCCACGATCGCGAGTCGACTCCGCGAGAACTACACTGCAGTCGGCATCAACGCGACACACGAAACGCTACCAAAGGCGGAACTGTACCGGGATATCCTCCTCGAGGGAGAGTACGACGTCTTCGTCATCAGACACGCCGGGTTCGACGAGTACGACGCCCTCTACGGGCTGTTACACTCCAATTTTTACAGTGAGCGCGGCTGGCAGAATCCGTTTCACTTCTCGGACGTGACGGCGGACAACTATCTCGAGACCCAGCGAGCGGCCGACGGTTCGAAACGGTCGGACGCGCTCGCGGCGCTGGTCGAGCATCTCTTGCAGACGACGCCGTACACTGCCGTCGCGTTCCCTCGCACGGTAAGCGGCGTGGCCGAGCCGTTAACAGTCCCGACGCCGCTGCGTCGTCCGCACGACTATCTCGAGGTCATGGCGCATCCGGAGAACGGCCCTCGAGACGGGCCACTCGAGGTCGGCGTCTTCGGCGAGCACCTCACCGAGCAACGCAATCCGTTGACGGTCGACCGAAACCGGATCGATGGCCTGTTGGATCTGGTGTACGACCCGCTGGTCCGACGCATCGACGACGAGGACGTGCCATGGCTGGCCGACGACGTCGAGTGGACCGAACGCGGCCAGCTCCGGGCCACTGTCACGCTCCGGCCGGGCCTCGAGTGGCACGACGGCGAGCAGCTCGACGTTGAGGACGTGGCGTTTACGTTCTCATTTCTCGAGGACACGTCGATGGATGACGTCGAGAGCGGCGTCCCCGCACCGCGCTATCGAGGTCGACAGACGCTGCTCGATCGGACGGAGATACCTGACGACGATGATCGAACGATCGACCTCTATTTCGTCGAGACGAGCCAGCCCGTTGCCCGTCGGCTCCTGACGATCCCCCTGTTACCGGCACATATCTGGCGCGAGCGGTCGGCAGTCGTCGCCGACCGCCAGACACAGGCACTTACGGACCCTAACGAAGACCTCGTCGGCTCCGGGCTGTTCGCGTTCTCGGACGCAACCGCCGGTGGCATGGTCGAACTTGAGTCATTCGACGCACACGTCCTCCGGGAGGCGTCGGACCGGCCCGACGTGTTCGAGCAGTTCCCACGGTTCGACGGGCTCACGTTTCGGATCTCTCCGAACCCGGGTTCGATGGCTGATTCGCTCGTCGACGGCGAGATCGACGTGACGGCGAGCGACCTCCCGCCCGAAACCGCTCGCAACGTTCGCAACGCCCCGAACACCTCGACGGTCTCCCAGTCGACCGACGCGTTCTACATGATCGGCTACAACAGCCAGCAGGACGATCTGGGGAACCCGAACTTTCGGCGACTTTGCTCGCGGCTCGTCGACCGCGAGCACGCCGTCTCGGAGTTCTTCGGCGGTCTCGCACGGCCGGCGACGACGCCGAGCGAACTCGTCGGCATTCGCGACTGGGACGTCGACGCCGATCTCGAGTCGGCTCGTGTGACCGAGCCGCTTTCGTTCCCGGGTACTGCCGGTGAATTGGACACATCTCGAGTCCAGTCGCTGTTCACCGAGATCGGTTACAGCTACGAGGACGACGTTCTCCTCGAGTAACTCACGAAGCGGTCGACGCCACTCACGCCGCGGCAACCGAAAGACGTGTTTGAAAGAGTTAATGGCTCGCAGACTGTACTATGGGTACTCCGCTCTATGGCACTCGCTGAAGTACTCCTCGAACTCGCCCTCATCGTAGCGGCGATGCTCGTGACCGCGACGGTCGTCATCGTCGGCCCACGAACCATCGTGTCTGCGATTCGGGACTTTCGATGGCGGCTCGAAGCCTGTGTGCCGGCGTTTGCGGCGCTCGCAGTCGTGCTCGTCTTTCGATGGTCGACACAGGACATCGTCCAGCGACTCGAGCGACGCGTCCTCCGGAACAACATCACGCCGTATCTGTTCGAACTCGACCAGCTGCTGTTCGGGACGAGCCCGGTGGCCGTCATTCAATCCTTTCAGACCGAACTGCTGACGTCGTTTTTCGTCTTCATCTACATCTACGGCTACGCGTTCTTGCTCATCTTCCCGTTTATCGCGTACTTCGCGCTCGATGAGATGGACGAGTTGTCGACGCTCGTCCGCTCGTTTACGGCGAACTACGCGATCGGGCTGGTCTGTTACACCCTGTTTATGGCCTTTGGACCGCGAAACGTCGATCCGCTGCTTTTCGAGGGGCTGTTGTACGACGCGTTTCCCCAGTCGCGGACGCTGACGAACACGATCAACCAGAGCACGAACGTCTTTCCCTCGTTGCACACCTCGCTGTCGATGACAGTCTTCGCACTCGCGTGGGTGACTCGAGAGAAGTACCCGCTGTGGCTTCCCGTCGCCGGTTTTCTCGCGATCAGCATCGCGATTTCGACGATGTATCTCGGCATTCACTGGTTTTCCGACGTCGTCGCCGGTACTGTACTCGCCCTCGCCAGCGTCTACGTCGGGAACAACTACACGGTCGAAGAACTCGTCGCGTCGATTCGGCGCTTTTTCGAGAACCGACTTGGGCCACCAAACGCCGACGGCGAGTGACGGCTGTCTTGGCGTAACCGCCCAAGGACCACCGAGACGGCCGATCCTGTGTTGCGGGTGTGGCTCGCCGCTACCCCGACATTTTCGATGCTCGGGTCGTCAGTTCGGCCATGATCCTCTACTGGCACCGCCGCGATCTCCGCGGGACCGACAACCGGGGGCTCGCCCGTGCCGTGTCCTTATCAGCGGATCCCGTCGTTCCCGTCTTCGTCTTCGATCCGATCATCCTCGAGCACGCATCGCCCGTCCGTGTCGCCTGTCTCCTCGAGGCCCTCGAGGGGCTGCGCGAGTGGTATCGCGAGCGCGGCAGCGACCTGCTCGTCGCCCGTGGCGAGGCCAGCGACGTGCTTCCGCGACTCGCTGCCGAGCACGACATTGACGCCGTCGTCTGGGCCGAGGACTACAGCGGCCTCGCGCGCGAGCGCGACCGGGCCGTGACGGCGGCGCTCGAGGACGACGGCGTCGCCTGTGAGACAGTCCACGACGCGATTCACCACGAGCCGGGGTCGATCACGCCCAACGAGGGCGACCACTACTCGGTGTTTTCGTACTTCTGGAAGAAGTGGCGCGACCGCGAGAAACGCGAGCCAGTCGAGCCGCCTGCCGCGGACGCGCTCGCTGACGTGATGGGTGAGCCGCTGCCGTCGCGCTCGGAGTTGGGGTTCGACGAGCCGACCGCGACGCCACAGTCGGTCACGCAAGCGGCGGCCCGCGAGCGCGTCACCGAGTTCTGTTCGGAACCGATCTACCGGTACGCCGACGACCGTGACAAACCGGCTATCGACGGCACGTCGCGGCTGTCGCCCCATCTCAAATGGGGGACGATCGGGATCCGAGAGGTGTACGAGGCCACAGAGCGGGCGGCCGAGCGAGCAGAGACGGACGACGACCGCGAGAGCGTCACCGCGTTCCAGCGTCAACTCGCGTGGCGGGAGTTCTACGCTCACGTCCTCGCGTTCAACCCCGAAACAGTCACCGAGAACTTCAGCGGGTACGAACACGCCATTCCGTGGCGCAACGACCCCGACGAACTCGAGGCCTGGAAAGCTGGCGAGACGGGGTATCCGATCGTCGACGCAGGGATGCGACAGCTCCGATCCGAAGGGTGGATGCACAACCGCGTCCGGATGCTCGTCGCCTCTTTCCTGACGAAAGACCTTCTGATCGACTGGCGCGAAGGGTACGACTGGTTCCGTCGAAATCTGGCCGACCACGAGACGGCCAACGACGTCGGCGGCTGGCAGTGGGCTGGCTCGACCGGGACCGACGCCCAGCCGTACTTCCGGGTGTTCAACCCCGTCAAACAGGGCCGCGAGTACGATCCGAACGCCGATTACATCCGCGAGTACGTCCCCGAACTCGAGGCCGTTCCGGCCGACACGATCCACGACTGGCCCGCCCTCGAGTCGGATCGCCGCGTCACGCTCGCGCCGTCGTATCCGGCGCCGATCGTCGACCACGGCGAGCGCCGGGAACGCGCCATCGCCGCGTTCGAGCAGGCTCGTGGCGAATGACGCCTCGAGCGTTCTCACATACGTATGCGTGACACTACGTTTATCTGAGGGAACGACGTACCAGCAGCTATGACTCCGGCGCGTGAGCGTCCGTCCGACGAGGTGGCGGCGCCGACCCAGCGCATCATCGAGGCCGTCGCCGCTCGTGAGGGCGTCGACGTCACCGACGTCGAGCCGCCGGCGTACGAGCCGCTGTACTCCGTTCTCGACCCGACGGCGCTCGATGCCCTATTCCAGCCGTCGTCACCGAACTCGGCGACCGTCCGCGTCGTCCTCGAGTACGAGGGGTACGAGATCACCGTCGAAAGCGACGGGTCCGTCGAACTGCGCGAGCTATCGCCGTCGGCAGACTCGAGCGACGACCGATCCGCAGACGGAGTTGACGACCCGCTCGCCGACGGGAATGTGGACTGATACTGTCGGACAGAACTATTTGAAGATCGGTCGCGCTACTGCGGCCGTCTCCCCTGACGACGGCCGCGAATTCGCGACCGACATCTCACTGACTTCTGTCTGACAGTATAACGACCCGTCGGCCGATTGCAGGCAGACACCGCACTCACTCGGCCCAGTACGCCTCGCCCGGTTCCGTCTCGAAGACGGCTCGCTCGAGGAGGTCGACGGCCTTCTCTAAGCCTTCCCGCGAACTGGTCAGCGAGTCCTCGTGTTCGATGCTCAGCGCGCCGTCGTAGCCGACCATCCGCAGCGTCGAGACGAGGTCCTTCCAGTGGGATTCGCCGTGGCCATAGCCCACCGAACGAAAGAGCCACGACCGATTCGGCTCGTCGTCGTAGGCCGTCGTATCGAGGACACCCTTCTCGCGCGCCTGTGGCTCGTAGATCTTGGTGTCTTTGGCGTGGACATGGTGGATCGCATCGCGGTCGCCGAGATAGCGGATCGCGTCGGTGATCGTAATGCCCTGCCAGTACAGATGCGAGGGATCGAAGTTGGCGCCAATCCGCTCGCCGGTTTCCTCGCGTAGCCGCACCATCCCGTGTGGCTCGTAGACCAGCATGTTTGGGTGCATCTCGATTGCGATATCGACGTCGTGGTCGTCGGCGTACGACTCGAGGTTGGCCCAGTAATCGACGGCCGTCTCCCACTGATACTCGAGCGCGTCGGCGTGTTCCGGCGGCCACGGCGCGGTGATCCAGTTCGGTACCTCGTCGGTCGGCCCGCCCGCGGGCAGGCCCGAGAAACAGGTGACGACGCCGACCTCGAGTTGACTCGCGAGCTGGATCGCCTCCCGGAGTTCCGTATCCGCGGTTTCGGCTCGCTCGTCGTCCGGATGCAGCGGGTTGTTGTGGGTTGCGAGCGCGCTAATCCGCATGTCGTACTCCTCGAGTTGATTACTGATCGTCTGTTGGGCGCTGTCGTCGTCGAGGAACTCCGCTCGCGGCAAGTGGGCCTGCCCGGGATGGCCGCCGACGCCCGGTTCGATCGCGCCGACACCGAGGTCGGACAGATACGACAGGACGCCCTCGAGCGATTCGTCCGCCAGCGGTGGGGTGTGAACACCGATCTCCATATGAGGGACGAACATCGACGGGCGAAATAAAACGGGGGCCGGCATACGGGGACTGCGGTCCAGTTCAGACCGACATCTGCACCGGAAACTCGGGATAGCAGGGTATCAGGGCTCGAGTCGTCGTGCGGTTCGGACCGTCGACGATCGCGGTAGCACCCGCACGAGCGTCGCATCCGGTTCGTACGCGACCCGTTCGGTCGGTGATTTGGTCGCGATGATCTTCCAGAATCCGGGCGAGTGAAACGTCAGTTCACACCGCCCGCGCTCGTCGGTTCGCGTTCGTTTCGAGCCACCCTCAACGAGTGCCTCGTCGATCGGGTGGCCCCCGCGATCTCGAACGCGGACGGCGATCGGGCGTCCAACGGTCACTTCGTGACGACTGATCTCGAGGACGAGTGGCCGTTCGACTTGCATGTCGATTGCTACCACGCCGATGCAGAAAAACATCGCCTTGCGCGTTCCCGCATCCAGCACTCACTCGTCGACGGCGATGGTGTGGCCTTCGTCGCTCGAGCGATAGATCGCGTCGATCACGCGCTGGACGGTGATCGCCTGCTGGACGCTTTCGTCGTCCACGTCGCTTCGACTGATCCGGTCGAAAAACGCCTGCTGTTCGTCCGCGTGCGTATCGTTTTGACGCGTTTCGACGGCCGTGTTCTCGAGGTGGTCCGGCCCGACGTTGCTCGCCGAGTGAAAGGTGAGATCGCCCTCGAGCAGATCGAAGCGGGCGGCCGATTTCGTCCCGCGGATGACGAACTCGTGGGTTGCCGGCCGGTTCGTCGCCCACGCTACCTCCAGCGAGATCGTTCGGTCGCCCATACAGCGGATGAAGGCGCTGGCGGAATCGTCGACGTCGAAGCCCGCCGGGCCGGCGTCTTCGCCCCACATCTCGAGGTACGCGTACTCCTCACTCGAGCCGAACTCGCCGCGTGCGACGCCGTTGACCTCGTTGACTGCCGGATAGCCGAGCAGGAACAGTGCGAGATCGATCGCGTGCACGCCGAGATCGATGAGGGCGCCGCCGCCGGCGATCTGCCGTCGAGTGAACCACGACCCGCGACCCGGAATGCCCCGACGGCGGACGTAGTTGGCTTCGATGTGGGTCACCTCGCCGAGATCGCCGCGCTCGATTCTGTTGTGGACGATCCGGACCGTGTTCGCGAACCGATTGTTGAAGCCGACCATCGCGTGGCCCTCCGACTCGGCCGCCGCGTCGGCGATTCGCGTCGCGCTCTCGATCGAGTGCGCCAGCGGCTTCTCTAAGAGAACGTGAAGGTCGCGCTCGAAGGCGTCGACGGCGTACTGTTCGTGGTACTTGTTCGGCGTGGTAATGATGATGGCGTCGACGCTGTCGTACAGTTCGTGGTGGTCCTCGTAGACCTCGACGTCGTACCGGCGAGCGAATCGCGATCGGGCCTCGCTCGCGACGTCCATACCACCGACGAGCGGCACGCCAAGCTCGGCGAGTCGCTCCGCGTGATACTGGCCGATATTTCCCAGGCCGACGATACCTGTTTTGATGTCGCTTCGATCCATTGTCATTGGCGTGCTGTCATGAGAGGGTGTCCGTTATCGTGCTGATACAGTTAATACTGCTATACTAAATCATGGGGGCTGGAGGGTCTTTTGTCCGTTGCCAAACGACCTCGACGACGGTTCCGACTCGTTGAGACGCCGTCTGGGACCCATTGGATCGGTTCCGGGTCAGTCAGCTATCCGCTTCCGTTGCGGTCGTTCCGGGTTCTTGCTCTGAAAGATCGGTGACACCGTGGACGAGTGCATCGCCAGTGGCTGTATCGAAGAGGTGGATCTTCGATCGGTCCAGTACGACGTTGATGTCCTGATTTGCCTCGATTTCCGTGTCCGGGGTAACGCTCATCAGCAACTGGTTCGGCGACATGGCGGGATCCTGTTCCATCGATCTTACTCCAGCCTCGGACAGCAGAATGTAGACGAAGACCTCGTCGCCCATCGGCTCGAGAACGTCGGTTCGGGCGTTGATGGGGTCCGTCGACGAGGTAAGTGATTCGGCGTTCCGTGTCAGGTGGACGTCCTCCGGTCTGATACCGAGTGTGACGTCGTCGCCGACGGTCAGTCCGGGAATCTGGGACGGTTCGAAATCCACGGTGAAGTTGTCCGTCTCGAGGCCGCTCTCGATGAGTGTTCCGTCGACGAAGTTCATCGATGGGGAGCCAATAAAGCCCGCGACGAACCGGTTTTTGGGCTCGTTGTAGCAGACCAGCGGCGGGGCGATCTGCTGGAGCTTACCGTCGTTTAAGACGGCGATCCGGTTAGACATCGTCATCGCCTCGGCTTGATCGTGGGTGACGTAGATGATCGTCGCGTCCAGTTCCCGATGGAGCCGCTGGAGTTCCGTGCGCATGTGGACCCGTAGCTTCGCGTCCAGGTTCGCCAGCGGTTCGTCCATCAGGAACACGTCCGGGTTGCGGACGATCGCGCGGGCGATGCCGACCCGCTGTTGCTGGCCGCCGGACATCTCTGCCGGCATCCGGTCTAACATCTCCTCGAGCTGGACGATATCGGCGGCCTGTTCGACGCGACGCCGGACCTCCTCGTCATCGTACGTCCGGAGCCGCAACCCGAAGGAGATGTTCTCGTAGACGTCCATGTGGGGGAACAAAGCGATGTTCTGGAAGACCATTGCGATGCCCCGATCTTTCGGTGCGAGGGTCGTGACATCGTCGTCGCCGATGTATACTTGGCCCTCGGTCGGCTGGGTCAGGCCGGCGACGGTCTCCATCGTCGTCGACTTCCCACAGCCGGAGGGGCCGACGAAGGTGACGAACTCGCCGTCTTCGACCTCGAGGCTGATGTCGTCGACCGCCGTTTCCTCTCCGTACCGTTTCGTGATGTTCTCGAGTCGTACTCGTGCCATTATCTTGTCTTACTCCTTGAGTGCGCCTGCAGTCAGTCCGCTGACGATCTTTTCCTGTGCGATCACTACGAGAATCGCGACGGGGATCACCCCGAGGATGCTCGCAGCAGCCATGAGGTTGTACAACACCTGATACTGCCCCTGATAGGCGAGGATGCCGTCGAGGATCGGCGCCCAGTTTTCGGGCTGGCCGTCGGTCATCAGGAACGAGAAAAAGAACTCGTTGTAGACCGCGATGAACGTCAGCACGCCGGCGGTCGCGACGCCGGGGGCCGACAACGGGATGATGACCCTGAACAGCGCGCCGAGTCGGGTCGTCCCCTCCACGCGGGCCGCGTCTTCGAGTCCGTCCGGGATCTGTGAGTAGAACGTCGTGAGGATAAAGATCGCCAGCGGCATGAAAATCGCCGATAGCGGGGTCACCAGCGCGAAGGGCGTGTTGTAGAGGGTGCCGTCACCGGTGACCGGCTCGAGGATCGCGAACGACGTGTTGAAGAGGTCGTTCAGCGGGATGAAGAAGGCTGCCGGTGGGAAGAAGGAGATCACCAACACCAGAAGCATCAGTGGCGTCCGGCCGGGGAACTCGAGGCGGCCGAAGGCATACCCCGCAAGGCTGGCGATGACGAGGACGACGATCGTCGACGCCAGCGCGATCACGAAGCTGTTGAACATGTAGATGTGGAAGGGGATGACTTCGAAGACCTCGACGAACGCGCCCGGATTGAAGCCGTTAGGCGTGAAGACGATGTCCTGAAGCTGTCCTTCTGGCGTCAGCGCGACCATGAGCAGCCAGTAGAAGGGAAACAGCGTCGTAAACAGGAAGAAGATCGCCGCGACGTAGAACATCGCCCGGTAGGCCCGCTCGGGGTGGGAGATGGAACTAGCTACCCACTGCTGGAGCGGGCCGCGGTCGAGGTCCGCGTCGCGGTCGTCCTCGAGGACCGTGGTTCCCCCGTCAGGGCGGCGCACGGGCGACTCCTCTGATTCGCCGCCATCGGGTCGGCGGAGCGTCATATCTCGCGGTAGTTCGCTGTCGGTCTCGCCAGTCTCGCTGTTGTTGCCGGTGTTGTTCGGTTCGGTAGCGCCTGACGGATCGGGTGGATTGGTCGACTCAGTGGAATCTGTAGGGTCGGTCATCAGTACATCCCTCCTTCAGTATCGCGGAAGAGCAGTACGTACGCGCCGATGATCAGGCCGATCACCAGTGCCGTCGCGAAAGCTACGGCGGCGGCCGTGGCGTAGATGCGAGTGCCGCCGAACATCGCCTCGACGACGAGGCAGCTCAGCGAGGGCACGGTCGTACAGCCGGCCGTTGACTCGATCAGCCCGAAGACGCGCATCGCGTCCATCGTCCGGAACAACATTGCGACCAGCAAAGCCGGCATCACCAGCGGGAGCGTGATCAGTTTGAACCGTTGCCATGGCGAGGCCCCGGCGACGCGGGCGACGTCGTACAGGCTCCGGTCGACGCTCTGGAGCCCCGCGAGGATCAGCAGGGCCATGAACGCCGACGACTTCCAGATGTCGGCCACCAGGATGATGATGAAGGCATCCCGGCTGTTGGCCAGCGGCGTCGCACTGAAGAGCCCCAGACTCTGCATGAGGTCGGAGCCGAACCCGACCGTCGGCTGGAACAGCAGGAAGAAGATCATCCCCTGAATGACGATCGGCACCGCCCACGGGAGGATGATCGCCACGCGGACCCAGCGCCGCCCCCGAAAGTCCTGATCGAGGACGTAGGCCTGCCCGAACCCAATCACCGTCTCGACGACGACGCTGATGACCGCGAACGCGAGCGTGACGAACAGCGCCTGCTGGAAGAACGGGGTACCGAGCTCGATAAAGGGGAACGAGGATGTCAGCCCCACGTCGAGGAACTGTCGGGCGAGCCGCGCGTTCCCGGCGAGGATGTCGACGTAGTTCTCGATGCCGACGAAGCCACCGAGCGGGTCCAGTCCCCGCGTCTGGTTTGCGCGAAGCGACATGAAGAACGTCCGCACCATCGGATAGAACGCGATCAGCGTCAGCAGCGCAAAGGCCGGCAACAACAACAGGTACGCGTAGGCCGCCTCGCTCAGGCCTTCCATCCAGTTGATGACTGCATTGCCCGTCCGCTCACGATCCGGTCTCCGTTCGGATTCACCGCCGATCAATCCGTCCGTATCCGTATCAGCTGCCATTTATTGTACCTCCGCTTCGCTCTGCTCGAGTTCGTTCGCGAGGTCGTTCATTGCCGTCTCGGGCGCTTGCTCGCCGCGGTAGGCTGCGTTGACCGACTGCGAGATCAGCGCCGACTGTTCCGGCCAGAGGTCGGTCGCCGGCCGCGGGATCGCGTTCTCGCTGGCCGACTGAACCACGTCGCCGTAGCGAGCAACGGGGCCGACGTCGTCCGGATCGGCTTCCGCGACCAGCTCGAGGTTCGGCGGGAGGAACCCGCCGACTTCGAAGATGGTGAGCATGACCTCCTCGGTGGCAAAGGCTTCGAGCACCTGCAGTGCCTCTTCCTGACGGTTCGAAAACGGGCTCACGGCGAGGTTCCAGCCGCCAAGTGCCGCGGTCGTGCCGCCGGTGCCCTCGTACTCGGCGTCCTCCTGGGAGACCGCGTACGGTCCCGTCATGACTCCGAGGTCCTCGCCGAAGGCGTCCTCCGTCCCCGTCGCCGCGATGGCATACGACCAGTTGCGGTTCGAGACGGCGTTGCCGCCGGCAAACGGATTAAGCGACTGTTGTTCCGTCCACTGGACAATCGGCGACGGACAGATCTGCGTGTACCCCTCGAGAGTGTTGTCCTCCTCTCCCTCGATGAACGAGCGCATCATCCGGATCGCGTCGATGACCGGCTGCTCGTTGACGGTGATCGGTCGCTCCCCGGCGGTAAACAGGTTCTCGGTCCCACCGTAGTACGCCCCGCCCCACGAGGTCATCACCTCGTTGAACGTACAGCAGGACAGTCCCTCGTAGGCGGCCGCCTGCGTCGTGTACCCGTAGTTGAGGTCGGCTTGGTCCCTCGCATCGCGAACCGCGGCCGAAAACTCCTCCCAGTGCGGCGGATCGGTCCCCCAGCCGCTCGTATCGTAGCCGGCGTCCTCGATGAGATCCTGCCGGTACAGGGTAAAGCCGAGGTCCGGAAACAGGGGCAGGGCGTGGAGATCGCCGCTCTCGGGGTCGCGCGCCGTCTCGAGGATCGCCTCGAGGTAGGTATCATTGACGTACTGAAGCGTCTCGTCCGAGAACTCTTCGCTCAGGTTGACCGTCTGATTTCGCAGGATGAACGGAACCGTCCAGCCGCTGTCCATCATGTGGATGTCGGGTGGGGAACGGCCCGCCTCGAGCGCCGACTGGGTGGTCTGCATCCGTGCTGCGGAGTCGCTGACGACGGTCTGAATCTCGACGCGAATGTCCTCGTCGAGTCCGGCATCCCAGAGCGCCTGCTGGACCGAGGGCTCGTCACCGTCGCTGTACATAATGCCCTCGACGTCCGTTGCAGCCGTCATCACCACGGTTCCCGGGCTTCGGGTCCCACCGAGACAGCCGGCGACAGCGACCGTCCCGGTTGCGGTTGCGACTGACGCGGTCTTCAGGAACGACCGACGTCCGAAGCGAGGACGGTCGCGCCGACCGGCGGTATCACGTCCCATGGCCAGTAACTCGTCCACGTCATGGGACTTATATATTGGTAATAAATGATGTAATAAACCGTAAATGTCCGGATATCGATCGAATTACGGTCCCCTTGTTCGTAAACGCGAATCGATCCCGCGAGACGGACTCGATATCAATAGGGGTCGCTATCGGTGCCAATACGTCATTGAAATCCGCGGTCGGCAGGTGCCTGCAGACGAACAATTAGCTGGCAACGAGAAAATGTTGGGGCAGCGATACGGACTCCCGTCAAGTGCTGAATGCACTCGCAGGACGGTCGCGGTTGCACCGGTACAGCAGGCCATACGAGAGACGACACGATCGCCTGGGATCACATTGGCCGGTCGATTCAACCCGGCCGCTTTTGCTCGAGGGACGCGATCACTCGTCCTCGAGAATCGGCGGTTCGTGGCGACCGATGTGGATCTCGTGAGCTTCGACGTCCTCGAGGGCGGCGACGCGGCCACCGACGGTGACCTCTTCGCCGTCGTCGTTGACCAGCGTGAGCGACGCGACCTCCTCGCTCACTTCGAAGGAGACGTCGAGAATGCGGCCGCGAACGACGCGTGGGCCGCCGACTTCGACGTCTCGGCCCTCGATCGTCGCGTAGAACTCGCCGCCTTCCTCCATGATGTCCTTGACACAGCGGCGGATCGAGGCGTACTTGCGCGGGTAGGTCCGCGCGCTGCCGTCCTCGCCGAGCGTCTGCTCTGCGGTCGTCCAGAGAACGGTTCCAAAGAAACCGGAAACGAGGAATCCGAGCGCCGAGCGGTTGAAGATCACGCCGTATCGATCCTGATCGTCGCGCAGCGCATCCTGAGTTGCGTACATCGAGTAGTTTCCGTCGGCGACGGCGATGACCGGCGTCGTGATGCCGCGGCGAGCACGGGCCGTCGTCGCGACCGCTCGGTAGTCGAACTCGTCGGGATCGGGCGCTTCGTTTGCCGGCGTCACGATCAGGTCGACGCTGACGCCCGCCTCGACGACCGCTTTCAGGTCGTCCTCGAACCGGGTCAGCAGATCCGGCGTCAGCGACAGTGACAGTTCGTAGTCGGCGTCATCGATGACTTCCTCGAGGTAACGCAGAATCGTCGAGCGGGATTTGACCAACGAGACGGCCTCGGTGTCGCGTGCTGGAGCGGTGTAGCGACTCTCGAGTTCGTCGATCATCTCCGCCAGCGAGGTCTGGACGTTCTCGAAGGCCTCTTCCGGATTGATTGCGACGACTTTCATCGGGCGGGATTCGCGGAGTTCGACCAGGCCGCGGTCGCTCAGACTACGCACCGTATCGTAGACCCGTGGCTGTGGGATGTCGGTTCGGTCGGCGATCTCGCTGGCCGTGAGCTGGCCCTGTTCTAAGACGGTCAGATAGGCGTCGATCTCGTACTCGCCGAGATTGAACCGCTCCCCGACCTGCTCGACGGTCGAGCGGAGTTCGTCTGGTGCCATACGACCACGTACGCTCCCGACGGATAAATGATTTATTATGCACTGAGTAGCACCTGTTTTCGAAATTAGGTTGTTTTCGATCTCGGCACGTGGGCTCCCGACTCAACCGACCCAACGGGACGGTCAGAACGCTTAACCACCGCGGGCAAGAGTGTCTTGCTATGCGCGGGGTACTGCAGGTAAACGAGAGCGAGGCGCCTGAGGAGATCCGGGGCGCACTTCCGTTCGACGTCTCTCAACTCACCGTCGATCTCGTGCTCGCCGCTCTCGTCGTGGTCGTCGGGTGGTACCTCTCGAAACTCATCGTCCGGATCGCCGGTCGGACGGTCGCCCGTCGGATCGACCGGCCCAGCGTGACCCGGACGGTACTGCGTGGCGTCAGAATCACCACACTGCTGTTCGCGTTCGTCATCGCCGCGTGGATTCTCGGAGTTGGTGACACGCAGATCCTCCTCTCGGTGACCGTCATCTCGGCCGTGATCGCCGTCGTTCTCGCCCCGCTCGTGGGGAGTCTGATCAACGGCTTTTTCGTCCTCGCCGACCGCCCCTACGAAATCGGCGACATGATCGAGATCACCGACGAGGGTCACACGGGATTCGTCGAGGACATCACGATCCGCTATACGAAGATCTTCACGCTCCAGAACACGTTCATTGTCATCCCGAACGCCGATATTCACGAACGAGACGTGGTCAACTACTCCGCCGAGGACGAGCGAACCCGGATCTCGGTTACGTTTGAGGTTACCTACGACAGCGACCTCGAGGTCGCGCGAAAGCAGGCCGAACGGGCAGCCAGAAGCATCGACACCGTCATCTCCGGCGGTCCGGACATCCGCATTGGCAGTGCTCGTTACGCCGCTGCACCGGTCTGTAACATCGCCGAGTACGGCGACAACGGTATCGTCCTCGAGTTGTTCTTCTGGATCAAACACCCCTACAAACAGTCCATCGCTCGGTCGGACGTCCAGTCGGCGATCCGCCAGCGGTTCGCGGACATCGACGTCGAGTTCGCCTACCCGCGCCGTCATCACGTCTTCGACGACACCAGCGGCGTCGCCCGACTGGCCGTCAACGGCCCCGAAGCCGACCGTCCGAACGCCGACTCGAACGTTCACTCGACCACCCCACCGAGTGCGGCCGAAACCGAAAGGCAGCCAGATCAGTAACGGGGGACCCTGACGACGCAACCGATCGCCGTCTCACTGTCCGCGACTCGAGGCGACGTGCTCTCGACGTCGTGGGATTGTGGTGATGTTTTATACGACTTCCACGCCAAGCATCCGGTAGCGAACCGATGTACGACGACATCCTCATTCCGACGGACGGGAGCGAGACGATCGCCGAAACGCTGGCCCACGGATTGCCCATCGCCGAGAGCAACGACGCGACGGTACACTCGCTGTACGTCGTCGATAGCCGGATGACCGCCGCGGCAACCGGCGAGACCAGTACCGACCTCGAGCACTCACTCGAAGCCGAGGGCGACGACGCCGTCGCTGCTGTCGAGGACGCAGCCGAACAACGAGGGCTCGACACCGTCAGCGACGTTCAGAAAGGGACGCCGGCGAAGACTATTCTCGAGTACGCCGACGACCACGACATCGATCTGATCGTAATCGGCACGCGCGGCAAAAGCCCGCGGGAGAAAGTCACGTCACTGGGCAGCGTCTCGGAACGAGTGGTCGACAACGCTTCGATTCCAGTCTTCGTCGTCCGCGATGCGGGCGCGGACGCCTAACGTAAGCACTGCTTACGAGCGTGCACTTTCGACCGTGATGACCTCACAATCGAGGTGCGTCCGCAGGTACCGGTCGATGTTCGGGTTGTCGGTAAACCGCTGGAAGATCCGGCGCAATCGACTCGCCTGTTTGTTCCCGATGACGACGACGTCGGCATCCTCTGCCGCCACCTCGTCGAGAATGCTTTCCTCGACTAGAAACCCGGTTCGAACGACGTAGCGCGTGTTCTCGAGTCGGCCGAACGTGTTTTCGACGGCGTTTTTGAGATCGATTCGGGTCACTTTCTTCCCGTTCTGATAGAGGTCGACGTGAAGAACCGTCAACGCCGCGTCTCGCTCACGAGCGACTTCGATCGCCCGCTCGAGCGTCCGCCGCGAGTGCTTTGACAAAGGATATCGAACGGGAACCACGACCAACGACATTACCCAATCGAACGGTACCCTGCCGGGTAAACCTTTCAGTTAGGACAGTCAAGACTGTGAGGGGTTACCATAGCATGCCGGGACGAGTCGAACACGCGTATCGTCGCCGATATCGGACAGACAGTCATTTACCGCGAGCGCGGCTAGACTGGGACATGCAACCACGGTCTACCGAGGATGGTACCGTCTACGTGTCCGAGCGAGACGGCGATACGGGATCTAAGGGCCCATTTCTCGTTGCCTACGAGTCTCGAGACGCGACTCAGCGGTATGGCTGGTTCTGTACGAACTGTGAGAGTTTCGACAACGCGATGGATTCGATGGGACGCATCAAATGCAATCGCTGCGGGAACTTCCGAAAGCCGACCGAGTGGGACGCTGCTCACGAGTGACGGATCGGCGGCGTGTGTTGCCATCATCTGACACACCCCATACGAAGACAGCGTAACATCGGTGCTGACGATCGCGGATCAGCTACCCGAGATTGCTGCCGATTGTAACTTATTTTCCCTGCTGAGTGCCAACTATTTTGACCATACTCGCGAGTTTTTGTTCCGTGCCAACATTTATAACGACGGCCAACGTACGCTTATTTCGAATGGGTCCTGTTAACATGCGACTCGTCGAGCAGGCCAGGTCGATCTTCGCAGAGCTCGGGTACACCGTCGAAGGGAACGGTCCGAAGTTCCGTGCCGAACGTGACTGGAAAGTCGTCCACGTCAGTACTGTCCTCGAGACGGGAGAACTTCCGCGTGAATCCGGACAGTTCCACTGTTTCGTCGCCCAGCCAGAAGATGCCGATGATCTCGAGAATACACTTCAGAGTGTCAATCCAGCCTACGAGTGGGCGATTATCGTCGTCGACGGGGACGATTATCAGGTCGAACGTGCCCCGCCAGGACCACGAGTCTCGGCATAACAGCCGAACAGCGCTTCGTGCCGTGACGCGCTCGGGATCAAGTGGTTCGAGACGCCGGAGGCGTCTCGTCATCACGGAAGATCTTCGATCTTCCGGACGACCCCGTGGTATTCGCCTCGTACCGCCCGTAAAACCGCGTCTTGCCTTATTCTTCGAGTGTGTTTCGTGCCGCCGAGACGCCGGCACCGGGGTCGACGTCCGCTCCCATCGATTCTAAGACGTCACCCAGCGCCGTCACGACGTAAATGACGTTCTTCGGGCGTGCGGAGTGACCCATACAGCCGATCCGGAAGATGTCGCCGGCCAGATCGCCAAGACCGCCTGCGACCTCTAAGTCGTAGCGCTCGAGCAGGGCGTCACAGACTTCGCCGTCGTCGACGCCCTCGGGGACGCGAACGGCGTTGAGACTCGGCAGCCAGTACTCGTCGGGCGCGTTCATCTCGAGTCCCAGTCCTTCCATACCGGCTTTCAACGCGCCGGCAACGCGCTCGTGGCGTGCCCAGCGTTCTTCGATGCCTTCTTCAGCGACCAGTCGCAGCGCTTCACGGATCGCGTAGACGTTCGTGATCGGTGCCGTGTGGTGGTAGGCACGTTCGTCGCCCCAGTAGCCCTCGAGCAAGGAGAGGTCGAGATACCACGAGCGAGGGGCTTCCTCGCGGGAGAGGACTTTCTCCATCGCCTCGTCGGAGAGCGTCAGCGGGCTCGCACCCGGCGGACAGGAGAGACACTTCTGTGGGCCCGAGTAGGCGACGTCGATATCCCAGTCGTCGACGCGAAGTTCAACCCCGCCGAGCGACGTGACGGTGTCGGCGATCACGAGCGTGTCGTGGTCGTGTGCGGCGGCGGTCAGCTCCGGGACGTCGGGCTGGAGCACGCCCGTACTCGTCTCGGCGTGGACGAAACCGAAGACGTCGGGATCGTGTTCGGCGAGCGCATCGGATACGTCGGCCGGATCGAGCGGCTCCCCCCACGGCGCATCGACTTCGACGACGTCGCCGCCCGCACGACGAGCCATCGACGCCATTCGGCCGCCGAAGTAGCCGTTCGTCGGAACGAGCATCGTCTCACCCGGCTCGATGACGTTGCCGATCGCCGCCTCCATGGCTGCCGATCCGGTCCCCGAGACGGGGATCGTCCACTGGTTGTCCGTCCGGAACGTATAGCGCAACAGCTCCTGAACTTCGTTCATGATCTCGACGAACGAGGGGTCGAGATGGCCAATGAGCGGCGTGCTCATCGCTCGCAGCACCCGTGGATTCACGTCGCTCGGTCCGGGCCCCATCAGGGTACGGTCCGGTGGTGTGAGTTCGTCAACGGACGGTGCGTGATCCGCATCGGTCGATGTCGACGGTTGCTGAGCCATACGGGTGTGCTCGCCTGCCACTTGCAAATGCCTACCGACATCGACCAATGGAGTTGCCCCTCCCAAGCCGGTATATGGGTGTTATTGACACTCTTGCGAGTCGCTTAAGCTGAGCCACCACATATCCGATATATCGTGTTCGTCGGACATGCGCTCTTCGCGTTCGCCGTCGCGGCGCTGGTCGCCGACTGGCGTGGCTGGGAGCGCCGACCAGCTTTGCTCGTCGGTGCTGTCGCGGGTGCGTTCGCCACGATTCCGGATCTCGACGTCGCGTACGCGCTCGTCGGCCTGCTCGAGTGGCGGGCGCTCGGCGGCGACCTCGGTGCCCCAGCGGCCTTCTGGGGCGCGAGCCGGGTCGTACACCGGTCGGTCACCCACTCGCTTGTCGTCGGTGCGGTCGCTGCCTCGGCGTTTGGATTTCTCGCCGTTCGCGTTCGTAGTCAGAGCGGACGCGCTCGAGTCGCACACATCGCTGGACTCTCCATCCTCGCGACGCTCGTCGGGGTCGCGCTGGTCTGGAGTGGCCCGCTCGCCGCGTTCGTCATGGCCCTGTTCGCGGTCGGCGGTATCGTCGTCACTCGCGGGACCGCGCGACTGTCACGACTCGCGCCGTCGACGGTCGCCATTGCGGCACTCTGGGGTCTCTGGTCGCATCCGTGGGGCGACCTCCTGACCGGTTCGCCACCCGACTGGCTCTTCCCGTTCGGCGCTCCCGTCCTCGAGTCGCGTCTCGTCCTCCACCCGGATCCGACGCTGCACTTACTCGGCGCATTCGCGGTCGAACTCGCGACCGTCTGGTTCGCGCTCGCCGTCGGCTACCGGCTTACCGGTCGCTCGATCCTCACGTCCGTCGACCGCCGGGCTGCCGTCGGCGCAGTCTACGGTGTCGCCGCGCTTGCGGTGACGCCGCCGACGCTCGAGGTCTCCTATCACTTCGTCTTCTCCATCCTCGGCGTCGGGCTCCTCTGTAGCGTCGCTCCCGAGACCGCCTCGCTTGTGCGCCCGCGCTCGCGCTTGCGCTCCCGAGTGGTGCCCGCCTTCGAATCGACGCTCGAGGTCGCGCTTACGGCACTCGCGGCTGTGACGATTGCACTCTTCGCGTATCTCGCCGTCTATCTCGTTGCCGTGCCGACCTGACGACTCCGCGACTCGCTCTCTAGGCGCTTTTGTGACGGCGGTTAGTATGTTCGAACGTGTCCCAGACGCCACTCGAGAAACTGATCGCCGACGATCGCTTCAATGCAGTCCTCTCGTGGCTGCTGGTCGTCGCAATCGCGCTGATCGGTCTCAGCGAGTTCGTGACCGGCGGCCTCCTCTGGACGACGTTTGCCGCAGCGCTCGTCGTGCTGGTGGTGTTGCCACCGCTTGCCGTTCGATCGTGGTTGGCGATGCTCCCCTGGGAAGTGCTCGTACTCGCGGCGTTGCCCGTCCTCGGAATGGCCCTCGAGTTCGACCGGTTGACGGGCGATTTCGTCTCGTACCTCTCGGTCGCGGCGATCGCACTCGTCGTCGCCGTCGAACTGCAGACGTTTACGACCGTGCGGATGATCCCGAGTTTCGCGGTCGTCTTCGTCGCCGTCACGACGATGGCTGCCGCGGCTCTGTGGGCGCTCTTTCGGTGGAGTGCCGCCGGTTTCCTCGGCGTCCCGTTTCCGTCCGACCACGACGCAGTGATGTGGGAGTTCGTCTACTCGGCGGTCGCCGGTCTCGGTGCCGGCGTCGTGTTCGAACTGTACTTCAGGCGACTCGGCCGCTCCGAGCCGTATCGGCCTGCTGATGGAGCATCGATCGCGGAGAGTGACGATGCGTAGCCACTCGTTGCTCCCGTCCCAGCAGCGCCAGCGCCAGCTCTCCTATTTCATGGAACTCGGACTGGTTGGCATGCTGTTCGTCGGCCTCGAGCGCGGGAACGCGGGAATCGTCCTCAACACCGGCGTCGCGTTGGCTGTGACCCAACTCCCGCCGATCCTCGAGCGCGACTACGGAATCCCGATGGATCCGCGTCTCACCCTGTGGATCACCACCGCCGTGTTCCTCCACGCCTTCGGCACCGTCGGCCTTCCGGGTGCCACTGCGAATCTCTACAGTCAGGTCTGGTGGTGGGATCACATGACCCACGCGCTGTCGGCGTCGCTGGTCGCCGGCGTGGGCTATGCCACCGTTCGCGCACTCGACGAGCACGCCGACGGCATCCACTTTCCCCAGCGGTTCGTCGCCGTCTTCATCCTGCTTTTTGTCCTCGCGTTCGGCGTCCTCTGGGAGATCCTCGAGTTCGCCATCGCACTATCGGCCGATGCGCTCGGTATCGACGCTGTCCTCACCCAGTACGGACTCGCCGACACGATGCTCGATCTCGTGTTCGATCTGATCGGTGGACTCGTCGTCGCACTCTGGGGCGGTGCCTACCTCACCGACGTCTCCGGGGCGATTCGCGACCGGCTCGAGGCGCATGCCGACTCCCGTGACAACTGAACTTCGAACCGACGTCTTTCGTATTACACGACGGTGATTCGATGGCGGTGTGAATCGACGTCCAGTACCGAACGGTGACTACTCTCTCCCAGTCCGGAGACGACGCGTAGTTTACGCTGGGACACGACGGAGAAACGAGTGCGCTGGCATAGTCTTTCGCCACGTTGGAACACGGATACCGTTACTCACGGCCAGCGATCTTCCCGTCGATTACCTGAATCACCTGCGCTACGCTTTCGGCACCCTCCATATCGTCACTCTCACAAAGGTTCTCCCGATATTCGTGAAGCGTCACTGATAGACGGAGTGCGTACGATGGTGGGATCTCAACAGGTCCACCCTGCGTTCCTGCCTGCGTGATCTCGTCTCGAAGCGTATGAAGTCGGTGGGCGTCTCGGAGCGCATCCGCTTTCATGGCCGATGATGCCATCTTTTCCAGGGCAAATATACACGCGTCTATCCCCGTTTCATCCCCGTCCAACTGGATGGGATCGACCAGTTTGTCGAGCTGATTAAGTACACTATCCCTGCTGTTAGCTGTGCATCTCATCTCTCTTCACACCCGTAGCCACTTTGATCATTCTAATACACTTTACTGATCACGTGAACGTTTTCCTCCGTTCCACGTATGCACCCGTATCGAGATCGTATCATTCATCCATCCGTTCTGCCCAGTTCAGCGAGATTTGGCCAGCGACTCAGATCGTAGCCTGACCGTACACGCACTGGTTGATCCACACAAGAACGCATTTTCGGGGGTATCAGCTGCCGGCAAGCAGATACGTGCTGAATTCTCTGCCCGAAGAGAGTCGCACACTCTGCAGGTAGTGGGGTGCCACAGCAGGAGGTACTTTGATACGTCCCGTCGTGGTCGTCTGCTGTGCGCCCAGTCACAGGGACTGTCCCTGCGGTGGGCAGCACCGTTCACGACGCTGGCCCGCATGGCTAGCGGGTGAATCGGACCGCCACGCAGTACGAGACCCATCAAAACACATGGTATTCAAAAAAATCACTCTGATCGGAACAAGTCCAGACAGCTTCGACGCAGCCGCCGACGACGCCATCGACCGTGCCGAAGAGACCCTCGAGAACGTCCACTGGATCGAAGTCGACGAACTCGGCGTCGAAGTCGCAAGCGCCGACGACCGGGAGTACCAGGCGGAGGTCACCGTCGCCTTCAAACTCGAGGAGTAACCGACCCGCTCTTTTTTAGCGCGTGCTCGGCCGAAGATCAGCGCTCGGAGTGGTGTCTCCGACGAATCCGAAGCGACAGTCTCGGTTGACAGGTGGCGAGAACGAGGAGTTACGTTCGGAACGATTCGCCACAGCCACACTCGCTGACGACGTTCGGGTTTTCCACGTGGAAGCCTTCGGCCTGTAGTCCGCTCTCGTAGTCGAGGATACTTCCCTCGATGTACTTCAGGCTGGCCGGGTCGACGAAGACGCGCAGGTCGTGGTGTTCGTAGATCGTGTCGTCTTCGTCAGGCGCGTCGTCGAATCGCATTCCGTACGACAGCCCTGCACAGCCGCCCTGCTGAACGAACAGCCGAAGCCCTGCCTCGGTCGCGTCGAGTCCTTCGCCCTCGAGCAACGCGAGTGCCTGCTCGGCTGCCGTCTCGGTCACTTCGATTTCGGGGCGCGTGTCTGTGTTCCCGCCATCCAGACTGTCCGTGCTCATACGTATCCGTTACCGTCGCAACGATGTTAACTGTGACGCCCGTGGAACCCCCACTCCTTGAGGGCTTGTGACCGGTTTGCGTTTTCTGTCCAGTGGGGACTCCCTCGCCCGGAGTCCACACTCGCATTCACGTCCGATCCCGCCTCGCCCGCCTCACTCGCCGTACGTGTTGGCGTGTCGCTGGACCGATCGGTAGTACGTCCCGAACTGCCGCTCATCGTTCCGAGAGAGTTCGATGTCGTGTTCCGCCAGTAACTCGAGCATTCGTCGCGGCTCGCACTCGTACCACATCGAGAGGAGTCGGACGTTTTTCTGTGCGTAATCGTAATTTCGCTCGAGCACACGTCTCTCAGTCGGATCGACGACCGACTCGCGGTCACGCTCGTGCTCATGTCGTGACATCTCGAATACTACTCCAGCGTCCATTACCGTAAAACTAGGTCGTCATGTGCGGGGCGTGGCCGATTCGTAATCCGAGATTACGTCCGGTCGCCGTCGATATCCTCGAGTCGGCGGCGAACGCTCGCTGCGTGCGCCTCGAGTCCTTCGGCATCCGCAAGGGTCGTTATCGTGTCGCCGAGCGCGTCTAACCCTTCTGGCGTGAGTCGCTGGACCGTCGTCGACCGAAGGAACGTTTCGACCGAGAGGCCACCGGTTACGTGCGCCCCGCCGTTGGTCGGCAGGACGTGATTGGTTCCGCTGGCGTAATCGCCCGCAGCGACGGGCGTGGTCGGTCCAAGGAAGACGCTGCCCGCGCTGTCGATTCGCTCGAGAATCGATTCGTCATCCTCGGCGATGATCGAGAGGTGTTCCGGGGCGTACTCCTGGGTAAAGAGGATCGCCTCGCTCATCGACCGGGCCAACAAGACGCCGCTTGCGTCGTTCTCGAGGCCGGCTCGAATCACTTCTTCGCGCTCGCGTGAGGCAACCTGTTCGTCGATGGCCGTGGTGATCGCTTCAGCCGTCTCCTCGTCGTCTGTAACGGCGACGACCGACGTGTTGGGGTCGTGTTCGGCTTGTGCGACTACCTCTGATGCAACGTACTCGGGGTCCGCCGTCGAATCCGCGACGACGACGACCTCACTCGGCCCTGCGAGGAAGTCGATTTCGACGTCTCCGCGAACCTCGGCTTTGGCTGCCGTTACCCACTTGTTTCCGGGACCGACGATCTTCTGGACGCGCGTGATCGTCTCGGTCCCGTAGGCGAGTCCAGCGATCGCCTGCGCACCACCGACGCTGTAGACGGCGTCCGCACCGGCGGCGTGAATCGCCGCCAGCGTTGCCGGATTCAACTCGTCGGCCGGCGGCGTCACGACCGAGACGTGCTCAACACCAGCGACGACTGCCGGCACGACCCCCATAATCGCACTCGAGGGATAGGCGGCCGACCCACCGGGGACGTAGACACCGACTCGCTCGAGTGGTCGGAACCGTCGGCCCAGTTCCCGGCCGGGGCTGAACTCTTCACGCCAATCGGCGGGCAGTTGTGCCTCGTGAAACTCGGTGACGTTTTCGACCGCGGTCTCGATCGCAGCTACCAACTCATTATCCGTCTCCTCGAGTTCGTCGTACGCGCGCTCGCACTCGTCCGTAATCGTAATATTCCCGAGTTCGACGGCGTCGAACTCGCTCGTAAACTCTCGGACGGCGACGTCACCTTCCTCTCGGACCCGCTCGACGATCTCTCGGACATCTCCCCTGACTGCCTCGATGCCGGCATCTCGGTCGAAAAAGGCGACACGCTCGTCGGGCCTGAGATCGGCGAGTACTCGCACGTCTACTGTCATACCTGTCCATTCGGTCGGTGCTCGAAAAACGGTTTCCTTCCCACGACGGTGCCGATCGGTTACGTCTCGGTGTTCTCGATGGGCCAGAGCCCCGTCGCATCGAGTGTCGCTCTGATGAACAGATAGACGACGATCAGGAATCCCGTGATCGCAAACGGTGCCTGCAGGAAGTCCGCGATGCCTCGCCCGAACGCGAGCTGGCTGAATCCGCGGACGAAAAAACTCACTATGACGAGTCCGATCCCGATGACCGCGAGCCTGACGAACCCCTCTCGGTCCATACCTCCCTGTTCGTCCGCCGTCGCTAAATCGTATCGGTCACCATTCCAGACGCTCTCACTACCGTCATTGATCAACACGGATCAAAAGTCGTTCGAGACGACGCCCTTATATGCACCCGACGCTTCTGCAGTAATACGAAGAACGCTTCGCCGGATGCCGATTCCGGTGGCGTTCCAATCCGACGCCCTTAAATACATAAGGGAACTCGGATGTGAATGCAAACGACGTGATTGACGCCGCGTTCAACTCGTGGCGTCACGTCAGCATGGATCACTTGAGTCCGAAGGGGTTATGTACTCCTGGTGGCTTAGAAGTAGATCCGAAGGAAATGAGGATCCTACCCCTGCGGTCCGCCGTACAGATGGGATCTGATGTTAGCCTTGGTAGTTCGGTGTCGCCTGATCGGTCGACGATCTAGGGTCACCGAACGTGGACCCATTTATGTGTGAGTGTGTATCTTAACATTCACCGCCAAGAACCCTCCCAACAATGGTTGGGAGTATATAGCATTCCGGTTGATCCTGCCGGAGGTCATTGCTATTGGAGTCCGATTTAGCCATGCTAGTTGTACGAGTTCGTACTCGTAGCAGATAGCTCAGTAACACGTGGTCAAACTACCCTATGGATCCGGATACCCTCGGGAAACTGAGACTAATCCGGAATACGATTCTCAGGCTGGAACTGCAGAGAATCAGAAACGCTCCGGCGCCATAGGATGTGGCTGCGGCCGATTAGGTAGACGGTGGGGTAACGGCCCACCGTGCCAATAATCGGTACGGGTTGTGAGAGCAAGAGCCTGGAGACGGTATCTGAGACAAGATACCGGGCCCTACGGGGCGCAGCAGGCGCGAAACCTTTACACTGCACGCCAGTGCGATAAGGGGACTCCGAGTGCGAGGGCATATAGTCCTCGCTTTTTGTAACCGTAGGAAGGTTACAGAATAAGTGCTGGGCAAGACCGGTGCCAGCCGCCGCGGTAATACCGGCAGCACGAGTGATGACCGCTATTATTGGGCCTAAAGCGTCCGTAGCTGGCCGCGCAAGTCTATCGGGAAATCCGCACGCCTAACGTGCGGGCGTCCGGTGGAAACTGCGGCTTGGGACCGGAAGACCAGAGGGGTACGTCTGGGGTAGGAGTGAAATCCCGTAATCCTGGACGGACCGCCGGTGGCGAAAGCGCCTCTGGAAGACGGATCCGACGGTGAGGGACGAAAGCTCGGGTCACGAACCGGATTAGATACCCGGGTAGTCCGAGCTGTAAACGATGTCTGCTAGGTGTGTCACAAACTACGAGTTTGTGATGTGCCGTAGGGAAGCCGTGAAGCAGACCGCCTGGGAAGTACGTCCGCAAGGATGAAACTTAAAGGAATTGGCGGGGGAGCACTACAACCGGAGGAGCCTGCGGTTTAATTGGACTCAACGCCGGACATCTCACCAGCATCGACAATGTGCAGTGACGGTCAGTGTGATGAGCTTACCTGAGCCATTGAGAGGAGGTGCATGGCCGCCGTCAGCTCGTACCGTGAGGCGTCCTGTTAAGTCAGGCAACGAGCGAGACCCGCATGCCTAATTGCCAGCAGTACCCTTGTGGTAGCTGGGTACATTAGGGAGACTGCCAGTGCCAAACTGGAGGAAGGAACGGGCAACGGTAGGTCAGTATGCCCCGAATGTGCTGGGCGACACGCGGGCTACAATGGCCAAGACAGTGGGATGCAACCCCGAAAGGGGACGCTAATCTCCGAAACTTGGTCGTAGTTCGGATTGAGGGCTGAAACTCGCCCTCATGAAGCTGGATTCGGTAGTAATCGCGCCTCAGAAGGGCGCGGTGAATACGTCCCTGCTCCTTGCACACACCGCCCGTCAAAGCACCCGAGTGAGGTCCGGATGAGGCCCGGTTTCCGGGTCGAATCTGGGCTTCGCAAGGGGGCTTAAGTCGTAACAAGGTAGCCGTAGGGGAATCTGCGGCTGGATCACCTCCACAGACCGGGATCAGGACGCTGTCCTGACCCACCAGCGATTTTCACGTTCGATCGACCCATCGCGCGGCCGATCGGGCACCTCAGAACTACCGAGGCTAACACATATGTCTCTGTCCGCCCATCTGGGCGGACATGGGCCCATAGCTCAGTGGTAGAGTGCCTCCTTTGCAAGGAGGATGCCCAGGGTTCGAATCCCTGTGGGTCCATGACTCGTACCAATCATCGAATCGCTCCCCTTAAGTGGGAGACGAAGGGATGATTGAGTACGACTGAACTGATGCACCACTCCGCGCAAGTGTGAGTGGGAAGGGTCAATGCAGGCCGGCCGTCTACCGGCGTGCAGATGCGACCGTGTGTACGTGTAGTCCAGGCGTCCACTGGACCCGTTCCCGGGTCACGATGTTGCGACTCTGTCGCAACGCCGATCCGATGAACGTGGCTACTGTGCCAGCTGGTGGATCGCTCGGCTTGAGAGCTGAAGACGGACGTGCCAAGCTGCGATAAGCCCAAGGGAGCCGCACGGAGGCGAAGAACTTGGGATCTCCGAATGGGAATCCCCACCGCAATTGCTTCGCGCAATGGGGAACGTCGAGAATTGAAACATCTTAGTATCGACAGGAAAAGAAAACGTAATCGTGATGTCGTAAGTAATGGCGAATGAACGCGACGCAGTCCAAACCGAAGCCCTTACGGGCAATGTGGTGTTCGGACTGACGATCACTTCCCGAAAAACGACACGAAGTCTCTTGGAATAGAGCACGAGACAGGGTGACAGTCCCGTAAGGTCGTCGAGTACGGAACGAGTCAGTTCCAGAGTATCGGGGGTTGGATATCCCTCGTGAAGATCGCGGGCATCGACCGCGAAGACTAAACACTCCTCAAGACCGATAGCGAACAAGTAGTGTGAACGAACGCTGAAAAGCACCCCACAAAGGGAGGTGCAATAGGGCGTGAAATCAGTTGGCGATAGAGCGACAGGGCACGAAAGGTCCCGTATCGAATGAATCAGGCGCGAGCCTGTAGTAAGCCATACGGGAAGCCGGTGTTCTGTCGTACGTTTTGAAAAACGAACCAGGGAGTGTGCCTGTTTGACGAGTCTAACCCGATCATCGGGGAAGGCGCAGGGAAACCGATACGACCGCAGTCTTACGACGAGGGTCACCGTGTTCAAGCGCGGGGAGTCAAACGGGCACGACCCGAAACCGGACGATCTAGGCGTGGACAAGGTGAAGCGTGCCGAAAGGCACGTGGAGGCCTGTTAGAGTTGGTGTCCTACAATACCCTCTCGTGATCTACGTCTAGGGGTGAAAGGCCCATCGAGTCCGGAAACAGCTGGTTCCAACCGAAACATGTCGAAGCATGACCTCTGCCGAGGTAGTTCGTGGGGTAGAGCAACGGATTGGGGGACCGCACTCCGAGAGGAGTGCGCCCCCCTGTCCAACTCCAAACCTACGAACGTCGTTTGACGCAGGGAGTCCGGTGCGCGGGGTAAGCCTGTGTACCGTGAGGGAGACAACCCAGAGCTGGGTTAAGGTCCCCAAGTGTGGACTAAGTGCGATCGAAGGTGGTCTCAAGCCCTAGACAGCCGGGAGGTGAGCTTAGAAGCAGCTACCCTCTAAGAAAAGCGTAACAGCTTACCGGCCGAGGTTTGAGGCGCCCAAAATGATCGGGGCTCAAGTCCACCACCGAGACCTAGCGGCATCCGTAAGAGGATGATTCCGTAGGTTGGCGTGCTGTTCGGGCGGAAGCATGGTCGAGAGATCATGTGGACCGTGCAGTAACGAAAATCCTGGTCATAGTAGCAGCGTTAGTCGGGTTAGAACCCCGACGGCCGAACGAGTAAGGGTTCCTCAGCAATGCTGATCAGCTGAGGGTTAGCCGGTCCTAAGTCAGCCCGTAAGTCGAAGCTGACAACAGGGAAATAGGTTAATATTCCTATGCCAGTGTGCACTCAAAGCCGACGCTTTGGGGCCGCCTGAGCGGGCTTTCGCCCAGTCGAACTGTCGAAGTTCGTGGAAGCCGTAATGGCACGAAGCGACCGAATGACAGGATAGCGCAAGTCAGGTCAACCTAGAGCCCGTGAAAAGGTGAGCACACTGTCCGTACCGAGATCCGACACAGGTACTCGTGGCGGCGAAAGCCAAGGTCTGTCGGGAGCAACCGACGTTAGGGAATTCGGCAAGTTAGTCCCGTACGTTCGCAATAAGGGATGCCTGCCTCGCGAAGAGGCAGGTCGCAGTGACTCGGGCGCTCCGACTGTCTCTAGTAACAACATAGGTGACCGCAAATCCGTAAGGACTCGTACGGTCACTGAATCCTGCCCAGTGCGGGTATCTGAACACCCCTTACAAGGGGACGAAGGACCCGTTAACGGCGGGGGTAACTATGACCCTCTTAAGGTAGCGTAGTACCTTGCCGCTTTAGTAGCGGCTTGCATGAATGGATCAACGAGAGCGCCACTGTCCAACGTTGGGCCGGTGAACTGTACGTTCCAGTGCGGAGTCTGGAGACCCCAAGGGGAAGCGAAGACCCTATAGAGCTTTACTGCAGGCTGTCACTGAGACGTGGTCGCCATTGGCAGCATAGGTAGGAGGCGTTACACAGGTACCCGCGCTAGCGGGCCACCGAGCCAGCATTGAAATACTACCCGATGGTGACTGCGACTCTCACTCCTGGCGGAGGACATGGTAGCGGGCAGTTTGACTGGGGCGGTACGCGCTTGAAAAGATATCGAGCGCGCCCCAAGATTTCCTCACTCGGGTCGGAGACCCGAGGAAGAGCGCAAGAGCAAAAGGAAGTCTGACAGTGTCCGGCACAACGACGGACGCTGACGCGAAAGCGTGGTCTAGCGAACCAATTCGGCTGCTTGATGCGGCCAATTGCTGACAGAAAAGCTACCTTAGGGATAACAGAGTCGTCACCCGCAAGAGCACATATCGACCGGGTGGCTTGCTACCTCGATGTCGGTTCCCTCCATCCTGCCCGTGCAGAAGCGGGCAAGGGTGAGGTTGTTCGCCTATTAAAGGAGGTCGTGAGCTGGGTTTAGACCGTCGTGAGACAGGTCGGCTGCTATCTATTGGGGGTGTGCGGTATCTGACGAGAACGTTCGTATAGTACGAGAGGAACTACGAATGGGTGCCACTGGTGTACCGGTTGTTCGAAAGAGCACGTGCCGGGCAGCCACGCACCACGGGGTAAGAGCTGAACGCATCTAAGCTCGAAACCCACTTGAAAAAGAGATACCATCAAGGCCACTCGTAGAAGACGAGATCGATAGACTCGGGATGTACGCGCCAAGGCAACGAGGCGTTGAGTCCGCGAGCACTAATCGGCCAAGCCACACAATCATATTACATCGCATTGGATCCGTGACGCGTGAACGGGTCCGGACGCAAACTGGACTACACATACACACGGTCGGAGACCACCGATACTGGTGTGACGACGGTTCGATTCCGTTGATCGGCGTTACGGCGGCCACAGCGGCGGGGTTCCTCCCGTACCCATCCCGAACACGGAAGATAAGCCCGCCTGCGTTACGGTGAGTACTGGAGTGCGCGAGCCTCTGGGAAACTCGTTTCGCCGCCTCCATTCATACTTCAGTTACCCCAACGAGCCACAGCTGTGGCTGGCTGGGGTTTTCGTAGTTATTATCCAAGTGCAACTAACCAACTTATTAGACCTGTCTCTCAGACTTAACGAATAGTATCACCCGGAACACTAACGTCCAGCCTCATTCCGTGGCGGCATGCCGCGTCAGCTGGCTAACCCTCGTGCCGGGCGGAGAGGTATCGCCTCTCAATCGGGTGGGCGATGCCCACCGAATTACTGTCGCGTGCCCGGGTTCGCCGTACTGTCATCGCACCCAAATGGGTTTGCTCGGACGGGGACTAAAGGCACGCACTTGTCTTAGGAACCCGGGCCGTTTAACTCTTACAGGGTCGATTTCGTGGCAATCTCGTCGATCTCGAGGACGGGATTTCGTGGTCGGCCGCAGATTGTCGTCAGAAGACCCTCGACACGTTTGTGGGACCGGAACCTGGCGTATTCGGGGAACAGAGACGACGCGATCGAAGGGAGTAATCGGATGCGTCGATCTTACTTGTCTGAGTTGGTGGTGGTTCTGTTGGCCTCGTTGTTCGTCATCGGGTCCGGATCGAGCGCGACGACATCGCTCGTCCGGCTGTTCGGCGGCGTAGGAGACCTGTCGCTTTCCGTCCGGCGACTCGCCCTGGGTCCACGGATAGCCGGGATCCGGCTGTGCCTCGTGTCGAGTCGAAATGAATGTGTAGTTGATGTCCCAATTTTTGCTCCTGTGGGAAGCTTGCGGGGACTGGCCACTGGATCGTCGAGCGTTTCCAGGGCCTCGAGCCACTGAGTCTGGTGCATGGTATCTCGAGCGATTAAATACGAGAGCAGATCCTTCATGCCGGGGTCGGGGCCGTTCAGGGATCGTCCTGGACTACCGGCCGATGATTCGTTACTGTCGGCCTCGAATGACGCGAGGACCCATGTGGAGTCAGTATCCCCCATGACGGACCCACCACTCGTGATCGATCAGAACGGGGTTTTTCGTCGCTGGCTGTGGTACGACTCGGCCCCAAGGTGACCCTGGTGGAAAACGACGACGAGAAACAACGTGCTGCAGCGAAATGCGACCGCTACGGAGAGATCGGTGTCGTCCAGATATTACCCGACGGCAGTCTACAGCCGCTTGGCCAGTCGTCCGTCTGTGACTGCGACTCGGCGACGCTGCACGTTCTCGAGACGGATTCCGATCTAAGCGAGTCGTAAGTCGATTCGAAACGTCCCAACCGGCAGACTGGTCGGCGAGTTCAGTAGAAGTACTCGTCTTCGCACAGTTGAACGTAGCTGCCGTTTCGATACGCGAACTTACGCTTTTTGTAGGCGAGCAGAATTTTGGAGGCGTCGAGGCCGGCGGAGTAGCGCTTCGAGATCAACACGTTGTCGCCCGTCGATCCCTGCATGTCGTTGATGACGTCGAACGCCCAGTCCCAGTCGTCGGGTTCGTAGTCTTTGACGATATCGGCGAACGAGACGTTCCGACGGATTTCGTCGCCGATCGCGCGTTTCCAGACGTCGTTGTAGTTTTCGAGCGAGTCGGTTGCGGCCAGTCTCCCGGCGATTTTCCCCGTCCGGACGGCGACGTGGTAACCGCCTTCGTGGAAGGCGGATGTCGTTCCCATCGCGCCGCCGGCGACGGCGATGTTCGCGCCGACGGGAGAGTCGATCGGTCGCGTCGAGGAGATCGGATACGTTTCGGTTCCCTTCGATTTGCCGCGGTCTTCGACGATCGGGATGTCCGTTTCGATGTCGTACTCGTCGCCGTACTCGTGTTCGAGGAGACGAGTGATATACTCCGATCCTGTCGGGAGTTGCTCGTCGGATGGGTCGAGCAGCGCGTAGGCGGCGGGATTGGAGACGTCCTCGAGTTCCATGCCGATAGGCATCGTCAGGCCAACGCGGGCGACCGTGCCGTCGTTTGGAAACACCCACGGATAGGCGGTCTCGCCGGGCATGTACCCCCACCAGAACTTGAGGGTGTCTTCGAACTCTTCGAACAACTCGGGAGGGAACTCACGATACTCCTGGTAGGCGATGTGGTTGGCGTTCGGTGGCGAGAGGTAATCGGAGACGCTTCGGCCAGGGGCCGTAAACTGGTCGAGCGCGTCGAGGGTGATCCGCCGCTGTGGCCCATCAGCGAGGACGACGTACTGGGCCTCGAGTTGGTCGCCGGTCGAGAGCGTCAACGTGTGGGTTGGGCCGTTCGGGCTCGAGGCACGAAGGTCGGTCTCGAGGTCTTTGACGCCCGTGCCGACGCGGAGGTCGGCGCCGGCGTCGGTCGCGCGTTCGTAGAGCCAATCGTCCATGCGTGCGCGATGGAAAGTGTACCCGAATTTCGGGTACGTGGCGTCTATTCCCGTCGTGGTCAGTTCGACGCTGCTGTTGGGACCGACGAACTCGGTGGCTTCGAGCTCCCGGTGGATGACGTCGTCGGGAATCTCCCGGTAGTCGAAGTCCATAATGTCGATCCAGTAATCGAGCATGCCGGCGGCGTCGGTCGAGTCGGGGCCGAGTCCATCGCGGTCCTCTCGCGGGACGCCCTGTTCGAAGAGGACGGTCTCAGCGCCGTGGGCAGCCGCCCGTTCGGCTGCAGACGCACCCGCAGGACCGCCACCGACGATCGCGACATCAACGCGTTCCATACTCCATTGAGACTCCGTCGCGCGTATTAAACTGCGTGAAATTCCTGCAGGGATACACTCGAGGCTGGCTTCGATCCGATACGACAGCGCCAGTCGCTGGAGCACACTGCCGAGTGATTCGCCCGCGGGCGCGCCCCGAATCGACTCCCAATGGACGAACGCTTTTGAACGCACCGTCCGAGGGAGTGCATATGACCGATAGCGAGAGCGATGCCGAATCCGCTGCAAGCGCTGACACAGAGACGGATGCACCAGACGTGCTCGTCCTTCGGAACGGGACCCACGGGATGCCAGTCGAACAGTACGTCGCTGCGATCCGCGAACGGTTGCCGAACGCGACGATCGAACTCGCTCGAACGCCGTCCGAGGAGCGCGAGGCTATCGAGGCGGCACGGTTCGTCACCGGCATGACCCTCGATGAGGACTTGCTCGAGGCCGCCGACGCTCTCGAGGTCTTCGCGTGTGCCTACGCGGGGACCGGCCACCTGCCACTCGAGGCCCTCGAAGATCGGAACGTGACGGTCACGAACGCATCGGGTGTCCACGGCCCGAACATCGGCGAACACGTTCTGGGGGCGATCCTCCGGTTTACGCGTCGGTTTCACGTCGGTGCACGCCAGCAGCGCCGCCGTGAGTGGCGCCACTACAAGGCCCACGAGTTGCAGGGATCGACGGTAACGATCGTCGGGCTGGGGGCGATCGGGCAGGCGGTCTGTGAGCGACTCGAACCCTTTGGCGTCGAGACGATCGGCGTCCGCTACAGTCCAGAGAAAGGCGGCCCGACCGACGAGGTGATCGGTTTCGACGGGGCGGCGTTCGACGAGGCGCTGGCTCGTACCGACTATCTCGTGCTCGCCTGTCCGCTTACGGAGACGACCCGCGGCCTGATCGACCACGAGACGTTCGTAACGATCGATCCCGATGCCGTCCTCGTCAACGTCGCTCGCGGACCGGTCATCGACACCGATGCGCTCGTCCAGGCTCTGCGTTCGAACTGGATCCGTGGCGCATCGCTCGACGTCACCGATCCCGAACCGCTGCCCGAGGATCATCCGCTGTGGACCTTCGAGAACGTTCAGATCACCCCCCACAACGCGGGCCACACGCCGAAGTACTACGAGCGACTCGCCGACATCGTTGCCGAAAACGTTCGACGCGTCGCCGAGGAGCCGACCGCAGACCTCGAGAATCAGGTGCTGCCCTGACGTGCTCGGATTCGGGACGTTAGATCCGTGCGAGTACGTCGGTTCCTCGCTCTCGCAGCGAAACGGCGTTCGTGTCGGTGTCGTAGTCGATGGCGTCGGCTGCCGCTAGCTTCGGCAGGTGGACGTGACGAAGCGAGAGTTCGACGCGTCGACGCGTCCCAAAGAGGGCGTCGCCGGTTGCAGCGAGTGCTCCACTCGATTCGTCTCGGTTCTCGAGGGCGACGTACTCTGCTAGATCGGACAACGTGGTTTCGTCCTCGTGATCGCACAGATACTCGAGGACGGCTCGACGTTGTCGATCGGCCAGTAACTCGAGTGCGACGTCCGTCTCGGAGGGTGATTGCGACGCGGGCGCCGTTAACGATTCGGGCTCGGAGATGAGTGGAAGCATACCTCCGCTTGGGAGCGACCGTAATTGTACCCGCTGCCAAAGTGTGCAGGATGTCCCCCTGACTCGACGAGAGCAATTCACCGTCTGGATGCGTCTCGACGCGGATTCTACCGGCGCTGGGAACCTCGATGGGGCAAAAAACGCGTCTCGCTCGAGGCGGGTTACAGGTAGCCGTTCTCGAGCAACAGTTCGCCGTTGAGCACGCTCGCGCCGGCTGCGCCGCGCATCGTGTTGTGGGCGAGACAGTTGTACTGCAGGCCGAACGTCGACTCGCGGATGCCGCCGGCGGAGATGGACATCCCGTTGCCGAGGGTGCGGTCGAGACGTGGCTGTGGTCGCTCGGGGTCCTCGAAGACCTCGATCAGCTGGTCCGGCGAGGAGTGCAGGTCGAGCGATGGGTACTCGCGCATCGCTTCGGCTGCCTGCTCAGGGGAAAGTTCCTCAGCGGTCTCGACGAAGACGTTCTCTAAGTGGCCGTCGATCGTCGGGATGCGGTTACAAGAGGCACCGACCTCGACGTCGTTGAGCGAGAGTGCCGCGCCGTCGAAGCTACCCAGCAGTTTCTTCGATTCGGTCTCGAGTTTGTCCTCTTCGCCGCCGATGTGGGGGATGGCGTTGTCGATGATCTCCATCGAAGTGACGCCATCGTAGCCAGCGCCGGAGACGGCCTGCAGCGTCGCGACGTGGACTTTCTCTAAGCCGTACTCCTCGAGAGCGGCGAGCGTGGGCACGAAGGTGATCGTCGAGCAGTTGGGGTTTTTGACCATCGCGCCGTCCCAGCCGCGCTCGTCGCGCTGGACCTCGAGCAGGTCGAGGTGGTCGGCGTTGACCTCCGGGATGACGAGCGGGATGTCGTCGGCCATCCGTCCGTTCGAGGAGTTCGACGAGACGACGTAGCCGGCCTCACAGAAGCCCGGTTCGACGGCCTCGCCGACGCTCGAGGGAAGCGACGAGAACAACAGGTCGACGTCGCTTGGAACCTCGTCGGGGTCGGTCGCGGTGACGGTCATCTCCGCGACGTCGTCCGGGATCGGACTGTCGACGCGCCACTTGGCTGCCTGCCGGTACGTCTTGCCGGCACTGGAATCACTCGCGGTCAGTGCTGCAATCTCGAACTCCGGGTGGGGGTCGAGAAGCTGAATCAGTCGCTGTCCAACGGCACCGGTCGCACCGAGAACGCCAACTCGTACTGCCATTTTCCGGGAGTCGGGGTTGCGACCGCAAAACCGTTTGGGTTTCCGTCGCTCGTCACCGTGTGTCTCCCCCTCCAGTTGTGGCTGCCGTCGGTACTCGAAGCCGCCTCTGTCACCGATTTAGCCGATCCCGTGGCGCGTCTCGAGTGCGAGAGTATAGAAGCGATTAAGAAAACGGAGCGAAATCTATCTGCCGATGCACTCACAACAGGTTCGATTCGAGTCGGACGCGGGGTGGTCCCGATGACGAGCTCGACCGCAAACTCGAGTGGTGTCGGGCCGTTCGAGACCCCGTTCCAGACCGGTGCTGCAGTGCTTTCTGTCGTTAGCTTCCTCATCGCCGTATACATCGGCTGGATGGGCTTTCAGGAATCGACACTCGCCGGGACGGAGTTGAACGTCGTCTCCGGTGCGGCTGGCCTCATGCTCGCCGGATTCGTCGGTACTGTCGCGCTCGTCGTCGCGTTCTTCATGGAACCCGGCTTCGACAACTGACGACTCGAGACGGCGGTACTGGCTTTTTCTCTCCGCCGTGGCATCGATCGTGGACACGACGTTCACAAAGCCGTCGGCTCACCGCTGTCGAACTCGAAGCAGAAAGGAGCTTATGCAGGTACCTGAGCGCTTTTCTTGCGGGTGACGTAGCCGGCGATTCGGTTGCGGACGCCTTTGGATTCGACGGTCGTGAGCTTCTCGACGCTGTCTTTGTTCTGTTCGAAGTCGGTCGTGAACGCGTCCGGGTACCGTTCCAGCAGGAGGTTCCCGGTCTTCTTGACGTAGGCCGGTTTGATTGCCATACAGTGTGGTTCCGTCCAGAGGCTTTTAATGCCTTCTCTTCGGCGCTGCGGGACGGTTCCGTTGAGGTGCACACTCTACTGTCGCGGATCAGTCTCGCGGGCGGCGATGAGTCTCGAGCTATGGCGTCCAATCGCCACCTGTGTTACTGCACCGTGATGTGGCGATTAAAGCCCGGCTTCGGGTGTTGCCCGTTCGGTCGCTTGGCGGGATTGGTCGACCGACATATCGTCGTCAGCTTTCTCGACGAGGTCCTGAAACCGCTCCGATCGGGCAGCAATCCGTGCTTCCGTCTCGCTGTCGGGCGTCTGGCCCCGAGATTCGACGAGGAACGTGGTGATCACGACGGTTTTGACCCACGGCTTGAGAAATCCAGTGTAGACTGTGAGTCCGAGCTCACCGACGACGACCCAGCCGATGGACTCGACCGTGGGTGAGCGTCCGCCCAGAACGCTCGCGATCGGCGTCAGTGAAAGCAAGACGACGAACGCGGCGACGTACGAGCCGAGCACAATCAGCAGGGTCGAGCCAAGCACGGGCTTCCAGTTCTTGCCGTAGAGGACGATGCCGTCTCGAGCCGACTGCCACGGGTTGTCGTCGTCGGTGATGAACAGGTGGGCGATGATCGCCTCGTCGATGTAGCTGGCTGCGATGGCGATCGCTTTACCGACCAGTCGAATGAGTTTCTTCAGCTTCGAGACGGAGACGACGCCGCTGTTGAACTGTTTGACCACGGCTTTGACGACTTGGTCGATGGCGAAGAGGGCGCTCGCTTCCGCAAAGCGGTCCGTGACCTGTGCTTTGCCGTACTGGAGTTGGTTCGACGGTACCTCACCGGTGTCGACGACGTGGGCGATCACGGCTATATGGGCCGCTTTGACCAGATACAGCACGTATCGACTGACCAGTCGCCAGCCCCAGACGAACAGTCCGACCGCGACGAGCAGGCCGATTGCGGCGATCCAGCCTGAGAATGTCCCGGCCTCGAGGAATCGGTGGCCGATCCAGAGGACAGCACCGAAGTAGAGGACGGTGGCGACACCGAGGGCAATGCCGACGCCGATTCGCAGCAGGACGAACGGGAACGTTTTCCGGTAGACGTTCGTCGCCTGTCTGAAGTGGAGTTTCATGCACCCCGCTTGGGTGCGGCTTCGCTCATAAACCTCAGGGGCTCGCCGGAGTCCCGTCAGTCACTCGAGCGACTGATCCCGAGCGCGGCGCCGATCTGTCTTGCAAAGCCCGCCTCGATGACGACCGTCACGAGGATGACGAGAAAAACCGTTCCGAGCAGGATATCGGCGCCCGCGGGATCGGACGGAGGCGTATCCGTCCGGAGTCGAATCGCGAAGAGAGTCGTAACTGATGCGGGGATAATCCCTCGAGGACCGACGGCGCTGACGAACAGCCGTTCGCGGATCGAGAACCCACCGCCAGCCGTCGAGACGAAGACGACCAGCGGGCGGAGGACGAACATCAACACTCCGACGACCGCGAGCCCGGCGACGCCGAGGGCGAGGAGTTCGGCGAACTCGAGCAACGCTGCGAGCGTGATGAATACGAACGAGAGGACGAGCAGTGTCACGTCCTGGCTAAACTGCAGAATACCCTCTCGGTGGGGCAACTCGAGGTTCCCGAGGGTAACGCCTGCAGTGGCTGCGGCCGCGATGCCGGCCTCCGAGAACACCGAGTCCGCGATGGCGAACGCGATGACGGCCCCGGCCAGCGTGAGCAACCGAGCTATTTGGGGCGCTGCGTGAGTCGGGAGATCGACCCGCGTGAGGAGCGTCCAGACGACGGCTGCGATCACGAGCCCGGTGAGAATCCCCATCCCGAGGCGCTGTACGAACAGAAAGATGTACCCTCGCGGTGCGAGTTCCTGAGCTGTCATCGCTTTAAAGAGGACGATCGCGAGGATGGCGGCGGTGACGTCGTTGACGATCCCTTCCGTCTCGAGCGTCATCGCGACCGCTTCGCGGACCGGAACCACCGCAAGGATCGGCGTGATGACCGTCGGCCCGGTCGCGACCAAGAGTGCACCGACGAGAAATGCGATGTCCCAACTCGGCCCGAGCAACAGCCGAACGGTCACGGCGGTCCCGACGAATGTCAACACTGCACCGACCGTAACCAACCATCCGACCGCCCGCGGCGCGTCTCGAATGGTCTCGAACTCGAGTCGAAACGAGCCCTCGAAGACGATGATGGCGACGCTCACGCCGACGATGGTCGAGAGCGCATCCCCGAAAGTCTCGGTCGTAACGATCTCAAGTCCTTCGGGACCGATGACGATGCCCGCGACGATGAGAAACAGCACGCTGGGAACGCGGTACTTCGCGGCGAGAAACTGGGCCGCGACGCCGAATCCGACGATGGCCGCGACGAGGGCGATGAGGTCGAGGTCGACGTGGATCGACACCGGTTACCGACCTCCAAAACCGCGGCGCTCGACGCGAGCCGTGTCGGACGACTCCTCGCGTCCTCGGCGCAAGTTGACAGTTCCAGATGACACGACACGGGATACCACATCCATCGACAAAACCCTCGTCCCGCGTGTGGCTCGTCACCGCTGTAATATTCGTCACCAGGACGAATGGTCGCGCACGCGCTCGAGCGCCTCGCGCTCGCGCGTGCTGCCGGCGCGGTCGACGACCGACGCGTAGTACTCGAGGCGGTCGCGAAGGTCGTCGTCGTCGTAGCCCGAAACGCCGAGTCTCGAGGCGGCGACGGTGGCCTCGATGACGGCCCCGAAGCCGCGGTCGATCGTCGGCACGCGCTCGCGGCGGATCTCGGCGTCAACGGGGTGCAGTGCCCACCGCTCCCAGTCAGTTCCGTCGTCGGTGCCCGACTCGAGCGACTCGACGGTGACCCGGGCCCACGCGTTCGCGGCCTCGAGGATCGGCTCCTCGCCTTCGACGATCGAGAGTGCGGCGTCGGCGAAGACGACGGGGTCGTCGACGAACTGGACGTAGGCCTCGCCCTGTCGGTGGAAGTTGCCTCGAGTACGGGTCTTCCCCCACGTTCGCGCGGTGATGGGTCCGTCGCCGTTGGCGAACAGCCCCAGCGGCGCGGCGTTCCACAGGTCGTTCGGTCCAAGCGTCGTCACGACGGATTCGGTGACGCCCGATAGCGAGACGGGCCAGTCGGCGCTGTCGGTCGGCTCGCCGTTATCGTCGTGGCCATGGTCGCCGTTCATACGCAAATCGCCTCGCACTGGAGGGCGATGAACAGCCCAGCTGCCGTGAGGTCTGCCGTCGTGCCGGGATTGACCCCGCGCTCGACGAGTTCGTCGGCGAACGCCTCGACAGCGTCTCGGTCGGTTTCGATGGCATCCCGTTCGGCCAGCTCGGCCGCACGCTCGGTCACTTCCTTGGCGATGGCCTCACCGCGTCGGTTCGCGACGAGCGTGTCGGGTCGCTCGGCGAGCAGGGAGAGAAAGACGCTCGCGGCGCGGTCCGTCAGCGGGCTGTCGGCGTCGGCGAGGCGTTCGGCGGCGGTAAACGACCGCTCGAAGCCGGTTGTCCACTCGCGGGCAACGTCGTCGCCCGGTACGCTGCGGTCCATCACGTCCAGAAGTGTCAGGCCACGGTCCTCGAGTGCGGGAATCGCGTCGCTGCCGCGGCGGACGTCGAGTGGTTCCATGTCCGTCGGTGGCTCGCCGACGAAGACGTCGACGTGGTCGAACGCGCGGTAGAAGCCGGCCGCGTCGGCGACGGTGGTCTCCTCGCAGACGGCTTCGAGGATCGGCTGTGAGAGGTCGTTTCGGGCGGCCCGAACCAACGGGACGAGCAACAGCAGCGCCCCGAACTGGGTGTTTCCCCCACCCTGTTCAGCCATGCCTTCGATCGCGCGCTCGAATGCTGGCCCGACCGCGCTGCCGTTCGCCGCCAGCTCGAGGCCGTCGCGGGCGCCGACCGTCCCCGCGAGGAAGTGTTCGAATCGCAGGTCCTCGAGGTCGCGGTGGCGGTCGACGTTGCCCGGCTTGGGCGTGCCCGCGACCTCGAGTAAGAGTGCCAGTTCAGCGTTTTGCGCCGGCGTTCGCATGCCGTCGGCTACGAGTGGTGGCGGTTTAGGGTTGTGCTTCTCCGGCGGTGGCTCGCCGATGGAGACGCGTTGAACTGCTGTCAGCGGGTATTAACGATAGACGTTCTGGTACGCTTTGCGGTACTCCCGGAGCGCGAGCCGCGCCCGGCGGCGTGAGGAAAAGCCGATGCCGACGGCGAGACAGCCGTCCGTCGGACACTTCCACCGGAACGTCTCCGATCGGTGGTCTCTGTCGACCGATACGTCCGCCTCACAGCGGGGGCACTGCCAGCCCCAGCGCATATCGCCCGCGTATTCGTCCGGACGGCTCATACTGTTGCTACGTCTGGGTTGGCTGCAGCACGCAAAAAGAGCCGTCTGCACGGAGCGGTCTTTTATGTCGGCTGCGCTGGCGCGGCGGGTCGTCGACCGAGTCGACCGCGCTACTGCGAGGACGTCGCCTCGAGGCCGTCCTGTTCTTCGACGGCTCCGAGCACGCGCGCCAAGACGTCCGGGTTGTCGCTTGGTCGACCCACGCTGACTGCGTCGGCGCCGTAGTCGACGTACTCCCGGACGGTCTCGGCGTCGCGGACGCCGTTGTTGGCGATGACGAACAGGTCCGTGGCGTCGACGACGTCGCGGACGACCGATTCGCTGTCCATCGCGTCGACGTGGACGAACGCCGCCCCCGCGGCCTCGAGCCCCTGTGCAAGCGCCGGCAGGTCGACGCCGGGGACCTCCGCCCGAACTTTCACGCCGACGGTCGCGCCGGTTTCGGCTGCCAGTTCGACGTACTCACGGAGCCGGTCTCCGTCCCGAAGGAGGGACTCACCACAGCCGACCGCACACAGTTCGGCCTGTCTGCAGTGGGCGTTGACCTCGAGCAACGCGTCCCGACCTCGACAGACTCGCGCCGCGTCGGGGATCGGCTCGGGAGTCGAGCTCCGGACGTTGAACGCGGGCTGGATGGGGACGTTCTCAAGGGCGGCGAGCTGGCGATCGATGAACGCGAGCGGATCGTCGGGGAGGAACTCGGTGCGGTCGCGGGCGACGAGGTCGCGGGCAGCCGCTCTCGAGTCGTCGTCGATGGCGATCCCGCCGAGAAACGCCGCGCCAGCGTAGTGGGCTCCGGCGCGGGCCCAGTCGGCGTCGGCTTCGCCGCTGAGACTCGCGAGTGCGAGTGGTGGCGTGAACATGGCTCAGGTGACGAGGTCGATCGCGTCGGCGACCGCCCGTGAGACTCGAGCAGCGTCGTCAGGCGAGTCGATACGGATGTCCGTCCGAACCGTAGGACACTCGAACGCCGTGTCGTCGTTCTCGTCGATGACGAACGCGTCGGCAAAGGGGTAGGCAGTCGCGAGTCCCTCGGTGCCCGGTTCCGCGTCCACCGCTGCCATGAGGTCACCGGCGGGGCCGGAGAACGCGTCGTCGCCGAGAAACGGCGAGACGGCGACGACCGTCGTCTGGCTGAGCGTCTCGGGGACGCCCGGCAGCGTCAACATCGGGCCGATGCTCGTCACGGGGTTCGAGGGGCCGACCACGACGGTGTCCTCGAGGGCCTCGAGGACGCCCGGTGCGGGCTCGGCGGTCGACGACCCGCGGAATTCGACGGTCTCGACGGACGGTTCGCCCCGGTGGGCGACCCAGTACTCCTGAAAGTGCATCAGCCCGTCGTCGGTGTGGATGAGGCTCGCGACGGCGTCGTCGCTCATCGGCAGCAGGTCGACTTCGAGGCCGAAGGCGTCGGCGAGTCGATCCGTCGCCTCGCTCAGCGTCTGCCCCTGATCGAGCAGGCTCGTTCGCGTGATGTGGACGGCGCGGTCGCGGTCGCCGATCGTCATGAATTCGGGCGTGCCCGAAAAGCGCCGCCAGTTTGCAATCTCGCGGCCGGCAGTCTGTTTGTCCTCGGGGAGATACTGCGGCCCCTCGGGCAGTCCGGCTGCGGCGGCGATATCAGCGAGCGCCGTGTTGGTTCGATGCGTGTCGCCGTCGATCCCCCACCACGTCTCGCGGTCGAGCACCCCGCCACCCTGAAAGAGCAGCGTGTCGACGTCCGGCGAGACGAACAGCCCGCCGAGCTCGATGTCGTCGCCGGTGTTGGCGACGACGGTGGTTTCCTCCGGCGAAAACGCGGCGGCGGCACCGTCGAGTAGTTTCGGCGTTCCGGTGCCCCCTGAGAGGAACGTTACCATAACCGATTCTCTCGAGCGTGGGTACTTAATGACTTGCGGCCCCGTCGTCGCCGGATCGACTACCGGCGCGCCCGGTCTCGAGTCGGAACACGGTTGGTGACTGCTCGAGTGTAAGCGTGAGTTGGACGATGAACCTCAATCGTCGCCGCCGACGTTGTCGCCCGCCGTGTCGCCGGTGGTCTCGGGCCCGGGCCGAACGCTCTCACTGGCGAGGGTCCCGTCGAGCCACTCCACCCAGGTGAACCAGACGTACGCGATCGCCCCACCGATCACGGTCGAGACGGCGAAGGCGAGCCAGACGCCGTCCGAGCCGAGATACTCCGCGCCGAGCCAGGCGAGCGGGAAGCGGATCACGCCGAGCGTGAGAATGGAGATGGCGGCGGCGATGAGCGTCTTTCCGGCCCCGCGGAAGCCGCCACTGTAGGCGCGCATCACGCCCATGAAGCCGAACGTCAGGGCGGTGTACCGAAGGAAGGTTGCGCCCTCGTCGACGACCGCGGGATCGGTCGTGAAAATCGAGACGATCGGTGCGGCCGCGAGGAAGACGACCCCGCCGAGTGCGGTCAGCGTCACCAGCATGATCTTCGCACCGAAGTGGTTCGTCCGTTCCGCACGCGCTCGGTTCCCGGCACCGATGTTCTGGCCGGTCATCGTCTCGATCCCTTGTGAGAACGCGATCGCAGGAAGGAAGATGACCGAAAACACCCGCGTCCCGATCCCGAACGCGGCGACGACCGTCTCCGGGAAGATCGCGATGATGACCAACAGCAGGTTGATCGACAGCGCCCGCGCCGTCCCCTCGACGGACGCCGGCGTCCCGATGTCGACGAGCCGTCGCGCGTACTCGAGGTCAGGGCGCATCTGCGAGACGTCGATCCGGACGCCGTGTGTTCCACGGAACATGATCGCGAGGCCGACAGCGAACGCCAGCGCCCGGGAGAAGACGGTCGCGATCGCGGCCCCTTCGATCCCTGCGCCAGTGTAGCCGGTGAGCGCGAGCAACTCGGCCTCGAGACCGCGCAGGCTCAGATAGCCGAACAGCGGATTGGCTTCGAACCCGAAGATGAGGAACGGATCGAGGACGATGTTGAGCACGACCGAGCCGAACATTACGAGCATCGGCGTCACCGTGTCGCCGTAGCCCCGCATGAGCGCGAGGAAGACGAAGAAACCGAAGACGGCGACCAGTCCGAGCGAGTACACTTCCATGTAGTCGGCGACCAGCGGCGCGACGTCGTCGGACGCGCCGAGCAGCCCGATGACGTCTTCGGCGAAGACGTAGCCGAACGCACCGAGGGCGACCGAGGCGATGACCGAGTACATGACCGTCTGCGAGGCGGCGTACGTCGCTTCGTCGTCCCTGCCGGCACCGGTGTACTGGGCGACGAGGACGCTCCCCGCCACCGAGACGCCGAGTGCGAGCGCGATGAGGAAAAACACCATCGGGAACGCGAAGCTGATCGCCGCGAGCGAGGTCGTGCTGTGCTGACCGAGCCAGAACGTGTCCGCAAGGTTGTAGGTGACCTGCAGGAGGTTCGTGATAATGAGCGGAATCGAGAGGTAGATCAGCGGCTTCGCGATCCCACCGGACGTGAGGTCGAGTTCGTCGGGTGATTTGAAGATCGCATCGATGTGGTCCCGGACGGTCATTCGAAACCGACCTCCGTCCGATCCACGTCGTCCGCGAGCAGTTGGCGACAGATGTACGTCTCGAGCATCGATCGCGTACACTCGAGTTCGTGGCCAACGGCCACGTGACGCGTCTGTGCGCCGTTCAGGACCGTGACGATGAACTCGGCCGTCTCGTCGGGATCGGTATCGTCTCGAACGAGTCCCGCGTCCCGTGCGTCGTCGAGCAGCGCTCGGATGCGATCGTGGAGTAACCGATCGAACGCCGTCAACTCGGCCCGAAATCGGTCGTCGTACGGTCCTTGCGCTTTGATCTCGAGCAGCGCCGTTCGGAACTCCTTGAGCCCGTCGTCCTCAGTCGGCTCGAGGGACGTCTCGATCAACGACAGCAACTGTGCGATCGGCGTCTCGCCCTCGAGGGTCTCGATTCGCTCGGCAAAGGAGTCCGTCAGGTAGTCGAGAAAGGCGTAGAGGAGGTCTTGCTTGCTCTCGTAGTGGTAGTGGAGTGTGGCTTTGCTCTTCGACGACTCGTCTGCGATGTCCTGCATCCGCAACGACGCGTAGCCGTGTTTACACAACGCAGTGTAGGTCGCGTCCATGAGCTCGTCGGTCGTCTCAGAATTCACTGGCTGAGTAGTCAATCGTATCCTAACTGACTGGCCAGTCAGTGAAGTATCTTCGGGTTTACTGGCTTGAGATGAGAGCCGACATTCGAACAACCCCCGGAGAACGATTTACTCGCCGATCCAGTCGGCGAAGCTTCCCTCGAGCAGCGTTTCCTCCTGTTGGCGGACGTACTGGCGCTGCATCGTGTGGATCGCCTCGGAAAGCGACGCCCCGTCAGCGACGGCGGCACTGACCTGCTCGTGTTTCCAGGAAGCGGGCGTCACGCCCTGACGAACCCGTCGCCGGAGCGGGTAGAGGTACTTCGCGGCCTGCTCCTCGGAGAGCCCGCGGTTCGTCAGGCCATCCTCGGCGTGGGCCAGCAGGTCTTCGTAGAGGTCGAGACAGTCGGTCGTCTCCTTGCCGTCGTTGGTGATCCACGTCAGGTCGGCCTCGAGGCCGTCGCGCATCGCCGCATAGAAGTTCTCCCGAGCGAGTTCCCAGTCGAGTTCGACGACGGGGTGCTCGAGGCGAACCAGACTCTCCATCAGGCCGGCGAAGCCGGCGAGGAAGGATATCGAGTCTCGGACGGTCGGTTGGGCCGGAATCGGCCGAAACTCGATGCGGGCGTTGGCAGCCGAGCGGGTCGGTCCGCCGAAGACCGGCCGCACCCACCGCCAGTAGGTTCCGTGTTTGCGCCGGAAGTGCGGGAACTGATCGTCGAAGCGTTCGCCCTCGGTGACTGGCATCGGAACCATCGTGGCGTCGTCGGCGATCCGGTCGATGGCCTCCTCGACGGTCTCGAGGTCGCGCGGGAATCGGACTTTTCCCTCACCGGTGGCGGGATCGTTCAGCATCGTCTCGAAGACGCTGATCCGGTGTTCCATCCACCCGTCCTCGAGAACGTCCTCGGCCGTCGCGTCGTCGTCGTACAGATCGGCCGGGAAGAACGGTGAGTTGACGCCGAGCGCGAGGAGGGGGCCGGCGACGCGCAGCGCGTAGTTGAAATATCGAGGGAGGTCGGGTGCGTGTGACACCTGATAGTGGGGCTGGATCGACGTGATGAGGCTCTCGGGCATCACCGTGTCGGCCTCGAGCGAGACGTGCGGGGCGTCGATATGCATCCCGACGACGTCGGCCCGGTCGGTGTTGGCCATCGCGTGATAGCGCGCCGAGTCGCTCATGTTGGTCGCGATGCGGATCGACTGTTCGATCCCGTCCGGGCCCGTGATCGTCCGCTCGATGCTGTCGGTGAGGTAGGTCGTCGCGTCCTCGCCTTCCGGCGGAATCGTCCAGAGCGCGTCACTGACCAGTCGCATGCGCTCCGATTGGGTGACGTCGAGGGCCGTCTGCAGGCGTGCTTTGACCTCCGACTCCTGGGCGAGCAAGCCGTAGGCGTTCAGCGGCTGTGGGCTCGTCGTCATCTCCGCGTTGTGCAGGCCCAGTTCCTTCTCGAAGCCGATGAGTTCGAGGAGGCGACGCGGCACTCGCCGCAGCGTGCCGTCGTCGCTTTTGATCGCGTAAAACTCGTACTCGAGTCCGACGATCGCCTGCGGGTTGTCGAAGACGCCGTCCTGAATGGCGTCTTTGATCACCTCGGTGTCGGCCTCGGCCCGCTCGCGAAACTCCTCGTCGTCGACCGAGAGCACGTCTGCGACCCGCGCTGCGAGTTCCTCCTCTGGCATACCTCTCCCTGCGGGCGCGACTACCTTTAAATCCGTCCCTCCTGCCGCGTGGTGTGCGGCGTCGTGATCGCCTCTCAGAACCGTTTTACTCCACCCGACGATAGACACCGCCGATGGAGTTCGCCACGTTCGCCGACCGTGCCGCTGCGATCGACGCCGAATCCGCCGATCTCGAGATCGTCGCCCACGTCAGGGATCTCCTCGAGAACGCGAACGACGACCTCGAGATCGTCGCCCGCTTCGTGCAGGGCCGGGTGTTTCCGGCTTGGCGATCGAGAACGCTCGATATCGGGCCGAACACCTGCTACGAGGCGATCGCTCGCGCCGCGGGGACGAACGTCAGCGCCGACGACGTCGAGGAACGACTCGCCGAGGTCGGCGAGATCGGCGAGGTAGCGGCCGGCTACGACTTCGGCGGCCAGCAGGGGCTGGGTGCGTTCACCGAGGACGGCGCGAGTGACCCGCTGACCGTCAGCGAGGTCTTCGAGACGCTCTCAGAACTGGCCGCCGCCGAAGGGTCGGGCAGTCAGGATCGAAAGGTCGACCTCCTCTTCGGGCTGTTCAACCGCTGTGAAAGCGCCGAAGCCCGATATCTCGCCCGCCTCGTGCTCTCGGAGATGCGCATCGGCGTCGGTGAGGGGGCGGTCCGCGACGCCATCAGCGAGGCCTTCGACGTGCCAGGCGAGCGCGTCGAACGCGCGCTGCAGGTGTCGAACGACTACGGGCAGGTCGCTCGAGTGGCCCGCGACGACGGCCTCGAGGGGCTGGACGCGATGGACCTCGAGGTCGGCCGACCCGTGCAGGCGATGCTCGCTCAGGCCGGGACCGTCACCGACGCGCTCGAGGAGTGGGACGAGGCTGCCGTCGAGTGGAAGTACGACGGGGCTCGCGTTCAGTTGCACCACGATCCCGGAAACGGCGCAGACGCGGCTGCCACCCGTGTCTTCTCGCGGAACATGGAGGACGTCACCGACGCACTGCCGGAGGTCGTCGAGTTCGCCGAGGCGACGCTCGCAGAACCCGCGATTCTCGACGGCGAGGTCGTCGCCGTCGACGACGAGGGCGCGCCGCTGCCGTTCCAAGAGGTGCTCAAACGCTTCCGGCGGAAACACGACGTCGCGAAGGCACGGGAAGCCGTCGAGGTCCGGCCGGTCTTCTTCGACTGTCTGCATGCTGCCGGCGACGATCTGCTCGAGGAACCGCTGACGGCGCGCCACGACCGACTCGAGGCCCTGCTTGCCGACGACCAGACGCAGGACCCCGAGACCGTCGACGGCCTCTCCCTGTGCTGGCGCACCGACGACCCCGAGACGATCGAGTCGATCGACGCCGACGCCCTCGAGGCCGGCCACGAGGGTATCATGCTCAAAGATCCCGAATCGACGTACTCGCCGGGACGACGGGGCAAACACTGGCGCAAACGCAAGCCCGACGTCGAAACGCTCGACTGTATCGTCACGGGGGCCAAGTGGGGCGAAGGCCGGCGCGCGACGTTCCTCGGCACGTTCGAACTCTCCGTACGCGCGGGCGATGAGCTAGAAACCGTCGGCAAAGTCGCGACCGGGATCACCGACGAGAAACTCGAGGCGCTAACGGACCTGCTCGAGCCTCACATCACTGCTGAGAACGGACAGGAGGTGGACGTAGCGCCCGAAATCGTCTTCGAAGTCGGCTACGAGGAGATCCAGACATCGCCGACGTACTCCTCGGGGTATGCGCTTCGCTTCCCGCGGTTCCAGGGGGTACGCCACGACAAAGATCCCGCTGATGCGGACAGCCTCGAGCGACTCGAGCGACTCCGTGAGACGTAACGTCCAGATTCGTGCTGGTGGTCGATTTCCAGCAGCACTCGTCGCTGCTCTATAATCGGTGAGGAATCCGTGTCCGCAGATAGATTTTTCGCGTCAGAGAACCAACATTCTATCTGGCATGGCTTCCGGATACACAGATCAGTCGGCTGTGGTCACCGCATTCGGACTCCTCATCGCCATCGTCGCAGTCGTCGGAACGCAGGTGTTCGGTTGGGAGTGGGGTGGTGGCCAACTCGTGCCGACGCTCATCGGTGTCGTCGTTGCTGGGATTGCGATACTGGTCGTCTTCAGGGGATTCCTGCGCTACAGTAACAACTGAACCGAGTGACGTACGCATCGCACTGCCTGCGGAATCACCGGGTATACACCTGTTCGCTCGAGCCCTAATTCCGTCAGCGACGCGGCGATCATATGTAAGCACCCTTAAGACCCATCGCAAACAGCATTGGCGTATGAAACCGCGAGACCTGTCCGATCACGTCGCCTACGAGGCGGGTCGAGGGATCGAGGAAGTCGCCCGCGAACTCGGGCGCGATCCCTCGGAGCTGATCAAACTCGCCTCCAACGAAAACCCCCACGGTCCCTCCCCTGCAGCCGCCGTGGCCATTCGTGAGGCCGCCTCGAGCATCAGCTCCTATCCGAAAGCCGCCCACGCAGATCTCACCGCCGCTGTCGCCGAGCACTGGGCCGTCGACGACGAGCAGGTCTGGCTCGCAAACGGCGGCGACGGGGCCATCGACTACCTCCACCGGGCCACCCTCGAGCCCGACGATACCATTCTCGTCCCGACGCCCGGTTTCGCCTACTACGGGATGAGTTCCCGGTTCCACCACGGCGACGTCCGGGAGTACGCCCTCGAGCGCGAGACCGACTTCGAGCAGACGGCCGACACCGTCCTCGAGGCCTACGACGGCGACCGGATCGTCTGGATCACGAGCCCGCACAATCCCACCGGGTCGACGATGGCGCTCGAAGAGATCGATCTGCTCGCCGACGAAACCGACGAGGACACGCTGGTCGTCGTCGACGAGGCCTACGGCGAATTCGCCGACGGCGAGAGCGCCCTCTCACTGACTGAGGGGCGAAACGGGTTCGATGCCCGCGACGACGTGGCCGTCCTGCGGACGTTCTCGAAGGCCTACGGGCTGGCCGGCGTTCGTCTCGGCTATGCCGTCGTTCCGGACGCATGGGCCGATGCCTACGCCCGCGTGAACACTCCCTTCGCAGCGAGCGAACTCGCCTGCCGGGCCGGACTGGCCGCGATCGACGACGAGGAACACGTCGATCGCACCGTCGAGACGACCCTCGAGTCCCGAGCGTACATGCACGAGGCGATCGACGCCCACGTCTGGGAGAGCGAGGGCAACTTCGTGCTCGTCGACGTCGGCGACGCGACGGCTGTCGCCGAAGAAATGCAAGCGCGTGGCGTCATCGTTCGTGACTGCTCGAGTTTCGGCTTGCCGGGCTGTATTCGGATCACCTGCGGAACCGATGACGAGACCGACCGCGCCGTCGAGACGCTCAACGACGTCCTCGCCGACCTAGAACGCGACACTGACTCGGAGGTGGCCGATACGTGAGAGTCGCCGTCACCGGCACTCCGGGAACCGGGAAGACGACCGCGACGGACATCCTCGCGTCCCGACTCGCCACCGACGACTCGCTGCCGGATCTCGAGGTCATCCACCTGAACGCGGTCCTCGACGAGGAAGGCCTCTACACCGAGGTCGACGCCGACCGCGGGAGTAAGATCGCCGACCTCGAGGCACTCGCCGACTGGCTCGACGGCCGAGACGACGCCGTCATCGACTCCCATCTCGCCCATCACTTCGACGCCGACCGGGTCGCCGTCCTCCGGTGTGCTCCCGAGATGCTCGAGGAGCGCCTGCTCGAGCGTGGCGAAACCGAGGCGAAGGCGGCCGAGAACGCCGAAAGCGAGGCCCTCGACGTCGTCCTTTCGGAAGCCGTCGAGACCCACGGTCTCGAGTCGATCTACGAGATCGACACGACCGATCGCGACCCCGAGGCGGTTGCGGACGCCCTCGAGGCGGTCGTGGCGGGTGACCGAGAGCCAAGTGCCGGTGACGTCGACTTCATGGGGTACCTGACATGACGCTGGATAAGTTCAGACCGTACGTCTCGCGATTTCTCGATCCGTTCGTCAAGGGATTCGATCGCGTCGGGATGAGTCCCGACGGCGTGAGCATCGTGGCCTTTGGAATGGCGATTTTGGCGGCCGTCGCCTTCTTGCTCGGTGGCCGTGCAGACCCGATCTGGTACGTCGTGGCTGCGATACTCGTCTTTCTCAACGGTTGGCTCGACATCGTCGACGGGGCGCTCGCCCGCGAACAGAACGTCGCTTCGGCGGGCGGAGACCTGCTCGATCACGTCCTCGACCGGTACGCGGACATCGTCGTTATCGGCGGGCTGGCCGCGGGTCTCGAGGATTATCTCCTCGGCTTCCTCGCGGTGACGGGTGTCGTGATGACGTCGTATCTCGGGACGCAGGCCCAGGCAGTCGGCCTCGACCGGGTCTACGGCGGGCTGGTCGGCCGTGCGGATCGGCTGGCGATCATCGGCCTCGTCGGCTTTCTCGCCTACCCGATCTCGGGAACCTACGGCGGGCTCACGCTGATCGGCTGGCTGCTCGTCTTCCTCGCAGTCGTCGGCCATCTGACCGCACTGCAGCGGTTCGTCTACTCCTGGTCGGCACTCGAGTAACCGCCGTCTCCTTGTTCGGGAGCGCCCGCATGGTTTATCACTCGCCGCGATATAGTGTCGGGTATGGTCCAGTGCGAGATGTGTGGCGCTGAGACGTCGTCTCCGAAGACTATCAAGGTCGAGGGTGCGAAGTTAGACGTGTGTTCGAACTGCACCGATTTCGGCACTGAAGTCAAACAATCCTCGAGCTCCAGTAGCTCGACGAAGTATTCGACCTCGAGTTCGTCTTCGAGTTCCAGTCGCTCGAGCACCTCGGGTTCGACGACGAGTTCGTCCTCGAGTTCCTCGAGTAGCCAGCGACGCTCGGATATGTTCGACGACATGGACGAGCTCGCCACTGATTACGACGATCGCGTTCGCAACGCTCGCGAGAGCAAGGGGCTCAGCCAGTCCGATCTCGCGAACGAACTCAACGAGAAGGCGAGCCTCATCCGGAAGATCGAACGCGGCGATACACTGCCGAGCGACCGCGTCCAGTCGAAACTCGAGAAGTTCCTCGAGATCAATTTGAACGCTGAGAGTGGCTCGGCAGACGACTCGGAGTGGTCGGGTGGCTCCTCGACTGGCAGTTACACGCTCGGTGACGTCGTCAAGCGAAAGGACTGAGACGGACAGCCGTCCGTACGGCGGCCGTTTTAGGGATGCACCGGACGCGAGCGCCCGCTGACTCCGTCGACTCGCAAACTATTTCTTTCGGGCGAGTGGCTGTGCTGATATGTTCGTCCTCGTCAATTTGAAGACGTATCCCTGTGATCCAGTCGCCGTCGCGGAAGCCGTTCGCGACGTCAACGAGTCCACCGACGCCCGCGTCGCCGTCGCTCCGCAGGCGGCCCACCTCGAGCGCGTCGCCGAGACGGGTGCCGAAACGTGGGCCCAGCACGTCGATCCGATCGACTACGGCAGCAACACCGGACACACGCTCGCCGAATCCGTCGCCGAGGCGGGGGCGGTCGGGACGCTCATCAACCACTCTGAGCAGCGACTGAAACTCGCCGACGTCGACGGTGCCGTCGAGGCCGCCGAACGGGCCGGCCTCGAGACCGTCGTCTGCGCCAACAACCCGGCACAGATCGGTGCCGCGGCGGCGCTCGGCCCGGACGCGGTCGCCGTCGAGCCGCCGGAACTGATCGGCACCGGGACGCCGGTCAGTCAGGCCGATCCGGACATCGTCGAGGACGCCGTCGAGGCAGCTCAGGCCGTCGACGCGGACGTCTCCGTCCTCTGTGGCGCGGGCATCAGTACGGGCGACGACGTTGTCGCAGCCGGCGACCTCGGCTCTGAGGGGGTCTTGCTCGCAAGCGGCGTCGCGAAAGCCGACGATCCGACGGCGGCGCTCGAGGACCTCGTCGCCCCGCTGTAAGCGATCGTAGCCACTGAACGTCACTGTACACCCCACCGCACGACGAGTGCGCGGTTCGGAGCGAACGGGGTAGACGAGAACCGAGGACAGTGATGGTGTGTAACTCGTTTCAGTACTGTACGATCTGCTTTTCGACCGCCGCGACCCCGATTCGTCCGGCAGCTTTTCACATCTCGAGTGGTAGTACCACCCATGACCGAGCATCGTCCCGTCGACGTCGCACTCGAGAACCGACTCATGGGCCAGGGAATCTACGTCACCGACTGTACGCTGCTGTCGGACGACGAGGCAGTCGCCGAATACGACTCGATCGACGACCTCCCCGATGGAACCGGCCTCGCCCTCGAGTACGAGACCGTCACCGAGACGCCGGGCGTCGGGAGCGACGAAGTGGGCACCGTCGTCCGGACGCTGCTCGACATCGCCAACGAGCACGGGTGGGCACCGGGCCGACTCGAGGCGACGTCGACGACCACCGACGGCGCGGTCCGTGGCCGCTGGCACGTCGAACGCGCGTGGTTCGACGGGCTCGGACTCACGGTCGACGACGTGGAGTTCTCTCGGCGGGTGCTCGAGACGAGACGAGCGGGTCCAGCCAATCAGTCGAGTACCGACTGAGACGGTCCCGCGCCGATAAGCGGCATTCTGCGATCGACTGTGACTACTGTTCAGTGGCAACGATAGATAGATTAATGCAGACTCACTCCTATTGACTGTCGCATGACCGGGGAACAGATCTACGTCTCACACGCACCCAGTGACCTCGAACTCGTCCAGGAGCTGTTCTCGACGGTCAAGAACTTCCCCTTCGGCGTCCACATCACCTTCGAGGCACTCGAATCCGGGGGCTCTCGCCGTCGCCTCGAGGGCCGACTCGCGAACAGCGACGTCGTCGTTGCGGTGTTGACAGCGGCGTCGGCCGACAGCCAGTGGATCAACCAGGAAATTGGCTACGCCGTTGCCAAAGGGATCCCCGTCCTCCCGCTGTACGACGACGAGTCCCACCGCAGCGGGTTCATCGACGACGTTGACGGCGTACAAATCGACCGACAGGACCCGTCGATCACGATTTTCAACCTGTTGAGTCGGCTCCGGAGTGAACTCGCACCGCTCGGTGCGCTTTCGGTTCCGAACTGGTACATCCGCTTTCCGTGTACGATCCCCGACTGTGGACATCCGGTCACACTCGAGATCGAGCAGGACCAGACGAAACTCTGGATGCGTTCGAAACACGGTAAGTTGCTGACGACGTCGTGTGCGCGCTGTGGATCGACGTACGCCTTCGAGCCGGCCACGATCGGATACGTCCGTCGAGATGACGAGGGGACTCGACAGCGGCGAGCCGGTCGTTACGACTCCTCTTGGAGTCGTTCGTAAGCGTCTCTGACGAGCTGAAACGCCGACTTGCTCCCGCTTTGCTGGTCGGGGTGAGCGCGTTTCACTTGCTCGTGGAACGCCGTTCGAAGTTCCTCGTCGGTTGCGTCTGCCTCGACGCCAAGCACCTCACGGGCTTTCGTTTTCCTGATCTCGACGTCTTTGATAATTCCGTCGCGTTCGGCGCGTTCTTTGCAGGACGGACAGAGCCGTTCGGTTCGATCGTCGACGGTCGTCACACGAAACGGTTCGGCGCTGGTCCACTCGGTACACTGCGTACAGAGCTGTTGGTCGTCGCTCGTCGACTCGGACCGCGTCTCGTCGGCCGCCGTCGAGTCGCTCGTCTCGCGCTGTGTGTCCGTCGTGTTCGACTCGGCGTCGGGCGCTTTTGCCGCGCAGGTGGGACAACACGTGACGACGGTGCCATCGTCCAAGACGATGTCCTCAAGTTCGGCCTCGAGATAGGTGCCCGTACAGCCGTCGCAGGTGCCGCGGCGCTGGTCGAGCGAGGCACACTTCCGGGCAGCCTCGCGGGCGTGTGGCTCGCAGCGAGGACAGCAGGCGACGCGCTCGCCGTCCGGCATCGTCACTGCGGTGAGGTCCTCGAGCGGCACTGATCGGCCACATCCATCACAGCCCGGGTGACGATCATCGGCCACAGCCATCGTTCGCCCCTTTGTATTCGTCCTTTATTAGTTCTTCTTCTGACAGGGTGTCTACGACAGCCCCTGCGAGAGGTGTCGATACTGACGTGAGAAGCCGTATTCGTGGTGTTTCGGGTGTGATCGTCGGCGCATCGACACTCACGGCCGGCCGACAGGATAGGGGGTGCTTTCTGTTGTGTCGGTCGTCGATCACTGTCAGCGAAGATCTGAACGGAGTCACTAACGAAGGGCGTGCGACTCGAGGACACTGATGTGCGGGGGTCCCCTCGCACTGTCCGTTGGACGGCGCTCGGCGACTCCGTCGTCGGGCTCCTCCTCTCCTGTCCGGTTCGTGTTCGTCCTCGAGCCGTCGCGCTGACCGAATCGGGAGAGCAATAGGGATTCAGTTGTGACATCTAGCTATGGACTCAGCAGTGCAAACGACCGATCGCTCACGCGGGATCGACCGAGAGACGCTCCTGCTCGGCGTCTGTGACGTCGGACTCCTCGCGGGCCTCGTGATCGTCGGCCAGCTCAGCCACGACGTGAACCCGATCACGCAGCCGGTCGCCTCGCTCGAGGCGATTGCGCCCTTTATCATCGGCTGGCTCGTCGTGGCGGCCGTCATCGGCCTCTATACGCAGTCGGCTGCGTCCTCGGTGGCACAGGCGGCGCGGTTGACGACGGCAACGTGGCTCGGCGCGGCGAACATCGGCTTGCTGCTTCGCCAAGGGGTGTTCGGGGATACGGCAGCGTGGCCGTTTCCACTCGTCATCACGGGATTCGGCCTCTTGCTGCTGGTCGGGTGGCGTGTCGGCTACACGGCAGTGCTCCGTCGCACGTCGTAAATCATCGACTGCCGCCGATCGGGTACGGTTCGTCGTGGTGTGACGCCGTCGCCGATCGGTCCGTCTGATGGTCCGTTTCGGAACGTATCACCGATCGTATGCTCTTTGTTCGAGAATCCCACTATTGTTTGAACGATAGTTATCGTATCTCTTTTATATATTCGGCGTTACTCGGCAGGCGACCTCGACACTGTCCCGTGATTACTAAGACGATCTTCCGAAATAGTATATCATAGCTGATGAAGATACGGCCGTGGTTTGGGTAATTATTCTGCCCGATTCTCGGGAACTATCCTACTCATAAGTTATAGCAATCCACTGCTTCAAATACGGATTAGAAACCGATCCACTATAGAGCGATTATGGGAAACACTTATATGCCTATTTCCCATACTATAGAATAGATTATGACTGGATATTACGACATTGTTCTTGGCCTCATCCCAGTCGCACTGCTCGGCATTACCGCAGCACTCACCGTCGTGGGCGTGTCGTTGACCGCAGCGGTTCCGATCGGCTCGGTCGTCGCGATTACGATCATGGGCCACGCGATGTTCGTTAATTCGCCCGGCGATGGCTCCGACGAAGCGCGCTCCGCACGACCGCCGATCAACGCGGACTGAGCAGCTTTCTCTCTCGTTTCTGCTTTCCGGTCTTCCGTTTTCCACGGTTTCTCGTCGATGCCACCGTTCTCCGTGTCCGTCCACCCACACTCGCCGTGCCGTGACCGTCCGTCGCGTCAACACAGTATCACGGCGCTACTGGCGGTCAATACGCTGTTACTCGTCCGCCCGTGGTGATTTCCGACACGGCATTCAAGCATCTCGCTCCCGTACTGCGGTTCATGTCCCGTGCGGCCGACCTCGCGTCCGTCCTCGAGACGACGGAGTCGCTGGTGATCGTCTGTCACGACAGTCCGGATCCGGACTGTCTCGCCAGCGCACTGGCTCTCGAAGCCATCGCGAACGATCGCGATGTCGACGAGGTGACGATCACCTACGGCGGGGAGATCTCTCACCAACAGAACCGGGCGTTCATCAACATGCTCGAGATTTCGCTCGAGCCGCTCGGGCGCACGGACGTCGATTCCTACGAGCGGGTCGGATTCGTCGACCACTCACAGCCGGGTGGGAACACCGAACTGCCGGCTCGGGTTACGCCCGACCTCGTCGTCGACCACCATCTTGGCGAACGGATCGGTGCCACGTTCGAAGACGTCCGCCCTCATATCGGCGCGACGGCGACGATTTTCGTCGAGTATCTCGACGAACTCGAGGTCGAGCTGACGACGCGCCTCGCCTCAGCGCTGCTCTTTGCGCTGCATCGCGAACGGCTCGATTTCGTCCGTGAACCAACCAGACGGGAGTACGAGGCCGCCCTCGCCGTTTACCCCGACGCGGATTTGGAGACGCTCGAGCAACTGTACGGCAGCGCGTTCTCTCCGGGCACGCTTGACGCGATCGGGCAGGCCATCGCCGCTCGCGAACGCCGTGGGTCGTCGCTAGTGTCGAACGTCGGCACGACGACCGAGACCGACGCACTCCCGCAGGCGGCGGATTACCTGTTGAACCTCGAGGGAGTAGATACGGTCCTCGTCTACGGCATCGTCGACGACGCGATCCGACTGAGCGCGCGGTCGATCGATCCGCGGGTTCACATCGGTGAAACGCTGCAAAACGGCTTCGACGAACTCGGGCAGGTCGGTGGCCATCACGATATGGCCGGTGGCCGGATCGAACTCGGACTGTTCGCCGACGACGCCGACGACGCTGACGTGCTGCTCACGTTCGCCGGCAATCGACTCACCCGTCGGTTCTTCGATGCGCTGAACCTCGAAAACGGCGAATGAGTTTCGACAGTTCGGTGGAGTCGGCGCTCACTCGATGTCGATCGGTCGCGTGGGCTCGCTCGAGTCGAGTTTTGGCAGCCGAACCATGAGCACACCGGTGGCGACCGCCGCCTCGGCTGCGTCGGTGTCGACGGGAGCGGGCACCTGAAGCTGCCGGCTGAACGACTGGAGCCGGCGCTCGCGGCGAAGCGCCGTTCCGTCGAACTCGCCGCGTTCGTCGGCTGCAGATGCCCGTGGCTCTCCGTCCCGGTCCCCGCTGATCGTGAGTCGCCGACCGTGGAGTTCGACCTCCAAGTCGTCGCGGTCGTAGCCGGGGACGTCGACGAGAACGACGTACGTGTCGCCGCGGTCGATGAGATCCAGCCGTACCCCTGGTCGTTCCATCGAGAGGTCGAGGTGGCTTCGCAGTTCGAGGTCCGACTCCCACGACCGAGCGGCCGTCTCGGCGTGGCGGGTCAGCCACTTGAGGCCGTTCTCGAGTCCGTCGAGTGGACCGGCGTTCGCTGCCATGATCGTTCGTCTCGTTCGCGCTCGAGGGCGAAAAAGCCCACTCTCGGATCGATAACCTGTTACTGGGTCGAAACTATCACTTGAACCGATTGCGGCAGAATCGAGGGGTTGGCTGCCCGTTTTGTGGTTCGTGTCCCTAACCTGTCTGTGACAACCGCACTATTTGTCGTCAGCGAGGAAGGATATTGGGGAGAAGAGTGTGTCGAACCGCTCGAGACGCTGTCCGCTGCGGGCGTCGAGATCACGGTCGCCACGCCGTCGGGCAGCCCACCGCAGATCGACGACCGGTCGATCGATCCCGAGCAGGTCGGCGAGGAGACCGCCGAACACGTCCGGGAGGTACACGAAACCGACGAGCGGCTGAACGACCCGATTCCGACCGCCCAGGCCGACGCTGCGGCGTACGACGCCGTCGTCTTCCCTGGCGGCCACGGCACCGAGTGGGACGTCAATCAGGACAGCGACGCCCGTCGACTGCTCCGCGATATCGTCGCCGGCGACGACGGCAAAGCGCTCGTCGTCTGTCACGCCGTCGGCATTCTCGCGTTCGCCCGCGACAGGCAGGGCGCGTTCATCGTCACCGGCCGCGACGTGACCGGCTTCCCCAACGAGTGGGAGGCCGAGATCGTCGACGAGAACGACTGCATGCCGAGCGGTCGGAAACTGCCCTACTGGGTCGAAGACGAGGTCACAGCCGCTGGCGGGAACTGGGATGCTGACCTCGACGCGGAGACGAGCGTCACCGTCGACGGCGACCTCATTACCGGTCGCGGTCCCGCCTCTTCGACTGTGGCCGCCGAGACGCTGCTTGAGGAGCTGGGCGTCTAACCGGCACTCGACGCGACACGTCCCGAGACACTGAATCGCTAGACGCGGGCAATCTCCTTCGACGACCCGTGTGCACGCGACTCGCGCGGACTCGGGACCGAGCCAGTTATACACGGCCATTGCCGAGTTCTGCTGTGGTCTCCGCCGAACCGAACACGCCCGCACAACCCGACCCGTTGGAGAGTCACAGCTACCGTATCACCGTCGACGACGGCCGCGAGTCGTTTTACGCCCTCAGCCTCGAAGACGCCTCGAGTGAAGAGGCGTGGCTCATGTCCGATACCGTCGTTGCACTCGACAACATGCGCTGAGCGCGTGCGTCGGCAGTCCGTCTCGAGCCCCGAACAGACGTCGGTCTGCGTTTCTCTCACGTCCCGTCAATCTGGAGACACGCGGTTCGCCGATAGCAACTCGCTTTAGGGGGCCGGACGTTGCCCTAACCGATGAGGCGACGGAGACTGTTGGCTGCCGGCGGCGCACTTGCGGGAACGGTGACGGCTGGCATCGTGAGCCGGTCGGCGGCTGACGACGGACTGTTCGCAGCGGCTCGCGAACCCGGCGATGATGGCGAACCCCAGCGGCGAACGGAACGACTTCTGCCGGGAACCGTCCACGAAACGCCGCTGTACGAGATCGACGCGCCACGCGATGGGCCCACGGTGATGGTTTTCGGCGGTGTCCACGGCGATGAGCGAAGCGGCATCGCGGTCGCCCGCGAGGTCACCGACTGGTACCCCGACGCGGGCACCCTCGTCGTCGTCCCCGAGACCAACCGCGTCGCCGTCGACAACGACGAACGTGAGGGCGAATTCGGCGACCTGAACCGCCACTTTCCGGCCGATCGAGAGCCGGAAACCGACCTCGCCCGCGGCATCTGGGATGCCGTCGTTGCCCATGATCCCGACGTCGTCCTCGACCTTCACCGCTCGCTCGGAATCTACGGGCTCCACCGAGAGTACGTCGGACAGCTGGTCCTCCACTCGCCGGACGCCCACGGCGAGACGCTCGCCGAGGCGCTCACCAACGACGGTGTGCCGTGGTATCTCCCGTTCCACCGATTCACCGCCCGCGAGACGAACCGCTCCGGATCGTTGCTCTTTCAAAAAGCCGCCCGCGACCTCGAGATACCGACGTATCTTTTCGAGACGACCGAGTTCCTGCTCGACCGCGAGACGCGAGTCGATCTGACGCGACTGGCGACCGCACACGTGCTCTCATTGCACGACGTGCTCGAGCCTGAGGTGGAACGATGACCGGCTTCCTTCGGCGGGCCGTCTCGAGTCCGGCGACGATCGCGACCTATCTGGCCCTCGTCGTCCCGTTCGCACTGGGCTGGCTCTCGACGGCGCTGTACTCGCCGCTCGCGCTGCCGGGGTATCTGATTTACAGCGTCGGTACGGCGATCGGCAACGCCATCGCGCCGCGCTTCGAGTTCTGGGTCTACTGGGTGCCGTTTCTCGGCGGCTGTTACGCGATTGCCGTCGCCGTCGGCGCCGGCTACGAGTGGTGGCGCGAGCAGCGCGCAGCCTCGAGTGGCGGTCTGTGACGACGGGCGATCGGTCCGCTCGGGACGGCCTTGCCGCGAATCAGTCCCTTTTTACGCCGCGGTGGGGAATCATCGGCTATGAGCTTCGAGGAAGACGACCAGGTCGTCTTACACGACGAGCACAGCGAGTTCGATGGAGAGACCGGAACCGTCACGCAGACGATGGAGTCGATGTTCGGTGACGTCACATACACTATCAGCTTCGAGGACGGACAGGAAGCCGGCGTTCCCGAGGATGCCCTCGAGGCAGCCGACGAGGACGCCGACGACGAAGACGAAGAATAAGCGAGTCCGCAGGGAGCGCCAGTTCCCGGCGACTCGAACCGCGACCGTCTCACACAGATGCCACAGATCCCGCTTCACTACGTCGATTTACGCACGTTCTGTTACGCCACCGAGGACGAGAAACGCGTCGAGGAGGCGCTGCGAACCTTCCTCCCCGAGGAGTTCGACATCGAGCGCGTCGAGAGCGAAGGCCACTACGGCGACCGCATTCTCGTCCTCTCGGCCCGCGTCGAGAACGCCGACGACGTCCGCCACGTCCTCGCCCGACTCGCCGACCTCGAGTCGTTCGATCAGTTGATCGACGAACTCGACGAGCGGGTCACCGAGAACACCGAACTCTTCTTACGACTGGACAAGCAGGCCGCCTTCGGCGGTGACGTCCGACTGGGTGGTGGGATCACGTTCCGTGCGAAGGTCGAAGCCTACCCGGCCAAGAAGGACCAGGCCGTCGAGAACGCACGGGAGGTCCTCGAGCGACTGCGCGACGAAAAATAATCGGTCGGGATCGGTGCCGCTCGAGGTGGCTGTTCGTGGAACTCGCCTAGCGGAGCCGACGAACCACTCGGAGCACCACCGACACCGCCGTTCCGAGCCCCGGGACGCGAGTGGAGGCAGCTGCTGCACCGAGCAACAGGAGGCCGCTGCGCTTGCGGCCGTTTGCAAACGCTACGGCGGCGTCGACGAGCGTCGAGACGACGCTCGCGTTTTTCAACAGATCAGTTCGATCTCGAGTCGTAGTCATCGTAGACGATCCGACGGCGCCCGTCGGCAAACGGTGGGTGCTTGCAGGCGTCGGCCCGCTCGAGGCTGCGACCGACCGAGCCGGGCCGATCCGTGAGCGCGGCGCTTTTGACGCCGGCCTGTGACCGTGTTCGTATGAACATCCACGTCGTCGGTGACGACCCAGTGCGTGCGGCCGTCGTCGCCGCGCTCGGAGACGTCGACATCGCCGTCGAAGACGCCAGTCCGGCCGACCTTGCGGACGCCAGATTCGCCATCGTCAGCGACGTCGCCGGCTCGGAGACGTTCGCTCGAGCGAGCGAGGCCGCGCGAGCGGGAAACACCCCGTGGATCGCCGTCGAGATCGGCGGCGTCGGTGGCTATCCGCTCGCCGATGTCGACGCGGCGATTTCGGGGTTCGCACCGAAGACGGGTTGTTTCGACTGTCTTCGCCATCGCGTCGCGTCGAATCTCGAGGAAGGAGCGACGAGCGACCGCCCACAGGCCGATCGCAGCGCCGTCCGGCTCGCGGGCGCGGTCGCCGGCCGGGAGTGTGTCCGGGTGCTCTCGGGCGAGGAGCGGTCGGTGATCGGCCAGACGGTCGAACTGCCCCACGTCAGACGGCGATTCCTTCCGGTGCCGGGCTGTGACTGCCAATCTACGCCCCGAACACGAACGCTCGAGCGCGACGACGACTCGCTTCCCCTCGATGCGGCCGTCGAACACGCCGAGGCGGCGATCGACGACCGCATCGGCATCGTCAAAACGATCGGCGAGGTCGAGTCGTTCCCCGCGCCGTACTATCTGGCGACGACGGCGGACACGTCTGGCTTTAGCGACGCCAGCGCGCCCACACAGGCCGCCGGCGTCGCCGACGACTGGAACGCGGCGCTGATGAAAGCCGTCGGCGAGGGCCTCGAGCGCTACTGCGCCGGCGTCTATCGGGACGACGACTTCGTCCACGCCAGCGAAGACGACCTCGAACGGGCCGTTTCCCCCACCGACCTCGTCCGACCCGACGATGCGCCCGCTTACGACTCGAGCGAAACACACCGCTGGGTACCCGGCGAAACCCTCGCGACCGGCGAGGCCGTCCACCTGCCCGCCGCGGCGATTCAGTTCCCCCAGCCCGGCGCGTCGCTCGTGCCGTCGATCACGACCGGACTCGGACTTGGCTCTTCGACCGTCGATGCGCTGCGTTCGGGACTGACGGAGGTCGTAGAGCGCGACGCGACGATGCTTGCGTGGTACTCGACGTTCGAACCGCTCGGACTCGCCGTCGACGACGACGCGTTCGCGACGCTCGAGCGCCGTGCACGGAGTGAAGGGCTATCGGTGACACCGCTGCTCGTCACGCAGGATATCGACGTCCCCGTGGTCGCCGTCGCCGTCCACCGTGAACCGAGCGCACTGGACGGCTCCGTCGACCCCGACGACGACGAGTGGCCGGCGTTCGCCGTCGGCTCCGCGGCCGGACTCGACGCCACGGCCGCCGCGCGGTCGGCACTCGAGGAAGCCCTGCAAAACTGGATGGAACTACGGAACATCGGACCCGAGGAGGCCGCCGACGCGTCGGGTGCGATCGGCGAGTACGCAGCCTTCTCCGACGCTGCACGCACGTTTATCGACGTCGACCAGTCGATTCCCGCCGCGAGCGTCGGTCCGGACCCGATCCCGACCGGCGAGGACGCACTCGAGGCGCTCGTCTCGCGAGTGACCGACGCCGGCCTGCTGCCTGCTGCGGCCCGACTGACGACGCGTGACGTCGACTCGATCGGTTTCGAGGCAGTGAGAGTCGTCGTTCCCGGCGCGCAACCGCTGTTTACGGGCGAGCCGTACTTCGGCGACCGAGCGCGAACGGTGCCCGAGGATCTCGGCTTCGAGCCGCGCCTCGAGCGGGCGTTTCACCCGTATCCGTAGAGACGGACAGCGGAGTGCCGTCGCTGTGGTCGGTCGCGTCGGCTCGGAAAACGGGTCGGCGCGGAGCTATTCGTCGGCCGTGTCGGTCTCGTTCGTCGTTTCGTTCGTGTCGGTCTCGTTCGTCGTTTCGTTCGTGTCGGTCTCGTTCGTCGTTTCGTTCGTGTCGGTCTCGTTCGTCGTTTCGTTCGCGTCGGTCTCGGTTTCGTTCGCAGCCGTCTCGTTTCCGCTGCCAGCGGCCGATTCGTTCTCTCTGACGTCGACTTCGAATTCCTCGTCGTAGAGCGTAATCACCACGAGTTCGGTGTTCTCCGTCAGCGAGACCGCTTCGACGTCCGACTGTTCGTCGTCGACGATTCGGGCGACGCGAAGGCTCTGGGCGGCTTTGTCGAGGTTCGGTGCGCCAACCGTCTCACCGGGCGAAACGGAGATGCTTTGCTGGTAGCTTTTTCGGTCTACGTCGCGCTCGTAGGCCTCGATGTGGAGGTTGTACGTCCGATCAGCTTCGCTGTGGATCTCGAGGGGGATAATCCCCTGTAGCCCGAAGTGCTCTTTGACGCCGTCGACACAGCCTGCAAGCCCAGCGGTCGCAGACACCCCGACGACCTGAAGTACCCTACGGCGGTTCACGGTCGCTTCTCGGGGGTGGACGAACGTAGGCGTTACCCTTCGCGGGCTCTCCCGTCCTCGGCGCTCGGTTGTCCGAGCGGCCTGTGAAATCGTGTGGTTTTATCTCGTGGTAGGAAAACACACGGATATGAAGAAAGTCACGATCGACGACGTCGACGTCGAACCCAATCCGATGGGGATCCACTCGGTTCGCCGGCCGATTTCACAGGCGCTCGGCATGACGGACTTCGCGATGAACTACTTCGAACTCGAGCCCAGCGAGTCGTTCTCGGGCGGCTTTCATACCCATCACGATCAGGAGGAAGTGTTCTACGTTCAGGAGGGGGTTGCGACGTTCGACACCGAAGACGGCGAGGTCACCGTCAAAGCGGGCGACGTGATTCGGTTTGCCCCGGGCGAGTTCCAGCAGGGCTACAACGACTCCGACGACCGGGTCGTCGGGTTCGCGTTCGGCGCCCCCGGTGCGAAACACGACTGGGAGGAAATCGAGTCGATGGTCTACTGTCGACACTGTGAGGCGGAGGTCGGTCACGGGCTCTCGCTCACCGACGAAGGCACGTTCCGACTCACCTGTGGCGACTGCGACAACTCGTTCGTTCTGGACTGACCGCCGACGCGTTCGATGGCCGGTCGCCGCTCCGGCTGCGCGCCCGCTTCAATTCCTTCCACAGCGTTGTCAGTAGATCTTCTTCGAGCGCCGACAGCCACGGTGGTTGTTGACATGTTAACAGACATTTTCTCGGGACGTCCGTACATGTTTATTAGTATCGCGGCGGTCGAGAGCGGTCTCACGACGGAGAGTGGTCGCCCCGAACTCGAGATGGTTCGGGCTCGAATCACTGTCGTAACCGCTTCGTGGACGGAACTGGCCGCACGACATGAGTGATAATAATGACACGAAATGGAATCATGGGTGTTATCGGTGTGCTCTCGCTTGGCGCACTGGTAACGGCAAATCTCGGGTTGTATCGGGTGTTTTCGTTCATCGGCGCTGCGTTCATCCTCGCGGTGATCGCCTCGGCTACGATCGAACGAGGAGATCGTGACTTCGATCTCGACCCGTACACTGGGCTGATCGGTGGGCTGACTGTGTTCTTCCTGCTCGGATTGGGTGGGATCTGGCTGACGTGGGAGCCGGGCGTGACCGAATACACCTACGTCCTCGGGATCCCGATTCCGACGCTCATTTACTTCGGGTTTATCTGGCTGTTGCCACTCACTGCCGCAGTCTACTACTCGTTGATTTTCGACCGAATCGCAGGCGAGGAGATCGTCGACGACATCATCGACTCGGCTCGCAAACACCAGCGCCAGACGTCGTTTCCGCTGGCACCGGAGCAGCCGTCACGGCCGACCGAAGTGGCGGACGGAGGTGAGGTGAACGATGAGTAACGCACCCGCCGTGCAGCCGATCCCGCTGCAGGAGGGCGGCATTCCCGTCGCCGACGATCCCGTTATTCTCGGGTTTGGGATCGTGTATCTGTTCGTCGTGATGCTGATCGGCGTCTGGGGCTGGATGCGAACGAACTCGACGAGCGACTTTCTGATCACCGGGAAAAACGTCGGGACGTGGGTGCTCGCGCTGACCGCGTTCTCGGTGATCCAGTCGGGCTTCGGGTTCGTGGGCGGCCCCGAACTCGTCTACTCGTTCGGGACGACCGCGCTGTGGATCTTCTTCACCGCGCCGCTTGGTTTCCTGCTTACGTGGGTCGTCCTCGCAAAGCGGATGCGGCTGATGGCGGACGTCCGGAACGTGTTGACCCTCGCGGACGCGATGTACGCCCGCTACGAAAGCGACACCGTCCGCGGCCTGACCGGACTCGCGGTCATCATCGGCGTGGTCGCCTACCTCGCGACGAACCTCGCTGCCCTCCAGTTCGTCATGCGGGCGATCTTCGGCATCCCCGTCATCTGGGGCCTGCTCGGCGGTGCGTTGATCTTGCTGTTGTACAGTATGCTCGGCGGCATGATCGCCGGCGTCTGGACTGACTTCCTGCAAGCGATCACGATGATCGTCGGAGCCGGCTTCGTCTTCGCCTACGCCATCTCATTCGGTGGCGGCATGGGCACCATCTCGCGAAATCTGGCGAGTGCGGATCCGAACCTCGTCTCTCCGTTCGGCGCGATGGGCTCTGCGAGTGCCGCCGTCCTCGTGGCGATCGCGTGGTGGATCCTGTTCTCCGTCGGTGCGGCCGGCCAACCCCACCTGATCACCAAGTTCTACATGAGTCGGAACATGACGATCCTGAAATGGGGTGCCCCCATCGCGGCGATCTCCTATGCCATCTCGAGTCTGATCGCGTTCTCGGCGGGACTCTCGATGCGGTCAATGGTCGAAGCCGGCGAGATCGGCGAGACGTTCGCCGCCTCGGAGGTCGGCCCCGTCTTCGTCCTCGAGTACACGCCGAGTGTCGTCGCCGGGCTCATCCTCGCGGCACTGCTCGCGGCGATCATGTCCACGAGCGATTCGTTCCTCAACATCGGCGCGGCAGCCGCCTCGCGGGACATCCCGCGAGCGCTCGGCCACCCGATCAAAGACGACCAGACCGAACTCCGCGTGACACAGGGTGCGCTGGCCGGGCTGACGATCCTCTCGACCGGCGTCGTCTACTACTCCGACGCGCTGGTCGGCATTCTCGGCACGATCGGCTGGGGCTTTTTTGCCGCCGCGTTCGTCCCCGTCGTCGTCTTCGGGCTAAACTGGAAGGGCGCGACGAAAGAAGGAGCGATCGTCGCACTGGTCGCCGGACTCGGCATCAACATCGTCTTTAGCGCCGTGCCGATGGCGCTCGAGGTCGCCGGCTTCGACGGGCTGGCGGCATCGATCATGTGGTGGTACCCATACCCGGACGTCTTCCCGGTCGGCACGGTCGCACTGTTGGTCGCCACCGCTCTGTTCGTCGGCGTCTCGGTGTACGTCCAGACGGTCGCAGCGGACCGAAGCGTGCCCACTGACTTACACGCGCTGCTCGAACGATGACACCGTCCCTCGAGACTATGACAGAGACCGATACCCCGATCGCCCGACTCACGCACTGGCTCCGTCAGCGGCCGAACTCGATCGAGTTCTGGGAGCTGGTCGTGACCGACGATCGCGTCGTCTGGTGTTTCGTCGGCGAATCGTACCGGTCGATGCTGTTGCGAGCCGATATGGGCGAGCGCGACCGGGCCGTCGTCGACGACAGTCGACCCGAGGAACTCGAGGATCTCGCCGAGGAGAACTTCGCCGTTCCGCTCGAGGCCCTCGAGTCAATTCGGCTCCTCGAGGGGACCCGCTTTCGCCGCGCCAAACTCGAACTCGAGTGGCGTGACGACGTCGACACTCGATACGGAGGGCAGATGACGCTGGTCAGCACCAGCGACGCCGCCTCCCAGCGAGACGTCGTCGCGTCCCTCGCGGATGATCCACGCTTCGACCACGTCGACGTCGCGATCGAGACGCGACGCGTGCCGTTTTTCTGACGACGCGGACAACCCTCCGCGTTCGGCTGTCACGATGTCTCGAGGACGTCGTCGGCCGGATACCTTTTTAGGCAGAACAGTGAGTGTCCGTGTATGTCCACGGATGATCCGTCGACGGTCGAGATCGATACGACACTCTTCATTACGGTCTCCGGCCCACCGGGCTGTGGGGCGACGACGCTGTGTGAACAGCTCGCCGAGGCGATGGGCTGTCCGTACGTCTCGGGCGGGGACATCTTCCGCGAAATCGCGGACGAACGAGAGCTGAGTCTCAATCAATTGACGGCGAAGGCAGAGGAGTCCGACGAGATCGACCGGGCGCTCGATCAGCGGCTGCAGGCGATCGCCGAGGAGTGGGGGACGGCGAACAAACCGTTCATCCTCGAGTCGCGCTTAGCCGGCTGGCTCGCCGGCGAACGCGCCGACCTTCGGATCTGGCTGGATGCTCCCGAGCACGTCCGGCTCGATCGTATCGAAGACCGCGTCGAGACCGAAGCCGAGATGCGCGTTCGGGAGGTCAGCGAAGCCGGGCGCTACAAGTCCTACTACGAGATCGACATCGACGAGCGCGAGTTCTACGATCTCAGCATCAACACCGCCCGCTGGAGCAAACGCAGCGTGTTCGAACTCGTTCGTGCCGCACTCGAGGAGTACGATCCCGAAGTCGACGAGGGAGCGTTCTCGACGCCGCCTGTAGAGCTGTAACTCACAGGTCATCTCGGGCCCGCGTTCTGTCCGCTGGGCCGCAGGTGTCGTCGACTCGAGGATCCTGGTCGATGATTGGCGATCCTCGCCTTTGCTCTCTGCGTCGGTTTTTTCTTGTTCGGTGTCGACACTTCTCGAGGTATGGTATATCACGTCACAGCCGAGGGTGAGACGGATGCGGACGCACGCGAGTCGTTTTCGTGGGACGTCCCCGACGATTTCAACGCAGCCGCAGATCTGGTCGGCAAACACGACGGTGATCAACCCGCGCTGGTGCAGGTGGCCGACGACGGTTCGCGGACGACGTACACGTTCGGCGACCTCGATGCTCGATCGAACGCCGTTGCAAACGCCCTCGAGGCTCGCGGCGTCGAACGCGGCGACCGCGTCGCCGTCGTCGTGCCACAGAAGCCAGCGAACGTCCTCACCCATCTCGCCTGCTGGAAGCTGGGTGCGATCTCGCTTCCCCTGTCAGTGTTGTTCGGCGACGACGCGCTCCGCTATCGGTTGACTGACAGCGACGCCCGCGTGGCCGTCGTCGACGCCAGCCAGCGCGAGACGATCCACGAGGTCGCCCCCGACTGCTCGGCACTCGAGTCCGTCCTCGTGGTCGACGGCGACGGCGGTGGTTCCGACGACGAACGCGCTACTGATGACGGAGTTTCGATGGAGCAGTTCGACGACGCGATCCACTGGGAGCGGACGACGTTCGAGCGCGCCGATACCGACGTCGACACGCCTGCGATCATCATGTATACGAGCGGCAGCACTGGCGATCCCAAAGGCGTCCTCCACACGCACGGCGTCTGGCTCGGCCACTGCCCGGCGTTTCAGCTGTACTTCGAGCGCGACGTCCGCGACGGCGTTTACTGGACGCCCGCCGACTGGGCCTGGATCGGCGCGCTCGGCGATCTCGTCTTCCCCGCCTGGCACTACGGACAGCCGGTTGTCGGCTACCCGATGGGGTCGTTCGACGCCGAGCGCGCGTTCGAACTCATGGCCGCGGAAGCCGTGACGAACGCCTTCCTCCCGCCGACCGCGATCCGCATGCTGATAGACGTCGACGAACCGACCGAGCGCTACGACCTCTCGCTCGAGGCGATCTGTTCCGGCGGCGAACCCCTGACGAACGAAATCCTCGAGTGGGCCGACGAGGAACTCGCGGGAGTGGTCGTCAACGAACTCTACGGCCAGACGGAGGCGAACCTGCTCGTCACGAACTGCCGGGAGTGGTTCCCGGCGAAGCCGGGGAGTATGGGCAAGCCGGTGCCGGGCCACGAGGTCGCGGTACTCGACCCCGAAACGGGCGAACGAGTCGACCCGGGATCGGTCGGTGAAATCGCGGTACGTCGCGATGACGATCCCGTGATCTTCGAGGAGTACTGGAACGAACCGGCGAAGACGGACGCGGTGACGCTCGTGGACGGCCCGGACGGAGACCGTTGGCACCGTACCGGCGACCTCGCCGAGCGAGACGACGACGGCTACCTCTGGTTTGCCGCTCGAGACGACGATCTCATCATCACGAGCGGCTATCGCGTCGCGCCACGGGAGGTCGAAGAAACGCTACTCACACACGAGGCCGTCTCGCAGATCGGGGTCGTGGGCGTGCCGGACGAGACGCGCGGCGAGATTATCAGGGCGGTCGTCCAGCCCACGTCCGAGGCAGCGGCGACCGACGAGTTACGGGCCGACCTTCGCGACCTCGTCCGCGAGCGGTTGGCGGCCTACGAGTACCCGCGCGAAATCGAGTTTCGTGACGAGTTACCGACGACGACCACCGGGAAGATTCGGCGGACGGAACTCACGGCGGAGTGAGTCGTCTTAGTTGCTGTCAGGCGAGTAGTTCGGTGCTTCGTCGGTGATGACGACGTCGTGGGCGTGGCTCTCTGCCTGACCGGCTGCGGAGACGCGGACGAATTCAGCCCGTTCCTTGAACGCTGGGATCGTCTCGGCACCGACGTAGCCCATCCCCGACTGCATTCCGCCGGCGAGCTGGTGGAGTTCGGATTTGAGCGTCCCTTTGTACGGCGTTGCGGCTTCGACACCCTCCGGAACGTACTCGTCGTCCTCGTCGGGCTCGTCCTTGAGGTATCGGTCGCTGTCGCCGGATTTCATCGCGCCGACCGACCCCATGCCGCGGTACTGCTTGTACTTCTTGCCGTTCATCGTCACGACGCGTCCGGGGGCCTCCTCGGTGCCGGCGAAGTACGAGCCGAGCATGACCGCGTCCGCGCCGGCGGCGATCGCCTTGATCGCGTCGCCCGAGTAGCGGATGCCGCCGTCGGCGATCACGGGCACGTCGTGTTCGTTCGCGACGTCTGCGACCTGCGCGACAGCGGTGATCTGGGGCATGCCGGCACCCGAAACGATTCGGGTCGTACAGATCGAGCCGGGACCGATCCCGACTTTGATGCCGTCCGCGAAGTCGACGAGATCCGCGGCCGCCTCGCGGGTCCCAACGTTGCCGACCACGACGTCGGCGTCGACGGCCTCTTTGATCTCTCGAGCGCCATCGATGACATTCAAGTTGTGCGCGTGGGCGGTGTCAATAAAGAGCACGTCCGCGCCGGCTTCGTCGGCGGCTTCGGCACGGTCTTGCTCGAACGGGCTGACGGCGACGCCACAGCGCAGCCGGCCGTCCTCGTCGCGGACGGCTTCCTTGTACTCTCGGCGCTGGAGGATACCCTGCATTGTCACGAGACCGACGAGCAGGTTCTCGTCGTCGACGACCGGCACACGCTCGATCTTGTGATCGTACATCAGGTCGAACGCGTCACGGGGGTCGATCTCCTCGGGTGCCGTGATGACTTCGTCAGTCATCGCCGCGGTGACCGGGTCGTCCTCGTTGACCTCGAGGTGAGGCCGGATGTCGGTACTCGAGATGATCCCGAGCACTTCACCCTGGGTGTTGACGACGGGTGCGCCGCCGACGCCGTTGCGGGCCATCCGTTCGTCGGCCTCCCGGACGCTCATCTCGGGATCGACGGTGACAACCGACTCGAGGGGGATGATGAGCTCGTCTGCGCTTTTGACGCGCTCGATCTCTTCGACCATCTGGTCGATGTTCATGTTGCGGTGGAGGACGCCGAGACCGCCGTGGCGGGCCATTGCGATCGCCATCCCGCTTTCGGTAACGGTGTCCATCGCCGCCGAGAGGATCGGGACGGAAACCTCGACGTTTTTGGAGACGTTCGAGGTGAGATCAGCGTCGTCCGGTTCGACGCGACTCTCCTTCGGCCGAAGAAGGACGTCATCAAAGGTCAGTGCTTCCGGTACGGTCAGTTTCGAAGAATAGGGCTCGTGCTCGGGAACGTCGTTCGCCATGTAAAGCGTCCGAACCCGTGGGCAAAAAGCGTTGCGAGATATATTTGGCTGTGAACGGTTGTCGAGGCCGTCGGCGGCCGATTCGGTGTGTTCCTTGTCGGCACGAAACCGACAGCAGACACCACTCGAGGACGGTTCAACCGTCGTTCGTTCGCTGGAATCGGCGTGCCAGTCAGCGACGTCTCGAGTCGCAGGCGCCGCCGCTATGGCGGTCATACGCGACGATTCTACACTGTGTCGGGGCACAGGCGTGTCGTCGACGTGTCGCTGTGGAGTGAGACGCTGGAGGTTGTTCTCTAAAAAAGACGTTTGTCCACTTGAAGACGGTTTCAACTCTGAATTTCAACCTCGGTCTTGTACATTTGTCTGCAGATCTGTGCCACAATGTCGAAAACGCATCGAGTTGTGCAACGGGTTCCCACACAACGTTTATTGACACTCCTGTGTATTCTCCGAGTATGTACGCTGTGAGTTCCAGTGAATCCCGGATCGGTGGTCGGATGAGTCGACACTCCGCCTCCAAATTTACATCCGGGAATCTGAATACAAAACTCACAGCACGAGGTCGCAATCGGACGAACTGGTGGCTCGCCCACCAGACCCTTCGGGATCGTCCACCCTATTACCCACCGGCCTCGGGTCACGGCCATCGTCCCTGACCGATGAGTACGTCACGACATCCGGTTGCACTCCGCCTCGAGCGGTTAGTCGGTGGTGACGCGCGTCTGCTGGCGCTCGTGATGATGTTACCCCTGATCGACGGGGTCTTCCCGGCGTTGATCCTCGCGGGCGCGCTCGATGACCCGCTTGGAGCCGTTCAGGTCGGCCTGTTGATCTTCGGCGGTAGCGCCACCGTTGCGGTGATCCTTGCCGAGATGACCGGCACGCCGCGCGAGCAGACAGCGATCGTGCTGATCGTCGGTATCCCGCTGATACTGCTCGCAGCCGTTCAGGCCGCCCTCGCACCGGCGATCGGGAGTGTCCTCGACAACGTCATCATCACGCGCTTTGCGGCGCTGGTGATCCTCGCGATCGCGGCCAAAACCGCGAGCGCGACGATTGGCGAGTACCTGCCAAATCCCGTCGTCATCATCGGGCTGGGACTCGTCGCGAGTTTCGACCCCAACGGCGCGTCGATCGTCCTGATGGACGATCCCGCACTCGTCGCCAACGCCGTCCTCGCCGCGGGCGTCGGCGTCGGCTTCGCGCTCTCGATCGCCCTCGGCGGGCCGTATCTGCGCCAGTACATGGACATCGACCGTTTCCGCTTCGGCAGCGCTGTCGCACTCGGTTTGCTGCCGCTGTCGATGCTCGGCATGGCCTTCGGACAGGCCCCCCTCGCCGCCCTGATCGTCGCCGCCGTCTTCGCGATCGACCTCCCGTTCGAGCGCGACTCGAGCGAGTCGGATGACGACCTCGCAGCTGAGATCGGACCGGTGGCCGACGGTGGTGGCGAGGAGCCGGCACTCGAGGTGGACGCAGACGTGGCCGACGAGCCCGAACCGAGTACGTATCCGGGCGACGACTCGACGGATACCGAGGGGCGCGCCCCGTGGCTGTGAGGCGATTCCGAATCGAAACCACTTTAGGCAACATCCCCCAACAGAGGAACGAGGGGTCGTGGCCAAGCCAGGGATGGCGACTGACTCCAGAGGCAACGCGCCCGGGACGACACTCCAGACTGATATACTGATCGGACACCTGATCAGTGTCCGTGTGATGACCCTCTGGAGTTCCGAGGCGCACCGGAGATATCAGTCGATCGGGGGTTCAAATCCCTCCGACCCCATTTCCTCACTGAAATCAACTTCGTGATCGACGAGCCTGTGTCTCGAGCCAACGGGGAGTCGCATGGCGGTTACGGTTTCGAGACGGGCACAGACGTGGATTGACTCGACGCTGAACGACGAGACCGCCCAGCGAGTCGCTCGAGTCAGTCTGGATCGACTATCGTAATCCCGAACCGAGTGACACACGTATCGCACGACGGCTGTACGATGCGGTGTGAGTAGCGACTCGCACGTCTCCCTCGAGTCGCCGTTCGCAGCGACACCTGTGACAGCCGCGGACGTGTCGCGTTCGAACGCTGCGGGTTACGATTTCGCTCCTTCGGACCGGAACAGCGCACAGTTCGGGCACCACACGGAGCGGTCCGCTCGGATCTTCTGTCTGCCGCCGCAGTCGGGACAGCGATCGTCCGAATACTGAACCATGCCCTCCTGTCAGCAGAGCCAGACAATATCCTTTGCGGTATTAATTTCTACCTTCTGACCCGCAATAAAATATTTGGATGAATTGACTGTCACGTGATCGAGTGGGTCCGCATGTGGGGTAACTGGCGTACTCGAGTAGGCCAGCGAGCACAATGCTGGCAGCCGTTTTAGGCCCGTGGCAGTCGTCCCCACGATATGAGCCAGACAGCTGACTCGCAGTCACCGATGCCGGTGCGGACGGCCGCGTTCGCCGCTGCGCTGGGGGCCTGGATCCTCTGGTCGGGCGTCATCCTGACGGGGACTGGGCTGATAATCGCGAACAATTTCGTTGTGGGAGGACTGATCGCCTTTTTTGCCGCGTACACGGCAGGGTGGCCCAACGGAGGGCGACTGCCGGCGATCGTCGCGCCGGCGCTCGTGGTCGTTTTCGGGCTGTGGACCGTCGCCGCTCCGTTCGTCCTCGGGGTGACCATCGACCGAGTGCTTTGGAGCAACGTCATCTCGGGAGTGCTAGTCGTGTTGTTAGCCGCGGGCAGCGTCTACGGAAGTTGGCATCTCACGCAGTCCTCGACGACGGGTGTCTGACGGGCCGCAGCAGGCCCTGTCGCTGCCGATCATAACAGAACCGTGACTGATCAGGGGTGATCTATATAGCCGCTGGTCGCGTACCCGTTTCGATGACTCCCCGAATCCCCACCCGGACTGGCGACCGCGAGCGGAGCCATGACGCAGTCCGAACCCGTCTCGAGGAGACGACGATGCGCCTCGAGCGGGCCGAGTCCCAGCTGCGGGACGTGACGGATCGGCTGGAACGGACGGAATCGAAACTGCAGCTGCTCGAGCGGACGCTCCACGCTGTCGCCCGACAGTCGAACGTGTCGATCGGCGGGCCGTGTGACCGCTGTGAACGGAGTTGCCTCCTGATCGCTGACGGGATGATGCAGTGTCCGTCGTGTGGGTTCCGCCGATCGATCTGACGGGTGTCGCGACGGGGCCGATCGATGCCGTTCCACCTGACAGTCATCCGTGGCGCAGGCTGTCTCGACACGGGGTTTATCCGATTCAAGAGCGAGCAGGAAACATATGAGCGATCGAGCGGACGCCACTGGACGGACGTTCTGGGGAGACGTCGACGACGACGTGGCGCTCCAGCGATATCGGGTGCTCGTCGAAACGATCGACGACGGTGTCTATCAACTCGACACCGAGGGATGCATCGTTGCAGTCGACGAAACCATCGTCGAGACGACGGGGTATGACCGCGAGAAACTCGTCGGTGAGCACGTCTCACGGCTCGTCGACGATCGCGACGCCGAACAGATCGACCGCACGATCCGTTCCCAACTCGAGGTCGACACCGAACCCGACTCCCTCGAGGTGACGATCCAGACGGCAGCGGGCACGCGACTGCCCTGTGAGGTGCGCCACAATGCGGTGACGGAGGGTGACGAGTGGACCGGGACGATCGGTGTCGTTCGCGACCGACAGGGATCTCTCGAGTCGGCAGCGACGTCGTTCGAGTCGATCGCGAACGTCCTCGATGAGGCCGACGTGGGCGTGTTAATCCTCGACGAGGACTTCACCGTCAGATGGGCCGATGAGTCGATCGCGACGTACTTCGGCTTCGACCGCGAGGCGATCATCGGATGGGATAAACGGACGCTGATCGACGAGCGTCTCAAAGAGCGGTTTGCCGATCCAGACACGTTCGCCGAGACCGTGTTCGCGACGTACGACGACAACACGGGTGTCGAGCGCTTCGAGTGTCGAGTGACCGCCGACGCGGCGACGGTGCGGAAAGAACGGTGGCTCGAACACCGGAGCAAACCGATCCAGTCGGGCCAGTTCGCCGGCGGCCGGGTCGAACTCTACTACGATATCACCGATCGGAAGCGCTCGGAAGGCGCACTCGAGGAGAGCGAGAAGCGGTTTCGTTCGCTGGTCGACGCAGTCGAGGAGTATGCGATCTTCCGACTCGACCCGTCGGGCCGGATCAGCAGCTGGAACGAGGGGGCGAGACAGATCAAAGGCTACGACAGCGAGGAGATACTCGGCGAACATATCTCGACGTTCTACACCGACGCCGACCGAGCGGCGAACGTCCCCGAACGGATCCTCGAGCGCGCGACGAAGACCGGATCGGTCGAGGACGAAGGGTGGCGCGTCAGAAAGGACGGCTCGCGATTCTGGGCGAACGTAACGCTCACCGCAGTCACGGACTCCGACGGGACCCATCAGGGCTACCTGAAGGTGACTCGAGATATGACCGACCGCCGCGAGCGCGAACAGCAACTCCAGCGCGAACGCGATCTAATCGATCGGATCCTCGAGGCCAGTCCGGTCGGGACCATCGTCTTCGATGTGGACGGCACGGTGACTCGCGTCAACGACCGGTACCGGGAAATCTTCGGGGACGACGAAGACGAACTCGAGACGAACCCGTTCTCGAGCGACCTGGTGTACGACGAGAGCGGCGAATCGGTTTCCAACACGTCCCATCCGTACACGCAGGCGTTACGGACGGGTGAATCGGTGTCCGATCGCGTCCTCCGAGTCGAACCGGAGACGGAAACTGACGAGCGCCGGTGGGTCGTCGTCAACGCCGTCCCGATCACCGACGACGCGGGGTCGGTCGACCGGGTCGTCGCGACCGCCGAAGACGTCACCGCCCTCAAAGAACGCGAACGTGAACTCGAGAGCGAACTCGAGTCGATTCTCAGTCGGATCACCGAGGCGTTCTACGCACTCGACGACGACTGGACGATCACCTACGCAAACGACCGCGCGCACGAAGTCATCGGTTTCGAGGGGGACCAACTTCTCGGGCGAAATCTCTGGGAGGTGCTCGAGTGGGGTGCCGATTCGAAGCTCAGGCGGGAGTACGAGCACGCAATGGCGGCTCAAGAGCCGACGTCGTTCGAACTCTACTATCCCGACCCACTCGAGACGTGGTTCGAGACCCACGCCTATCCGTCCGAGACTGGACTGTCGGTCTACTTCCGTGATATCACCGAGCGAAAGAGGCGAGAGCGCAAACTCGCGGAGTCGGAACGCCGGTATCGGACGCTCGTCGAGAACTTCCCGAACGGAATCGTGGCTCTGTTCGATCTCGACCTCGAGTACACGCTGGCTGCCGGAAAGGCCTTCGCGGACATCCCCGTCAAACCGGCCGATATCGAGGGCAAGCACGTCCGGGACGCGTGGGACGAGTCGATCGCCAATGTGCTCGAACCGGCGTTCGAGGCGGCTCTCGACGGCTCGAGGCAGTCGATCGAGCTCACGTATGCCGGACGGGAGTGGGTCGTTCGGGTCGTTCCGATCGTCGACGAACAGGGTGACGTGTTCGCCGGAATGACGATGGCACAGGACGTTACCGAACGCAACCGTCGCGAACGAGCGCTGCGGGAGGAACGAAACCTCGTCGAGCGAATCATCGATACCAGCCCAGTTGGGATCGTCACGCTCGACGCGACGGGGAGTCTCGAGCGGGTTAACTCTCGTGCACAGGACATCCTCGGCTACATGGAGGCAGAACTGGGCGATCTCACACGGAACCTCGACCAGTTGGATCCGATTCGACCGGATGGGGAGCCGATCTCGCCGCCCGAAGCGCCGCCCGTTCGCGTCTTCGAAGACGGCGAGACGATCCACGACCTCGAGTTGGGGATTCGCCGGGCCGACGATCAGCGGATCTGGGTGTCAGTGAGTGCGACCCCCTTAGAAGACGACGGTGAGATCACTGGCGCAGTCATCACGTTCGCCGACATCACCGAACGAAAGGAGTACCAGCGCAAACTCGAGGCGTCGAACGAACGATTAGAACAGTTCGCCTACGCTGCGTCCCACGATCTACAGGAGCCGTTACGGATGGTCTCGAGTTACCTCCAGTTGATCGAGGATCAGTACGCTGACGAACTCGATGCAGACGGCCGGGAGTTCATCGAGTACGCCGTCGACGGCGCTGATCGAATGCGCGAGATGATCGACGGACTGTTGCAGTACTCGCGTGTCGAGACGCAAGGTGATCCGTTCGAACCGGCCGATCTCGAGCTGGTCATCGATGACGTTCTCGAGGATCTCCGCCTCCGGATCGAGGAGTCGAATGCCGACGTCACAGTCGGCGACCTGCCGACCGTTCGCGGTGACAGCGACCAGCTTCGACAGGTCTTTCAGAACCTCTTTTCGAACGCGATCGAGTACAGCGACGACGACCCGCCCAGAATCGACGTTACAGCTGAACGGATCGAATCCCGCTGGCAGATCGACATCTCGGATAACGGGATCGGTATTGAACCCGACGAGCAAGAACGCATTTTCGAGGTGTTTCAGCGCCTCCACAGCCGTGAAGAGCATCCGGGGACGGGAATCGGACTGGCGCTCTGTCAGCGGATAATCGAGCGCCACGGCGGCGAGATCTGGGTCGACTCCGAACCCGGCGAGGGATCGACGTTCTCGGTGACGCTTCCGGCCGTGACCGGTACCGATATCCACTGATAGTCACTGCACACCGCATCGCACGACAACTGTGCGACATGTGTGTCACTCGGTTCCGTTGTGACGATAATGCGTCGACTGCCGGATCCGACGTTTTATAGTTTTGCGACTGATCGAGCAGTCGACGATGGGAGCGGTTCGAACCGTTACGGTTGCCTATTGTAGAGAGCGACGGTGTTACGAAACGTCTCGGCCGAGGATAGCGGTCCCCGTTTGCGTCGTCAGTTGGTTCGCCGAGACGAGAAAATCGATACCGGCAGCCCCGCATTCCCTGTCGACCAAGTTCCACAACCCGGTCGGCTAAATATTTGCCCACAACGCTCTTATAGCTTTTTGGCACTGTCTATCACTGAGAACATCAGTGAACGAATCACACGTCACTCCGTCGATGACATCTTTCGAGCGATGTATCGCCGTGGCTGGGCAGTGTAATCGACCACAGGGTTCTGATTATTCGTTCGACTACGACTGGTTACTTTCGAAGAAATTATGGTAAAACGAACAGTATTCTGAACTGGGAGGCGGGAAAGGCTACCGGAAACCCAACGGGTCTATAGATCTTTGTGGTGGGTTTTCCTGATGACGACAGTCGTCGAACTCGAGATTCCGGCTGACCGACTCGGGGCTGCTCGGACGTTCGAGACGGTTCCGACGTTCGAGTGCCAGATCGGCGGGATGATCGGTGATTCGCCGCCGCTGGTCTGGACGTCGGGCCCGGACATCGAAACCGTCCGCGAAGCACTCGAGGCGGATCCCTCGGTCGACGTGATCGCGAGTTTAACCGATGGCGACCGCGAACAACACCCCGTCGACGATGACGAGCGCGACCGGTGGTTGTTCCGACTCGAGTTCGGAGATGCCCTCAAACTGTTCCAGCAGATCGTCGCGGAAAACGAGGGGGCGATTCTGGCGGCCTGCGGTGAGGACGGGACGTGGGCGGTCAAGCTGCTCTTTCACGAACGAGAAGCGCTCTCGGAGTGTTACGCGCTGTTCGAACAGTACGAGTTCAACGTCGAAGTCACGCGTCTCGCCGGCACGAACGATTTCGCGAGCGCGCAGACGCCGCTGACACGGACACAGTATGAGACGATCTGTAAGGCCCACGAACTCGGCTACTTCGATATACCCCGCAAGATCACGCTCAAGGAACTCGCGGCGGAACTGGACGTATCACACCAGGCGCTTTCCGAACGGCTCCGCCGGTGTCACGCTGCACTCGTCACCGCCGAGTTAACCGACCGAATGCAACCGACGCCGATCGATCTGTAGGGCTTCCCGTCGTTTCTTGCCGTCCATCTTTGTCCCTCGCCGGTGCTTACAGGAACCCCGTATATCGCGCTCGGCCGACACCGATACGGCTGCGGTGGCCAGCGATAGCTGACAGAACCGTAGTTTTCTCGCTCTGCTCGGACAGAAATATTGGGTTATTGTAATTCACTCATAACAATTGGACATATGTATAGTCTAAACTCGAGAACAGTCGTATCTGCCCTAGTGGATAGTTTTATTATTGGACGTAACAAAAGATGTGTTGTCGGCGTGGTAGCTGATCCCCGCGATGCACGATCGAGTGCACCGACATGCGCCGATAGATCACTCGTGCTCAATCACAGTGGCCACTCGTGGCTGTGTGGTCACGCTCATGAGATCCGACGGCCGTTTTTCATGGCCGTCTTCCGTTTTCGAGTCGCACCGTGTGTCGACTCGAGCGCCCGGAACAGCCAAAATACTTAACTGTTCTCTGCGGGGGTAGTACCGACGATGGTGAGTTCTGCGTCCCAAACCGACGTGACCGATGGCCAAGGCGTATCTCTGGACGCCGAACCCGACGGCGTCCCGGCGCAACTCGAGCCGGATGACGTCTACCACATCTTGCAGACACGTCGCCGGCGTGACGTGCTCCGCTATCTCCACCGCACCGAGGGACGAGTTCGACTGCGTGCGCTCGCCGAACAGGTCGCCGCCTGGGAAGCGGGGACGACGGTCGACGACCTGACCTCGAGCCAGCGCCAGCGTGTCTATATCTCGTTGTATCAGACACACCTCCCGAAACTCGACACGCATGGGATTATCGACTACGATAAGGATCGGGGAACGATCGAGCCGACACCGCTTGCCGCCGACCTCGTGCCGTATCTAACCGGACTCGAGTCGTCGACGGACCGCGATCCATGGCCACGACGGTATGCAGCCGCGATCGGCAGCTGTGGACTTGTTCTTGCGGCGATTTCGGTCGGTCTCGTCTCGATTCCGTGGGCCCTCGCAGCGGCAGGCGTCACCGTCGTCATTGCGGCGGTGACGACCGTCCACGCCTACGCCGTTCGGGAGAACAGTGAGTCGAACTCGAGGCCGCAGTGACAAGCCCACGGCGACGGTGCGACGACCGTCAATCGGCGCGGGAAACGGGTGTCGCCGTGTTGCTATTGGTAGGGACGGCCTCGAGCGCTCGATGGGCGTAGAACGCGACCGAAAAGTCCTGCGGGCTGGGGATCGCACAGGCGAGCCAGCCGATCCCGACCGCCGTTGCGAGCGGCGACTCGACCGACAGGTGGCCACTGACTCCCAGCCCGAAGACGGGAATCGCGAGGACCAGCGGCGCGAGTGCAGCAATTCGGAGGACCGTAGCCGACTCCCGGCCAGTCGGGTGCGGCTGGACGACGGCCCACGGACAACTCGTCACGAGTCCGATGATGCCGTCAGTCCGTTCGGGGGCGAAGGTCACGGTGTACTCGACGCGGGCGAGACCCAAGACCAGCGCGTGCGTACACTCGTGAGCGACCAATCCGAGGAGGACCGTACAGACGAGCAGACCGCCAGCAACCACCACAGTTCCACTCATTGGACGACGGAAGCGAGACACCGAGTTTCCCAATTCTGTGCTGCCATCTCGCGCGTTCGAAAGGACGAACCAGAACTGAAAGTCGATCCGGATTCACCTGTGTAGATATTAAGTACGAGCGACCGAACCCGAGCCGACAGGTCGCCGCCATCGGCCTCGAGCCCCCGTCGTCGGCCCGCCGTGAGCGCGTTCACGTCTGAATAGAGAGCGCGGCTCGAACACACTGGTCTGTTGTGGCGGTGCGACTGCCAAGAGCGGTCGAACGCGGCCAGCCAAGGATTAAGTATTGTGTTGTGGTATCACCGACCATGGCGTCTAGTCAACCGCTCGAATTCGGTCACGACGACCGAAAACAGATCTACGAGTACGTCGAGCGCCACGGGGCGGTGGATCCGGACGACACGCGCCGGCACCTCGGTATCGAACCGGGTGCGTTCCGACACCATGTTGCGATCCTCAAACGCGACGGGCGACTCGAGGAAGCCGACGGGACACTTCGGGTGACGATCGATGCGGGGGCCGAAGAGGAGTACGTCGCCGACGACCTCGAGTTCCACATCCGGCCGGCCAGACAGGAAGACCTGACGGGGATCATCGGCGCGATTCGGCAGGTCGCCGAAGAGAAGACCTACATCGAGGCCGAAAGCGTCGCCGACGAGATCGACCACCAAGAGGCCCTGCTCCGGCACAACGAACTCGAGTCGCGGATGTTTTTCGTCGCCACCGTCGACGATGAGGTCGTCGGATGGGTCCATATCCACGCCCCAGAACTCGAGAAACTGTCACACACCGCCGAACTCACCGTCGGCGTCATCGAGGAGTACCGCGGGCACGGGATCGGCTCCCATCTCCTCTCACGGGGCCTCGAGTGGGCCGGTGCGAACGGCTACGAGCGCGTCTACCAGAGCGTTCCCTCGAGCAACGACGACGCGATCGCGTTCCTCGAGGACCACGACTGGGAGATCGAGGCGATCCGGGAGGACCACTACAAACTCGATGGCCGGTACGTCGACGAGGTGATGATGGCGCTGGAACTGTAGCCACGCTCCGCTCGCGTTACTGGTTCGACCGCGACCGCGGCCGATGAGCGAACGCACGGGCTCCACGTACCTCGGCTTCTCGAGACTCCCAGTCCCGTTTGCGACGCAGGACTCCCGCCGTTTTTGCCGTCATTTCCCGATTTCCACGCGTAATCCAGCGCTGGAATCGAAAGACAATTTGAACGGACGATGCTACGGGAAGGCATGCTTTCGATCGCGCTTGCCGGAAAGCCAAACGCCGGCAAGTCCACGTTCTACACTGCGGCGACGATGGCGGAGGTCGACGTCGCCAACTACCCCTTTACCACCATCGACGCCAACCGAGGCGTCAGCTACGTCCGGACCGAGTGTCCGTGTCTCGAGCGCGACGAGCGCTGTAACGCCGACAACTGCGAGGACGGCAAGCGCTACGTCCCGATCGAACTGTTAGACGTCGCGGGACTCGTCCCCGGCGCTCACGAGGGGAAGGGGCTCGGCAACCAGTTCTTGGACGAACTCACGAACGCGGACGTGATCGTCAACGTCATCGACGCCTCCGGCGGCACCAACGAGAAGGGCGAACCGGTCGACGTCGGCGAGCACGACCCGCTCGAGGACATCGACTTCGTCGAAGAGGAGATGGACCTTTGGCTGGCCGGCATCGTCGAGCGCAACTGGGAGTCCATCGAACGAAAATCCCGATCGCCTGATTTCGACATCGACGACGCGCTCGCAGACATGCTCTCTGGCTTCGGTGCCTCGCCGACCCAGATCGCCATCGTCTTGCGGGACCTCGACTACCCCGACGACCCCATCCAGTGGGAAGACCACCACCGCGAGGCGCTCGCCCGCGACGTCCGCCAGCGCACCAAACCGATCGTCGTCGCGGCGAACAAGATCGACGTCGCGCCACAGGAAAACGTCGAGAAACTGCTCGAGCTCGACAAACCCGTGATCCCGACCACCGCAGAGGGCGAACTCGCACTCCGCCGGGCCGCGGACAACGGCCTCGTCGACTACGACCCCGGCGACGAGAGCCTCGAGATCGGCGACGACGTCACCGACGCCCAGCGCGAGGCTCTTGAGGGACTCGCCGAGACGATGGCCGAGTGGGACGGCACCGGCGTTCAGTCGGCGCTCGATTACGCCGTCTACGATCTGCTCGAGCACATCACCGCCTATCCGGTCGAGGACGCCTCGAAGTGGTCCGACGGCAGCGGCAACGTTCTTCCCGACGCCTTCCTCCTGCCCGACGGCTCGACACCAGTCGATCTCGCCTACGCCGTCCACTCCGACATCGGCGACGGCTACCTCCATGCCATCAACGCAAAGACCAGCCGAGAGGTCAGCGACAGTTACGAACTCGAGGAAGGTGACGTAATCAAGATCGTGAGTACTAATTGAGACCTTTCACACAAACCACTACTTCTATTTGCGTTTTAGTCTCGCGCGGTGATTAGTACAAGAAACGATGGAACGCTGTAGATTGGAATCTACTCTATCAAGACAGATTCGCCTCGTCTCGCGTTTTTCGATAGTCGTGTTCCATACCCAACAGTTATGTGGGGCTGCTCTATCGGGTAACCAAGACGACCCCAAGAACTGCGAACGCGATCCCGGCAAGCCTCGTTATCGTAACTTCGTCTCCGAGGACGACCATACCGATGATGGCTGCGACGACGAAGTACATCGCACCGAGAGTAGAGACGATTGTCGTTGACCCTCCGGAGAGGCCAACGTACATCGAAATAAGACCGATTCCGGTGAACAATCCGGCCGTGCCAGCGAGCAGCCCTCCTCTCGCAGTAATGGTGAGCGATGCGTCTGAAACGATAATGAATACGAGCGCAAGGGGTCCCGCAACCAGATAGGAAATTGCGGCGGCCGTCCTCGGGTCGATGGACTCCGACGCCGCGTTGCCCAAGACGACCCAGATTCCCCACGTTACCATCGTAATCGAACCAAAGAAAACGGCCGAATCTATCTCGGGGAAACCCATCAGTATTCGATCAACATCGCCACTGAAAAACATCTCCCCCTTCATTATCTGTGATTCTTAAATAGCCTCCGTTCAAGAATAGAGCGCGCTAGTGTGCTGTATATGCGACACGGCTCAACGAACAGATTCCGCCGCTCAGTTCGTATCCGTAGTGAGCGTTTCAGATGAGTGGAGCCAGCGGCTCGAACCAGACTGCGGCGACGAGAACGGCCAGAAACACGTACGAGCCGCGGATGAGCAACATCGTCGCGATTTCGGGCGTGGCTCGCCGGGCGATAGTCCCGACTGCGGCAAAGGCGAGCGCCGCGAGCATCGCTGTCGGGGGAAAGACTCGAGCGAGCGCGAGGGCGACGACGGTGAGCAACGCAGCCCCCATCATCCCGTAGGCGATCGTGTGCGCGCGTCGGGGCCCGACTAGCACGGCGACGGTTCGCTTCTCGATCGAGCGGTCGTAGTCGTAATCCTGTGCGTCGTCGATGACTTTGATCCCTGAGAGGAGCACGAGAAAAACGAGCGCAAAGCCGAGCGGAACGGCGGTGATCGTCTCGGCCTGAACGTAGAACCCGCCGACGAGCGAGAGCGCGATGCCAAGCGGGTAACCCACCGTCGCCGTCACGGGGTGCATATCGAGTTGGGGGGCGTGGTGGTAGGCGATCACCCACGTCGGCAGCACCAGCGCGGCTGCGACCCAGTCGACGAAGACGAACAGGAGGAGACAACACAGGGCAACGGTTGCTGTCGAAAGTACGAGTGCAACCCGACAGCCGCGTTCGGTCAGCGGGTGGTCGTCGTCCTCGCCGCGGACGTAAAAATCGACGTAGCCGTCTTTGACGTGGGCGGTGTAGACCGCTGCGAACATCGCGACGACGTGGACCACTGCGAGCGTCGCCTCGAGGCGCCCCGCCAGAATCGCCCCGAACAGCGAGGCTGCAAGCGGCGGCGTCATGAACACGGGATGCACCTGCGACCAGAACGCCCGCGCGGTCGCGTCGACACCGCGGTCGGCTCTCGCGAGGGCCATGCCTCGAGCGACAACGAACTGAGATATAATACCCCACCCGGCCCGGCAGTCGGTGCAACCGGCAGTTGACGAGACGGATCCCCTTCCGAAACGCACAGGTTGATGTGAGGTCACGTACCACAGACAGCCATGACAGCAGAGTACACCGGCGCTGATCTCTTCACTGATGCACTCGAGTCCTACGGCGTCGACTACGTCTTCGGCAATCCGGGGACGACGGAGCTGCCGATCATCGAATCGATCGGCACGAGCGGCCTCGAGTACGTACTGGGACTCCACGAGGACATCGCGGTCGGGACGGCCTCGGGCTACGCCCAGACGCGACGGTATCATGCCCACCACGACAACTCGATCACGCCCGTCGGGGTGGTAAACCTCCACATCGCGCCGGGGCTGGCCCACGGCCTCGGCAACCTCTACGCTGCCAAAGTCACCGGCGCGCCGCTGGTCGTCACCGCGGGCAACCACAGCACCGACTTCCGCCACGAAGAACCGATTCTGAGCGGCGAGCTCGCCGGGATGGCCGAGCAGTTCTGCAAGTGGTCCGACGAGGTGTTGGACGTCGCCGCGTTGCCGACGATGCTCCGGCGGGCGTTTCGCGTCGCGATGACGCCGCCGACCGGGCCCGTCTTCCTCGGCCTCCCGCTCGACGTCATGCTGGCCGAAACCGACGCCGAGCCCGAACGGCTCGGCCCGATTCCGAACGCCGGCGGCGGCGATCCAGCCCAACTCGAGCGTGCCGCCGATCTGCTGGCCGAGGCCGAGAACCCGGTGCTGGTCGTCGGTGACCACGTCGCGCGGTCGGGCGCAGATTCCGTCACCGCGGCAGTCGACCTCGCGGAGGCGACCGGCGCTCGCGTCCACGGCGAGATCCTCGCTTCCGAGGTGGACTTCCCGACCGACCACGACCAGTGGGTCTCCTACATCCCGCCGAACGAAGACCTCGCCCGGATGTTGCTCGACACCGACACGGTCGTCTTCGCCGGTTGTTCGACCAACACGACGCTGACGCGCCATGAGGAAGCGCTGGTTGACTCAGAGACGACCTGTATCCATCTCAGCGACGACGACTGGCAAGTCGGCAAGAACCAGCCCGCCGACGCAGCCATCGTGGGTGATCCCGGCTTGATCCTCCAAGGGCTGCTCGAGCGCGTCCGAGAACGCATTTCCGACGCGACCGTCGAGGAACGCCTCGAGCACGTGGCAGGGGTCAAGGAGATGGTCGCACCGAAGCTAGCCGGGATGGGGACGGGTGACGCCGAAGACGACCCCCGAGCCTCGAAAGCCGAACTCGTCGACGCGATGGAGCGCGTGGCCGGCGACGCGTACGTCGTCGACGAGGGGATCACCTCGAAGTATGCGATGCTCGCCCGCTGGGACCTCGCGCCCGAGCAGTACATCTCGAACAAGGGCGGCGGCCTCGGCTACGGGCTCCCCGCGTCCGTGGGTGCAGCCATCGCCGAAGGCCAGCGCGACGACCCGCGCGACGTCGTCGGCTTCATCGGCGACGGCTCCTATCTCTACTACCCCCACGCGATCTACAGCGCGGCTCGTCACGACGCCGACCTCACGGTCGTCATCTCGGACAACCGTAACTACCGCATCCTGAAGGACAACACGCTGAAACTCATGGGCGGCGCGGAGGACGACTACGCGTTCACCGGGATCGACTTCGAGCCAGCCGTCGACTTCGTCCAGAACGCAAAGAGCCACGGTGCTCGCGCCGAACTCGTCGAGACGCCCGACGAGATCGAGGGGGCGCTCGAGGGCGCGCTGGCACGTGAGGGCGTCGACGTGCTCGACGTGTTGGTCCACGACTGACTCGAGCGGATCGGTAGTCGCCGCCGGCAGCGAAAACGGACAGTCGGTTGGTATCGACGCTATCGACCGTCGCTGCATGCGCGACATCGAAACCGGTCAGTTACTGTTAACTATCCGATAGGACGATAACCCACGAGGTGGTAACGGATACCCCATCCGCTATGGCGAGCATATCCGTTCATCGACCGCTTAGAATCCCATCAGCTACCGATAACGTGCAGTGTCGTACTGACTGGTGGGTCTATACGAGGCGTCCGCTCGCCGAGAGCGTTCCCGTCTCGAGCAGACTCGAGATCGTTCAGCAATGACACGAGAGCACACCCGAGAGCGAAAAACAGATCGCAACCGGTTCACGGTCGGGAGGCGTCAGTTCGTTGGGGCCGTGGCCACGATCGGAACGGCTATCGGAACGAGTAGGCTGACGAGTGCCGCCACCGACACTGAATTTCCCCCGGCCGATACGACTGTGTGGGGAAAGCCCGTCACCCTCGGGAACGGTGAGGCGAAGCCGTTCACAACGGTGACGCCATCGGGGCTTCCGGAGTGTTACGGGCTCTTTCTGGAGCGGGCCGCACTCGAGGGGCTCCCGTCGGCCAACGAGCTTGCGAAGTCGGGCGAGGATGTCTACACGGACAAATACGGCCCGAACGGTGCATCCGCGATCATCCATCACAAGTGGTCTCTGGAGTTTTTCCTTCAGTTCCCCGAGACGGACACGACCCCGTTTACGTTCCTCGGGCTGAACTGGAACCCGACCGGTCACCCGCCGGACGGCGTCTGGACGGAACCACACTTCGACGTTCACTTCCACATGTGGCCGGTCGAAACCGTCGACGCCATCTCCGGGCCGGCCGCGCCGACGTACGACCTCCCGGCCAGATACGTTCCCGAGGGATACACTCGAGACCCAGTCGTAGACGAGCGGGTCATCACCGACATGGGCGAACACATGGTCGACCCAACCGTACCCGAGATGAACGATGGGCCGTTCACGAACACGCTCATCTGGGGAGCCTCCGACCCGGACGGTGACGGCACTGCGGAGCTGACGTTTGTCGAACCGATGCTCACCCGGGCATACCTTCGGTCGCATTCCGATACCGATCGGCGAGAGATCGCGCAACCCGAAACGTACGCCAGAGCGGGTCGCTATCCGACGGCGTATGTGGTCCATGACGTACCGGCTCGGGACGCGATTGCCATTACCATCGAGAACTTCAAGCAATTCCACGGAGACGGCGATCGGAGCCACTGATACGGTTTCCCGTCGTCACTGACCGCCGATCGCCAGAACGGGTCGGCAATCGGCGGTACATCGGGACAGCAATCCGTATGACCGTCACTGCGTCCCATCGCGTACCCGACAGTACGAATCCGACGATAGAACGAGTGGCCGCCGATAGCGGCTGCCACCTGAAGACTTCGGCTACGTCTCGAAGGCGCTTTCAACGGTCGCTGTGGGGACGTTCGGTTTCCGTCGCCTCGAGCGCGCTGTCCTCACGAACCCGCTCACCCCGCGCGGTCTCGGGGAAGACCTTCCCCGGATTCAGCGTTCCCGTCGGGTCGAGTGCACGTTTGATCCGGCGCATCGTTTCGACCGCGCCAGCACCGTGTTCGGCCTCGAGATACTCGCGTTTGCCCTGCCCGACGCCGTGTTCGCCGGTTGCCGTCCCGCCCATTTCGATCGCTCGCTCGACGATGGCGGCGTACAACTCCTCGCCGCGTTCGACCATCGCCACGTCGTCGGGGTCGACGAGGACAGAGTAGTGGAGGTTGCCGTCGCCCGCATGACCGAAACAGGGGGCCAACAGGTCGGCTTCGGCGGCGAGTCGCTTGGTTTCGTGGACGATCTCGGGATACTGGCTAATCGGCACCGTCACGTCGCCAGGATGGAGCGACTCGAGGTCGGGATCGTAGCTGGCGACCGCGTAGGCCAGTTCCCGGCGCGCTCGCCAGAGGGCATCCATCTCGGCGTCGTCGTCGCTCATCTCGAAGCGGGCGACGTCGTGGTCCTCGAAGATCGTTCGACAGAGCGCGATCTCCTCGTCGATGCCGTGGTTGGCGTGGAACTCGAGAAAGACCATCGGTGCGTCCGGCAGGTCGGCATCGAGATACGCGTTGGCCATCCGGGCGCTCAACCCGTCGACGAGTTCGATTCGGGCGACGTCGACGTCCGTCCGCACCGCCTCGAAAACGGCTTCGGCGGCATCATCGAGCGTCTCGAAGATGGCTCGCCCGCCGCGGATCTGCTCGGGTCGCCCCGCGAGTTCCAGCGTCGCCTCGGTGACGACCGCGAGCGTGCCCTCGCTGCCGACAATGAGCTCGGTCAGATTGTAGCCACTCGAGGTCTTGATCGCTCGCGAGCCCGTCTCGATGACGGTGCCGTCGGCCAACACGGCCTCGAGGCCGAGTACCCAGTCGGCGACCTCGCCGTATCTGACGGTCGTCATCCCGCTGGCGTCGGTGGCGATCATGCCGCCGATCGTCGAGATATCGCCCGACGAGGGCAGCGGCGGGAAAAAGAGGCCGTCGGGGGCGACGTACTCGTCGACGGCCGAGCCGATGACCCCGGGGCCGACGTCGATCTGGAAGTCGTCGGGCCGGTACTCAACGACGTCGTCCATCCGGGTCAGATCGAGGCTGATCCCGCCGTCGGCGGGGACGGCGTTTCCCTCGAGCCCGGTTCCCGCCGCGTAGGGCGTGACGGGAACGCCGCGGTCAGTCGCTGCCGCGAGAACGGCCGACACGTCGGCCGTGGACTCGGGCCAGACGACCGCGTCGGGCCGGACGCCCTCACCGCGCTGTTCTGCACCCCAGTCGGCGGCGTGTGCGTCGCGTCGGCTCTCGGCGACGGAGAACTGGTCGTCCTCGAGGTCGAGCGCCTCGAGAAACGAACAATCGTGTGTCATACGCCCACGTTGGCGGCGTTCGGTATCAACGTTTTCCACGTCTCGGCTCGCCCTCGAGGCACCACTGTCGAACGAACCGAGTCGCGAGTCGACCCAACGGTCGACCGTCGCCGTCGGCGACGAGCCGCGACTGATCGCCGGCTGCCAGCCAACAGTTACGAGACTCGCCGTCGTACCCCCATCAGTGACCGACGACTCGCCCCCAGCGGCAGCCGACGACAGTGAGCGTGGGATCGCCGAGCAGGTCCGACACCTCTCCAACCAACTCGAGGCGACCGCCGACGGTCCCGTCGACCGGACCGCGAGTCGCTGGCTCGGCGAAGCCGAAGCGATCGCCGCCGACGCCGCGACGAGCGACCTCGAGGACGCGACGGCTCGCGAGCGCGTCGCAACGGTTCGGGAGCTGCTCTCGGAGATCGACGACACCGGCCACGAGGACGCAGACGCCCACCTCGAGTCGGCGAAGCGGATCTGTCGGGCGATCCTCGAATCCCCATCAGATGGGCAGTGACGGCGCTCGGACACACTCGAACGGCGCTTCTCGAGACCGCTACATTTTATGAGAGTCGGTAACGCGGTAGCTGATGATGCACAACAGTCACACGAACCGACAGTCGCCGCGGAGGGACCACGCGTGAACGCCGAACTGGACCTGCTGGTGAGTCTCAACGACTACGAGACCCCACAGAACGTCGCCGACCGAGCGGTTCAGGCCGAAGAGATGGGATTCGACCGAATCACCGTCGGCGAGACGACCGGCTGGAACATCGTGCCGCCGCTGACGCTCGCGGCCGATCGCACCGACGAACTCGGTATCTCCAACGACGTCATCTCGCCGTTCGGGCGCTCGCCCGCCATGCTCGCCCAGACGGCGCTGACGCTGCACGATGCCTCCGACGGCCGCTTCAGACTGGGACTCGGCCCGAGTTCGCCCGCGATCACCGAGCGCTGGCACGGGAAGGCCTTCGAGCGCCCGCTGCGACGCACCCGGGAGGCCGTCGAGATCATCCGCGCAGTCTACGAAACCGGCTCACCGGCCTACGAGGGCGAAATCTTCGACATCGCCGGCCTCAACTACGAACGCGACGTCCCCGAGAATCCGCCGCCGATCGACCTCGCCACCCTCGGGCCGAAAGCGACCGAGATGGCCGGCCGCTTCGGCGACGGCTGGGCGCCGCAGATGTTCACGAGAGACGGCCTCGAGGAACGCCTCGAGGATCTCGCTCGCGGGGCCGACCTCGCAGATAAGTCGCTCGAGGAGCTGCGCGTCGCGCCGATCGTTCGCGGCGTCGCAAGCGAGGATCGCGAGGCGGCACGCGAGAAAGCCCGCTCGACGATCGCCTTCATGCTCGGTGCCTACGGCCCCTACTACGGCGATTCGGTCGCCGAGCAGGGCTATCCCGAGGTCGTTTCCGAGATTCGAGACGCGTGGGGTGAGCGGGATACCGACGCGATGGCCGCCGCCCTGCCGGACGAGGTCCTCGACGAACTGGCTCCCGCGGGAACGCCCGACGAGGTCCGCGAGTGGGTCGCCGACTACGCCGCTATCGACGGCGTCGACGCCGTCCGCATCGGTTTCGTCGACGGGCTAACCGAAGCCGAAAAGACGGCGACGATGGACGCGGTCAGCGAACTGGCGTAGCGGCCTCGCACGCCGTCGCTGCCTTCACTATCCTTCCCCTTCGGACTGGTAGGGTTCTCCGACAGCGTTCCGGGGAAGCAGGTTGAACACCTCCGTTTCCAGATCATCCATCGACTCGAACGTGTCACCACTCGAGTCAGCAACGGTCTCGCCGAGGTTTACCTCTCCCTCGGCGAGGATCAGCGTCACGTCGTCACACTGATCGACGGCTGCGGTCTGTGAGATCGGGTAGTCGAGGTCCTCGAGCACCGTCTCAAGGCCATTGAGCTTGACAGCTTGTCCCATAGGACAGCCACGACTGCCGTCGGCTTAGCGGTATGGATGAGTCGGATTTCTGGATCGTCTGATGGCTCTCGATCGAGATTCGACTCCCTCGAGTAGCTCGACGCCGGTGTGCAGTCGTCGCCGTCTCAGGGCTCGATGGCGAGTTTCCCGAGGATGCTCTCGGTCATCACGTCACGCTGGGCCTGCCCGGCCTCCTCGAGGTCGTAGCTTCGGGCGATCTCGATCGACAGCGCGTCCGTCGCCATGAGATGGGCCACGCCCCGCAGCGGGACGCGCAGATCCGGCGTGTTGAACATACTCATGAACTGGTAGCTGACGTCTTTCGAGCGGGCGGCTCCGTCGTTCGTAAATGCCGGATCGGGACTGTTCTCGCCGATGCCGACGACGCGGGCGCCCGTCGCGGCGACGTCCGCGTCGAACTGGAGGTAGTCGTCCAGCCGGTGGTCGAGGATCACGTCGACGCCGCCGTCGCTGGCCTCGAGCGTGGCCTCGGCGAGGTCGTCGCGTGCGTAGTCGAGGACGGTTTCGGCACCGAGCGCCTCGAGGTCGTCGTGGTAGGCCTCGGACGCGGTGGTAATGACGCGGGCGCTGACCGCGGCCCCGATCTGGACGGCAGCGTGACCGACGCCGCCGGAGCCGCCGTGGACGAGACAGTACTCGGCGGGATCGAGAGCCGCGTGGTCGACCAGCGCGCGCCAGGCGGTGACGGCAACGACGCCCGCCGCGCCGGCTTCGGTCAGGTCCGCGTCGTCGGGGAGGTGGACGACGCGATCCGTCGGAATCGTCGCGTACTCGGCGTACGCGCCCTGTGCAGAGGCGTTGCCGATGCCGGTGCCAAAGACGCGGTCGCCTTCTTCAAACCCCGTGACGGCCGCGCCGGTTTCCGCGACGACGCCGGCGACGTCGACGCCCGGCGTGAAGGGGACCGAAACCGGCTCGTAGGAACCATCCCGGAAGTAGGTGTCGACGGGGTTGACCCCCGCAGCAGCTACCTCGACGAGCAGTTCGTCGCTGTCGGGCTCGGGCCGATCGATCTCATCTACCTGCAGTACGTCCGCGTCACCGTGTTCGTGAAGGCGTACAGCTCGCATGACGTTCGAGCACACGCCACAGATCCGTATAAGCGTACAGTTCCGTACCTCTCGCCGTATCCATTTTACCTGTCGTCCGACTCGTCGGCGTCGTGATCCTCAGATGACCAGTTTGCGGTCCACCAATCGATTGCGAGCCACGGGAGCGAGAGGGTGACGAGCCCCGCGATAAGCGCGAGCGCGAACACCAGCGATTCGATGAGACTCTCGGCCATGTTTCACTCGAACTGTGCGATTCGATTACAATCGTCACCCGGTTCGGTCGTTCCCGAGTCTAGCGCACGGCCTGTGTCGCCTCGTCGATGATCTCGAGTGCCTCTTTCAACTGCTCAGTGCTCGTTGCATACGAGAGTCGAGCGTAGCCTTCTCCGTTCGCACCGAAGGCGTCGCCGGGCACGACGACGACGCCCCGGTCGAGCACTTCATCACACCAGCCCTCCGGCACTTTCGGCATGACGTAGAACGCCCCTTCGGGTTTTGGGACTTCGAGGCCGGCGTCCTCGAGGCCATCAAGCACGACGTCGCGACGCTGTTCGAAGGCGTCGACCATCTCGTCGACGGGCTCCTGTGGTCCCGTCAGCGCGGCTTCGGCGGCGTACTGTGCGGGCGCGGAGGCACAGGCTTGGCCGTACTGGTGGACTCGCAGCATCCGTTCGATACGGCGATTCGAGCCGACGACCCAGCCGAGTCGCCAGCCAGTCATCGAGTAGGTTTTCGAGCAGGCGCTGACGGTGACGACGTTGTCCGTCTCGGCGAACTGCATCGGCGGGTGGTGTGTGCCCTCGAAGACTATGTGTTCGTACACCTCATCCGAGAGACAGAGTACGTCGTGTTCGTCGGCGATGCGGGCGAACTCGCGCATGTCGTCTTCGCTCTGGACCGCGCCTGTCGGGTTGGCCGGGCTGTTGACGACGAAAACGGCGGTGTCGTCCGTGATGGCCTCTTCGACCGTCGCGGGATCGAGCGTCAGATCCTCGCGCAACGGGACGGGTTTGGGCGTCCCGTCGGCGATCTTGGTCAGAGCGTCGTACGAGACGAAGCCTGGATCGGGAAAGATCACTTCCTCGCCCGGATCGACGTGGGCCTGGAGAACGAGATGCAGCGCCTCGCTGCCCCCCGACGTCGCGATTACGTCTTCAGGATCGATCTCGAGGCCGTAGTCGCGCTCGTACTTCGCCGAGATCGCTTCACGGAGGCTGTGTGTCCCCTTGTTCGAGGTGTATGCGTCGGTCAGGCCCGATTCGATCGCCTCGATCGCGCCTCGACGGGCGTGGGCGGGCGTCGGAAAGTCCGGCTGGCCGATTCCGAGATTGATCGCGTCGTCGCCTGCGGCCTCGAACACTTTCCGAATGCCGCTGATCGACACCTGCTCGACTCGATGTGCGAACTCGGTCATGCCTAAACGGGAGGTGGCGACCCCGATAACTCTTGATGTGTGAACGGTCGATCCCGATTAGTCGCACTCCGTGACGTTCTTGTCTACAGGACAGAACGTGACGAAACCACTATACGGCCGCCAGCGCAGTACTCTGGTAATGACGTACTCTCGACGACGCCTTCTCGCTGCCGGCGCGACCGGAACGCTCGCACTGACGGCTGGCTGTCTCGATTTCGTTCGTGGCACCGGTCCGCTCGAGCTCGAGGCCAAACGGGTCGCCCCGACCGACGAGGCGCTCGCCGAAACCGGCTACGGCGAACGAGAGATCACGGACCGATCGCTTGAGGAGACGATCGACGTCGGCGTCGAACGCGACGTTCGGGCGACGGTCTGGACCTCCGTGTACGCGAAAGAGATCGAGTATCAGGGCCACACCCACGAGGGGAGCGTCTTCGCCGCCGTCTCGATCCCGGACTTTTCGGTGCTCGGCTACTCGGCCAATCCGATCGCGAATATGAACAACGAGCAACTCCTCGAGGAGTTCCTGAGCGAACTCGAGAGCGACCGCTCGATCGAGAACGTCACCCATCAGGAGTCGTTCGACCTCGAAATTCTCAGCGAGGAGCGGGAAGTCGACGTCTTCGAGGGCGAAAGTGAACTCGAGGGCGAGCCGATCGACGTCGAAATCGTCCTCTCGTCGTTCAGCCACAACGACGATATCATCGTCCTGCTGGGCAGCTATCCGGCCCCGTTGGCCGAGGAATCGGCGAACACCGAAGTCCTGATGGAGTCCGTCGAACATCCCGTCTGAGCGGTCTCGAGTCATGTGACGATTTTTTGCTCCGTCGCGTAGCGTCTCTCGTCCCAGCCGTTGCTACTCGACTCGAGAGCACAGCCGAAAAATCGATCTGCGAAGCGTCGGGTGTGAGTTAGTAGAACTCGCGGACGAGGTCCATCGCGTCGTCGGGTGCGCCGTCCGGAATCTCGGACATGTCTTCGGTGACGCCGTGTTGTTCGTGGTACGGGACGGAGTCTTCGTCCTGATACATGACACCCTGGTACTCCTTGTTGCTGTCGAGGATGACCTGTTTGGCAGCCTCGTAGTTGGTTGGGTCGTGGTCCTCCTCTTTGAGGTCGACCAGGTTGTCGCGGAAGTAGTCGTAGGTGTCGACGTCGTTGAACGTGACACACGGGCTGAAGACGTTGACGAAGCCGAAGCCGTCGTGTTCGACGGCCTTCTGGACGATCTCCTGGTGGCGCAGTGCGTCGGAGGAGAACGACTGAGCGATGAAGGACGCGCCCGAGGCGAGTGCGAGCGCGAGCGGGTTGACCGGCGGCTGTTTCGGTCCTTCGGGCGTCGTCGAGGTCTCGAAGTCCGACCGCGAGGTCGGTGAGGCCTGCCCTTTCGTCAGCCCGTAGATCCGGTTGTCCATGACACAGTAGGTCATGTCGACGTTCCGGCGGACAGCGTGGACGAAGTGGCCGGCACCGATCGAGTAGCCGTCACCGTCACCACCGGCGACCATCACTTCGATGTCCGGTCGGGCCATCTTGACACCGGTTCCGACGGGAAGTGCACGGCCGTGGACCCCGTGGAGGGCGTAGCTGTGCATGTAGGTCCCGATCTTGCCGGAACAGCCGATCCCGGCGACCACGAACGTGTTGTCGGGGTCGTTGCCGGTTTCGGCGAGGGCTTTCATCATGCCGTTCATCGTCCCGAAGTCGCCGCACCCGGGACACCAGGTCGGCTGCTTGTCGGATTTGAAGTCAGTGAATCGGACGTCGGAGCTCATTGTGCTGGCACCTCTTCGGAGAGTTTCTCGGTGATCTGTTCGGCGAGTTCGTCCGCCTTGAAGCGGACGCCGGTGTACTTGTTGATGCGCTTGAGTCGGGTAAGCGTGTCGTGCTCGAGGAGATCCGCGAACTGTCCGGTCGCGTTACACTCGACGACGATCGTCTCGTCGGCAGCGTCAATCTCATCGGAGAGGTCCGGTCGTGGGAAGATGTATGGCACCGAGATGACGCGGACGTCGATCCCGTCGTCCTCGAGGTACTCGAGGGCTTCGGCGAGTGCGCCTTCGTTGGAGCCCCACGAGATGATGAGGTTGTCGGCGTCTTCGTCGCCGAACTCGCGGTAGTCCCACGATTCGGTTTCTTTTGCGGTCTCGACCTTCCGGTTGCGCTTGTCGACCTGCTGGACGCGCTCGTCTTGGTCTTCGGTTCGGCGACCGAGTTCGTCGTGCTCGAGACCCGTGCTCATGTGGGCACCGTCGATCGTTCCCGGAATGGCACGCGGGCTGACGCCGTCGTCGGTGACGGCGTGGGCGCGGAATCGGCCCTGTTCGTCGAGCCACTCGTCGACACTGTCGTCGTCCACGAGTTTGCCGCGGTCGATCTCGACGGCGTCCATGTCGAACGTTTCGGGCGCGAACGTCTGCTCGGTGACAGACATTGCCAGATCCGAGACCAGGAACACTGGTGTCTGGTACTTTTCGGCGAGGTTGAACGCCTCGATGGTCTTCCAGAAACACTCGTCGATCGAGGTCGGAGCGACGACGAAGCGTGGCACTTCGCCGTGGCCACCGTACAGGGCCATGTTGAGGTCGCCCTGCTCTTGTTTCGTCGGCATTCCCGTCGAGGGACCCGATCGCTGAACGTCGGCGATGACCAGCGGCGTTTCGCTGGTTGCAACCAGTCCGAACGTCTCGGTCATGAGGTCGATCCCGGCGCCGGACGTCGCGGTCATCGATCGCGCACCAGCGCGAGCGCCACCGAGGGCCATGTTGATCGCCGACAGTTCGTCTTCGGCCTGCACGACGTGGCCGCCGTACTCTTCGATTCGGCCCGTCAGGTACTCCATGATGGAGGTCGCGGGCGTGATCGGATAACCGGCGTAGAACCGACAGCCAGCGGCGAGGGCACCCATCCCGACCGCCTCGTTACCGTTGAGGAGGACGTAGTCGTTGTCGGTCGTCTCGAGGTCGTAGCCGAGGTGATCTAAGTCGTAGTGCTCTTGGACGTACTCCTGTCCTGCGCGGGCGGCTTCCTTGTTGTTTTCGACGATCTTCGACCCTTTGCCACCGAAACGCTTCTCTAAGGCTTCGTCGAGGTACTCGACGTCGAAGCCGGTAATCTCACATGCGGCACCGAGGGCGACGATGTTGCGCATGATTGCGCCACCGGCGTCTTCGGCGAGGGATTTCAGCGGGACGTCGACTGCGTTCATCTCCTCGGGAATCTCGGCCTCCCACGAGCGTTCGCCGTCGTAGATGATGGCGCTGTCCTCGTGGAGCTCGTCGAGATTCTCGTCGATGGTTCGCTGTGTCAGCGCAACCAGGATGTCCAGTCGGTCAACGACGCTCTGGACCCGGTCGACAGAGGTGCGAATCTTGTAGGCTGTGTAGCCGCCGCGGATTCGCGACGCGAAGTCTTTCGACGTGAATACGTGCCGTCCGGCTCGGGAAAGTGCCTGAGCGAAGATTTTACCGGTGGAGTCGATACCATCACCGGCTTCACCTCCGACCGCCCAGTTGAGATCCTCAGCCATGTTATGCAGACCCTTTTCCCCAGTAAATGAAAAGGCTTCTGAAACCTCAACCGGTTCACGACCCTCTATCTCGCCTCCTTCACTCGATTATGAGTGTATTTTTTGACGGACCGAACGGAACGGCTTTTCACCCTTCCGCCGAACCGATTCGACATGGAAGGGACGCCAGTTACAGTCGAATCAGTACGTGAGGTCGGCCCCGGGACCGTTGCGCTCGAACTCGAGACCCCCGATGGGTTCGATGCCGCACCCGGCCAGTTCGTTTTGCTCCGAGCCGTTCCCTGGGACGTCGCCGACGAGGAGGTCGATGACGACGACGTGGTCATGCGCCACTACACGCTCTCGTCGCCGGCCGTCGACGAGACCTTTGAGCTCACGGTCGGAATCGATCCCGACGGCGACCTCTCGCCGTGGCTTGCCGACCTCGAGGGCGGCGAAATCGTCCACATCGAGGGGCCATTCGGGACGATCACGTACGAGCGCGATACGGACGTCGTCGCTGCCGCCGGCGGCCCCGGCGTCGGCCCCGCAGTCGCCATCGCCGAAGCGGCCCACGAGTCGGGTCACGGCGCGGTCGTCATCTACCAGGACGACGAGCCGGCCCACCGCGACCGACTCGAGACCCTCGAGGAGGCGGGCGCGAACGTCGTTCTCCTCGAGTCTGACGATGACGACGGACTGGCCGATGCGATCGAGACGCACCTCGAGGACGGCCAACTCTACGCCTTCGGCTTCGAGTCGTTCGTGACGACCGTCGCGGACGCGATCGAGGACGCCGGCGGTGATCCGGACGAGGCACTGATCGAAAACTTCGGCTGAGTTCTTCGCTGGTCACGGCGGGGTCCCGTTGTTCGCAAGCACACGTTTCTCCGTCCGTCCACACTAGAACCAGTCGTATGGTTGACGAAGACCTCGAACTCGAGCGCGATCTGGGGGAAGCGACGATCGTCTACGACGATCCCGACGAAGGAACGGTCGAAAAGACGGTGCCGAACGAACACGTCGCGTACTTTCAGGACCACTGGATCATCAAGACCGACGAAGACGAACAGGGCCGCGATATCGTTCGGCGGATTCCGTCGACCCGCGTCCACTACGTCGAACGTTCGGTCGAACAGTTCGAAGACGAAGTCGAGACCCTGATGGATCGGGTGCAGTCGTTCGCCAGTGATCTCGGGACGAAGATTCCGGTCGGCGGGAGCAGCGACGAACGCAGTGAACCTCCCGAGCCACATCGGATCGACGTCGAATCCGGGAGCCTCGACGACCGCGACGAGTCGGATCGGTAACTCGTTGGCACACCTCGTGTGTAGGTGCCGCGAGTCAGTGTTCGACGAACTCGATCAGAATGCCGCCGGTGTCTTTTGGATGCAAGAACGCGACCTCGTGACCCCACGCACCGGGTCGTGGCTCCTCGTCGATTAGCGTGACGTCGTGGTCGCGTGCCGTCTCGAGTGCGCCCTCGATGTCGTCCGTCGCGAGCGCGAGGTGGTGGATGCCCGCGCCGTTAGCGTCGAGATACTTCGAAATCGTGCCCTCCTCGAGCGGTTCGAGCAGTTCAAAATAGCCGTTCCCGCAGTCGAGGAAGACGACGCGCATGCCGTCGAACTCCTCTTCGTGGACGGCCTCGAGGCCGAACAGGTCCTCGTACAGCGCTGCGAGTTCTCGTGCGTCGTCGGTCGCAATTCCCGCGTGATCGAAGTGCATGGGAGACGGTTTCTCGGGGGGCAACAAATATCGCGGTGGTCTCGAGTGCCGCCGTCGGGCGGCGAGTATATATGACAACGAAATCAACAGTTGGGTCGTATGCAAATCACGACCACTGAAACGGTCCCCGATCACGAAATCGTCGACGTTCTCGGCGTTGCCCGCGGGAACACCGTCGAGGCGCGAAACGTCGGTCGCGACATCACGCAGGCGATCCGCAACCTCTTCGGCGGCGAACTCAAGGCGTACTCCGATCTGCTCTCGAAAGCCCGTGACGAGGCGATCGACCGCATGGTCGTCGACGCCGAGCGGATGGGTGCCGATGCCGTGGTCAACGTCCGCCTCGAGACCTCCCAGATCACCGACGGCGGCTCCGAAGTGATGGCCTACGGGACTGCCGTTCGACTCCGGTAAGGTCCCAGTCGTCCTCGAGCGGATCGTGTTGCTCATACTGCCGGACGAAACGATTCGCGCACCGATCGCACGCGACCGGTCGTCGCCGGAGGCGGCGAGCCGTGAGACGTGATCGGGCGTTTACTGGCTTATCAGTCACCGCTGGCGAGTGTCCCGGTCTCGCCCTACTGATAATCCGGATCGATGCCGTCGGTCAACCAGTCGACCGCCTGCTGGTGCCAGTCGTCGGTCGTCCCGGCATTGATGTAGCGTTCCCACTCGTAGATTCCCGACTCCTTGGCAAGGCGGCGAAACTGCAGCGTCAGCACCGCCGACTCGAGGATGACGCTCGAGCGAACCATACCCGCGTCCTGATAGTGTTGCTGTCCCGCCCGCATGACCTGCTGTTCGTCGTCGCTGAGCAGGTTCAACTCCCGCATATCGACGAGGACGCCGAACTCGTCGGGTGCTTCCTCGAGCGCCTTTCGAGAGTCCGCGGCCCACTCGCGCAGCTCTCGTTCGTCCATCGTCCCGGCAAACGTAATCCGAAACCCGAACGCCGTCCGTTCAATCGTGTACATTAGTGAACTATCTCGGCGAGAGGAAATATCTGAGTATTACCGTTTCGATACGAGTCGCTGTTCGCGTGTCGAAAGAAGGGGTCGAGGCGACGTTACCTCGAGCAGTGCAGGAGATACTCGAACGCCGCAGTCGGCGGTCTTAGACCGCGCTGCCGGGCTGGTACTCGCCGAACTCCTCGCGGAAGACGTTACAGACCTCGCCGACGGTCGCGTACGCTTTCACCGCGTCGATAATGTACGGCATGAGGTTGTCGTCACCGCGAGCGGCCTCGCGCAGGGCCTCGAGTTTCGCCTCGACTTCCTCGTCGTCGCGCTCGCTGCGAGTCGACTCGAGGCGGTCGATCTGGCGCTGTTCGTCCTCTTTAGTGATCTCCTCGACGTCCATCTCGACGTCCTCTTCGACTTCGAACTCGTTGACGCCGACGATGATGCGGTCTTTGTTCTCGATCTCTTTCTGACGGTCGAAGGCGGTGTCTTGGATCTGGCGCTGGACCCACTGCTGTTCGATGGCCTCGAGCATGCCGCCGCGCTCGTCGACCTCGTCGAGGAGTTCGTAGGCCTCTTCCTCGACCTGGTCGGTGAGACTCTCGACGTAGTAGCTGCCAGCGAGCGGATCGATGGTGTCCGCAGCGCCGGACTCGTGGGCGAGGATCTGTTGGGTGCGCAGGGCGGTGCGGACGGACTCTTCGGTCGGCAGCGCGAGAGCTTCGTCTTTGCCGTTGGTGTGGAGACTCTGGGTGCCGCCGAGGACGGCCGCGAGAGCCTGATAGGCGACGCGGACGACGTTGTTCTCGATCTGCTGGGCGGTCAGCATCGAGCCGGCCGTCTGGGTGTGGAACTTGAGCTGTTTGGATTTCGGATCGTCGGCATCGAAGCGCTCGTCGATGATGTCGTGCCACATCCGGCGGGCCGCGCGGAACTTCGCGACTTCCTCGAAGATGTTGTTGTGCCCGTTGAAGAAAAAGGACAGCTGTGGGGCGAAGTCGTCGACGTCGAGGCCGGCGTCGATCGCCGCTTCGACGTACTCGATCCCGTCTCCGAGCGTGAAGGCGAGTTCCTGAGCCGCCGTTGCACCTGCCTCGCGAATGTGATAGCCCGAGATCGAGATCGTGTTGAACTTCGGCGTCTCTTCCGAACAGAACTCGAAGATGTCCGTGATGATCCGCATCGACGGCTTGGGCGGGTAGATGTAGGTGTTCCGGGCGGCGTACTCTTTGAGCACGTCGTTCTGGATGGTCCCACGAAGCTCCTCGCGGTCGACACCCTGTCGGTCACCCACGGCAATGTAGAGTGCCAGCAACACCGAAGCGGGCGCGTTGATCGTCATCGACGTCGAAACTTCGTCGAGCGGGATCCCGTCGAAGACGGTCTCCATGTCGTCGAGGGAGTCGATCGCGACGCCGGCCTTCCCGACCTCGCCGGCCGACATCGGCGCGTCCGAGTCGTGGCCCATCTGGGTCGGCAGGTCGAAGGCCATCGACAGCCCGGTCTGACCCTGATCGAGCAAGTAGTGGAACCGTTCGTTCGTGTCTTCCGGCGTCGAGAAGCCGGCGTACTGTCGCATCGTCCACAGGCGACCGCGGTAGCCCGTAGAGTACACCCCGCGCGTGTACGGTGGCTCGCCGGGGTAGCCGAGATCCTCCTCGTAGTCGAGGTCGGCGACGTCGGCTGGCGTATAGACTCGGTCGACCTCCTGCCCGCCCGTATCGGTCGTGAACGTCTCCTTTCGCTCACCGAACCGGTCGATGACTGGCTCTACTTCGTTTTCGTGCCACTCCTCCTCGTTGGCACGAATCTCTTCGAGTTCTTCAGAGTCAAACATTATCGTTACCGTGGCTGGGGTGGGGCTTGAAGTTTAATGAATGCGGCTGCCGGCTCGAGTTGTGGCCCGTCGCGATCATAGCAGACCGACCGTGCCGATCGGCCGACGGCTCGACTAAACGGCATCGTCCGGGTCGTGTTGCTCGGCCATTCTGCGCGCCTCCGTCGCGTACCGGTCTCGAGTCGCGGGATCGTCGACGGTGCCAAGCGCGTCAGACGAAACGCATAGTCCGGCTTTCGTCTCTCGAGCGGGCCCGGTGAAACTCGTCAGCGCTCGCTCGCGACGATGGTAGCGGCTGCCGTCCTCGGTGGCGTACACCAGAATGATCAGGTTCAGCTCGTCGTCCGAGTAGGTGCGCTCGACGAGCCAGACACGGGTGTCGTCGTCGGATTCGGCACCGTCTCGATCGGTCTCCGTCGAGTGCGGCTCGGTTGGAGTCATTGGGTTAGCGACCGGTGTCGTACTTGTACGTCGCCGTCTCGGGGTCGATGCCGAAGTCCTCGGCGGACTCGTCGTCGGATGACTCCTCGCGCCCTTCCGGAGCGCGCTTGAACGCCTCCCGAAGCCGATCCGGGACCCGGAACCGAGAGACATCGAGCTCGAGGGGGACGGCGTCCGGGTCGACACCGTCACGTTTGTCTGTGAGGCGCTGTTGGAGCGGGGCCGGAAGCTGTGATTCCTCGATTCGCCGGAAGCCGAACTGGGCGAGATAGCTCCCCTCGCCGGTCAGCGCGTAGACGGTGTCGAACCCGTCGTCGCTGGCGTACTCGACGAGTCGTTCGACGACGTGAGCCCCGACGCCCTGGTTGCGCCACGACTCGAGGACGCCGATGCTGGTCAGTTCACAGACGTCCGAACCGTCTTCGACCCGGTGAATACGGATGCGTCCGAAACCTGCCTTTTCGCCGGACGCTTCGTCGACTGCCACGACGTAATCGCGCGAGCGGAACGCCGTCTCGTCGAGCCCCATCGCCTCGATGTGGTCGAGCAGCCAGACCTCCTCTCTGTTTTTCGCGTCCCGCACGTACATGATTGGAAATACGGGCCGTGCGGTCAAAAGTATTTGTGAGCGACAGGGGGAGTGCCCGCCAGCGGTCCGCTCGATGGGCGTCGCGCTGGACGGTTACGTCGCCGTCAGTGCCTCTTCGAGTCGCGCTTCGATGTCTTCGATCTCGGCACGTAGCGACTCGCCGTCGGCATCCTCGAGCTCCTCGAGTCGGGTGACCAGCCCCTGCAGTCTGGCGTACTTCTCGTCCTCGTCGACGCCCGTTTTCTGGACGTATACGTCCTCTGTGGTGTCGTACACCTCGTCTTCGGAGAGGTCGGTGACCGAGAGAACGACGTCCAGTTTCGACGGATCGACGCCCAGCACCCACTCCCGGGGGATGCCACGCTCGTCGAGGGCGGCGAGGACGGTCTCGTCGGCTTTCGGTCGCCGGCGCTCCCGAGTCGTCCGCCGGACCGTCCCGAAGTGGCCGTGGAGTTCCTGGTCGGGACCCAGCCGCTCGAGGAGTTCGTCGCGCGCTTCCTGTCGAATCCCGTCGGCCCCGCGTTGGACGTCCGAGGCGAGGACGTAGTAATCGGTCAACGAGTCGGTCGCGAGCCCATCGACCGCCGACGGTTCGTCTACCTCGAGGCGGTCGATGAGGTGGGCCAGCAAGAGTGCGTCGTCGTGGATGCGCTCGGGCGGCGTCCGCGCTTCGACTGCCGGGACGAGAAACGGACTCTCGCCGCCGGTGGCGTCCGCGGGGGCCTTGCTGATCGTGTCATCGTCGACGGTGTACGCCGACGAGAGCGTGAGCACCGCGGCGTACGGTTCGACACCCGGCTGCAATTCGTCGACCGCCATCGCTTGCCCCTCGAGTTGGTCGTCGAAGACGCCGAACTGGTCGCGCCAGAGCGGCCGCGTTTCGTCGCTGTCGCCGAAGCGAACGACGATCCGATCGTCGTCGGCCGCGTCGATCCTAAACGGTCGCTCGGAAAGCGGCGTCACCAGTTCGGCACCGGATTCGATCCCTCGGCACTGCTCGCGTAGGTCGTCCCAGTGGTCGTCATCCATTCCAGTACCCTCCTACGGACACGGACAAAAAGCAGCGGGGGCGTTCCGGCGGACGTGATCGAGGCTGACGCGCTCGAGCACGCTACTCGAGGACGGCGGGCAGTTGCGTGAGCGACGAGAGCTGATACGTGGGCTCGACGTCGAGCGCGTCGTCGGTCGGTGTGTCGTCGGCTCCGTCATCAGCGCGCGTGAGCAGCACTGAATCGATCCCCGCGTTGTGAGCCGCCCGGACGTCGCGCTCGCGGTCGCCGACGTATAGCGCCGACTCGGCCTCGAGGGTGTCCATCGCGCGGTCGATGTTCGTCGGATCGGGCTTTCGTCGGGCGAGCCCGTCCGACGTCAGCGGGCAGCCGTAGACGGTCTCGAACACCGATCGTAGACCGAACCGCTCGAGAAGTCTCGTGACCACGGTCGGGTGGTTATCGCTGACGATTCCCAGCGGGTACTCGAGTGATCGAACCACGCCCACGTCGTCGTATGCTGCACGTAACCCACGCTCAACGTCGCTCACCTGTGCGCGGACCAGTTCGCGCACGGCCTCGGTACAGAACCGGTCGGTATCGATCTCAAGGTGCCGACAGCGTTCAGCGATCGACTCGAAATCGCCCTGCATCAGTTCTCGGAGGGTCTCCGCCGTGGGTCCAGATCGATCGAGTTTCTTGTACGTTCGCCCGAGCGCATCGGACAGTCGCTGGGACGAGGGCGTCTCGACCACGACCCCATCGAAATCGAACAGGACCGCGTCGTACTGCATCGCTGGGGTGGTATTTCCCCTCCGATTATAGCTCTTTTTATAGTGAGTGTGCCAAGAAATTGGCACACAAGTATCAAATCACAGTGAGGGGGATCACGCGAACGGGGGAATGAACGCGTCGTCGAGCCGTTGAGACGAGAGACCCCGTCTCGCTCGAGCGACCGACCGCGGTCGTCGGCCGCGTATTCTCGAGCGGTGGTCTGCTATTCAACGACTTCCCTCGGGCCAGTGCTCCGGTGACGCGTTCGAGCCACATCGAGCGCGCGTGTCCCACCGATCGTGTTCGGACACGATACTGCCTGAACTGGTCGTCGGACTTGCTATCGCCCGACAGCACGACGCACGTATGCGTTCCAACGGCTAATATATGTGGGTGACATTCTCATGCTTCATCCGCAGAGCGACGAACCGACGGCCCGACAGTGCGAGTCGACGGCGTCGTACTTCGGACCCGAAACCAGTAGATACCGTCCGGTGACCATCGCGTCGACGAACGTTCGCGGGCCGGTGCCGACCCGACCGTCGGGGTGATCGTTGGGAACGTCCCGGTATCGACCCGGAGCACCTGTGGCTTACGACGGCGTCAGTCGATCCCACAGCGACTTCATGTCCGACGCGGTCTCCATCGCCGACAGTTCGCGGTAGGCCGATTGCTCCTCGTCGTGGTTCGACTCGAGCGGCTTGCGGATCTCGTCGTCGTAGCCGATCTGACCTGCGATCGACGTCAGCCCCTCGTAGGCCGTCATCTCGATGCGCTCGGTCATCATCCCCGCGTTCAGGTAGACCATATCGAGCAGGTCGTCGTCCTCGATGGCGTTTTCGAGCGTCGCTCGTTCTTCCTCGAGCGCGTCGAGGATCGGAGCCTCGCGCCGTTCTGCCGGTCGATCGAGCGCGGCGAACACGTCCTCGAGCCGCTCGATCTGCGTTCGCGTTTCGTCGCGATGGTCGGCAAAGCCGTCGCTCAGCCGCTCGTTGCTCGCGTTGATCGCCATCTCGTCTAACGTCCCGACGAGTTCTTCTTCGATATAGTACTGCTGGGCGAGTTTGTGGTGGAACAGTTCTTCGAGGTCGTCGATACGGTCGACGCTCGTTTCCATACGTCGACGTCCGTCGAACAGTTCCATAGTCGTGCGCCCCGACAATGCAGGCGACGAGCGGCGGGTAGACCGGCCGCGTTTCGGCGACTCGAGGCCTTCGAGCGCGTTATTCCGACTCGAGTCCCGGCACGTCGTCGGGGACGTCGAAGTCGTGAAAATGCTCGCCTTTCTCTTTGCTCAGAATGTGCAGTGCCGCCGCAGCCCCATCGCCCGCGGCGATAACGGCCTGCCACTCCTCGGGTCGGACCATCGCGCCCGTCGCGTACAGGTTCTCGACGCTCGTCTCCATCTCGAGGTCGACGTCGACGGTGCCATCGTCCTCGAACGCACATTCGAGGCCCTCGGCGATTGAGCGATCTGCCCCCGTCGCGAGCACGACGTAGTCGGCCTCGTAGCTGTCGTCTTCGGTGTCGACCCGGAAGCCGTCCCCGGTCGCCTCGACGTCGGTCACTTCCTCGGTCTCCCGAACGTCGGCACCCCGGTCGCTGACCTGCCCGCGTGTGAGTTTCATGAACTCGCTGCCGCTGATGCTCCGGATGCCCGGATAGTTGAACAGGTGGGCCTTGTGCATCCACGTCTCGTCGGTGTCGAAGACGACGGTTTCGAGGCCGTTTTTCGCAGTGAACAGTGCAGCACTCAGGCCGGCGGGACCGCCGCCGACGATTGCAACGTCTGGCATGTCTCGGCCGACAACGGAGAACGAAATAAACGATTTTTCAGCATTGGATGACGGTCTCGGATTCGAGCCTGATGCGCTCCGGGTGTCGACCGTGTTCGGATCTGACAGGACGGGTTAATCGTCGCTGGGGCCGACAGTGGCTTCGGTCCCGGTTTCCGGAGCCGACGAGTCGGGGACGGCATCGAATAGTGGGCTCTGCTCACCGGGGACGAACGTGTTGAGCAGCAGTGCCGACAGCGCGGTGACGATGACCGGCTGGCCGAAGAACGTCTCCGCGGCGTCGGGAAGGCCCGCGAGCGCTTCGGGCGTCGTCGCGATCCCGAGGCCGAGGCCGAGCGAGACGGCGACGACGACCGAGTTCCGACGGTCGAGGTCGGCGTGCGTGATAACCAGTCGGAACCCACTGGCGGCGACCATGCCGGCCATCAGCAACACCGCACCACCGAAGACGGCGCTGGGGATCGTCGTGACGGCAGCACCGACTTTCGGACTCAGTCCGAGCACAGCGAGGAAGACGCCGCCGATGCCGACGACGTGGCGGCTCATCACGCCAGTGAAGTTGACGATGCCGACGTTCTGAGAGAACGACGTGATCGGGAACGCCCCGAAGACGGCGCTGATCGAACTCAGTAGGCCGTCGTTGAACAGCCCGCCGCGGAACTCCTCGTTCGTCGGGTTACGCCCTTCGGCGGCCGTGACACCGGACATGTCGCCGACCGTCTCCATCGCGGAGACGAGAAAGAGGACGGCGAACGTAACGATCGCGATCGGTTCGAACTCGAATCCGAACCGGGTGGGCTCGGGAATAGCGAACCAGGCAGCCTCACCGACGGCCGCGAAGGTCACGATCTCGAGGCCGGTCGTGAACGTGAGTACAACGGCAGCCACGTAGCCGACGACGATACTCATGAGCACGCTCAGGAGTCGGGTCACACCGCGTGTGAGCATGTTGAGGCCGACGGCGATCGCCAGCACGAGCGCGGCCAGCCCGATATGCTGGAGCGCACCGAGTTGGCCCGCCGCTTCCGCCTCGGCGCCGCCGGCGGCGTACTCCATCGCGACGGGCACGAGATAGAGGCCAATGATGACGACGACGAGACCGGTCACCAGCGGCGGGAAGAAGGGTTTGATGCGTTTGAACTGCCAGCCGATGAGTCCCTCGACGACGAACCCGGTGACTAGGATCGCGCCGAACACCGCGGCCAACCCGTAATCGACGCCGATCGAGATCGCTGCCCCCACAAACGTGAAACTCGAGCCCATCACGATCGGCAGTCGTGCACCGACCGGGCCGACCGTGTAGGCCTGGACGATCGTCGCCAGCCCGGAAAACAGCAGCACCATCTGAACGATGTACGCTGTATCGGCGGCACTGAGACCGACGCCACCGGCGACGACGTACGCCACGGCCGTCGCCGGAACGATCATTACCGCAACATGTTGTAATCCCAGAAGGATCGATTTCGGCCACGGCGGCCTGTCGTCGATCTCGTACTCGAGTTGAATGCTCCCGTCCGTATCGTTCGACATGCTATACGCGTCCCGTAACGAGTTGACTTACAAAAAGTCTCGTATATACGCTCATCAGGTGGCCACTTACTGACTATATTGTGCACGTTCATGCGTATATAACCAGTCCGTCGCCCACAGGTCGCTCTCGTGTCTCGATTTCTTGGCTCGCGGTCTCGAAGAAATCGTTCGATCCGGCGGTCGCGTGTCTCGATAGACCCGAAGTGTTCAGTGAACAGTCACTTTGCCGTCTTCGACGGTAATGTCGATCAAGCTGGTCGCCTCGAACTCGGTGTCGTCGAGCGCCGACGGTCCTACCTTCCGCATGACGACGGCGATATCGACGATCTCGGCACCAATGTCGTCCAGCGCCGTACAGATCGCTGCCAGCGTGCCGCCCGTCGAGAGCATGTCGTCGACGATGACGACGCGGTCGCCCTCCTCGATGTCGTTGATGTACATCTCCGATTCCGAGTAGCCCGTCTCCTGGTGCAACGAGACCTCGCCCTCGAGGCCGTACGGTCGCTTGCGGATCACGACCAGTGGGATGTCGGTCTGGAGCGACAGCGCGGTCGCGAGGTGAATGCCCATCGCCTCGGGGGCGACGATCGCGTCGACGTTCAGGTCGATCGTCCGCATGACTTCGACGACGACCTCCCGCAACAGATCGGGGTCGAGTCTCGGAACGCCGTTGCTGATCGGATGTACGAGGTACTCGTAGCCGTCTTTGTCGATAATCGGCGCGTCATCCAGCGATGCGAGGAGTCGTTCCATGGGGACGATTGGAGAAATCGCGGCAAAAACGGTTCGTTCTCGCACTCGTCCGCGTCGGCTCGACAGTGTGGACGCCGATTACAGCGCCACGTCGTCTGGATCGAGCCGACTCGACTCGAGGACGTCGTCGCTCGAGACCGCGTACGCGCCGCGTTCGGCTGCCGATTCGTCCTCGTCGTCGCCAGCGAGAACGATCACGCCCTCCGCGAGCAGCGGTGCAAGGACGCCCGCGATCAGGACGCGCGGGTCCGAGAGTGGTTCGCGAACGACCACGCGATCGCCGGTTTCGAGGCCGTACTCGTCGATCAGTTTGGACGCGGCCTCGAGTGCCGCCCCGTGGGTGACGGTTCGGTCGCCGTCGGCCAACAGCACCGTCTCGGGGTCGATGTCCAGCGGCGGGAACGAGGGATTCTCGCTCCAGACGCCGGCGTCGAAGTGGTGGATGTCGGGCTCGTTCGGTTTCGACCCGTAGCCGACTCGCTGGGCACCCGGCGGCAGGTCGTAGCGACCGGACTCGAGGACCTCGACCGGAGCCACGAGCGCCCGGAAGTCGGCCTCGTCTTCGAGGTCGGTTGGTGGCTCGAATTGCGTGGTCCCCTTGAGCATCGCGGTGCCGAGGAAGGCGAGCAAGGCGAGCGGGTTCTCCCCGACGATGCCCACGGTGACGCCCTTGCGCACGCCGGAGTGTCGCAGGAAGTTCCCCGCTTTCCAGGACGTCGTACACAGCCAGTGGTGATCAAACTCCCGGCCCGTCGCATCGACGAGTGCCGTGCGATCGTCCCGAAGTTCACGCGTGAGTAGCTCGTCGACTGTCACGGCGGTCATACGTGCCACTCCGCACCCGGCCGAAAAAAGCGCGCCGACTCGAGGGCGATTACCTCGTTCACAGGACCCGTCATACGACGGCCCCACGGTGCTCCACGCGTCGTCAGTCGTCCGCAGCCGCCGGCGTCGCGTGGTCGATGTCGGTGCCGAGACACTCGAGGAACTCGGCGAGCCACTCGGGGTGATCCGGCCACGCCTGTCCCGTCACCAGATTCCCGTCGCGTGTCACCTCGCTCGTCCACTCGCCGCCCGCGCCGCGAACGTCGGCCTCGAGCGCCGGATAGCCGGTACAGGTTCGGCCCTCGAGGACGTCCGCCGCAGCGAGGATCTGGACGCCGTGACAGAGCGCGGCGACGGGTTTGTCTTCCTCGAAGAAGTGGCGGGTGAGCTCGAGGATCTCGTCGTACGTCCGAAGGTATTCGGGCGCGCGGCCGCCGGGAACGACCAGCGCGTCGTACTCGGCGGGATCGACGGCGTCGAAGTCGTGGTTCAACTCGAAGTTGTGCCCCGGCTTCTCGGTGTATGTCTGGTCGCCTTCGAAGTCGTGGACGGCCGTCGGACAGGTGTCGCCGGCTTTTTTCTCCGGACAGACGGCGTGGACGTCGTGGCCGACCATCTGGAGTGCCTGAAACGGAACCATCACTTCGTAGTCCTCGACGTAGTCGCCCGCGAGGAGCAGGATCTGTTGTGCTGACATGGGTCTTCCGTCCGACACTACGGTCGCACTGGGTATAACGCCTGTTGACAGGTCTCATGATACGTCCGCTTTCGATCCCGTCCACTCGAGCGAGCTGTCGATCTGGGAGACCCGGTTCACGTAATACCACTGTGAGGAGTCGACGACGGCCCGAAGAACGGCTCGGACGCTGAGGCCGAGATGACTCAGAACGCTCGTTTGATCTTCTCGAAGAATCCCTCTTTGACCTCGATCTCGTCGCCGCCGGCCTCGGCGAAGGCCTCGAGGGCGTCGCGCTGTTCCTCGTTCAGACTCTCGGGTGTGACGAGCTGGACCGTTACGTAGAGGTCGCCGTGGCCGCGACCGCGCAGTCGGGGCATCCCCTTCCCCTCGAGACGGAACGTCTCCCCGCTCTGAGTGCCGTCGGGAATCTCGAACTCGACGGTGCCGTCGAGCGTCGGCACGGAGACGGTGTCGCCGAAGGTGGCTTGGGGGAACGAGATGGCGAGTCGGTGTCGCAGGTCGTCACCCTCGCGTTCGAACGTCTCGTGCTCGCGGATCGAGACGTCGATCAACAGGTCGCCGTGTCGTCCGCCTTCGGGGCTGGGTGCGCCTTCGCCTTCCATCCGGAGCGTCTGTCCGTCCTGAATCCCCGCCGGAACGTCGACGGTCAGCGTGGCCTCGTTGCGAACGTAGCCCTCGCCGCGACACTCGCTGCAGGTCTCGGAGTACAGCGTCCCCTCGCCCTCACAGCGTGGACACGAGGTCGTCTGCTGGACTCGGCCCAGCGGCGTCTGCTGGACCTGCGTCACCTGTCCGCGACCCTGACACTCCGGACAGGTTTCGGCGTCCGCATCCGCCGGATGGCCCGCACCGTCACAGACCTCACACGCCTCGGGACGCTCGACCGTAAACTGCTTTTCGGCCCCCTCGAACGCTTCTTCTAGGTCGATCTCGAGTTCTGTTCGGAGGTCGCGCCCCTTCCGTGGTCGACGCCGACCGCGGCCGCGGCCCCCACCGCCGCCGAAAACCTGCTCGAAGATGTCGCCGAGTCCGCCGCCACCCATGCCGCCACCACTGCCCATCCCACCGAACGGGCCACCGCCCATCCCGCCGGCACCGGCGTCGCTGGCGTCGAAGCCGTGCTTTTCGGCTTGCTCGTAGCGGTCGTGACCCATTCGGTCGTAGGCCTGACGCTTTTCCTCGTCGGTCAGCACCTGCTTTGCCTTCTGGATCTTCTTGAATTTCTCCTCGGCGTCAGGGTCGTCGCTGACGTCCGGATGGTACTCCGTGGCCTTCGTCCGGTACGCCTGTTTGATCTCCTCAGCCGACGCGTCGGAACTCACGCCGAGCACGTCATAGAAGTCCTCGCTCATTCGTTGTCACACCGATACTCGGTTGAGCCACTTGAAACGAACGTTCCGTGTGGACGCCGACGCATCGGTGCCGTTCCGGTTATCTGACACGGAACCGCTTGCCGGGTGCTGTCCACTCGTCGACTACAGTGAACACTCGGCCTGTGGGTTTAGGGTCGGGGACTCGAGTCGCAAAAATTCGAACGACAACGGCGAGATATGAGGTCGTCTTTGTCCACTTCGAAAAGTTCGCTTGGCTCACTTTTCGAAACTACGGAAGGTTCACTTCGTTCACCTTCCGAGCCAACGAAGACTCGTTACTCGTCGTCTTCATCGACGTCTTCGAAGTCCGCGTCAACGAACTCCTCGCCCTCGTCGCCTGCTGCGCCGCCTGGACCTGGGTTTGGACCGCCACCCATGCCGCCCATACCGGCACCCGCGCCTGCGGCACCGCCAGCGCCTGCAGCACCAGCCTGTTGCTGGTAGATCTGCTTGCCGATCTCTTGGAGTTCTTTGCTCAGGCTCTCGGTCGCGGCTTCGATGTCTTCGGCGTCCGCATCGCCGTCGTCGATCGTTTCCTCGAGTTCCTCGACGGCTGCCTCGATGTCACCACGCAGGTCGTCGTCGACTTCCTCTTCGTTCTCCTCGAGCAGCGTCTCAGCGCGCTGGATCGTCGCTTCGGCCGTGTTGCGGGCCTCGATGCGCTCGCGCTTCTGTTTGTCCTCTTCGGCGTGTTTTTCGGCTTCGGCCTGCATCTCCTCGATCTCGGAGTCGGAGAGACCGGCGCCACCCTCGATGGTGATCTCCTCGCTTGCACCGGTACCCTTGTCCTCTGCACTCACGTTGACGATGCCGTTCTCGTCGATGGAGAACGTGACCTCGATCTGCGGGGTGCCCGCCGGCGCTGGCGGGATGTCGGTCAGGTGGAACTCGCCGAGCATCTCGTTTTTCTGTGCGAGTTCGCGCTCGCCCTGGAAGACGCGGACCTGCACGGAGGTCTGGTTGTCCGCCGCGGTCGTGAAGATCTTCGACTCCTCGGTCGGAATCGTCGTGTTCTTCTCGATGAGCCGCTCGAAGAGGCCACCTTTGACCTCGATACCCAGCGATAGCGGCGTGACGTCGAGCAGGACGATGTCGTCGACCTCGCCGCCGAGGACTCCTCCCTGAATCGCCGCGCCCAGCGAGACGGCCTCGTCGGGGTTGACGTTCTTCTGGGGCTCTTTGCCCGTCAACTCTTCGACCTTTTCGGCGACCTGTGGCATCCGGGTCGAACCTCCGACCAGCAGCACTTCGTCGATGTCGTCTTTGCTGTAGCCGGCGTCCTCGAGTGCTTGCTCGGTCGGCTCGACGGTGCGGTCGATCAGATCCTGCGTGAGGGATTCGAACTTCGCTCGCGTGAGCGACTCCTCTAAGTGGATCGGGCCGTCGTCGGTTGCCGTGATGAAGGGCAGGTTGATCTCGGTTTCTTTGCGCGAGGAGAGTTCGATCTTGGCCTCTTCGGCGGCGTCTTTGAGCCGCTGGAGGGCCTGTCGGTCCTCGCGGAGGTCCATGCCGTGTTCGGCCTCGAACTCCTCTGCGAGCCAGTCGATGATCGCCTCGTCCCAGTCGTCGCCACCGAGGTCGTTGTCACCGTTGGTGGCAACGACTTCGTAGACGCCGCCGCCGAGGTCGAGAATCGAGACGTCGAAGGTACCGCCACCGAGGTCGTAGACGAGCACGGTCTGGTCGGAGTCGTCGTCGAGGCCGTAGGCCATCGACGCGGCGGTTGGCTCGTTGATGATGCGCTCGACCTCGAAGCCGGCGATCTCGCCGGCGTCTTTGGTCGCTTGGCGCTGTCGGTCCGAGAAGTACGCGGGGACGGTGATGACGGCCTTCTCTACCTCGTCACCGAGATACTCCTCGGCGTCGCGTTTGATTTTCTGGAGGATCATCGCCGAGATCTGCTCGGGCGTATACTCCTCGTCGTCGATCTCGACGGTGTAGTCGTCCTCGCCGATGTGGCGTTTGATCGAGGCGATCGTCTTTTCGGGGTTCTGAATCGCCTGATTCTTCGCCGGCTTCCCGACGAGTCGCTCGTCGTCATCGGTAAACGCGACGACGGAGGGTGTCGTCCGCTCACCTTCCGCGTTGACGATGATCTCCGGATCGCCACCTTCCATCACCGCGAACGCGCTGTTCGTCGTCCCAAGGTCAATTCCGAGAATTTTGTTGCTCGCCATCGTGGGGGGCTATTGTGCGCACTTTGTTTTAAAGCTTACTAGGGCGTCTCGAGAGTCGAATAAAATGACCCGAAACGGCTAGCGACGTCACTCTCGAGTGGGTGAAACAGGTAAATTCAAATCGAGTGAAAGTCGGGTCTGAACTGTCAGCCGACGGTAGCGTCCGTCACTCAGCCGTTTCTTCAGTCTCGGCCTCGTCGCCGGCGCCGTCATCGTCGCTGTCGGCTGCCGTTGCCGAGTCGTCTTCGTCCGCGTCGCCCTCGAGTTCACCGTTCGAGACCGTCACCTGCGCGTTCTGGATGACCTTCTCGCCCATCTCGTAGCCGGGCGTGTAGACGTCGGCGATGGTCCCTTCGGGCAGCGCGCTGTCGACGCGCATCATGACTTCGTGGCGCTGTGGGTCGCTCTCGGTGCCCGGTTCGGGATCGATCTCCGAGACGTTCTCGTCCTCGAGCACGCGGTCGAACTCGCGAAGGGTCATCTCGACGCCATCACGGAGGCTGTCGGCGTCGCCGCTTTCCTCCTCTAGGGCGCGTTTCATGTTGTCGCGGACGCCGAGCAGTCGTTCGACGAGGTCCTCGGTGGCGCGGTCTTTGATCTGCTGTTGGCGCTTTTTGGCGCGTTTCTTGTAGTTCTGGAAGTCGGCCTGCTTGCGCTTGAGCCGACTCTTGAGATCGTCGACTTCGGCTTCGGCTGCCTCGAGGTCATCTTGCAACTCCCCGATGGTTTCGGCCTGTTCCTCCACGCGCTCGGTGAGGTCCTCGAGTTCCGCGCGCTGGTCGGCGACGGTGGCGTTTACGTCTCGAGCCTCCTCGACGATGGCGTTGACCTGTCGAGCGAGGTCGTCGTCGTACTCGCTAATTTCGTCCAGGAGTTCCTGGACGTCGGCACTCGTCTCCGGGGCGATGGCCGCGTCGGCCGCAGCCGTCGAGTCGGCTGCCGTCTCCGCTTGTGGCTCGTCCTTGGCCGCGGTGTCCGTCTCGGGCGAGTCGGTGTCGGCAGTCGCATCGTCCGTGCCGGTCGCGTCGGACTCGACGTCGGCCGTCTCGCCGTCGTCGGATTGCTCCTCGGACGGGACACCCTGGGCCGTCGCGTTCGTGCCCTCGTCTTCGCTCATGTGCCAGTCAACGAACAGCGGTAATAAAAGGGTTGAGGTACGGTTTGCCGGCCACCCATCGCCGCCCGGTGACGACCTCGAGTCATTCGTTCGAGCCGGCGGTCCCATCCGTTTTGACCGGGGGGCGATGAGACGTGCTCGCCGCTCGAGCGGGCGCGAGACATCAGACAGTATTTGTCGTTCCCGGCCGGACCATCGGCCGTGACGCGGCCCCAAGACGACGCCACGGGTTCGGAACCGACGCTCCGATACGAAGACGGCACCGTCCGAATCGACGGCCTCGAGGCGAATGCGTCGGCTGCCATCCGCGAGTCGGTTCCCGACCTCGAGCGCGACTCCCGAACCGGTGGCTGGCGGATACCCGCATTTCGCTACGCTGCTTTACGACGCGCGCTGGCCGGCACCATCGGGTCCGCCTTCGACGACCGCGTCCTCGGTCTCGAGTCGCTGCCAGCGCTCGAGTCGGCGTACGAACTCCGCGAGTACCAACAGGAGGCTCTCGAGGCGTGGCTCGAGACGGATCGCTGGGACGACAGCGACGGGTTCGACTCGCTCGCGCGGGCACCGGCAGGCGTCCTCGAACTTCCAACGGGCAGCGGGAAGACCGTCATCGCCCTGAAAGCGATCGAACGGCTCTCGGTGCCGACGCTCGTGGTCGTCCCAACGATCGATCTGCTCGAGCAGTGGCAACGGGAACTCGAGCGGGAGTTCGACTGCGATATCGGGCGGTTCGGTGGCGGCGAGCAGCGGTTCGGCCCGATCACGGTCTCGACGTACGACTCGGCGTATTTGAAAGCCGACTCCGTGGGCGATCGCTTCGGCTTCGTCGTCTTCGACGAAGTCCACCATCTCGGGGGCGAGGGGTATCGCGAGATCGCACGCCTGCTCGCTGCCCCCGCACGGCTGGGGCTCACTGCCACCTTCGAACGCCCCGACGACGCACACGAGGTGATCGAGAACGTCGTCGGCCCGCTAGTCTCCTGCGTCGACGTCGACGAACTGGCCGGCGACCACCTCGCGGCCTACGACCTCAAGCGACTCGAGGTGTCGCTCACACCCGCGGAACGTGAAGAGTACGAACGCAAGCAGGCGGTCTTCACGAACTACCTCGCGCGCTCGAACATCCGGATGCGAAGCGGCTCGGACTATCAGGAACTCGTCAAGCGATCCGGAAACGACCCCGAAGCACGAAAAGCGCTCCTCGCGCGCCAGCGCGCACGCGAGATCATGCTCGGCAGTGAGGCCAAACTCGAGGCCCTCGCCGACATCCTCGACGATCACCGCGAGGAGCGAACGATCGTCTTTACGGCCCACAACGACCTCGCCTACGACGTCAGCGAACGGTTTCTGATCCCGACGATCACCCACCAGACCGCCGCTGGGGAGCGTCGCGAGATCATAGAGCGGTTCCGCGAGGGGACCTACACGCGCATCGCGACCTCGAACGTCTTAGACGAGGGCGTCGACGTCCCCGACGCGTCGGTCGCGGTGGTGCTCTCGGGCAGCGGGAGCGAACGGGAGTTCGTTCAGCGACTCGGACGGATTCTCCGACCGAGTGGCGACGGCACGCGAGCCGTCCTCTACGAGATCGTCTCCGCGGAAACGGGCGAAGAACGGATCGCGGATCGGCGTCGGCGCTGACAGCGCTGGGTTCTGTCACTCGAGGGCGGGCACCACGGCCTCGCCGAACGCCTCGATGAACGCTGCCTGATTCGTGGTGACGTTGTGGATGAACACTTTGTCGACACCGAGCTCGAGGTCCGACTCGAGCCACTCGACGTGGTCGTCGAGCTCCCCAGAAACGCGGACGTTCTCCGCGACCTCCTCGGCGGTGCCGTCTCGGGCCGGGTGTACAGTTGGGCCTGCTCAACGTCGATACGGCCGTGGTGGGTCACCTCCTCCCCGTTCCACAGTCGCCGCATGATCTCGGCGCACTCCTCGAGGCGTGCGTTCCGTTCGCGTTTGACGGGCCAGTCGGTGTCCGTGGTGCCTTCGTTGAGGAGTTGGCCACTGCCGACGGCGAACCAGAACCGTTCGGGATACATCTCGCGAAGTGTCGCCGCACTCTGTGCGATGATCGCGGGATGGTAGCGATAACCGGGTGCGTTGACCGTCCCGAAGGTCAGCTCGGTCGCTTCCAGCGCCGCGCCGAGTCACGACCAGACGAATCCGGATTCGCCCTGCCGCTCGCTCCAGGGATGGAAGTGGTCGGAGGCGAGGGCGTGGTCGAACCCCTGCTCGTCCGCGAGTTGGACGTACTCCAAGAGCGCACTCGGCGCGAACTGCTCGTGGGAGGCGTGGTAGCCGAGGTCAGTCACGGATCGCCCATCCCCCGTGATGGCGGTGACAATCGCGTTCGTGATCGCTCAACACGGTCACGGCGTCCACGAAAGCCGACTTAGTTCTACGGCGTGACTGTGCTACTCCATCGTCGGTCGACCCGACCGAACTCAGCGACGCCGGTCTCGCAGTGGCGCTCCATCTCAACGCGTTCTCGTCAGGCGGTGGCGTGTGGGTTCCACTCCCCGCCGAGTGCCGACCGCGTGGTAGTCTCGAAGGCACCTCCTTCGAACCGTGTGACCCGCCCGGTTTCCTCGCTCAGCGTCAGCGTCGACACGACGCTCGGTCGCCGTGAGGTGTCGAGGGCGCTCATGTGGCGCGACCCCATCCAGTCTTCGTACTCTGGCGCTGCCGACTCGCTCTCCTCGAGATCTTCCGGTCTGGGGTCGGTGAACCGAACCATCTGCGGTTGGATGACGCCGTCGACACCGACGACGACCGCGCCGTCCCGGCTCAAGGCGACCTCTCGCGCCGTTTCGAAGAGACTCTCACCGTTTCGACGGATGCTCCGACAGCGGTCCGTCGGCCACCGGTTTCGCCCCATCGGATCGGCAAATGACGCGATCGACGGCCCCGTCACCACGGCGACGTACAGTCCCGGGCCCTTGATGTACTGCTCGTCCCAGCGATCGAAACTCAGGCTGATCGACTCGAGCGTATCGTGGAGTCGGTCGATCAGCGCTCGCACCTCGTCGTGTGTTTCGTAGGCGATCCGGAGGGCCGACTCGTCCATACGACACGGTCATCGTCCGAGACCGTAATCCCGTCGGCCAATCTGACAGTCTCGTGGTTCACCTGCCCGTTCGTCCGGCCACGGCAACGAGGTATCCTTTTGCCCCTTCCGCGTCGAGTGCTCGCCATGCTGACGAAGGACCTGCTGCGCGTCTCGAGGGCCGGTGGCGGCTACCACCCCCAGTTCGCTGGCCGGGAACACCGGCCGCTGGCTGCCCGCGTGATCGGCACGTATCAGGGCCACGTCGGCGAGCCGCGAGCGGCGCTCGAGGACGTGCTCGCCGACCTCGAGGCCGACGCCCCGGACTTCAAACTCGTCCGCGGGTTCGCTGCGCTGCTCGAGCGCGAGGCGACGTTCGAAACGGACGCCGAAATCGAGCCCGAACGCGCCCGCCGGGCTGCCTTCGAGGCCGCCGAGGCCGTCGATGTCGTCAGCGAGGACGACCGGACGATGGCGCTCGTCCGGGCCGGCGAGTCGCTGTCGTGCTCTGCAGATGCCATCGAGCGAGCGCTCTATGCCGACCTCGAGGAGCGACAGGTGCTCACCGCGTTCGACCCGCGGTGGGGCCCCGACGAGCTTCTCGCCCAGTACAATCTGTCGCTCGCACAGACAGCGCTGTTCGACGCGACCGAACTGCGGGCTCGCTCGAGCGATCCGAAGGCGCTGATCTCGGCGATCAAACGCCTCCGGCTGATGTACGAGATTCGCCGCCTCGAAGACGAAGACGCGGGCGAACACACCGGAATCGCCGAACGAGAGGTGATCGTCACCGGCCCCACCCACCTCTTCCGGGCGACCCGTCGGTACGGCACCCGTTTCGCGCGACTCCTTCGGACGGTGACGAACGCCGACGAGTGGTCGCTGGAGGCGACGATCGACGACCGCGGCACCGAACGCACGCTCTCGCTCACCCACGCCGACCCCGTCCGCGCTCCCGACGCCGATCCCGTCGCGGATGTCTCGTTCGACAGCGGCGTTGAGGCCGACTTTGCCGCCCGCTTTTCGAATCTAGATCTCGAGTGGGACCTCGTACGCGAACCCGAACCCCTCGCGACGGGCACGCGAGTGATGATCCCCGATTTCGCGTTCGACTACCAGCACAGTGACTTCCGCGTCTACTTCGAGATTATGGGTTTCTGGACCCCCGAGTACGTCGAGAAGAAACTCGCCCAACTCGCCGACCTCGAGGACGTCGAACTGATCGTCGCCGTCGACGAGTCGCTGGGCGTCGGCGCGGAGATCGCCGCCCGCGACTTCCGGGCGATCCCCTACTCCGGGACGGTTCGGCTGAAAGCCGTCGCCGACGTACTCGGGGAGTACGAGCGCCAACTCGTCGCCGAGAGCGCGGCCACGCTGCCCGACGACCTGCAACCGGACGACGACGTCGTCTCGATCGAGTCGCTGGCCGAGCGCCACGGCGTCAGCGAAGACGCCCTCGCAGACGTCTCGTTTCCCGACCACGAGCAGGTCGGACGGACGCTTGTTCGGCCAGCGGTACTCGAGTCACTCGCCGCCGACCTCGAGGCCGGGATGGCGCTTTCGGAGGCCGAGGAAGTCCTTGAGGACGTTGGCATTGGGGACTCGAGTGCGACCCTCGCCGAACTGGGCTATCGCGTCGAGTGGGAGGGGCTGGCCGGCGGGACGATCCGTGAGCGATAGTGATTCGACTGTTCTCGTGTCGGCACGAACGGCAGGAAAAAAGCGGCGACGATGATATTCGAGCAGCGGCAGTTCAGATGTCTCGCTGGCGCCCCTTCGGCACCATCGAGCGCAGTTCACCGTGGACGTACAGACCGATCCCGAGCGGCTTGAGGTCGCCTGCAAGCTCGTGCGCAGCGATGAGGTATCCCCAGTCACCGTCCCACCACTCGAGATCCTGATCCTCGCCGGCTGCGAACGCTCGCGCCTGCTCGCGGTCGAGTTCGATCACGCAGTCGGTGGCGTACTGGCCGAAGCGCTGGGCGAAGTCCGTCGTCGGCTTCCAGTGTTCCTGTCGCGTTCGGAGGCAGGTCATTCCGATCGCTTCGATCTCGATCGGCGTCGGTGCCTCGCCCGCGTAGATCCAGATCTTGCCGGCCCCTTTCTCCCAGAACGTGTAGTCCGCGAACGTCTCGGACGCGATCCCGAACCGGTCCTCGAAGTAGTCGATCACTTCCTCGCGGCTGGCTCGGCCCTCGACGGATCGCTCCGCTGCCGTCGCGGGGAGTCGGTCGAATCGCTGCCCGTCGTTGTCGCTCATTCGGCGGTCACCTCCAACTTCGCAACGAAGAAGCCGCCGGTGTCGTTCTGGTGGGGGTAGATTCTAGCGGCGCGCTCGAGACTCGAGTCGAACGTCTCGCCGTCCCACTCGGACAGTCCCGGTGAGTGCTCGAGGCCAAGGTCGAAGTCGACGACGCGACAGGACTCGGTGTCCAGTGCGTGCTGGACGACGGCCTCGTTCTCCTCGGGCGCGAACGTACACGTCGAGTAGACGACGGTGCCACCCTCGCGTGTGGCTTGGACAGCCCGCCGGAGGATTCCTTTCTGGATGCCCGAGACGGAGCTGATGTGGCCTTCGTTCCAGTTGTCGAGCGCATCGGGATTCTTCCGGATCGTCCCCTCGCAGGAACAGGGGGCGTCGACGAGCGCTCGATCGAACTCGTCGAAGGAAAAACGCTTGAGCGAGTAGGTTCGGGCGTCAGCGTTGGTCACGGCGAGACTCGTCGCGCCGAGGCGCTCGGCGTTGAACCGCAGCGCCGAGATCCGGCCGAGGTTGTTGTCGTTTGCGACGACGGTCCCGCGGTCGTCCATCAGCGCGGCGAACTGGGTCGCTTTCCCGCCCGGTGCGGCACAGCTATCCCAGACACGGTCACCGGGCTGGGGGTCAAGGACGACCGGCGGGACCGCCGACACCTCCTCTTGCCCGTGGGTAAGGCCGTGAAACGACGTCCACGTCGAGCCCGGTGAGTCCGTCTCGAGGCGCAATACGCGCGGGTTCCAGTCGGCCTGTTCGTAGGCGACACCGTTCTCATCGAGAGCCTCGAGCGTTCGCTCGACGGACCCTTTGATCGTGTTGATGCGGACGGCGTTGCCGAGCGGTCGCTCGCAGGCGGCGAGAAACGCGTCGAAATCGTCGATAATTGATCGATACCGCTCGAATGGCTCCATTGGATCGAGATTCGCGCGCCCGTCGTTTGTGGGTTTCGAAGGCAAGCGGACCGGCTCGGTCGCGCCGACCGACGTATCGTCGTCTACTGCCCCGTGGCACCGTCTTTATGCGGGCTGCGTTCGAATCTCTCTACATGACTGGCCTTTGCACACAGGGACCCGAACCGGACCTCGAGGAGCCGACGCTCGTCGAAGGCTTCCCCGGCGTGGGACTCGTCGGCAAGATTGCGACCGACTACCTCATCGACCAACTCGAGATGCGCTACTACGCGAGCGTCGACTGCGAGGGACTGCCTCGAATCGGCGTCTACCGCAGCGGTGACCGAACCGCTCGCCCGCCGGTTCGCCTCTACGTCAGCGACGAACGCGACCTGCTAGCCCTCCAGAGTGACGTGCCGATCGTCGCCGCCGCAGTCAACAACGTCGCCGACTGCGTGACACAGTGGGTCGTCGATCACGACGCGACGCCGCTCTATCTCAGCGGCCTCCCCGCGGAGCGCGAGACGAAACCGGATCTCTACGGGATCGCGACCGGCTCCGTCGGCGAGACGCTCGCGACCCATGGCATCTCTCCGCCGCCCGAAGACGGCGTCATCACCGGCCCGACCGGGGCGTTGATCAACCGTGCAGCCCACCGCGAACACGACAGCTACGGCATCGTCGTCGAGTGCAGTCCCCAGTTTCCCGATCCCGAAGCCGCGAGCGTGCTCCTAGAGGAGGCCGTCGCCCCGATCGCCGACATCTCGATCGACACGGACGAGCTCCTCGAGCGAGACGCGGAGATCAAAGAACAACGCGAGCAGTTCGCCCAGCAGATGCGGGCGATCGCCCAAGAGGAGAGTTCGCAGGCTCAGCCGTTGCGGATGTATCAGTAGCAGATCCGTTTTCGAAACCGAGTGACCCCTCAGCCGCGAAACGGCGGCACGAGATCCAGCGCTGCCCCGGCCACGAGCAGGCTGGCAGCGACGAACGCGGCGCTGAGTGGCAGCGACGAACCGACGACGAATCCGCGGACGCCGACGAACAGGAACACGAGCGCGAAGCCGAGCAGCGCGACGGTGCCGACTGCGTCGAAAATCGCGTCCCGAACGACTGCGTATTCGGTCTCGTCACTCGGTTCGGAGGTCAGTCCAGTGTCCGTATCCATCTTCTCCGCCATCGTTACTTGTATCTGTCAACTGGTCTTCGATAATCGTTCCGGTCGTCCTCGCCGCTCGAGGGTCCCGGCTACTGCTTGCCGACGTCGCCACCGATCGACTCGAGCGTCTGGGCCGTCGGGAGCCGCCAGCCGTAGGTGACGGCAACCAGTCGCGTTCCGACCGTGACGGCCGCACACATCGCCGCGGCGGTGCTGCCGGTCGCACTGAGCGTCCCGACCAGCCAGTAGGTGGCAGCTCCCAACACCGCACAGCTCGCGTAGAAGTCCTCGAACAGGATGAACGGCGCGCGGTCCAGTAGCACGTCCGCGAGTGCGCCGCCGCCGACGGCGTTGATCGTCCCAATCGCGACGACGCCAAAGCCCGACACGCCGGTTTCGGTCGCGACGATGGCACCAGCCGTCGTGAACGCGGCGAGGCCGACGGCGTCGGAAACCAGCGTGATCGGGTGATCGTCCGGCGACTCGAGGGCGTGGTAGAGGCCGATCGCCAGACTAATGCCGAGCACGCCGAGGCTGATCTCACCCAGCGATCGAAGCGCCAGCGGGAGCCGGTTGACGAGCAGGTCCCGCGTGATGCCGCCCGCAAACGCCGTCGCTAGTCCGACGACGGCGATCCCGAACAGGTCGAACTCCTCCCGAATCGCCTTGGTCGCACCGACGAGCGCGAACGCGACCAGCCCGATCGTGTTCATCACGACGAACGGATCGGCTAACAGAACGCCAACGAAGTCTCGGGCCACTGGGTTACTGAAAGGCAGCGAGCATCTTGAGCCCTGCGCATCGGTCTTTCGACGAACCGCCACCTGGAGGACGCCCCCGAAGCTGACCGCAACCCAAACCCATTTTCCCACGCTGGCGCATTACTCGCGTATGGGATCAGAATCGGCCGATACTGTTGCTCCAGAAACGTGTCCAACCGCAAACGGAATGCCGATGCTCGGCCTCGGCACCTGGCAGAACGAAGACCCCGAGCAGTGTGCCGAAAGCGTTCGGACGGCCCTCGAAACGGGATATCGACACATCGACACCGCCCAGATCTACGAGAACGAAGCCGCCGTCGGCGAGGGGATCGCCGCCGCCGACGTCGACCGCAACGACATCTTCCTCGCGACCAAGATCTGGATCTCGAACCTCGAGTCCGAGGATGTCCTCGAGACGGCTCGCGAGAGCCTCGACCGACTCGGCGTCGAGTACGTCGACCTGCTGTACGTCCACTGGCCGGCCCGAACGTACGACCCCGAGGACACCCTCGAAGCCTTCTCCCAGCTGTACGAGGAGGGCCTGATCGAGAACGTCGGCGTGAGCAACTTCCAGCCCGAGCAACTCGAGGAAGCCATCGAAACCTGCGACGTCCCGATTCTGGCGAATCAGGTCGAACTACACCCGATGTTGCCCCAGGAGGTGCTTCAAGAGACGTGTGAACAGCACGACGTCGAACTGGTTGCCTACTCCCCGCTGGCTCGTGGCGATGTGTTCGACCAGTCCGAGATACAGGAGATCGCGGAGAAACACGATGCAAGCGAGGCACAGGTCAGCCTCGCCTGGCTCCGTGAGAAGGGTATTACCGCGATTCCGAAAGCGACCAGCGAGGCACACATTCAGGACAACTGGGCGTCACTGGCACTCGAGCTAGACGAGGAAGACGTCGAAGCGATCGACAGCATCGGAGCGCGGAGTCGGAAAGTCGATCCCGACTTCGCGCCGTGGAACTGATGCAAGCGCTCAATAGCTGGCAGCAGCGACGGTTCGTGACACCGAACTTACCTATTTAAACTCCAGAAAAGCAGGAACGTTTACGGTACGCCGGCTTTTTGGCTCGCGTATGTCCACCCGCTCACGACAACGTGGCGGCGGTGGGGTCGTCGGGGCGATCAAGACCGACGTCCGACGGCTACACGGTGCCTGGATGGAACTCGTCTTTCCACGCCAGCGTGGCCGCGGCCACTCCGTCATGGGAAAATGGAAACCCGAGACGCTCCCTCAGCGAATCGGCTACCGAGGATGGAGCATTCTCGGACTGCTCGGCTTGCTGATCCTGTACCCACTGACCGTTATCGGCTTTGGCACCCGCTACTACGCGGCGAAACTCGACTCGACGCGAACGCGGCTCGGCATCGTCGGCGTCACGGGCATCGCCTTGCTCGGCTGGGGCCTGTTGACGCTCGCTTGGGGGGCGATGTCCTACATGGAACAGGTCGATATTCCGTTCGACGCGGTGTTGGCCGTCGCCGCAGCCAGCGGCGTCGCGACGGTGTCGACCGCACTCGCCGCCACGTGCTCGAAGGTCGGCGGCCGGTGGCTCACGGTCGTCCTCGCCTACCCCTTCGCGATGACGGCGCTGTTCTTGCCGCCCGTCGTCGCCGCACTTGTCACACCGTCGCTCGAGGGTGTCGTCTTGGAACCCAGCTACGACTTCGCCGTCTGGGTGCTCGACAACGTCCTCTTCGTCGGCGGCATCAACGAATATCTCCGCGAGAACTTCCAACTCGAGGGGGCAGCCTACGCGGCGATGTGGACCGGCATCTCGTTCCCGCTCGGCTGGTTCCTCGTCATCGTCACCGCGCTGGCGAATCTGGTCCGACCGGCGCAATAATTTCTCGTTTTCCCCGCTCTCGACTCGTCGATGTGTACGGACTGCCGATTCCCGTCAGCATTAGGTGTCCGATTCCCAACGACCACGTATGGAATTCAACCTCCCGACGACAGCAGGCGTGTTTCTCGTCGTAATCGCTATCGGCGTCGGCGGCTTGATCGCTGCCCCCATGATGACGATGAATACTGTGTTGATGATGGTCGCGCCGTCGATGATCGTCTTCGGATTGCTCATGCTCGCGATCGGCGTCAAACACGGCGAGTACCGCGCACAGCACTGATCGGCGACAGGGAGCCGCCACTCTCAGCATCGACCCGAATCGAACGCCGCCGGCGCTTCTTCGAGTACTCGCATTGCGAGCCAACAGTTCGTCAGCGGGTGGTAGCCCGGTTCGACCGCCGGGCCGTGGTTCGGGCCGTCCCGCTCGTGCGTGCGCGTGAGTCGTTCGTACCAGTTTCCGTATCGCGGATTGATCAGGTGGTCTCGAGCGTGCTCCCAGAGTCGGTCGTACCACTCGAGGTAGTCGTCGTCGGTCCGACTCAACAGCGCGCTCGCGCCGATCGCTTCGGTGTGGACCCAGCCGTATTTGTCGGCGACGATCGGCTCACCGTCCGCGTCGACCGTGTAGTAGAGACCGCCGTACTCGTCGTCCCAGCCGAGGTCGACGGCGGCGTCGAACAGTTCGCGCGCCCGCTCGAGCAGCCACGGTTCCGACCGATGGTCGGCAAGCAGCGCCAGCAGCTTCGCCCACTCGGCGTGGTGGCCGGGCTGGTAGCCCGGCGGACGGAACTGGTGGCGCGGGCTGTCTTCGTTGTACGACAGGTCGGGCTCCCAGTCGGCCGTATAGTGTTCCCACAGGAGCCCGTCGGTGGCCTGTGTCACGTCTCTCGTGAATCGGTTCGCGACCGTGTACGCCCGCTCGAGAAACCGTGGTTCGCCCGTGGCTTCGGACGCCGCGAGCAGCGCCTCGCAGACGTGCATGTTCGCGTTCTGGCCGCGATACGCCGCGAGGTCCCACTCGGATGAGGCCTGATCGGCGTAGAGTTCGTACTCGGAATCCCAGAATCGATCCTCGAGGACGCGGTCGGCGCGCTCGAGTTCGCCTCGAGCCCCGGGAATTCCCGCCTGCAGCGCCCGCGCAGCGGCGAGCAAGACGAACGCGTGACCGTAGCAGTACCGCGTCCGGTCAGTCGGGGTCCGGCCCTCGAGGAGCCAGTCGTACCCCTGCCGGTCGTCGTCCCAGTGGGCCGACGAGAGAAACTGCAGGCCGTGTTCGGCGGCGTAGCGACACCAGTGGGGACCGTCGGCGAGTACGCCTAAACTGAAGTTGTGGACGCCCCGCGCCGTCGCGACGAGGTGTCTGGTCTGCGTATCGTAGACGTGACCGTCACGCTCGTCGAGTTGAGCGACGTAGCCGCCGACGGCCGTGTCGAGACAGTCCGGGTAGTAGAAGTTCAGCACGTCCCTGAACTGGTGGCGAAGCCCGGCCCGTGTTCGATAGATGTTCACTCGTATCTGTGTTCGATCACTCAGAGACACATAGTACTGCGGGAGTTGCACCAGACAAAATGAAGCGAGAGCCGAAACCTATCGCTAGTCGAGTTCGAGACGAGGCTGTCGAGCTTACATGTAACCGAGGTCGCGCAGGCGCTCCATCAGGTCCTCTTTGTCCTGGGCGCGGCCTGCACGCTCGGTCGTTCCCTCGAGGTCCTGCAGCCAGGCAGGGTCCTCGTCGCTCTTTTCGGTGCTGATCTCGCTGCCGAGCGAGCGGAAGCCGGCGAAGTATTTGGGCGAGACGGGGATGTCGTCCTGCGTCAGGTCGTTCGGCAGGTCGGTGTCGCTCTGTGGGACGTAGCCGTCGTCGGGGAACTCGGCGACGGTATCCGGCACCACGAAGTTCCAGAACGCCTCCCAGACGCCGGGTTCGTCGAACTGCAGAATGGGTTGGACGCGGTCGTGGGGCGGGTAGATGTCAGGGTCGTGGCGTGGTGAGAAGAACGTCTCGTCGGCCCGGGCTTCCTGTTCGTCCCAGCGGACGCCGGAGATAACGCCGTCGACGCCGTACTCCTCGAGCGCGTTGTTCAGCGCGACCGTCTTCAGCAGGTGGTTGCCCACGTAGGTGTCGAGCAGGAACGGGAACGTGTCTTCCTCGTACTCGAGGATGTTCTCGACGTGGTGTTGGTTGTGTTCGGAGAGCTCCGAAATCTCGATGTCGTCGCCGGGCTCGAGGCCGTGTTCGTCGACGTACTCGCCGATGTCCTCGTTGCGTGCGTAGATGACCTCGAGATCCCACTCGTCGGCCCAGTGGTCGACGAAGTCGTGGATCTCGTCGAAGTGCTGGTAGTGGTCGATGAAGATCGCCGGCGGTACCTCGAGATCGTAGCGGTCAGCGACCTCCTTGACGAAGTACAGGACGAGCGTCGAGTCCTTTCCGCCGGTCCACATCACGGCCGGGTTCTCGTACTGCTCGAGACCTTCGCGGGTGACTTCGATCGCCTTCTCGATTCGGTCCTGGATGTGGGGATAGTCCGCAGGCGTTTCGCCTGTACCGTCGTCGTAATCGACGTCGACGTAGTCGGGGAAGTTCGCTGTCATAGAGTGTAATTAGATATAATTACCAGGGTTAAACGCTTTTTGGGACCGGAAACGTCTGTCGCAAGCTGCGACGACGACTTGACGCTACCGCTCGGTTACACCCGTTGAGAAGTGCCGAACGACCGTTCGAACTCGATGCTTGGCCTCGCTCTCAACGACATCCTGTGGTTGGTCGGCTGTCTCAGCGGGTCGTCTCCAGTTCCAGCCAGCCAGCGACTCGTTCCCACCACGGTCGCGCAGACGACTGGCTGTCTGTCGTGTCGACTCGCCGTTGCCATTGAGACGGGCGAACGTTGCCGGGACCTGAACGGAGCGGCGCCGTGTTTCGTCGGCGTCCGAACTATGGGGCCTCGTGGGCTCGTCCAGCACAGCTGCTCATAGTGGCAGGGTCTCGAAGAATCACCGTCGACCGACAGCTCGATTCGGTGTCGTGGTTACTCGTCTTCTTCGACGACTTCCGGATCGCTCATCGCGCTCTGGAGGCTGTCGAGACCGTTGATCCACTCGGTGACGAGCCCGTACTCGAGGTCTTCGGCGACGGAGATGTCGAGTTCCTCGCCGTCGATGATGAGCGTGCCCGCCTGTGCGGCGTAGCCGAGTGCGGCGTCGAGGTCCTCTTCGGCTTCGGCGTCGGCCGCAGCGCCGAGATAGTCGCCGACGCTGCCTTCGTCTGCGGGGCCACCGGCGATGAACTCCTCGGCGGCGAAAAAGACGCAGACGAGACTCGTCTGGACGCCGTCGACGAGGATCAGTTTCTCCTCGTCCTCGATGTCGACCTCGCTGAGGACGATCTCGCGAACGTCGTTGATCTCCTCGAGCGCTTCCTCCTGGCCGATGTCCCCGTCGTCGTAGGCGGCGACGATCTTCGCGATCGCGATCGCCGTGTCGTCCTGCAGGTTCAACAGGAGACGGGCCGAGTCTTCGTCTTCCGGATCGAGGTCTTCGTCTTTGATGCGGTCGATCCAGTTCTGCCAGCGTTCCTCCGAGTAGAACTCGGTCGGTGGATTGCTCATACAGACACCTACACCGGCCGCTTGAAATGCCTTTCTCTACTGTGCGTCGATCCGAACGAATCCGTATCGTCCGTTTTAGGGCCGCTCGAGGGTGTCTTCCGTATCGATGCCGTAGACGTGCGCGGGCGTTTCGACGTGGGCGTTTCGGACGGCATCTTCGTGGCCGTTCTCGAGTAACCACTGCACTCGCCGCGGCACCGTTTTCGGTCCTAACACGGCTCCCGGGCGGTCCGGGTCGTCGATGTAGTCGGTCTCCATCAAAAAGGGCTCGCCGCGCTCGGCGGCCGTCTCGAGTTCGTCCTTGTCACAGATCACGCTCGGAATCGGCCCCTCGAGTCGCCCGCCCGCGTAGTGTTTGACGACCTTGTGCGCCGGGAGGCCGACGTCTTCGGCCCAGTCCGTGACCTCGGTCATGTCCTCGCTTCCCTCGGCGTGAAGTTGGACGGCACACTCGAGGTCGCTCGCGCGCTCGAACGCGTGGCGCATGACGGCGTTCGAGGCCGCCCAGACGGCGTCGTCGACCTCGTAGTGGGGTCGTCCGGATTTCAGCGCCAGCGCCTCGCCTGTGTCGACGTACTCGGCCGCGACGTCGATCCCGGCCTGCATCAGGTCACGCGCCTCGGCGGGACTGAAGTCGCGGTCGTCGACCAGCCGCGAGATCAGCCCCGGATGCACGCCGAGGACGGGCCAGGCGCGCCCCTCGAGTTCGCTCGAGGCGTCTTCGACGACCTCGATGGTGCGCTCGAAGACGGCGCGGAAGTCCTCGCCAGTCTCGGCTTCGACGCCGAGATGCCACGAGGGTTTGTTCACCACGAGCAGGTGGGTGCCGCCGACGCGGGCGAAATCCCGAACGGCGTCGATACCGCGATGGTGGTCCGGATCGAGGTGGAGGTGGTTGTCGAGCACCGGCATCTCGTCGATCATGGCCGGTACTGTGGCTGCCGCGGGTGAAAAGTCACCGACTTTGGACGCCTCGGCTGTGGGACGAGTGTGACTGCAAGCCTGCTTTTCGGTGCCCTCAAGTGCTGTCGTTTCAGCTGTGTCTTCGCTCGAGATGTGTGTTCACTACAGGTGCGAAGTGACCGCTGGGCATCCGACAGGTACGGATGGTGTTCGGAGCCTCGTGCAAGAGACCCGTCTGTAGTTATCAGATGTTAGTCGACAATATCAGATTACTCAGAAGAGATTTATGACAGACTATCGTTTTTTCATATGTGATGGAGTCGACAGTCCCACTCATGCTGGCTATTGTCGGTGTTGTAACAATCGCTCTTGCTGTTGTCTTTGGTTGGATTTGGTACGGTTGACCAAGCGGATAAATGGAGCCTCTGTGTCTCGTCCGCCGTTATTGACAAGTATTGATGGTTCAACGAGCCGAACGGTGTATACATTCTCTATTCTTGCTGGATCAAAATCAAAACCGAGGCTCTCCGGAGGATTGTGACGGAACCCACCTCAAGACTCGAGCGTAATCGCCTCGTCGGCCGCGTTTCGCAGCGCGTCCGAGCGGCCGTACTCGCCCGGGGCGATGGCGATCGTTTCGACGCCGAGGGTGCCCGCGTGCTCGAGGACGGGTTTGAAGTCCGTATCGCGGGAGGCGATCGCGAGTCGGTCGAGTGTGCCGTCGCCGGCGAGGGCGGTCGCGTCGACGGCGAGTTTGACGTCGACGTCGCCGCTGGTGATGATCACTTCGAAGCCGCGGGCTTCGGCGGCCTGAATGAGTCCGGGTGTGGCGTGTTCGTCGAGATAGAGCCGGATGACGCCGACGTGGCCGAGGTTTCGGGCGACGTCTCGCAGATCATCCAGATCGACGTCGAACTCCTCGCGAAAGACGTTCGGCCCGTCGACGAACAGGCCCACTGTCGGCTCGGTCTCGAGGTCGGTGTCGGGACCGACGAGGCGGGCGAGCCGGGCGCGAACGTGGTCGAACATGTACTGGCGTTTCCACGGCCGCGAGATAGGTGTGACGAAACGCGACGCGAGGTGTGACCGGCCACACCGCCGGTCGACCGACGAAAAGACATTACTACTCCGGGCGTGTCGTCTGGAGTATGCCGCTTCAGACGCCGCCGTTACGTGGGGCGCACGACGAGCGCGGAGCGAAGTTTACGGAGTTTGGCGGCTGGGATATGCCGGTCGAGTTCGATTCGATCCGAACGGAACACGCAGCCGTTCGCGAGGACGTCGGCGTGTTCGACGTCTCACATATGGGACAAATTCACGTCACCGGGCCGGATGCGACCGAACTCATGCAACGGCTCACCTCGAACGACGTCAGCCGACTCGCGGTCGGCGACTCCCAGTACGCTGCGATCACCGACGAGGACGGGATCATCATCGACGATACCGTCGTCTACCGGCTGCCAGACGAGAGCGCCACGGCGTCGAATGGCGGCGACGGTGAGGCGACGTATCTCTTCGTTCCGAACGCCGGCACCGACGAGGAAACACACGAACGCTGGATCAGCTACCGCAACGAGTGGGACCTCGAGACGACCGTCGACAACCGAACCGACGAGTACGCCATGTTCGCAGTACAGGGACCGAACGCGCCAGCGCTCGTTGACGACCTCACGGACGAGGCCGTCACCGAACTGGACCGCTTCGAAGCCCGGTATGCGACCATCGACGACGTAACCTGCTGGATCGCTCGAACGGGCTACACCGGCGAGGACGGCTTCGAACTGCTCGTCCCGTGGTCGGAAGCCGAGCACATCTGGTCGCTCGTCGAGTGCCAGCCCTGCGGGCTCGGCGCACGAGACACGTTACGAATCGAGGCCGGTCTCCTGCTCGCCGGACAGGATTTCGACCACGAATCGGATCCGCGAACGCCCTACGAGGCCGGGATCGGCTTTACCGTCGACCTCGAGACCGAGTTCGTCGGCCGGGATGCCCTCGAACGGGTCCACGACGACGGCGTCGAGGAGCAGTTGGTCGGCTTCCAGCTGATCGACCGCGGCGTCCCGCGACACGGCTACGACATCACGAACACCGACGGACGGGTCGTAGGCACCGTCACCAGCGGTACCATGAGCCCGTCGCTCGGCCATCCGATCGGGCTCGGCTACGTTCCGGTCGAGTACGCAGAACCGGGGACGACGCTCCAGGTCGTCGTCCGCGGCCAGTCGAAAAAAGCAAGAGTTGAGACGACACCCTTCATCGACACAGTATAATGAGCTTCGACATTCCAGACGACAGACGGTATCTAGAATCGCACGAGTGGGCACTCGAGGAAAACGGCGTCGTCCGCATGGGCATCTCCGATTTCGCACAGGACGAACTCGGTGACGTCGTCTTCGTCGAACTGCCCGACGAGGGCGATCACCTCGAGCAGGAAGGCGATCTCGGCGTCATCGAGTCAATCAAAGCCGTGTCGGACCTCTACGCACCCGTCAGCGGCGAGGTGACGGCGGTCAACGAGGACCTGTTCGACGCTCCCGAACTCGTCAACGACGACCCCTTCGGCGAGGGCTGGATGATCGAGATCGAGGCCGACGACCTCGACGAACTCGAGACCCTCCTGACTGCCGAGGAGTACGAAGACCAGATCGCCTGAACGACGACTCGAGGCGCAGACGAACGCAGTTAGCGATTGTCCGGCGGCGCGGATCGATTCGTGAGAACGAGCGCACCGCCAGCGAGTAGCACCATCGCCGTCGCCCAGCCGAGCCACACCACTGGCGTGTTGACGGCCGCAGTCGCCGTCAGCGTCACGAAAAAGACGACCGTCAGCGCGGCGGTCAGCCAGTCCGGTCGATCGACCATCGTCGTTACCCCGGGTTGTCGATTCGCATTACTCGAGGCCAACGAGATACTCGAGCAGCTCGTCGAGATCGGTGTCGGTGACGGCAAGTGAGTAGCCGTCGATCCGGGCTAAATCGGCCGCGTGATCCCACAGGTCGTCCTCGTCGATGCCGTGAAGGATCACGGCGTTGGGCGTCGGGTTGACGACTCGTAGGGCAACCAGCGGCGACTCGCCGCGGGTGACGCCCGTAAACACCAGCACGCGGTTCGTGCTCTGGCCGTACAGCCGGAAGAACTCCTCGCTCGAGAGGCGAGTGATCGCTTCGATGCTGTCGATGACGGTGTGGCCGCTGATGCGGTCGGTGTTGCCGGCGGCGACTTCGGTTGCGTCGATGTCGTCGTAGAGTTTTACGAGCGGGATCGACGTCGCGTACTCCCGGAGATCATAGACGATGTCGCTTTCGAAGCCGGCCGAGAGCACACGACCGTACTGGCGGATGCGGTCGCCACCGCGTCGTTCGTCGATCGCCAGCAATCCCTCGACGAGTCGGCGGACGACGCCGATGCCGGGACTCTCCCGGCGGCCGCTCTCGTAGTCGGAGATCACCGACGAGGAGATGTCGAGTTCCGACGCGAGATCGGTCTGCGAGACGCCGAAGTCGGTTCGCCACTTTCGCAGCGTCGCACCGGGGTCGGCACTCAACGTGATCTCCCCGGCGATCTTCTCTGCGAGTTCCCGTTTTGGCCCACGGCCGCTCATATGTCTCGGTTAGCCGGTCGACTCAAGTAGCTACTGGAGACCGCTCGCTGCGACGTCGGCGTTCGCAGTCATACGAACTCCTGTCAGTCAGTGCCAGCGCACTCGTGACCCGCCATGCGGGTGCGACGAAACACAGTGACAGCAGCCCGTATCAGTCGTCGGCCGTCGGCGGCTCGACCGTCTCGACCCGCGCTCGGAGCCACGCGATCGCTTCTTCGACCGTCGCCTCGTCCGTCCCCCTGACCCGGAGCCGACCGGGACGGCTCTCGCTGCGTGGATAGCTGCCGACGGTCACGTCGAACGCCTCGGTGACGCCCTCGAGAGCGTCGTGGAGCGCCCCCTCCGGTGCCGGCGTAAAGATCGTTCGGGCGACAGCGTCGCCCGCGAACTCCTCGGCAACGGTCTCGAACATGGCCCGCATCTCGTCGGGAATCCCGGCGAAGACGGAGACGTTCTCGACGAGACAGCCCGGGACCCACCCCTCGTCGACGACGATCGGTGTCGCGCCTTCGGGGATCGACGCCGCAGCGTCGATGTCGAGTTGCAGTTCGTACTCCGCGACCAGATCCGGGTTTTCCTCACGGAAGGAGGCTGCTTTCTCGAGTAGCCCGTCTTTGATCCCGTCGTGAACGACGAGATCGCGTCCCAGCCCGTCTGCGACGCCCTCGACGGTGACGTCGTCGGGCGTCCCGCCGATCCCACCCGTGACGATGACGGCGTCGAACGCCGCTGCCCAGCGGGACACGGTGTCGGCGATTATCTCGCGGTCGTCGGGAATCGTCAGGATGCGCTCGACCGTGCTCCCGCGGTCGGTGAGCTGTTCGGCTAGCCAGGACGCGTTGGTGTTCGTCGTCGAGCCGGCGAGGATCTCGTCGCCGACGGTGACGATCGCGACGTGCATACCCGCCGTTCGGGATCGATACAATTAGCCACACTGGGTGTGCGATCGCCTCTCCGTTCGGAACCACAGGTGGAGGCGTCAATCGGTCAAAAAGCACTTGCATTGGTCGTCACCACCCGCAATGGTCAGCGCCACGGTTTTATAATTCGTGACACAAGTGACTGTATGATTGCATTCACGGAAGCTAGGAGTCCCACCGGTGTCCCGGCGCTTCACGGTGCCGTCCGTTCTACCGAGGAAGCGCCCGTCACGACGGAACTGAGGCTCGAAGAGCGCATGGCCTCGGCAGGGTGTCGAGGGTCCCGTGTAGCTCGAGTCGGGTGGGCGTGATTCGATGGTCGACATCGCCTTCTCGCTCGGTCGACTCCTCTTTGCGCTCTTTCTGGTCTTCCTGAACGGCTTTTTCGTCGCGGCGGAGTTCGCGTACGTCCGTATCCGGTCGACGTAGATCGAGTCGCTCGTCGAGGAGGGTCGGTCGTTCGCGAAGCTCGTCCAAGAAGCTGAGGAGAACTTGGACGATTACCTCGCGACGACGCAACTCGGCATCACGATCGCCTCGCTGGGGCTGGGCTGGGTCGGCGAACCGGCGATCGCCTCGCTACTCGAGCCCGTGCTGGGATCGGTGCTTCCGGCGGGCTCGATTCATCTGGTCGCCATCGCGATCGGGTTCAGCGTCATCACCTTCCTGCACGTCGTCTTCGGCGAACGCGCCGAAGACGCTCGCCATCGCTGACGCCGAACGGATCGCGCTGCTGGTCGCCGCACCGATGAAGTTCTTCTACTACATCTTCATCCCCGGTATCGTCGTGTTCAACGGGACGGCGAACTACTTCACGCGGCTCATCGGCGTGGCCCCGGCCTCGGAGCGCGACGAGAGCCACAGCCAAGAGGAAATCATCCGCATCGTCTCGCAATCGGGCGAACAGGGGGCCGTCGACATGGACGAAGTCGAGATGATCGAATCGGTCTTCGAACTGGACGACACGGTCGCCCGCGAGGTGATGGTTCCGCGTCCGGACGTCGCCACCGTCAGCGCGGACATGCCCCTCTCGGAGCTTCGAACCGTCGCCGCGAGCGGGAGCTACACCCGATTCCCCGTCGTCGACGAGGACGCAGACCAGCCCGTTATCGGGTTCGTGCACGCGAAAGACGTGCTTCAGGCCATCGAAAAAACGAACCAAGACGACCGCTCGGCAGCCGAGGATCGGCGCGCGGAACCGACCGCACGCGACCTCGCTCGAGACGCCCTCATCGTGCCCGAAACCCGCCGGATCGACGAGATACTCGCCGAGTTCTGTCGCCAGAACGTCCACCTCGCCGTCGTCATCGACGAGTGGGGCGCGTTCGAGGGCGTGTTGACCATCGAGGACGTGATCGAGGAGCTCATCGACGAGATTCGAGACGAGTTCGACGTCGCGTCGGTGGAACCCTCGATCGACGAACGCGACGACGGTCGCTACGCCATCGACGGCGGCGTCTTACTCGAGGACATCAACGGACTCCTCGGCACGTCGTTCGAGAGCGACGCGTTCGAAACTATCGGTGGACTGGTGTTGAGCCGTCTCGGTCGGGCCCCGGAAGTCGGCGATACGATCGAAGCCGACGGCTACGAGTTGACTGTCGAAGGCGTTGACGGGACGCGGATCTCGGACGTGGCTGTTCGTGACGTGAGTGCAGAGACAGAGGAATCGGCTGGCTGATCGGCCAGCGCAGCGAATTCACAACGCCGGTATCACCTGCTGGAACGCTATCGGGTCGACGGATGGAGAACCGAGGAACGTCGCGAAGAGCGTGAGCAAGTCGTTAATATACGATCGACTGAACCGGGTTATACACTGATCGCACAGCTGTACTTCTCACGAAACACCACGGCAGGGCCGACCGACGAGACGCTCCGCAACCACTAAACGCGACTCACCCTAATCACGGCGTAATGAGCGACTGGACCGAAAAGTACCGACCGACGACGCTGTCGGAGGTACGTGGGAACAACAAAGCCCGCGACCAGCTCGAGGAGTGGGCGCGGACGTGGGACGACCACCGGGAGGCGGTGATCGTCCACGGCAGTCCGGGTGTCGGAAAGACCTCCGCCGCCCACGCGCTGGGTAACGACATGGGCTGGCCCGTCATGGAACTCAACGCCAGTGACAACCGGAAGGCCGACGTCATCGAACGGATCGCGGGCGAGGCCGCACAGAGCGGCACGCTCACCGCGGGCGGGGCCGGTCGTCGACTCGTCATCCTAGACGAGGCGGACAACTTCCACGGCAACGCCGACTACGGCGGCTCGAGGGAGGTGACGCGGGTCGTCAAGAACGCGAACCAGCCGATCGTGCTCGTCGCGAACGAGTTCTACGACATGAGCCAGTCGCTGCGAAACGCCTGCGAGACGATCGAGTTCCGCGACGTCTCGAAGCGTTCGATAGTCCCCGTGTTGCGGGACATCTGTCGGCGCGAGGAGATCGAGTTCGAGGAGGACGCCCTGAAGAAAATCGCCGACGCGACCAGCGGCGACCTGCGGTCGGCGGTCAACGACCTGCAGGCAGTCGCCGAGGAGACCAGCCGGCTCACCGTCGACGACGTCGTCACGGGCGAACGCGACACCACCGAGGGGATTTTCGATTTCCTCGATGCGCTCATCAAAGAGGAAGACGCCGAAGGCGCGCTGCGGGCGTCCTACGACGTCGACGAGAATCCCGACGAGATGCTGAACTGGATCGAAGACAACGTGCCCAAAGACTACGAAGGCGCGGAGTTGGCCGATGCCTACGAGTTCCTCTCGAATGCCGACCGCTGGCTCGGCCGTGTCCGGGCGACCCAGAACTACTCGTTTTGGCGGTACGCGACCGACAACATGACCGCCGGCGTCGCTGCCTCTCGCCGCGGGCACAAGGGTGGCTGGACCCGCTACGGTCCGCCGAGTTACTGGTCAAAACTCGGGCGTACCAAAGGCACCCGGAACACCCGCGACGCCATCGCCGAACGCATCGCCGAACGCGAAGGGACGAGCGTCGCGACTGCCCGGCGGGAGATCCTGCCGTTCCTCTCGGCGATGACCCACCACTGCACGAACCGCGAGCTGACCGTCCGGATGGCCGCCGTCTACGAACTCGACGAAAAGGAGGTCTCCTTCGTCACCGGCAGCGGCAAAGACACCAACAAGGTCCAGTCGATCGTCGAGGACGCCGAGGAGTTGCTGGCCGAGGAGACGGTCGAACACTCCGGCGGTGCCTTCTTCGATGCCGGCGACTCGAGCGACGACACTGACACCACCGAAACCGAAACGGACGCTGGTGACGGCTCGAGCGATCAGGAGACACTCGCGGCAGCCGCGGAGTCGGAGGCCGAGACGACCGCTTCGGAATCTGCGGCCGACGACACCGACGACGGACAGGCCGGACTGAGCGATTTCATGTAGCACGCTGTAGTGCCGGTGTAGCACCTGTGGGGATCTGTCGGCGACAATTACAACCAACACTATTACGTTGCAGACCCATGTTAACACGTGACGGTGAGTAACGAATGAACGATCGACATTGCTGCCCCCTCTGTACGGCAACGTACGACGAACGGACGTCCCTCCACGTGCACCTCGAGGTCGAGCACAGAAAGTCCGAAATCGTCACCGAGTTCATCGACCTGTACGAGACTGGACTCGACAGTTCGATCGACGGCGGGCCAGGGGTAGCCAGCAAGGAACGGCCGATGCCGTCGGCCGACTAGGTCACATCAGTCGTCCAGTCCGATCTGTTTTAAAAACGCCGTTGAAAGCCCGTCAGCGACGCCGTCGGCCAGCGCCTGTGGCGTCTCGCCCTCGAGCGGTGGGACGGTCTCGACGTCGTGGCCGGTCATTCGCTCGAGTTCGGGAGGGTTAGTTCGTTCGGCGACTGTCGCGCCTTCGTACTCGTTGCAGACGATTCCGGCAACGTCGATCCCGCGGCGCTCGAGGGCCTCGACCGAGAGCGCGGTGTGGTTGAGCGTGCCGAGTCCGGATCGGGTGACAACGAGCGCCGTCGCCTCGAGGTCGTCGACGAGGTCGATCACCTCGTGGTCGCCAGCGAGTGGCACGCGGAGCCCGCCAATGCCTTCGACGATCGGGCGGTCGACGTCGGCAACTGCGTCCCGACAGGCTGTCAAAATCGAGTCGTACGTTAGTTCCGCGCCCGTTCGAGCGGCGGCCACGCGCGGCGCGAGCGGCGGCTCGAGGTATCGACAACAGGTCGCGGCGTCGGGGTCGCCACACGCCTCGGTGACGAAACCAGCGTCGTCGTCCGGCGGAAAGCCAGTCTGTGCAGGTTTGATCGCCCGCGCGTCGACGCCTCGCTCGCGAAGCCAGCGCGTCAGGCCCGCGGTCACGACGGTCTTGCCGACGCCGGTATCGGTGCCGACGACGGCGATTGGGTCGCTCATCGGTCAGATTAGCCCGATGTCCTCACCCGCCGCCCGGAACGCCTCGAGGCAGGTGACGATGTCGTCTTGGTCGTGAGTCGCCATCGGCGCGACTCGAATCCGGCTGGTTCCCTCGGGGACCGTCGGTGGCCGAATCGCCGGCGCAACGACGTCTCGCTCTCGAAGTCCGTCCGCAAGTGCAAGGGCGTCCTGTCGGTCGCCGACGAGCACGGGGAGGATCTGTGAGTCTCCGACGACCGTATAGCCCATCGACTCGAGGCCGTCCCGGAGGTGGACGACGTTCTCCCAGAGCCGTTCTCGAGCGTCGCTGTGGCGGGCGATGTGTAGCGCCTCGCTCGCGGCCGCGGCGGCCGGCGGGGCGAGACCGGTCGAGAAGACGAACGAGCGAGCGTCGTTGACCAGACACTCGATCAGCGCTTCGCTGCCCGCGACGTAGCCGCCCTGGCTCGCGAGCGCTTTCGAAAGCGTCCCCAGCTGGATTTGGATTCGATCCTCGAGTCCCTCCGCCTGCACGACGCCGCCGCCGTTGGCGTAGAGTCCGGTTGCGTGGGCTTCGTCGACCATCACCCACGCGCCGAACTCCTCGGCGAGGTCGCAGATTTCGGTCAGCGGGGCGACAGTGCCGTCCATGCTGAACACCGAGTCGGTGACGATCAACCACGATTCAGCAGTACCATCGGCCGTGGCCGCCCGCGCCTCGAGTTTCGAACGCAGGCTCGCAGCATCGCAGTGATCGTAGACGACCGTCTCGGCACTCGTGAGCCGACAGCCATCGATGATGCTCGCGTGATTGAGTTCGTCGGAGAAGATCACGTTCGGCTCGAGGGCCGTGATCGTGCCGACGTTCGCGGCATATCCCGAGGAGAATGCGAGCGCGCGCTCGGCTCCTTTCGTCTCGGCCAGCAGCCGCTCGAGGTCGTGGTGCACCATCGTGTCGCCGGTGACGAGTCGGCTCGCACCGGCACCCGTGCCGACGGTCGCGGCGGCCTGCCGAGCCGCATCTTGGACACGCTGGTCGTCCGTCAGCCCGAGGTAGTTGTTCGCGGCGAACACCAGCGCTTCGTCCGACTCGAGGACCGGGAGGCCGCCGCCAGCGGGAGCCGCAAAGTAGCCCCGCTCGGCGACCCGGTCGACGGGTGACAACGATCGTTTCAGCGTCGCATCCTCGAGCCGCTCGAGTCGGGCCTCGAGGTCGAACCCGCGGTCTTCCATTCGGGTGAACGGTATCATCGCCATGCTTTCACTCTCACGGTTCTGCCTGGATTCGGGTTGTGTCCGCGCTCGTCTGTCTCGTCTCGAAAGAGACGACTTCCGCCGTTCCAGACCGTTTGCCGTCGGTTCGGCACACGTTAGTTAGAACCCGGGCATCAGTTCCACGGGGCCAAAGACGCCGTACTCGCCGGCCCGGTTCCGTCGAACGCCAGTTTGCAGATACCCCAGCGCCGGGCCGTTGACGTTGGCTTCCATGCTCGTCTCGTCGCCGAGTTGGAACGTGTTCGTCGCCGTCTCGCCGTCGAACGTTCGCCCCGTTACGGAAACGGTTGTCGTCGTCGGCTTCTCGTCGCTGCGAACGTCTAAGATGCCGCCGACAGTGACGTCCTCGGCATCGCAGACGCCAGCGCGCTCGAGGAGGATGTCGTCGGCGTGTTCCATGTCCTCGAACTCGATGACGCCGTCGTGGTCGTCGATGATCGCTTCGATCTCCTCGTCGGAGAGTTCTCGAGCGGTGTCGATGTCGTACTCGGGCAGGTGGGCGATGTCCTCGCGGACGGTGCCGCGGTTGTCCTCGTAGCCCGATTTGAGGCCGACGCCCCAGTGGATGTCGACGTCGGTAACCTCGACGAACGACTGGGCCGCGAGTGCGGCCGCGCCGGTTAGCAGGCCGGGCGTCGCCCCAGCGCCGCAGATGAACGTGATACCGGCGTCCTCGAACGCCTCGCGGCGCTCGTCCAGCATACCGATCACGCGCGAGCGTTTGAGCACGTCGATCATGACGCCCGAGTAGCCACCCTCGAGGAACCGGTCGGCGGTTCGCGGGATGAAGTCGTGCTCGTAGTTGGGCAGCGCCAGCAGGACGGCGTCGATCCCGTCGCCGTGGTCGATGATATCCTGAATCGAATCCTCGCTGGGCTGGGCCTGCTCGGAGGCGACGACGCCTTTATTCTCGCCGTGTTGTTTGACGCCGCCTTCAGCGGCCGTCGCACCCGCACCGCCGTCAGAGCGGAGCGCTGACGAAGATCGCGACCCGTCAGTTCGCTTACCGCCGTCCGTTGCCACCTCGTTATCGATGTTGCCCTCCGTCGCCGCCAGCAACTCGTCGACGTCGAGGCCGTCGAAATCGATCGCGGTGCCGTGGCGGTCACACGCCGCGACAGGAGTCAGCGCGTCTTTGTGTTGGCTCACTTCGAGTGCTCGTCGGCCGATTCCACCGGTTCCAACTACTGCAAACGTGATTTCGTCCATGTGTCTCTGTGGGTTGTCTCGTCGTCAGTCGTCGCTCGGTTCTGCGCCTGTACTCGCTGTCGAGTCAGTCGACGACTCCGCGGCGTTGCGGTGGCGAGCCTTGACCGCCTCGGGGTCGAACTCGTTTGTCTCCTGATTCGGCTCGAGGCCCGCCCGTTCGATGATCTCGATGTCGTCGCCGGGCGACTGGCCCTCCGTGGTGAGGTAGTCGCCCGTGAGCAGGCCGTCTGCACCGGCCTCGAGCGGGAGATGCTGCTCGTCGGGCGCGAGATTGACCTCGCGACCGCCGGTGAGCCGCACCCGCGACTCGGGATGGAGGAGTTTGTACACCGCAACCGTCTTGATAATTTCCTCGGTCGAGATGGCGACCCCCTGCTCGGCAAGCGGCGTTCCCTCGACCGGGTTGAGCACGTTCACCGGGAGCGAGGAGATGCCGATCTCCTGAAGCGCGATTGCCGCGTCGACGCGGTCGGTCGGCGTCTCGCCCATGCCGAGGATAACGCCAGCACAGAGATCCATGCCGGCATCCTTGGCGACCTCGAGCGTCTCGACCCGATCCTCGAAACTGTGGGTGTCGACGATCTCGGGGAAGTATCGCGGTGAGGTCTCGATGTTGTGATTGTAGTGGTTGATCCCCTCCTCGACCAAGATCTCGGCTTCCTCCTCGGTGAGAATGCCGAGGGAGGCGTCGATCTCGAGGGCACACTCGTCTCTGACGAGTCGGATGGCCTCGAGGACGTCTTCCCACTCGTCGGGTCGGTGTTCTTTCGAGACCCCCTTCTCGGCGACGACGATGCCGAAACGCTGAGCACCGTCGCGCTCGGCCCGCTTTGCGGCCTCTAAGACCTTCTCGGGGCCGATGAAATCGTACGTGTCGATGCCGGTGTCGAAGTGGACCGACTGCGCACAGAAGCCACAATCCTCGGCACAGTTGCCCGCCTTTGCGTTGACGATCGAGCAGGCGTCGACCGTGCCGTCACCGAAGTGATCGCGCACGGCTGCGCCGGCTTCTGCGAGCGCGTCGACCGGCTGGGCCAGCAACGCGAGCCCGTCGGTTCGATCGAGCTGCTCGCCGGCGAACACTCGCTCGAGCGCGTCGTCGACCGTCTTGTTGTTCGTCTCGTAAACCACACTCGTAATGGAGGTTAACGACATTATAATTGTTGTGGAATGTCGCGTTATTTGCAACATCCGGGGAAGCCGTATGTAGCTGCTATCCGCGGCTGTGCCGGTCGAATGCTCCAGAAGCATCGCCGGGACGTTCGTCACGGGCCGCAACGAACGAGAAGGGTCCGTGATGGCTCGAGTCCCCAGCATCGGTGGACTGAGCCACATCCGCGTCTCGGTTGACGCTGTCTCGGAGACGGTGATTCGTCATTCCAAACGCTTGTGTGGTGAGGTGTCATAGCACGATCATGGTTATCCGGACATCCGAGGAGCGATTCGAGGAGCTACCAGAATTCGACTACGACCACGACTACGTCGACGTCGGTGACGTCCGGATGGTGTACGTCGATGCGGGACAATCGGCGGACGACGCCGACGAAACGTTCCTCTGTCTCCACGGCGAACCCACCTGGTCGTTTCTCTACCGAAAAATGATTCCGACGCTGGCCGAGCGCGGTCGCGTCGTCGCGCCCGATTTCATCGGCTTCGGTCGGTCGGACAAGTACGAAGACCGCGACGCCTACACCGTCGAGATGCACTACGAGACCCTGCGGACGTTCGTCACGGAACTCGACCTGACGAACGTCACGCTCGTTTGCCAGGACTGGGGCGGTCTGCTCGGACTGGCACTCGCAACCGAACAGCCGGAGCGATTCGCGCGGCTGGTGCCGATGAACACCGTCCTCCCCGACGGTACCCAGGAGATGCCCGAGATCTGGCACCGCTTCGCCGAGACGGTCGCGACAGCCGACGAGCTAGATGTCGGTCGTATCGTCCAGAACGGCTGTTATAATGATCACCCGGCGGACGTCCTCGAGGCCTATCGCGCGCCGTTCCCGGACGAACGGTCGCTGGCCGGAGTTCGGACGTTTCCGGGACTGGTACCCCAATCGCCGGACGAGCCCGGTGCGGACCGCTTTGCCGAGGCCCACGAGCGCCTCGTCGACTGGGAGAAGCCGGCGTTCGTTCTCTTCGGCAGGAACGACCCGATCATGTCCGGCTTCCGAGATTCGATGCGCGAGCTAATTCCGACCGCGAGCGACCAACCCGACGTCTGGATCGACGAGGCCGCCCACTTCCTTCAGGAGGACGCCGGCGAAGAGATCGCCGAGCGAATCGTCGCCTTCGTCGATCGGACCTGAGGTGCTATCGCGGCGTCTCCGATCCCCACTTCTCGAGCGCCGTCGCCAACTCGTCGTGTTCGTCGGCGTAGGAGTCGAGCGAGACGCCCTCGAGGCTCGCCTCGACCGACTGCCGAAGCGCTTTCGCGCCCGCGTGCGTGCCGTCGGGATGGCCGTGGATGCCGCCACCGGCCTGGACGATGATGTCCGTGCCGAGTGCGTCGAGTAACTGGTCGACGACACCGGGGTGGAGGCCGCCGGAGGCGACGGGCAGGACCGGGGTCATCCCGTACAGGTCCGACGTGAGCCACTCGTTGATCCCCGGTGTATCCTCGTTCGCGAGTTTGCCCAGCCCGGCGGTGCCGGTGTGGATGTGGTCGACACCACAGAGGCGGGCGATCTGAGCGAGCACGCGCATCGAGACGCCGTGGTGCTCGAGACGGTCGAAGGCCGCGTGCATGGCGCGGTGGGCGTGGATCGCGAGGTCGTGTCGTTCGCAGCGCTCGCGGACCGTCTGGACGGCTGCCCAGCCGCTGGTGATCACGTCGACCATGACGAAGCCGCCGCCGTGTTCGGCCACGAGGTCGACGCGCTCTAACATCTCGTTCGTCTCCGCGGTCACGTTCACGAGGTAATCCTTCCGCTCGCCGACGTCCTCTTCGACACGGTCTCGAGCGGCGAGGCTGTCGGCGAGTCGGTCCTCGAAGGGGTTGAACGACTGATCGGTGAGATTCTCGTCGTCTTTCAGCAGGTCGACGCCGCCGCGCCAGGCGTCTTCGCCGATCTGGACGTGGGCGTCCGTCGAGAGCCCGACTTTCGGTTTGGGGACCGTCGCGAGGATCGGTCGTTCGCCTGCGTCGAGTTTCTCGTGGGCGACGCTGGTCCCGAACTGCGGGCCGGGGAAGCCGGAAACGATGGGCTCGGGCCAGTGGCAGTCCTCGAGGCGGATCGTCTCGACCGCTTTCATCCCCATGATGTTGCCCGCGATACACGAGAGGATCTGGGCCATGCTTCCTGTTTCGAACAGGGCTTCGGGGTAGGCAACGGTGATCTCGTGGCCGTCGATCGCACACGCAACCGCGCTTAGATCGGTCAGTTCGTCCTCGTCGACGTGCAACGCGGCCCACGTTCCGTTGGAGGACTCCGAGGCGACCCGGCTCGCCGCCGCCTCCGTCGACATCCCGTCAGCGGGGTCGATCGTAAACTCGCAGACGAGATCCGTCGCCGTGGGTTCGTACTCGAGGTCGAGGAAGTCGTCATATTCGATGCCAGTCATAGCAACTTCTGGAGTTCATCACGGCGAGTAATAGGGTTTGTGCCGGTTTCTCAGACCCAGCGTCCGAACAGCGCTGTGTCCTGTTTCCCGTTTCGGCCGTTCCCTTCCGTTCGAACGGTATCACGCTCGCTATCGGGGAATGCTCTTTCGAATGCCGGCAATCTCACTCAAGAAGTATATTTTTATACAAACGTAAACTTCTACCTACGTCGACCCGGGGAAACGGCCGTCACACTAATAGGGTATCAGTCTTGTTCATCTGTGGTGAAAAAATTCCGAAAGTTAAAGTCATGCGATTATATATTATCATGGAAGGAGTCTATGACTGATAGCACGATAAATACGAACTCGAGTGACGGGGCACTCGACGTCGGATCGGCGGCCGACGATCTGTTCGGGGACCTCGAGGAGGGGATACCGGAGGGAGAGCCGGTCGACGGGGAGGCGACGGACGAGTCGGAATCGACGGACGACGAGCAAAAGCCGTCCGACGGCGATGTCGAAGACCAGACGGCCGCGACCGTGTTCGGCAACCTCCAGGACAGCGAGTCCACGGCCGACGACGTCGACGATATCCTCGAGGGCGACAGTCCCGAGGACATCATCGCGACCGCGGACGAACCGGAGCCCGAGACGGCCGACGACGACCTGTTCGTCGATGATGGCGCACTCGAGGAACTGCTGTTGACCGATCGAACGAAAGAACAGGAGTTCCTCTGGATCGATTCGGACGACGCTGCCGAGGCCGACGAACCTACTGCGTCGACAGCTGTCGAGACCGACGAGCCGACGTCTGACGACACCGAATCGACCGCTGCACCCGCCGTCGAGCCAGCCTCCGACGAGGCTGCCGACTCAGGAGTTGTCGATGACGGTGAATCCGTCGCTGCGGCCGACGTCGAACCAACGGCCGAGGAGGACATCGAACCGACAGCTGTGGCCGACATCGAGTCGACAGCAGACACCGATGCCGAGCCAGCGTCGGACGCTGCTGAGTCGGAATCCGATTCCGTTGCTGACTCGAGTAAGGCCGAACGCAATTTCGTCGAGTCGGAACCCGAGTCGGACGCGCCCGAGCCAGCCGACGCACCCTCGAGTGACAGATCGCCGGACGAGCATGATTTGGCAGTTGCAACCGCCGATACCGAGGGTACGACGGCAACCGCCGAGGTCGAATCGAATACCGCCCCCGAAACGGCCGATGCAACTCGCAGCGCCGACGAAAACGCGAAGTCGCAGGCGACTGCGGACGATGGCGGCGCCACGGGCCTGCTGGGCTGGCTCCGCGCGACGCTCGGTCGACTGTTCTCGTAACCGCTCGAAATCGAGAGACACCCGCCCGCAGACTGCCCCGCTCGGTCGACTGTTCTCGTAACCGCTCGAAATCGAGAGACACCCGCCCGCAGACTGCCCCGCTCGTGTGGCTGTGACCCCGTGTTTCCTCGAGCCACGTTCGTTCCGTTCGCGTTCTTCGCACTGAGTACCGTCTCGGAACTCCATAGCTTACAGACGCACACGAGCCGACACCCCCCCTTCAGCGTGCAAACTGCTGTGCCAGCGTTTCCGACCAGTAGAGGTCGCCGTCGTAGATGACCGATGCATCGGTTTCGCGCAGCAACGAGGCGACGCCCGACGCCTCGAGCGTGAAACTGGATTCGGTCCCGCAGAGATAGGCGAACTCGTTTGCCTCTGTGTGTGGGAAGTAGTACGACCCCGTCACGCGCGTCGAGTAACAGTCGAGCGTGACCAGATATCGGCCGGTGCCGTCCTCGAGGTCTTCGACGGTGATGGTAATCGGGAGTCGGTGGTCGCTTTGGACGAGCGAGTGCGTGCCGTCACCGACGACCGCGTAGTCTTTGCCCATCATGATCCGACTCCGGGCGAGCCCAAGCGCTCGCTCGAGGCTGTAGCCGTTGACGAGGAGTTTCGCAAACGTCGAGCCGACCTTGACAGCGTGGTCGTTCAACACCTTGGTAAACGTCACCGCGCCGGCGACGCTTCCTTTTTCGATCAGTTCTATCCCCTCGTAGTAGGAGCCACAGGCGTTGAGAAAGAACGTCTGGACGTTACAGCGGTCGATACTCGACGTTGACAGCGGGCCGTCCGGGCAGCGAAGCCCCCCGTTCTCACAGTGGCCGATGTAGTGGACGAACTCGTACTCGTGTTCGAAGACGCGCGCGAGTTCGGCCGTCGAGAGCGAGTCGGCGACGGTGACGTCCATCGACAACTCCTCGGCTCGCTGGCGGTAGATTTCGGCGACCTCGTCGTGTTCGCCGGCCATTTCGGGATCGTTCAGGACGACACAGACTGACGTGGATTCGGTTGGCCGCTCGAGGTAGTCGAGGCGGTTGTAGTAGGCTTCGGGCGTGGTTTTGAAGACGTCGATCGGCACGCCGTCCGCGAGCCAGCCGTGTGCTCGTCCGGTTCGGAGTTCGGGTTTGACGATGTCGACAGAGGCGACCTTGCTGGCACTTGCCCTGTCGTGGCTGCTTCCGCCCCCGTTCCCGTCGCGGTAGAAATCGGCCAGCGAGCGCTCGATCAATTCCTTTCCCTCGAGTTTGGACGTTCGCGGCATGTAGAGCATGCTCAGCCGATCGAGCAAGAACGGCAGCTGTTCGACGGTGTCGTACTCGGGAGCGACGTACGTCGAGAGATGCCACTCCGGAAGCCGATGTTCGATCGCCTCGTAGGGCACTTCGAGATAGGTCGCCAGCCGCTGTTGTGGACTGGCGTTGTAGAGAACGTCAGCGTCGAGATCGAGCGTCTCGAGGACGCGTTGTTCCGCCAGATTCGTGCCGTAGGGTCCGGCATTGCGAACGAGACAGTCGAGAAAGAACGTCTTGCGCAACAGTCGCTCGACGTCGCGCTCGAGGTCGGGCATCGGCGAGAGCCGTTCTTCGATCCCGAGGTCGGTGAGGCGGAGTCGCGGCCGGGCGAGGCCACCCTCGGGAGTGGCTGCCGTCCGCAGCGTGGCCTGCAGGTAGTACGCAAGCGGCGCGGCGACGAACAGCGCGTCGTACGTCGGCGGGACGACGACCTCGATTCCGGCGTCGGAGCGGGCGGCCCGAAGGCGGTCCGGAATTTCGAGGGCGTTGCCACGCTCGAGCAGCGGTGGATGCCCACGAAGCGTGGGATAGGTGCGGTCGGGGCTGTCCGTCTTGTGTGCTGTCGCAAGATGGCTGATGGCCGTCGCGACCGCATCGGGAGAGTCGGTGACGGTGATCGTCTCTGCAGGGAGTTCGTGATGGCTTCGGAAGCCGACGGTCACGCGATACCGATCCGGAAAGGAGACGACGACCGATTCGTAGTCGTCGGTCTTCTCGAGCGTTGCGGTGCCCGAGAACTGGAGATACGTCTTGATCTCCGTATCGATATCGACGATGTACTCGCCGGCAGGGAGCGACAGCGGCGCACCGCGTGGCTCGAGTTCGTACCGTTCGCTCGAGTCGAGCGAGAACGCGTAGACGACTGCGTGTGGAAACCGGAGTTTGTCCGTCGTGACGGTGAGCGTCTCCTCGACCGGTCGTGGGATGTCGGGGGCCGACTCCTCGATGTCGAGATCGGCCCCGTGAACTGACACCGTGGTGTTATCGGCGTCCGTAACACGAAGCACCCGATCGTCGACTCCCCACTCTATCATTCGATACGCTGAATGTCGCTCGGGAAAGTTAGTTGTATCGGGTTGTTTTCATTCCGACACATCTACTGCTGGCATTGATTGTCAAGATTACTGACACCGTTCTCGTGCTCGATATCCGATAGCAACCGATGGCAGCGGTATGAAATCGTGGCGCTTCTCGCCGAAGACGGGTACACTTATACTGCCGCCAGCCGGCACATCGGATATGGAACACGAGCACGTTCGGGACGTCGATCCCGCCGTCGCCGATGCACTCGAGGGAGAGGTAGATCGCCAACGAGAGTCGCTGCAGATGATCGCCAGCGAGAATCACGTCTCGAAGGCCGTCCTCGACGCGCAGGGAAGCGCCCTCACGAACAAGTACGCCGAGGGGTATCCCGGCTCGCGCTACTACGGCGGCTGTGAGTACGCCGACGAGGTCGAACAGCTCGCGATCGACCGCGCCACGGAGCTGTTCGGTGCCGAACACGTCAACGTCCAGCCACACTCGGGCACGCAGGCCAATCAGGCCGTCTACTTCGCGATGCTCGAGCCCGGCGACAAGATCCTCTCGCTGGATCTGACTCACGGCGGCCACCTCAGTCACGGCCATCCGGCGAACTTCGTCGGCCAGCTCTACGACGTCGAGCAGTACGAAGTCGACGCCGAGACGGGCTACGTCGACTACGAGGGGCTCGCCGAGCAGGCCGAGGAGTTCGAGCCGGACATCATCGTCTCGGGCTACTCCGCATACCCACGCGAGATCGACTGGGAGCGCATTCAGGAGGCCGCCGACAGCGCCGACGCGCTCCACCTCGCCGACATCGCCCACATCACGGGGCTCGTCGCCGCCGGCGTTCACGACTCGCCGGTCGGCATCGCCGACTTCGTCACTGGCAGCACGCACAAGACCATCCGCGCCGGTCGCGGTGGCATCGTCATGTGCGACGAGGAGTACGCCGACGACATCGACGCGGCGGTCTTCCCCGGCGGACAGGGCGGCCCGCTCATGCACAACATCGCCGGCAAGGCCGTCGGCTTCAAGGAAGCCTTAGCGCCCGAGTTCGAAGACTACGCCGAGCAGACGGTTGCTAACGCGGAGGCCCTCGGCGAGCAACTCGTCGAGAACGGCTTCTCGCTCGTCTCGGGCGGCACCGACAACCACCTCGTACTCGTCGACCTGCGCGAGAGCCACCCCGACACCTCCGGCGGCGACGCCGAAGAAGCGCTCGAGGACGCCGGTATCGTCCTCAACGGGAACACGGTGCCCGGTGAGACGCGCTCGGCGTTTGACCCCTCGGGCATCCGCGCCGGCACGCCCGGCTTGACGACGCGTGGCTTCGACGAGGACGACTGCCGCACCGTCGCCGACCTGATCACGCGCGTCATCGACAACCCCGAGGACGAGGCCGTCCTCGCCGAGGTCCGCGAGGACGTCGAGTCGCTGTGTGACGCGAACCCGCTGTACGAGTAACGCGCCTGTTTGGGCTCGTTCGGCGACGAGTCCACCCGTGGAATCCGTCGCTGAACCGAGACTGTCCGGTTCGCGTATCTTTTTGTGCTGTGTCGTGTTCTCGTGTGGCATGACTGAGTCGACCACGACGACGATGTACCGGATCAGAACCGACGCGCTCACGACCGACGTCGGCGACGGGCAACCGGTTGTCTTCGCCCACGGGACCCTGATGGACCGGACGATGTTCCAGCCCCAACTCGAGGCGCTGGCCCCCGACTACCGCGCAGTCGCCTACGACCTGCGGGCGCGGACGGATCAGTACGCGTCGACGTACGACCTCGCGGATCTCGCCGGCGACTGTGCCGCGGTACTCGACGGGCTCGGCGAAGAGCGCGCCGTCATCGGCGGGATGTCGATGGGCGGGTTCATGGCGCTGCGCTTTGCGCTCGCCTATCCCGAGCGAGTCGACGGGCTAATTCTGATCGACTCGATGGCGACACCCCACGAACCCGCCGAACGTGAGACCTACGGCCAACTCGTCGAGCCGCTTGAGGGATCGCACGCAGCCGTACCGCGGTCGTTGGCCGAGGGTGTCGCCGGCTACCTCTTCGGTGAGACGACGCGCGAGACGAACCCCGCGCTCGTCGAGGCGTGGATCGATCGGTGGGCGACGTACCCCGGCGCAGCGGTCTACAACGAACTGCACTCCTGGCTCGAGCGCCCGGACGTCACGGACCGACTCGCCGAGATCGACGTCCCCGTGCTCGTCGTCCACGGCGAGGAAGATCCGTCGATCGACCCCTCACGAGCCGAACCGATGCTGGCGGAGCTACCTGACGCTCGCATGGAACGGATTCCGAACGCGGGTCACACGTCAAATCTCGAGGCCCCGGACCGGGTCAACGAGGCGATCACGTCGTTCCTCGACGAGCGATTTTGAGCGTATTTATCCATAACCGTGGATATGTGTGCGAGTGTTGACGGCTATTCTGAGCACGAACCCGAGGGTTGATTAGCCTCGCGGCCACCCACTCGAGTAATGACCGAGATCATCGACGGCAACGCCGTCGCAAGCGAGATTCGTGACGACCTGACGGACGCGATCGAGACGCTCGCCGACGCAGGCGCTCGACCCGGCCTCGCGACCGTCCTGATGGGCGACGACCCGGCCAGCCAGACGTACGTCAATATGAAACAACGCGACTGCCAGGAAGTTGGCATCGAAAGCCACCACGTCGACGTCGCTGGCGACGCTCCAGCCGAGGAGTTGTACGACACCATCGCCGATCTCAACGACAACGACGACGTCCACGGCTACATCGTGCAGGCCCCCGTTCCGGACCACGTCGACTACCGCGAGGTCATTCGCCGTGTCGACCCCGCGAAAGACGTCGACGGCTTCCACCCCGAAAACGTCGGCCGACTCGTCGCCGGCGACGCCCGATTCCGTCCCTGCACGCCCCACGGGGTGCAGAAATTACTCGAGTCCGCCGACGTCGACACCGAGGGCAAAGACGTCACGATCGTTGGCCGCTCGGACATCGTCGGCAAACCCCTCGCCAACCTGCTGATCCAGAAGGCCGACGACGGCAACGCGACGGTGACGGTCTGTCACTCCCGAACCGACGACCTCGCTGCGAAAACTCGTAGCGCGGATATCGTCGTCGCCGCCGTCGGCGTCCCCGAACTCATCGACGGTTCGATGATCAGTGAAGGAACGGTCGTCATCGACGTCGGCGTCAACCGCGTCGACGCGGACACCGAGAAAGGGTACGAACTCGTCGGCGACGTCGAGTTCGAGAGCGCGAACGAACCCGCCAGCGCCATCACGCCCGTTCCGGGCGGCGTCGGCCCAATGACGCGCGCGATGTTGCTCTACAACACTGTGAAAGCCGCCAGCCTGCAGGAAGACGTCGACGTCGACCTGCCCTGAGACGGTCTGCTGTACCGATCACCAGTGGCGGGGTCTGTCATCGGCAATTGACGACAGCAGACCGTCTGAGCTGTTCGCTCGTTTCTAGGCGTCGTCGAACTCGAGGCTCTCGAGTCTGTCTTGGGCCTGCGTAAACGCCAGTTCGTCGCCCCGAAGTCCATTTGCGAGGTCGCGAGTCGCTTCGATCAGCCGGTCGGCCGTACGGGGATCGACGTCGCCGTCGAGCATCCGGATGCGGGTGACGTGTTCGCCGAGCGTCTCTAAGGCACCTCGTTCAGCACTCGTCAGGTCGCGGTCTGCGGCCCACGTTCGGACGTCGCGGCGATACTCGCGGACGGCGTTCGCGGCGGCGAGGCCGCGAGCCCCACGCAGGCTCGGCGGCACTTCGGCGGCCGGCGGCCGCTCACCGGTGTCGGCGTCGCGGAGCAACGCGAGGAAGTACAGTTCCTCGCGCTCCTCGAGGCGGATATCGCGGCCGACAATGTCGGCGACGTGGTGGAGTTCGCTGGCAGCGAGGTATGTGTCGTCGAGTTCGCGAAGCGTCCCAGCGTTGACGAAGCCACGGCGACGGATGTACTCACGACACTCCTCGCGAGCTCGAGCAGCGAGATCATCGGTCGAGAGATCGTCGATCGCGTTTCGAACCGGCGTGAGATCGAACGCCACCTGTAGGTCGGTGTGTTCGGTGCGCTCGTCGATGCCGACGCTGCGAAGGCTTCCACAGGCCGGACAGCCTACGCTGCCAGTTTCGTAGTACGACCACCGCGTGCCACACTCCTTGCACTCGCGCTCACCCCGGACTTTCATGGGTGACAGTACGTGCGCGACCCCAAAAACCGCACCGGAGTCACTCGAGGACCGACTGCTGACCGACAGCGTCGTGCGGACACCGAACTGAGACTCGCTCGCGAGCGAGAGAGACGCCACAGTTCGATGACTACTGATTGTTACCGTGGTTCATGCTGTTGTTACCCGCTGAACGGTACAAAACCGATGACGATCATCCGTTCCGGAGCGATGTTCAATAGGTCATTAACGGACGGCAGTTGCAGGCCGCACTGGAACCAGCGGGAGCGTTTTATCCAGAGATATGTCCGATCCGAAACTCAACCGACGCAAGTTCGTTACCGCTGCAGGAACCGCAACCGCGCTCGTCATCGCCGGGTGTGCTGACGAAAGTGGCGGCGAGGGCAACGGCGACGAAAACGGCGGCGGAAACGGTATGGATGACGGGGCTGAAAACGGCGACGAAGAATCCAACGGCGAGCCAATCGACCCGAGCGAGACGATCGAACTCGGCGCGGAAGTGCAAGCGTGGATGGGCCAGGCCCCCGACCAGATCGCCGACGAAGAGAATCCGACACTCGTCCTCCAAGAGGGCGAATCGTATCAGTTCACGTGGGAGAACCTCGACGGTCAAGAGCACAACCTCGAGATCGTCGACGACAACGACGAGGTCGTCGACGACTACTCGACCGAAAACATGGGCGAGGAAGGCGAAACGCAAGACCTCGAGGTCGACGAAATCACGAGCGAGATGGTCGAATACGTCTGTCGTCCACACGAGAGTTCGATGCGCGGTGAGATCCAGATCGAGAGCGGAAACGGTGGAGAAAACGGCGAGGAAGAAAACGGCGAAGAGAACGCTACCGACAGTGAAGACGGCAACGGAATGGAGAACGGCGAGGAAGAAAACGGCAATGAGACCGAGAACGGTGGTGAGAACGACAGCGAAGACGACGGAATGTAATCGACTGCGGGTCGCGACGCGGTGATCGAACGAGTATCGGGCGGCTGATCGACTGAACGGCTGCGTGTCCCCACTGTTTTTACCGCCGAATCGACGACCGCTGGGAACTGCTCCGACACCGGATCAGTTGCGGTCCGGGTGTGGTGAGACTAATCGGGTGATTTGCGGCCTTTCGCACGCGAGCCGCTAGATGTCGCCACGAGACACTACTCGAGGCACTGAACTGCTCGCCCGATTGTTGTCGATTCGAAATCGGCGACTGACTGCTGAAAGTGACGGCAATCGTGAGACGCGAGTACCCCAATCAGTGATTGCGTTTGCAGCCGGCGACCTTTTTTGCATGCCCAGCGTGTAGCGCTGCGTATGCGTGACGAAGACGAAATCCGCGAGCAGTACGAGTTTCTCAAAGAACACCTCGAGAGCGAGGAGATGCGTCACGAGGGCGTCAAAGAGATGTTCACGTACTACAAACGCGCGCTCGGCTGGGTCCTCGAGGAAGAGCACATCTGAGTGTAATCGGGTGCGATCGATGGTTGGGTGTCGTTACCTTTAAGTATATTCGGCAGAAGACTTCACGTGACGCTTCGCTTGGAGGGCCGAAGCGTCAGCGGGGACCAATTCAGGGCGGCAAGCGATCGCGTGACATTTTTCCGTCACGCGATCTGCTTTCCTGTTTCCAACGACCACACTCGAGCAGTAGCGCTGTTCTCACATCGGTCGAAGCGAACCTGTACAGGCCCGTCTCTTCTCATCGTATCGTATAATTATCCATAAACGATCGATACGGACGGTAGACATGAATTCGATGCTATGTATCCATTGGTTTGAACCCCTCACGGTGGTTATCATTCGAGAGTAGCCGAAAGAACGATTCTCATCGGTAATATCCCGGTTTCGATCGAAACAACCCGATAGCCTTATTAAAATTCGACAGTAAGTGAGATTGGTACTTTCCCAATGTACGACCTGACAGGATTCCAGCGGGACTTGCTGTACGTCATCGCTGGTGAGGAGGAGCCCCACGGACTGGCAATCAAAGAGGAACTCGAAGAGTACTACGAAAAGGAGATCCACCACGGCCGTCTCTACCCGAATCTCGATACGCTCGTCGACAAAGGCCTCGTCGAGAAGGGACGACGTGACCGGCGGACGAACTTCTATACGCTCACCCGCCGCGGCCGCCGAGAGCTCGAGGCGCGCCGGGAGTGGGAAGCGCAGTACGTCGACCTGTAGGACGTGGTTCGGTCACGAACGACCACCGCGCTTGCAGGGCTGGTTCTCGGCATCGCGGTGAGCATCGCTGCCTGGATCCTCTTTGAGACGGTACTGCTCTTTCTGTTTCTTCCGTTCGTCCCCTTCGTCTTCGATCTGGGTCGGACGGACGACACGGACGAATCGACCCGATCGCCGACGGAGAGGCGCTGTCCGCAGTGTTCGTTTCGCACGACGGAGCCGACGCACGAGTACTGTCCACGGGATGGTCGTCGCCTCGATCGGCCGAACGCTACCGAGCGCGATCAGCTCCAGTAAGCGTAGCTGCAGTCGAGCGGTGTGGTCTGACGTCGATTCCGGGGCGACGCACGACCGCGATCGTGACAGCCCGACCGCTGACTGTCGATCCGCTGTGTGCCGTCCGACAGTATATATGGGTCCACAGTATACGATCCACGGTGAACGGTGTCTCGCTCCAGGTCGTGGATGCCCCGCTGGACCAGACGGTCCTCCGGATCGCGCTCGCCGGCGCGCTCGGAATGTTTCTGGGCCTAGAGCGCGAGTGGTCCCAGAAGTCCGCCGGCATTCGGACGTTCTCGCTGATCAGTCTCCTCGGGGCGGTCTTTACGATATTCGCCTTCGAGACCGACATCGGCGAGGGGTTGCTCGTCCTCGGCGGCGTGCTCGTGATCATTCAGGGCGTGTTGCTCGCGGTGCAAGGCCTACTGAGCGATGACGAGTCCGGTCTCTCACTGACGACCTCCGTCTCGATGCTCGTCGCCTACGGCGTCGGCGCGCTGGTCGCCGCCGGGTTCATCCTCGAGGGCGTCACAGTCGCCGTACTCTCGTCGCTGTTGCTCGTGCTCAAACGGGAACTCCACGAGTTCGCGTGGGGGCTCTCCCACGAGGAGATGCGCTCGACGATCGAGTTCGCCATTCTGGCGTTCGTGATCTACCCGCTGTTGCCCGCCGAGATCACCCTCGACGTCGGCGGGTTGGCGCTGCCACTCGAGCCGCAAGTCATCTGGCTGATGGTCGTCGCCGTCGCGGGGATCGGGATCGTCAACTACGCGATCGTCTCGACGTACGGCGGCCGCGGCATCGCCGTGACGGGCTTTTTCGGCGGTTTGGCCTCCTCGACGGCCGTCGTCGGGACGATGCTCGATCACGTCAACCAGCGACCGGAGGCCGCCTCCTATGCCGTCGCAGCGATTTTGCTCGCGAACGCGGCGATGGCGGCTCGGAACCTCGCGATCGCTGTCGGCTTCACTATGGGTGGCGAGACGGCAGTCCTCCTCGAAGCGATCGTTCCGCTCGGGGCCGTCATCGTGATTGCCTTCGTCGTCGCCGCCATGACCGCCGACTGGCACGAATCCGGGCCGATGGAACTCGAGAGTCCGTTCTCGATGAAAAACGCGCTCGCGTTCGGAGCCGTCTTCCTCGTCGTCCTCGTCTTCGGGTCGCTCGCCGAGACGTGGTTTGGGACGCTCGGCTTCTACGCGACCGCCGTCGCGAGCGGTTTCGTCTCGAGCGCCGGCGCGACCACGTCGGCGGTCGTTCTGTATCGGGGCGGTCAACTCGGCGCTGCCGAGGCGACGATCGCCATCCTGCTTGCGACGGTCTCGAGCATCGTCGTCAAGGCCGTGCTCGCGTCGACGTCGCCGAATCACGACTTTCGAAAGCAGGTCGCGACGTACAGCGGCTTGCTCTTGCTCGGCGGTGCGCTGGCGTCGATCCTCGTCGTCATATAGCGAAACTGGCGGCGACTTATTTTAGTGACGGGCGCTACCATACGGCATGGACCGCGCTACGGTCGAACCCGAGGTCGAGACGATTCCGGACAAGCGAGCCAGACAGTGGGTCGACTACCACCACCAGTTCGCTGCCCCGAGTACGTACGTCTACGAGTTCGTCTGGGACGTCGGCGCGGATGCGATCGGTCCGTTCTGTACTGACGTCGACGGCAACGTCTTGCTGGACTTTACGAGCCACGTCGCTGCCGCCCCGCTCGGCTACAACAATCCCGCCCTGCGCGAGAAGCTTCGCGCGTTCGAGCTGGTCGACCCGCTGAAAATCGCCGGTCAGGACTTCTACGTCAGCGGCAGCGGCCCACCCGAAAGCCCCGACGTACCGGGCCCGACGCAGTTGCTGGATCGGCTCGTCGCGATGACCGACCACTACGGGATGGATCGGGTCTTCCTCTCGAACTCCGGCGCCGAGGCCGTCGAGAACGCCATCAAGATCTGTTATGCTGCGGGCGGCCACCGTGCGTTCACCTTCGAGGGGGCCTTCCACGGCCGCACGCTCGGCGCGCTCTCGCTCAACCGCTCGAAGACCGTCCACCGCCGTGGCTTTCCCGAAGTCCCCGGTGTGATCAGTCTCCCCTATCCAGCGACGCAAGACGAGTACGAGCGCCGCTGGCTGACCGACGGCCCCGGCGGCAACGTCGTCGCCGACAGGCTTCACCCCGACCGCGGCACCGTCGACCCCGACGAGGTCGCGTTCCTCATCCTCGAGCCGATTCAGGGCGAAGGCGGCTACCGCGTCGCCCACCCCGAGTTCGCCCGCGACCTCGAGGCGCTGCGCGAGCGCTACGACATCCGGATTATCGCCGACGAGATCCAGTCCGGACTCGGTCGCACGGGCGAACTATGGGCGATCGATCACCTCGACCTCACGCCGGACGTCATCACCAGTGCGAAGGGACTGCGTGTCGGCGCGACGATCGCCCGTTCGGACCTGTTTCCCGCGGAGACGGGACGTCTCTCCTCGACGTGGGGTGCCGGCGACCTGATCGCCGCGATGCAGGGCGTGTTGACGATCGATACCATCCACGAGCAGGGTCTCCTCGAGAACGTCCGGAGACGAGGACAGCAACTCCGGGACCGACTCGAGGAACCCGAGTACGAGTCGATCGTCGACGTTCGTGGCCGCGGACTGATGCTCGGCGTCGAGTTCGACACCAAAGCGCGCCGCGATGCCGTCCTCGAGGCGGCGTTCTCGCGGGGCCTGTTGACGCTCGGCTGTGGGTACAAGACGCTGCGACTGTTGCCGCCGCTGGACGTCACCGCGCGGGAGATCGATCTCGGCGCGCGGCTGTTGGGCGAGGCGATCGATGCCGTCGCGGTCGAGTCGGCGTAAGCCGTCGTCGGATCGTCGTTCGAAGTTGCAGCCGTTACGCGCTGAGCACCGCGACCGGACACGGGGCGTTCCGGACGACGTGTTCGACTCGGTGGCCGAGAAACGCCCGTCGTGAGATCGCCCGGACGTCCGATCCCATGACGATCACGTCGGCGTCGGTGCGGGCGGCACGCTCGACGATCTCCGCCTCGGGCGACGCCGCGGTCGTCACCGTCGTCAGCACCGACGCGCCGAGTTGCCTGCCCAGTGCCGCTTCCCGCTCGACGATCTGTTCGCCGATCCCCACCTGCCTCGAGAGGTCGGGACCGCCGGCGAACTGCTCGTCAGCTTGTGGCTCTGCGACCACGTGGAGGATCTCGACGAGTGCGTTCTCGCTGGCGGCGATCGCGAACGCGAGTTCGGAAGCGTACCGGCTCGAGACCGTCCCGACGGTCGGAAGCAGGATTCGCTCGAGCGGTTCGTCGGGCGGCGCTGTCTGCACCGACTGCGTGCTAACGACCATCGCCGGCGACGTCGTCTCCTGGATGACGCGATCGACCGTATCGCTGAACAGCGGTTCGTCCGGGGTTCGCCCGGTTCCCGCCTCACCGAGAACGACGAGGTCGTATCCCGCCGTGCTTTCCTCGAGGATCGTCTCGGCGACGCTGTCCGTTCGAGCGCGCGTGAGCCGTCTCGGCTGGCGCGTCCCTTCTCCGAGGTTAGCCTCGACGAGGTCGAAGATCCGCTCGGTCTCGTCGGCGACGACGGCCGTGTTCGACGATCGAACAGTTGGGCGCAGCCACGAGACCAGTCCGCGTCGGAGTCGCGTCGCGGCCCCGGCGACGTCGTTCCCAGACTCCGCACCCGACTCGCTCACACAGAGCACGTCGAGTTCGATCTCTCGGTCCCGGAGCAGCGGGCCGAGCAACCGCGCCGCATACTGGGTGTCGGCGCCGCCGCGAGTCGGCAACAGGACGCGCGTGAGGTTCTCGACGAAACTCTCCTGACGGTAGGCCTCCCGATCGATTCGCTCCCGCTCGTCGGGACTCATCTCGATTTTCGGGATCGACCACCGCATGATCGCCGGTGCCATCAGGGACGTGACGATGGCGATGGCGACGATGATGCTGTACATCTCGACCGTCAGGATGCCGGCACCGAGGCCGATCGTCGCGACGATGATCTCCATCGCCCCGCGCGCGTTCATCCCGCCGCCGATCGTGATCCCCTCCCACCGTGAGAGGCCGGCGATCGGAGCGACACCCATGATGCCGGCGAACTTTCCGAAACAGGCCACGGCGAGGACGACGAGTCCGACGGTAAAGACCGTCGGATCGAACAGGCCCGCGACGTCCATCCGGAGGCCCGCGATCGCGAAGAAGATCGGCGCGAAGATCGAGAGCGTGATCGTCTCGAACGTGTGCCGGAGATCGTAGTCGAACCGCTTGACCTGACTGACCAGGACGCCGACGACGAACGCGCCGAGGATCGCCTCGAGTCCCATGTACTGCGTGACCGCGCCCGCGGCGAGAGCCAGCAGCATGAGCGTCGACAGCAACGCGACGTCGCTCCCGAAGGCGTTGTCGACCCAGCGGACGAGTTCGAACGTGAGCCGTCGACCGATGGTGAACGCGATTCCGAGGAAGGCGATCACCGAAAGCACCGTCGTGACGGCCGAGCCGACGTCGAACACGCCGGTTCGAGCCAGTCCGGCGACCGTCGCCAGCAGGATCCAGCCGATTGTATCGTCGACCATTCCCGCCGCGAGGATCAACTGGCCGATGTCGCGACGAACGACGTCGAGTTCGATGAGCACCTTCGCGATGACCGGAATCGCGGAGATACTCATCGCGGTCGCGAGAAACAGGCTGAAGACGATTCGTTCCTCGGGCGCGGCGATGAACGCCGACGGCAACACCCAGCCCAGCGCGAAGCCGGTCGCGAACGGGACGATGATCCCCCCGAGCGACAGGATGAGCGCTGTCCGGCCCTTGCTGACGATGAGGTCGATGTCCGTCTCGAGGCCGGTGACGATCAACAGCATGATCAGCCCGAGCCACGAGATCACTTCGAGTAAGTGAAACTGCGCTTCGGACACCAGAAACAGCGACTCGTAGATGCCGGGGGCGACCAGCCCGAGGATCGACGGCCCGAGGACGACGCCCGCGAGGAGTTCGCCGACGACCGCCGGTTGGCCGAGTGCCCGGAACGTCTCGCCGAGCGCCCGGGCGACGAACAGCAACACCGTAAACTGGACGATGACGAGCAGGAGTTCGTGGTGGCCGAGCGGCTCGATTATCTCTGCCGATGTCATTTCTTGGAGGTGAGACCGCTAGATCGGCTCTCTGTCGTATGCTGGACGCTCAGCTACTTTGTTCCATTGTATTGACAAGTCTCGTGATGGTCATCGGATCGATTCGGTCAGGAGAGCGGACGGGGTCGAACAATACTGGACGCTGAAGACGATGACGAAAAAACGATGACCGAGAGAACGCAGCGACGGTGTTACTCGCCGCGGAGTTCGTTCATGTGGTCGATCCGGCGCTGGACGAGGTCTGCTTTCCCGATGTCGTGGCGCATGTGCAGGCCCTCGTCGCCGGCGACCGCGAGGGCGTCCTCGGCGATCTCCTCGGCATCGCTGATCGAATCGGCGACGCCGACGACGGCGAACGAGCGGGAGGTCGTCGTGTAGATGCCGTCGTCGCGCTCGTCGACGCTTGCGTAGTAGAGCAGGGCGTCACCTGCACTGTCTTCGTCCACTTGCACCTTCGCACCGGCTTCGGGGTCCGTCGGGTAGCCCTCGGGAACGGCGTACTTACAGACCGTCGCCTGGGAGGCAAAGTCGAGCGCTGGCGGGGCCTCGCCATCACGCGCAGCCGTGAGCACGTCGAGGAAGTCCGTCTCGAGGACGGGCAGCGTGTTCATCGCCTCGGGGTCGCCGAAGCGGGCGTTGAACTCGATGACTTTCGGGCCCTCGCTCGTGAGCATGAACTGGCCGTAGAGGATGCCACGGTAGTCATCAAGGGCGTCGACGGTGGCCTCGATGACCTCGACGGCTTCCTCGTACTCGTCGTCAGTCATGAACGGCAGCGCCGCGGTCGCATCGGAGTAGCTTCCCATGCCGCCCGTATTCGGCCCTTCGTCGCCTTCGTAGGCGCGTTTGTGGTCCTGTACTGCGGGAGCAGTCTCGAACGCGCCGTTGGCGACGAAGGCCTGAATCGTGACTTCCTCGCCGATCAGTCGTTCCTCGAGGACGATCCGATCGTAGTCGGAGCCGCGGATGTACTCCTTGCCCTCCTCGGGCGTGACCTGATCACCGATGACTTTGACGCCCTTGCCGCCCGTGAGGCCGGCGGGCTTGATCGCGAGGTCGCCGTCGTACTCGTCGATGAACTCGCAGGCGGCATCCATGTCGTCGAACGTCTCGAAGTCCGGACAGCCGGGGATATCGTTTTCGGCCATGAAGCGGCGCTGGAACGCCTTGTCCGTCTCGATGCGGGCGTCGTCGGCTTTCGGCCCGAACGCGTAGATGCCCGCGTCCTCGAGTGCGTCCGCGACGCCGGCGTCGAGCGGTGCCTCGGGGCCGACGACGGCGAGCGTCGCCTCGACGGCCTCGGCGTAGTCGACGACCGCGTCCGGGTCGGTCGTCTCGAGCGTCTCGAACCCGGCCGCGATCCGAGCGATACCCGGGTTTTTGTTGCCGGCACAGGCATAGAGGTCGGCCTCACTGTCCTCGAGCGCGCGAGCGATGGCGTGCTCGCGGCCACCGCCACCGATCAGGAGTACGGTCTCTCGCATGGTCGATAGCGGAACGCACGAACCTGTAAACGTTGCTCTTTGTTCGAGTCGAAAATGTGCACGTATGTGGGTGTCAAGAGTAAAACAACGGCGGCCGCCGCTCACCGCCGTACTCGTCGTCGGGTTGGTGTGCCTCGAGCACCCCGTCGTCCGCGTTTCCAAGTAACTGATCCAACACGTCCACCGCGGCATCACGGTGCAGCGGCTGATTGTCGTTGCCACACTGATCGTCCATCACGCACGCGGGACAGCCCCCAACGGAGCCACAGTCACAGCCCGCGATGAGTTCGTGCGCCCGCCGGGCGACGGCCTCGAACTCCTCGTAGATCGCCCGCGCGAAGCCGAGGCCGCCATCGATGCCGTCGTAGATGAACCAGCCGCTCGCCGGCTCGCGCTCGAGGCCGCTGGCGATCTCCCTGACAGTCGCCTCCGCGGCGGCGATGTTCCGTGGCGCGTCCCTGTCGGTTCCGGCGGTGTCGTGCTCGAGATGCGAGTCGATCGTCAGCGTCGCGAGCCCACCGAGGTCGCGTTTGTCGACCATCAACTCGAGCGGGGCGACGCCGATCGTGGCGTGTTCGGCCGCGTGGAGCCCGCCCGCGTAGCCGAGGTGGGCCGTCTCCGCGAGGCCGTCCTCGAGATCCGGCAGGGAAAAATCGCGGTACTTCTCTACCAGCGCCGTCTCGACGGCCTCGGGGACCTCGAGCCAGCAGAGTTGCGTGTCCATCGACAGCGGCGGGTTCTCGGTCGGGATCGACTGCGCTTTTCGTTTTCCACCGTGGATCGCGACCTCGTCGTAGGTGCCGTGATAGACCAGTACCCGACCGCGACCGAAGTGAAGCGTGAAGTCGCCGATCTCGCGGGACCGCTCGGAGACGGCGTCGAGTACCGTTACGTCCGTCCGCGTGCGCGTGTAGTAGTCGACATCCGTCGGTCGCAGCGTCACCGACGGCCGCGGCGAGCCGTGATCGGCCGCCGTGACCTCGTACTGCTGGCCCTGGTGGAGCCGCACCGCGCCCTCGTGGAAGTCCCGCAGGACCCGTTCTTTCGCCAGCGGTTCCATCTCCAGATCGTACTCGTCGCCGACGCCGTCGGCGAGTCGTACCTCGTACTCCTCGCCCGTCGTGGCGTACAGCGAGATTGTTCCCTGCGGTCGGGGCGGGCCAGTGTACGAGACTCCCGTCTCGAGCGCCCCGGAGAGTCGGCCGGCGCGTCGCCACATCTCGACGGCCTGCTCGAGTCGGTCGCGCTCGACGAACGTCCCCGCGTCGTCGGCCTCGAGTGCGAGTTCGTCGGCCGCACACAGCAAGTGCTGGGCGAAAACCGCGTCATTATCGATATCGACGACGGCGTCTTCGACGTCGGTCTCGAGCAGATAGTCGGGGTTCGCGGCGATGTACTGATCGAGCGTGCGGTGTTCGGCGACGAGCACCGAGAGCGAACGCTTGGTTCCGCGGCCGGCCCGACCGATCTGCTGCCAGAACGACTGTCGCTGCCCGGGGTAGCCGAGTTGGACCGTCGCGTCCATCTCGCCGACGTTGATCCCCAACTCGAGGGCGTTGGTCGAGGCGACGCCGTCGAGGACGCCCGTTTTGAGCTGGTGTTCGGTGCCGTGGCGATTCCGACGGGAGTGGCCGGCGTGGTAGGGTTCGATGGCGGCACCGCGATCGGGGTTCGTGTAGTACCGGCTGCGATCCTGCCGGTGTTTCGACGCGCGCTTGACCGAGAGTTCGGCGAGCTTTCTCGAGGGCGTAAACAGCAGGGTCTGGGCGTCGTGGTAGGTTAGATGCGAGAGCAACTTCGGGGCCTCGACGGTGGCCGGGACGCGTTCGACGACCGCGTCGTCGGCGTCGCCGTTCGGTGTCTCATCGACCTCGGCAGACGGAGCACGCCAAGTATTCGACTCCTCGCTCGCACGCGGCGGCGGGTTCCAGAGCACCAGCTCTCGCGGCCCCGTCGGCGAGCTGTCTTCGTCGACGACGGTTACCGGTTCGTCGAGCAGCGCTTGCGAGTGGTCGCCGGGGTTGCCGATCGTCGCGCTCGTGAGGACGTAGCGCGGGTCGGCGTCGTAGTAGGTAAGAACCCGCTTCAGCCGGCGGACGATCCAGGCGACGTGCATGCCGTGGACGCCGGTGTAGGTGTGCGATTCGTCGATCACCACCAGCTCGCAGGCCGAGAGAAAGCGCGCCCAGCGGTCGTGATCGTGGAGGTACGTGTTCACGCCCGCGAAGTTCGAGATGATGACGTCAGCCTCCTTGCGAATCCGCCGTCGCGTCTGGCCCCGTTCGGTGTCGCCGTCGTAGACCTGCACCGAGATCTCGAGGCCGAGGGCGTCGAAGAAGTCGTTCAGTTCGCGTTCCTGATCCCGGGAGAGCGCTTTCGTTGGATATAGGACGTACGCCGTGGCGTCCTCGCTGCGGGCCCGGGCCTCGAGGACGTTGCGCGCGATCTGGAGGGCATAAATCCGGGTCTTCCCGGAGGACGTACTCGTCGCGACACAGACGTTCTCGTCGCGTGCGAGCGCCTCGAGGGCGTCGGCCTGGTGCGTGTAGAGGTCGTTCTCGAGCGGTGCTGCGAGTTCGGGACGAAGCACATCCGAGTTCGGGACCGTCGCAGCCTCTCGACCCGGGAGCTCGAGGCGCGTGACGTCGTTCGGGTCGTGATATCGCGGGAACGTCTCGAGCAACTCGTCGCCGGTGATCGGGATCGCTGCCCGTTCGTCGCCTCGCGTGTCGTCGGTCTCGTGCATCAAAAGTCACCCAGTCCGGTTTGCTCGCTGTCGATCGTCTCGTTCGCGTCGTCTCCTGTCGTTTGCGCCGTCGTACCGGACTCCGTCGCGCCGGCGCTCGAGGCCGCCGACGCGTCTCGAAGTCGCTCGTAGACGTGCCACAGCGCCCGGCAGTCGTCCTCGCAGTAGGCTTCGTGGCGGCCCCACTCGAGGGGTTCTCCGGTTCGCATGAATCGCTGATACGCCGCGGCCGTCCGGGCACCGTCGAGGCCGGTCGCCGCCCCCTCGTAGCCGAGCGCGTCGGCGACGACGGCGAGTTCGTTCGTCCGCCCGGGGAGAATCGCGTGCTCGTTGCGGACGGCCCAAGCATAGAGGTCGAACGTCGGGATCGACTCCCAGTCGTCGGCGTAGTAGGGGACGTATCTGGCGATAAACGAGCCGAGGTGGCGGTAGTCGAACCGCCAGCCGTTCCAGGTGAGCAGCGCCCTGTCGGGGTGGATCCCGAGCAGCCAGTCACAGAACGCCTCGAGCACCGGCCCCGGATCGGTCGGCTCGTCGCGTTCGACGAACGCGCGATAGGTGTCGGTCACGGGGTCGTAGACGCCGATCTGCCAGATGATCGTCGGCGAGAGCCCGTCGGTTTCGATGTCGAGACACAGCGGCGGCGTCGACCAGCGCTCGCCCGGGAGCGGCTCGTCGGTGCGTCGCCGCGGCTCGCCCGTCTCGAGAACCGTCGCGTGCTGGTGGATCGTCCGCGCGCGGTCGCAGCCCACGCCGGGAAGCTCGGCCAGCGTTTCGAGGGGCACCTCGAGCAGTTCGGTTCGCGTCCTCACGCCGCGCTCGGTGAGGCGAGTCGCGGTCTTCGGGCCGATCCCGGAGACGGCCTCGAGCCCGAACGTCGTTACCGAGTACGTCTCCACGCGCTCGATGCCGTCGTCGGACAACGACAGTTTCGCGATCGAGCGGTCGCTGCCGTAGCCCTCGACGGGGCCGCCACCTCGAACACGGACGGAGACACAGTCGTCGCCGGCCGGGGAACAGACCACCGCGGGCTCGTGATCGACGGTGCAGACCGCCCCGGTGTCGGCCTCGAGGTGCCACAGTTCGTCGTAGCCGGCCGGTTCGCTGCCCGTCAGAACGGTCGTCACGCGTCCGGTCGGCAACGCCGCGGCGAGAGTGGCCGCCCCCTCGAGGCTCGTCTCGAGCGTCGTTGGTCGGACGTTCGTAGCGACGTCGTCACAGACGAGCGCGACGACGTCGCTCGATCCCGTGAACGCACTCGAGCCGGCCGATTGATCGGCCTGCAGCGATCTGACTCCGTTGCAGACCGCGAGCTCGAGGTCGTCGCTCTCGAACTGGTAGCTGGAAAGTGGCCCGTCGCCGGTCTCGAGCGGCGGATGAAACGTCGGCGCGTCGAACACCTGCCGCGCGCGGGCGAACGCCTGTGGCTCCTGGTCGGGGCCGAGCACCCAGACGGCGTCCGGCTCGAGGGTCACGTCGACGTCTGCGAGCGTCTCGACTGGGCGGTCGACGAGCGCCGACGGTGGGAGGGCGAGCAGCGACACGTCGGCTCGAGCGGTCATCGGTCGTCGGGAGGAGGGCAGGACCAAAGAGAGTTTGGACAGCGGAGTGAAAGTGAAGCGGCTCGAGCAATCCAGAACTTGAACGCATATGTATGCCCGTTCCAAATGAGGGGCTAATGCAACAGTACCTCGAGCTCGTCGACACGGTCCTTTCGGAGGGCACGTACAAGCCGAATCGGACCGGCGTCGACACGATCTCGTCGTTCAGCGAGCACTACGAGGTCGACCTCCAGGAGGGGTACCCCCTGCTGACGACCAAGCAGATGGACGGCTACCGCTGGAACTCGATGCTACACGAGGTGTGCTGGTATCTCTCCGGCGAGGAACACGTCAAGAACCTCCGCGAAGAGACCAAGATCTGGGACGCGTGGGCCGACGAGGAGGGGCGACTCGACACCGCCTACGGCCGCTTCTGGCGACGGTATCCGATTCCTGAGGACGACGCCCAACTCGAGGGCGAAACGTGGCCTGACGAGGCCCACCGGTGGGTGACCGAGGAGTCAGACGGCAGAAAGACCTTTGACCAGCTCCAGTACGTCGTCGACACCCTCTCGGACAGCCCGAACTCGCGTCGACTCGTCGTCAACGCCTGGCACCCTGCCAACGCGGCCGTCTCGACGCTGCCGCCGTGTCACTACTCGTTCGTCTTCAACGTTCAGGGCGACCGACTGAACTGCCATCTCACCCAGCGCTCCGGCGACACCGCACTGGGAATTCCGTTCAACATCGCGGCCTACGCGCTCCTGACGAAGGTCGTCGCCCAGCAGACGGGCTTCGAACCCGGAATCTTCGCCCACACGGTCGTCGACGCCCACGTCTACTGCGGGCGCGGCGCGCGCGGGGAGTGGTACGCCGACAACCTCGAGGCGCTGCAGTCTCGTCTGGCCGACGCCGACGAGCGCGAGGATTATCTCTCGATTCGCGAGTGGCTCGAGACCGAAGCGCCCGCCGAAGCCGAGGGCGACGAGCGACTCGACCATGTCCCCGGCCTGCTCGAGCAACTGTCCCGAGAGCCACTCGAGCGCCCGACGCTCGAGATCGGTGACGCGACGGTCGACGAACTGGCCTACGAGGACGTCGAGTTGCAGGACTACGACTCCCACGACGGGCTCATGTTTTCGGTGGCTGAATGAGCGACGAGCACGAACTCGAGACCGACTGCGAACTCGTCGGCATCGTCGCCGTCGCGGACAACGACGTCATCGGCAAGGACGGTGACATGCCCTGGCACATTCCTGCGGATCTGACGCATTTCAAGGAGACGACGATGGATCACCCGGTCATCATGGGCCGGGTCACCTACGAGGGGATCCTCGAGGCCCTCGGCGAACCGCTGCCGGGCCGGACGACGATCGTCCTGACGAGTCGCCCCCTCGAGACACCCGAGAACGCCGTCGTCGCGAACGACCTCGAGGGTGCGCTCGAGGCAGCCGAGCGTGCGGCTCGCAAGCGCCACAACACCGATCGCGTGTTCGTCGCTGGCGGCGCGACAGTGTACGAGCAGTTGCTGCCCGCGCTCGATCGACTGATCGTCACCGAGGTACACGACGATCCCGACGGCGACACGCGATTCCCGACGTGGGACCGCGAGTCGTTTCGCGAGGTTTCGCGGGCCGAACACGACGGATTCGCGTTCGTAGAGTACGCACGACGAGAGCGCACGGACTGAGACCACGGGCGGCGCGTTCTTCGGCCGGCTGACGGCCGTCTCGAGGCTGTGGGATCTGCTTCTACTCTCCGCTCGTCGTTCCGTTCTGTCCTGTTCACGACGACACAATGGGTCGTTTTGTGCCTCACCGTGAGAATTACCCCAGACACGGTGGCTACCGCTTCATCGGCGAACCGAACCGTCAAGCGGGTGTTCTCGTTTGTCAGCGGGTCGAGTGTCGATCCCTTGCGAACTGGTCGCTTAGCCCCCCGGTCGTCGAGTACAGTTCGTCTTAGACGATGAAACAATGGGGCTCACTTATGCGAAAATCGGGTCAAGAGGCGCCTACCCCGAGTTGCGGGGGCAGGTGAGAGACATGACAGATACCAATAGCGGACTGTTCGACGACTCGAGACGGTCCTCCTTGAAGAAGGGCGCACTCGCCACGACGGCGGTCGCCCTCGGCGCAAGCGCGGCCACCGCACAGGAGGACGACGACACCGTGCTCGTGTACGGTGACGATTATTACCCCGGCGTCGATTTCGAGGTGATTTCGGCACTCGAAACGGCGACAAAAGAGGATCTGATCGACGATTCCGGCTCGGCGGACGACGTGTTCGACGACCCGGACGACTGGGACGCCTACATCATCAGCTACGATCTCGGCTCGGACGCCCCGACGTGGGGCGTTCTGTTTACCGAGGACGCCGACCTCAGCGCTGGCGATAGCGAGACGATGGGTGACGACGGTGAGTTCCGCGATACGCAGCTGGATCTCGTCGAAGCCAGTTTGTAGTTCACACGAACTCACTCGAGGACCTTCTTTCTCGCCGATCCGTTCGATCGTATCGCGCAGTTCACACGGCACTCGATAGTCGACCGCCGTCGAACGGCCCGGCGCCAACGCGTCACGAGACTGGCCACCACCGTAGAGAGTCGCGGATTGTGACCGGTTCCGCGTGCTGATTTTCCGGCTGAAAGTCCGAGGAAATCGTTTGTTTTGCTGTATGACGGGTCCCGATCTGGACAGCTCTGACCCTCTCTTGGTACGAACGAACGGCTGAAGCCCCGGAATCGCAGGCTCCGGCGGGAATCTCGGTGTGACAATCGGGTTCGGTCGGATTCTCGAGTGACGACATGTTTTAACGGCGGCCAACACGTCCGCTCTGGCCCCGCTTCGATCGATAAACAATCATTGCTGACAGCTCTTCGCCGTGATCTCGCAAAGTGTCGAAATACGGTGGTATAGACGCACAATACACTTCTCGAGTGATTTCAGCCCGTCTTAGACGGTGAAACAATGGCAGTCACTTATGCGAAAATTGGGTCAAGAACCGTCTACCCCAAACAGGGGGACTCAGGTGAGAGACATGACAGACAACGATAACGGACTATTCGACGACTCGAGGCGATCGTTCATGAAGAAAGGGGCGCTCGCCACGACGGCGGTTGCCCTCGGCGCGAGTGCGACGTCGGGCTCCGTCACCGCTCAGGAGGACAGTGACGGGACAGTGCTCGTGTACGGAGACGACTACCAACCTGGCATCGACTTCGAGGTTATTTCGGCGCTGAACACCTCGACGAAAGAGGATCTGCTCGAAGATTCCGGGTCGGAAGACGACGTGTTCGACGATCCGGACGACTGGGACGCCTACATCATCAGTTACGACCTCGGCACGGACGCCCCGACGTGGGGCTTCCTGTTCACGGAAGACGTCAGCCTCAGCGCTGGCGACAGTGACACGATGGGTGACGACGGCCAATTCCGCGACTCCCAGCTCGATCTGATCGAGGCCACGCCCGGCGCGTCCGGCAACGGCGGCGACACCAACGGTAACGGTGACGAAGAAGAGATGGACGACGAAGAAGACGACGGTAACGGTGGCGCTAACGGCGGTAACGGCGGTGCAGATGCCGGCGGTAACGGTGGCGCTGACGGCGGTAACGGTGGCGCTGACGGCGGTAACGGTGGCGCCGATGCCGGCGGCAACTAACACGCCACTACAATCGCGACACAACGAACTGTTTTTTATGACGTAGCCGGACAGGTCGGTAGTCGACGATCGATCCACTACCCAGTCAGATATACTGTCGGACAACAGTCGGTAAACGCTCGATCACGTCTCACGGCTCGTCGTCGAAGGCGACGAGCGTTCGCGTGCGATCGGTGCGTGAACCGTTTTGTCCGGCAGTATAGTTGCCGCAATCATCGGCTGTATAGGGTCGTGCAGGGATGCCGCACCGTCGCTTTCGTAACCGTTCCGTCCTACGATCGTGGCACTGTAACACATAGTGAGTATATAATGGTTTTACAGACGAGTCTCGGGAGATTGAAAACCCCCCCGTTCGAAAGCTACGTATGGCAATGGATTCGTTCTCGGAGGCGATCCGGGAATTCGAACACGATGGCGAGACGTATAAGATGGCGGATCTTACCGTTCTCGAGGAGCAGGGCCTCTGTGACCTAGAGAAACTGCCCGTGAGCATCCGTATTCTGCTCGAGTCGGTGCTGCGAAACGCCGACGGCGAGACGATCGACGCCGACGCTGTCCGCGCGGCGGCCTCGTGGGAACCCGACGTGCCGGACGCCGAAGTGCCGTTTACGGTCTCCCGTGTCGTTCTGCAGGACCTGACGGGTGTGCCAGCAGTCGTCGACCTCGCAGCGCTGCGTTCGGCTGCCGACCGCAAGGGCGTCGATCCGACGGTCGTCGAGCCCGAAGTCCCCTGTGACCTCGTGATCGACCACAGCGTGCAGGTCGACCACTTCGGCAGCGAGGACGCCTACGAGAAGAACGTCGAGATCGAGTACGAGCGCAACGAGGAGCGCTACCGCGCGATCAAGTGGGCCCAGCAGGCGTTCGACGAGTTCAACGTCGTCCCGCCGGGAACGGGTATCGTCCACCAGGTCAACTTAGAACACCTCGGTCGTGTCGTCCACGAGCGCGAAGTCGACGGCGAGCAGTGGCTCGTCCCCGACACGCTCGTCGGCACGGACAGCCACACCCCGATGATCGGCGGCATCGGTGCCGTCGGCTGGGGTGTCGGTGGGATCGAGGCCGAGGCCGCACTGCTCGGTCAGCCGATCAACATGAGCCTCCCTGAAGTCGTCGGTGTCCGCCTCTCGGGCGAACTCCCCGACGGTGCGACCGCGACCGACCTCGTGCTCCACATCACGGAGAAGCTCCGTCAGGTCGGCGTCGTCGACAAGTTCGTCGAGTTCTTCGGTCCCGGCGTCGCCGAGCTCTCGGTCGCCGACCGCGCGACCATCTCGAACATGGCCCCCGAGCAGGGCTCGACCATCAGCATGTTCCCCGTCGACGAGAAGACCCTCGAGTACCTCGAGCTGACGGGTCGCGACCCCGACCACATCGAACTCGTCAAAGAGTACCTCGAGGCACAGGGCCTCTTCGGCGAGCAGGACCCCGAATTCACCGAGGTCGTCGACTTCGACCTCGGCGAGGTCGAACCAAGCCTCGCCGGCCACAAGAAGCCCCACGCCCGCATCCCGATGGGCGATCTCGACGAGCACTTCCCAACGCTGCTCGAGGAAGAGGGCGTTCTCCCCTCGGGCGCTGCCGAGAGCGACGGCGGTCTCGTCGCCGAGCAGACCCCATCCCTCGACGAGAAGGTTCCCGTCGAACTCGAGGACGGCACCGAGATCGAAATCGGCCATGGTGACATCCTCGTCAGTGCGATTACGTCCTGTACGAACACCTCGAACCCGTCCGTGATGGTCGCGGCCGGCCTGCTCGCACGCAACGCCGCAGAGCAAGGCCTCGAGGTGCCCGAGTACGTCAAGACCAGTCTCGCACCCGGCAGCCGTGTCGTCACGGAGTATCTCAAGCGTGCGGAACTGCTCGACGACTTAGAGGAACTCGGCTACCACGTCGTCGGCTACGGCTGTACGACCTGTATCGGCAACGCCGGCCCACTGCCGGAGCCAGTCGAGGCAGCCATCGACGAGCACGACCTCTGGACGACGAGCGTCCTTTCGGGCAACCGCAACTTCGAAGCCCGTATCCACCCGAAGATCAAGGCCAACTACCTCGCCAGCCCGCCGCTGGTCGTCGCCTACGGCCTCGCAGGTCGCATGGACATCGACCTCGAAGAGGAGCCGATCGGCACGAACGACGACGGCGAGGAGGTCTACCTCGAGGACATCTGGCCGGACACCGAGGAAGTCCGCCAGACGATCCACGACAGCGTCTCTCCCGAGATGTTCGAGGAGAAGTACTCGAGTATCTACGAGGGCGACGAGCGCTGGGAAGCACTCGACGCACCAACCGGCGAGGTCTACGACTGGGACCCAGAGTCGACGTACATCCGCGAGCCGCCGTTCTTCCAGGACTTCCCACTCGAAGCACCCGGCGTCGACAACGTCGAGGACGCCCGCGCGCTGCTCACGCTCGGTGACACCGTCACGACTGACCACATCAGCCCCGCCGGGCCGTTCAGCGAGGACCTGCCCGCCGGCCAGTGGCTCAAAGAGCGCGGCGTCGAACCGTACGAGTTCAACACCTACGGCTCCCGTCGTGGGAACCACGAAGTCATGATGCGCGGCACCTTCGCGAACGTTCGCATCAAAAACGAGCTGCTCGACGGCAAGGAAGGTGGCTACACGATCCACCACCCAACCGGCGAGGAGACGACCGTCTTCGAAGCCTCCGAGCGCTACCGCGAGGAGGAGACGCCGCTGATCGTCATGGCCGGCGAAGAGCTCGGGACCGGCTCGAGCCGCGACTGGGCCGCGAAAGGAACCGATCTGCTCGGTATCCGCGCGACCATCGGCAAGAGCTACGAGCGCATCTACCGTGACAACCTCATCGGCATGGGCGTCCTGCCGCTGCAGTTCCAGGACGGCGAGGGCTGGGAGGAACTCGGCCTTGAGGGCGACGAGTACTTCCAGATCGAAGGCCTCGAGGACGGCCTCGAGCCGAACGCCGTGCTGACCGTGACCGCCGAAGACGACGACGGCAACGTCACCGAGTTCGAGGTCACCGCACAGGTCGACACGCCGATGGCGGTCGAGTACGTCGAGAACGGCGGTGTGCTCCACCTCGTGCTCCGTCGCCTGCTTACCGAAGAACTCGAGTAACGGATTCGAATCGCCGCTTCGAGTACCGATTTTTGAGGTCGATACCGGCACGGGAGCGAGTCGTACGTCGGGCTTTTACAACTCCTGCCCGTACGAGAGCGTATGACGACCCCGACCACGCGCAACCGGCTCAACGAGGAGGAGAGCCCGTATCTGCGCCAGCACGCGGACAACCCCGTTAATTGGCAGCCGTGGGACGAACAGGCCTTAGAGACGGCCCGTGAACACGACGTGCCGATCTTCCTCTCGATCGGCTACTCGGCGTGTCACTGGTGTCACGTCATGGAGTCGGAGAGCTTCGCCGACGAGGAGGTCGCCGAACTGCTCAACGAGAACTTCGTCCCGATCAAGGTCGACCGCGAGGAGCGCCCGGACGTCGACAGCATCTACATGACCGTCTGCCAGCTCGTCACCGGCCGGGGCGGCTGGCCGCTCTCGGCGTGGCTCACACCCGAGGGCAAACCGTTCCACATCGGGACCTACTTCCCCAAGGAATCGAAACGCGGCCAGCCCGGCTTCCTCGACGTCCTCGAGCGACTCGCCGAGACGTGGGAGACGGACCGCGAGGAAGTCGAGAACCGCGCCCAGCAGTGGACCGACGCGGCGACGGACCAACTCGAGGAGACCCCCGACTCGGTCGCCGCCGCGGAGCCCCCCTCGAGCGACGTGCTCGAGACGGCAGCCGATGCGGCCGTTCGCAGCGCCGACCGCCAGTACGGCGGCTTCGGCTCCGGCGGGCCGAAGTTCCCACAGCCGTCTCGGCTCCGTGTGCTCGCTCGGGCGCACGATCGGACGGGCCAAAGCGAGTACCTCGAGGTGCTCGAGGAGTCCCTCGACGCGATGGTCGACGGCGGCCTCTACGACTACGTCGGCGGCGGGTTTCACCGCTACTGCGTCGACCGGGACTGGACGGTGCCCCACTTCGAGAAGATGCTCTACGACAACGCCGAGATCCCTCGCGCCCTGCTTGCAGGCTACCAGCTCACGGGCGAAGAGCGCTACGCCGAGGTCGTTGCGGACGCCCTCGAATTCGTCGAACGGGAACTGACCCACGACGATAGCGGCTTCTTCAGCACCCTCGATGCCCAGAGCGAGGACCCGGACACGGGCGAACGCGAGGAAGGTGCGTTCTACGTCTGGACACCCGAGGAAATCAGCGAGGTGCTCGAGGATGAGACCACCGCTGAACTCTTCTGTGAACGCTACGATATCACCGAGTCGGGCAACTTCGAAGGGCGGAATCAGCCCAACCGTGTGCAATCGATCTCGAGTCTCGCCGAGGCGTTCGACCTCGAGGAGCAGGAAGTCGAAACGCGACTCGAAACCGCCCGCGAACGGCTGTTCGAGGCCCGCGAGCAACGGCCGCGACCGAACCGCGACGAGAAAGTGCTCGCAAGCTGGAACGGTCTGATGATCGCGACCTACGCCGAGGCAGCGCTGGTGCTGGGCGATGACGCGTACGCCGAGACCGCTGTCGACGCCCTCGAGTTCGTCCGGGACCGACTCTGGGACGACGACGAAAAGCGACTCTCTCGGCGGTACAAGGATGGGGACGTTGCCGTCGACGGCTATCTCGAGGATTACGCGTTCCTCGCGCGTGGCGCACTCGGCTGTTACGAGGCCACCGGCGAGGTCGACCACCTCGCCTTCGCACTCGAGTTGGCCCGCACCATCGAGGCGGAGTTCTGGGACGTCGAGGCCGGGACGTTGTACTTTACCCCCGAGAGCGGCGAGTCGCTGGTCACGCGCCCACAGGAGCTAAACGACCAGTCGACGCCCTCGGCGGCCGGCGTCGCCGTCGAAACGCTGCTCGCACTCGACGGCTTCGTCAGCGAGGGATCGGAGAGCCCTCGTGCAGACGGCGACGCCGTCACCGACGAGACGTTCGAGGCGATCGCCGAAACCGTCCTCGAGACCCACGCGAACCGAATCGAGGCGAATCCGCTCCAGCACGCCTCGCTCTGTCTCGCCGCCGACCGGCTCGAATCCGGCGCGCTCGAGATCACCGTCGCCGCCGACGCCCTCCCCGACGCGTGGCGCGACCGATTCGCCGAGACGTACCACCCTGACCGACTGTTCGCACTTCGGCCGCCGACCGAGGACGGTCTCGAGGCGTGGCTCGAGCAGTTGGGACTCGCGGATGCGCCGGCGATCTGGGCCGGTCGCGAGGCGCGTGACGGCGAGCCGACGCTGTACGTCTGTCGTGGCCGGACGTGCTCGCCGCCGACCCACGACGTCGAAGACGCACTCGAGTGGCTGGGTGACAATACGAGCGCACCGACGGCCGACGAGACGACCGACGGACCCGAAAGTCCGTTCTAACGCCGACACGTCGGCGTCGAAAAATCCGTGTCGAAACCGTTTCGCGCCGGTTACAACGCGTCGTCGAGTTGCTCGGCGAGCCAGACGGCCGGCGGCAGGTCCTCGGACTCGACGAATCGGACGATTTCCTCGCCGTCGTCGGTTTCGACGACGACCGTCGGGATGTACTCGATGTCGTACTCCTCGACACCGGGGCCTTGTTTGTCCTGATCGAGGGCGATCTCCTCGATTCGTTCGTCGGGAACCCCAGCAGCCTGCAGTGCCGCGCCCAGGTTCGGCAGGAGCTTCCGGCAGTCTTTACACCAGTCGCCACCCCAGACTTTGTACACCAGTTCGTCGTTGTGCGCTGCGAGCGTGTCGACGGCCTCCTCGTAGGAGGCAGCGTCCCACGTCGGATTCGGCTGCATGGTCTCGAGACTCATACCCCTCGATAGCGTGTCCGGCGGCTTAACCGTCCTGTTTCCCATCGATTCGTCCACCGCGTCGAGGGCTATGCCATCCGCTGATCGTAGCGAACGGTCTGGCGGTGGCCTTCCTCAGTGAGTTCGGTCAGGACGCTCTCGATCACCTCCACCTTCGAGAACTGCTCTTCGATTTCGCCGGTGACGGTTTCAACGTCGTCGTTGATCGACTGTGCTTCGTCATCGATCGTCTCGATTCGGGTCGCCATCTCCTGTGTACTCGAGGCCTGGGCGTCGATGAGTGCGGAGAGTTCGTCGACGTCGTCGTCGGTGAACTCGATGAACTGCTTTCGCCACTCGATCTCGCCCTCGGTAAGCCCGATCCGATCGACGAGTTCCGACGCGTCGACCCCACTACTGTACCCCACGGACCCGAACTGCTGGGACCTATTCATGCTCATTAATGATATGTGGACGGTAAAACCATGGTGGCCACATAGGGAGGTGTATGATAAGTCAGCTTCGTTTAGTATATCTCAGAGCAGCTGCCTGTAGACACTCTATCCTCTGCTATCCATATATTTCATCAGTAAGAAAGTATATAAATCAGAAACTAACTGTGAGAAAACACGTTCGCTTCCAGTACAGCAAACAGTATACGTCTCGACTGTCTAGCGATCCGTAATGAAGGGCAGCATTCTGGACACGATCGGCTCGCCGCTCGTCCGGGTCGATTCACCGGACGGCGTCACCGTCGCCGCAAAGATCGAATCCTTCAACCCCGGTGGCTCGGCGAAAGATCGGCCGGCCCTCGAGATGATCCGCGCGGCCGAACGCGACGGGGTGATCGAACCGGGCGACTGGCTCGTCGAACCGACCAGCGGCAACACGGGAATCGGCCTTGCGCTGGTCTGTGCCGCCCGCGGCTACGACCTGACGATCGTCATGCCAGCGAGCAAGTCCAAAGAGCGCCGGCAGATCATGGCCGCCTACGGAGCCGACCTCGAGTTGGTCGACGGCGACATGACGGCCGCCCGCGAGCGTGCCGACGAACTCGAGGCCGAGGGCGCGACCCAGCTCGGCCAGTTCGAGAACCCGGCGAACCCCGAGGCACATTACAAGACGACCGGTGAGGAGATCGTAGAGCAGGTCGGCGACCGCGAGATCGATGCCTTCGTCGCCGGTGTTGGCACCGGTGGGACGATCTCGGGAACCGGCCGCCGCCTCCGTGAGGAGTTTCCCGACATGGATATCATCGCCGTCGAACCCGAGCGCAACGCCGTCCTCTCGACGGGCGAGGCCGGCGACGACGACTTTCAGGGGATGGGTCCCGGTTTCGTCAGCGACAATCTGGATCTCGACCTGATCGACCGTGTCGAGACGGCTCGCCTCGAGGACGCCGAAGACGAGTGTCGCCGACTGGCCCGCGAGGAAGGGGTTCTGGTCGGCCAGTCGAGCGGCGCGACGAGTCTCGTCTCCCAGCGTATCGCCCGCGAACTCGCTGACCCTGACCGGACCTGTCCCGAAATCCCGGGTGCGTTCGACGATCCGACGACGCCGGACGCGGACGGCGGTGAGACGGCCGACGACTGTCCGCTCGTCGTGACTGTCTTCTGGGACAGCGGCGAACGGTATCTCTCGACCGGTCTGTTCGACTGAGAAGCGACTCGAGCGAGAACCGCGGACAGGGCGATGCGTATGTGAATCGTTTCAGTCGTTATACTGCCAGACAAAAGCCAGTAACTGTCAGATCACGTCTCACGGCTCGCCGCCTCCGGCGACGAGCGTTCGCGTGCGATCGGTGCGTGAATCGTTTTGTCCGACAGTGTTACTCTAGGAGGGAACAATCGCGGTTTCACCTTGACGAATCCCTTTTAGCTGGTGCTGTGTCAGTCTCGAATAATGACTCCACTTTCCAGACGGACGCTACTGTGTGGTACTGCGGGTCTGTTCATCTTCTCCGCCGGTTGCCTCGACGCAGCCGATGTCGACGCGTCGTCACCTGAAAACGACGCGGATGACGCCACTGAGTCCAGCACTGATGGTACGAACGCACCCAGTGAATCCGGTGCTGACGGCGAGGACGAGTCCAATCCCAAGCGAACTGCCAGCGAGACGACCGACGGGGACGACACCGTTCCGTTTCGCCACGCCGACGCGCCGACGGCACCCAATGTGAAGCTCTTTGTCGACGCCAACCGCGCCGAGCAGTGGCTCGAGGAGCGTCCCCTTCGTGACGACCAGCCCCTCGAGTTCGTCGCCGACATCGACTTCGAGAACAGCGCCCTGCTCGCCCTCGAGGCCGACGCGCCGCGGCTCGATTACGAACTGGTCCTCGAGTCGGTGGCACTCGAGCACGACGACGGTGGGCCACGGCTCGTCGTCGAAGCGAGCGTCACCGAGACGGCGGACGGCATGGGTGCGACCCAGCTGGTTACGGTGGGACAACTCGTCCGGGCGACGGCCGACGGCGAGCCAGTGACCAGTGCCACCGTGACGATCGTCGACAGCAGCGGTCGAAAACACAGGTCGACACTCTCCGTCGACGCGGCGAGCGAATCGGCGTCCGGCAGTGAACGCGACGACCGCTGATACGGCGCGCTGATGTACTGGCGCGACCGCGACCCTGCTAGGTTGCGCTGGAACTGTCGGACGACGTCCGTATACGGGTGCCAATCCTCGAGTGCAGCCCGCTCAGGGCGAGTGTTCGGCTTCGGTGAGTCGCACGACGAGCGTCTCGTCGACGTCTCTGAGATCGTACTCGGGGAGTTCGCCACCGGTTCGGCGTACGTACAGCGGTTCGACGAGTCGTCGGGTCGATACACGCTCGTGTTCCGACTCGCTCGAGTCGGCTCCGGCTGCGTCGTCGGCCGTCGGTGCCGATTCCGGTGTGTTCTCGCCGTCGTCATCGCCCACGCGCTCGAGGCCATAGATCTTGCAGAACTCGGCCGTCTCGGCGGGTTCGACGGTTCCGTTTCGAAGCTGCTCGGCGAGCGACCGCGAGAGCCACTCGTCGTCGCTGACGCTTGGCTCCTGAACGAGTGCCTCGTCGACAAATCGCGTGAGATACCAGTTCAGGTCGTTCAGCAGCGAGACGGCAGCGCCGACGCTGACCGTCCGAAGGGCGATCGAATTCTCGAAGGGACGTGTCAGCTCGTACGTCGCGAGCGCCTCGCGGGACGTCTCCCGGGAGAGGAGTTCGTACTGGAGATTGCAGCCGCCGGTCCCGATGAGACAGACACGCGTCACTGTTCTGTGGTCGGTGCGTCTATGTAATGTCGGTTACGGATCAGGGCTCGACCAGTGTTGCGTTCGTCGCCGCGTTCTCAGCGCGCTCGAGCAGGTCGTCCGGCTCGGCGTTCAACAGTGGCTCGAGGCGGGCGTTGGTTTCGACGCGGTCGGGGGCGACGCGGTTGCAGCCAGCGTTGATCGTCGAGTCGGTGAACGTGCCGATCTCGCGAGCCTCGGCGACGATATCCTGTTTGTCCCACGTGAGCAGCGGTCGGTGGATCGGCAGCCGGGTGGCCCGACTGGTAACGCCGAGGTTGCGGACGGTCTGGCTCGACTTCTGGCCGACCGCCTCGCCGGTGACGATCCCGTTGGCGTTGACGCGCTCGGCGAGCGTTTCGGCGGCCCGGTAGAAAAAGCGCCGCAGCGAGAGCATCCGCCCCTGATTCATCTCTTCGACCAGCAGATCGACCGTCTCGCCGCCGGGGATTTTGTAGACCTGCATGCCGAAGTTGGGCGCGTGTCGCGAGAGTTTCCGAACGGTTTCCATCGCGCGCGCTTCGTGGTCGATGCCGCCGTAGGCCCCGAGATCGACGTATGCTGGGATGACGGGACAGCCACGCCGCATCATCTCGTAGGCTGCGACGGGCGAGTCGATGCCGCCGCTGATCAGCGCGATGACCGGCTCCTGTGCGCCAAGCGGCAGGCCACCCGGCCCGGAGACGTGCTCGAGGTAGATGTACGCGACCTCGGATCTGACTTCGACGCCGAAGGTGAGGTCGGGGTCGTCGAGGTCCACCTCGGGTTCGAACTCGCCTTCGACGGCGTCCCAGATCGCGCTGCCGGCGTCTCGAGCGAGGTCCTCGCTGTCGTAGGGGAGCGTCTTGTCCGCTCGGCGCGCGTCGACGGCGAACGTCCCGCCGTTGTAGTGTTCGTGAGCGGTTTCGACGAGCGCCTCGATGATTCGCGCTTTTTCGGTGCTGACGACCAGTGCGGGGCTCGCGGAGACGACTCCGAACGCATCAGTCGCGGCCGCGGTCGCGTCCTCGACGGCGGCTTCGGTCGTATGAATGAGCGGCCGATTCCAGCCCTGTTCGACGTCGCCGGGGATCGAGCGGTCCTCGAGAAGCGCGTCGATGTTCTCGACCAGCAACTCCCCCATGTACCGCTTGACCGCGTTACTCTTCGTGTTGACGTCCCCGTGGCGGAGGAGGACAGTGTCGGCTCCCGGCGGGTGCATGAACTGGGATAGACGACCGCAGCTATAAGGGAATTACGAGGTGGGAGCACTCGAGTGAGGGGCTCGTCACCGTCTCAGTTGATTGACTCGCCGATCGACGGACTCACGCGCCCGGTGTGGGCGTAGATGCCGACGACGAGAACGACGCCGGCGAGCAGCGGCACGATGGCGCTGATCGCATAGATGGCCTCGAAGCCGAGGACGTCGATCAGCGGCAGCGAGACGAGCGGCCCGAGACCGCCGCCGACGTCGCCGAGGACGTTGTTCGTCCCCATCGCGCGGCCGACGCGTTCCTCGGGCGTGAGATCAGCGAGCAGGGCCGTCAGCGGGCCACCGACGCCGCCCTGTCCGGCACCGATCAGGATGCACGCGAGGACCAACACCTCGAACCTCGAGCCGAACGCTAACACGGCAAAGCCGACACACGAGGTCACCAGAAAGGCGAGCATTACGGGGACGCGTGCCCCAACGGAGTCGCTCAGCGCGCCGCCGCCGAGGGTAAACACCGACCCCGAGAGAACCGTCACTGCCATCAACATCCCCGACGAGCCCTGTGCGTCGAGGCCGAAAACGGTGATCGAACGCTCACCGAGCAGAAGCACGAGCGTCGAAAAGAGCACGCCGATGTACGCGAAGTAGAGCCCGAAGTTGACGAGCCCGATCGTCAGCGCGGGCAGCGTCGTCTCGAGATCCAACGGACTGACCGACTCTTGATCGCCCTCGACGTGGGTTTCGGGGACGATCAGATAGGCGATGATACTCGCGAGACCGGCGAACGAAGCCGCGAGAACGAACGCCTCGACGTTCCCCCAGAGGTCGCTCACGACGCCGCCGAGGACGAGCCCGGCGGGGAATCCGAAGGTGATGCCCGCACGGACGATGCCCATACTGGTCCCTCGAGAGTCGGCCTCGCTGACGTCTGCCGTGATCGTGTACGCAGTCGCAAAGACGAGCGCGCTGCCGATCCCCCAGAGAATCCGGGCGAGCAGAAACCAGAGTTCGGGCAGCGGCGAGACGATCGCGACGACGTACATGAACGTCGCGACGCCCTCGATCGCTAACCCGGCGATGAACGGCGTTCGAGTGCCGATGCGGTCGATTAGGACGCCGGCTGGCGCGTTGGCCACGAGCCGGGTAAACCGGTTCGCGCTCAGGATGAGTCCGACCATGAACGCCGAGATACCGAGCACCTCGCCCAGATTCGGCAAGATCGGGAAGATAACGCCGCCGCCGAAGCCGACGAAGAAGGTACTCGCGACGACGGCGAGGACGATCCGGTTCGAACTGGCTGATGGCAGGGACACTGGCGATCGCTCTCGAGCGCTGTTTCGGTTGAAACCCGCTACGCGTCTCTGACAGGCGTGTGGCTAAAGGGCTTATCGAAAGCGATGCTCACTCGGTCACGACGCGACACGTCGCTTCCGTCTCGAGACTGCACTCGAACTAAGCTGCCAACTCCTGTTGAAAATCCCTTTTTCAGGTGTTATTTGGAGCGAAATACACGGACACTACACGTGCTTATTGACCGCTGGGATTCCTACCAATCAGCGTATCTGTTCAAAGAGTTATAATGAATACAAAGCGCATAGTCAGCATTCCAGAGTACCGATCAGAGGTGATTTCCAGTGGTCAGTATAGGGGGACTCACTTATGAGTGCAGGCAACGTATCGTATATTATGCCTGAAGAAGTCCTGTTCAAATCAGAAAGCAATCAGAGTCGAGAAGAGATCGCATCGTACCTTCGGAAAGTCGCGGATAATCTCGACAGCGGAAACGCTATCAGCCTGAAAGCAGGCTCCGAGTCTGTAACGCTGAATCCCCCTGCCCGACCAACCTTCGAGGTCAAAGCTGAACGCGAAGGCCCGGCTGGCAATATGACTGAACGAAGTATCGAGTTCGAACTCGAATGGGACGAGAACGACGGTGAGGAGGGTAGCGGAAGTGGTCAGTTAGAAATCGAGTAGTCACTCCGCAGATCTCTTGACCGGCTTATTCATCGTAGGGTTCCCGAAACAAACAGAACCAGTTTGCTGGATCCATCCTCTATATTCAGCAGGTGGCTTTTGACATAGTTCGGACAGATCGATAGCCGCTTCGGTAACTGCTTGCCCTGTACTGATCGTTGAGGCTGTCTAACTCGTAACTTCTCGAGTCGCTCGAGCGAGCCGGCGAACACGTATACCCGCGCGTGGTGAGCAGACGAATACAGATGCTCGAGCAACGGGGTGACAGATTTTGGACGTACGAAGAGCCGCTCCGATTTCTCGGCCTCGATATCGGCCGCATTATGTCCGTGATTCGACTCTCGAGCGGTGGGCTCTTCGTCCAGTCGCCGGCTGAACTGACTCCCGAACTGCGAGCGGCACTAGACGACCTCGGCGACGTTCGGTTCGTCGCGCCGGCGAGCAAACTCCACGGGCATCTCTACATGGAACAGTACCGGGCCACCTACCCCGACGCCGAACTGCTGGCTGCACCCGGACTCCCCGCACGGCGGCCCGACCTCGGGTTCGATCAGCTGTTGGGAGATACGCCCGACCCGCGGTGGGCTCCCGACATCGATCAGGTCGCGATCGTCGGCCACCGGTGGCTCACCGAACTCGCCTACTTCCATCGACCGAGTCGAACGGTGATCCTCGGCGACGTCGGCTTCCACATCGGCGAGGAGAGCCCGCTCACGACCCGGCTCGTGGCCCGCGCATTGCGAGTCTACAAACGGGTCGGGCCACCGCTCGAGTTCCGGCTCACGATCGCAAACGAGGCGTCGTTTCGCCGGTCGATTCAGGACGTCCTCGCGTGGGAGTTCGATCGGGTCGTTCCCGGTCACGGAGAAATAATCGAGACTGGGGGCAAACGAGCCGTCCTCGAAGGGTACGACTGGCTGCTCTAGATCGCCAAAAACGAATCCTGTCGATCAGGCTGCTTCAGAACGTCGTCAGTTCGCCGTCGATCACGCGACGGGTGATGTCGGTGACGTTCGCGAGTTCCGCGTCGACGATCGCTTCGATGTCGGCTTCGACGTCACTGAGTTCGACGCCCCCTTCGGTGACGACGTGGACGTCGGCGACGTGGGGCTGGTCGATCGGACGACCGATCTGGCTGAGCAGGCGAACGCGCAGGTCACGGATGCCGTCGACCTCGCTGACGACTTCCTCGGCGATTTCGGTCGAGAGCAGGTTGTAGATCTTGCCAATGTGGTTGACCGGATTCTTGCCGCTCGTGGCTTCCATCGACATCGAGCGGTTGGGCGTGATGAGGCCGTTCGCGCGGTTGCCCCGACCGACGGAGCCGTCGTCGCCCTGCTCGGCGGAGGTGCCGGTGACGGTCAGGTAGATCGAGCCCTCCTCGTAGTCGTCGGCCGTGTTGACGTGGACGTTGACGTCGCGGTCGGTGTGTTCGCTCGCCACCTCGGCGACGAACTCGCGGACTGACTCGACGGCCTCGGCGTACGCGTCTAAGTCGGCGATGTGTTCGTCGACCATCGCCGCCGCGACGGTGACGTCGATCTCGTCTCCCTCGCGTTTGCCCATGATTTTGATATCCGTTCCGACGTATGGATTCTCCTCGGCAAACTCGCCGTTGAGTCGGCGCTCGGATTCGAGGACGATCTGTTCGGTTTCCGTCAGTGGGGCGTGACCGACGCCGAAACTCGTGTCGTTGGCCATCGGGACGCTCACTTCGTCCTCGCCGAAAACGTCCTGCAGGTCGCCACTGCCTTCGCCGAGTCTGACGTCGACGACGATATCCTCGCCGACGGTGAGCTGTGGGATCTCGGACTCGAGGTACTCGCGGGCGGCCCGCAGCGCGATGGTTTCGGCGGGGAAGGTCTGGCCGTTATAGTGTTTGGTCGCGCGACCGACGATCAGCAGATAGATGGGATCGACGACCTCGCCGCCGCCGAAGGCGGGTGCAGCTTCGCCTGCGACGAGCTGGGTCTCGTCAGTGTTGAAGTGGAGCACTTTGCCGATGCGGTCGAGATACTCGCGGGCCAGCGCGCCGGCGACGGCCTCGGCGACTCCGTCGCTGATCGAGTCGGGGTGGCCGATCCCTTTTCGCTCGACGATCTCTACTTCCTGGTCTTCGACTGCCTGTCGGTCGATTGGCTCGACCCGGATGTTCCGCTCGCTCATTACCGGACGTTGGCGGACCGTGGTTCTATAACTTGCGGAAACAGAACTGGTGTGAAAAATGCTTGCAAGTAATACGTCGTCGGGGAAGCGCTTCCTCAGGACTCGAGCAACAGCCCCAGATACGAGGTTCGAAGCTGATCGTCCGGCTCGAGACCGAGTTGCTCGAGGACGTCGTAGGCACCTTCGCGAGCGGTCTCGAGGTCGGCTTCGTCCTCGACATCGATTTCGACTTCGACGTACTCGCCGACGTCGTCGACGGCATCGAGCGTGATCGTATATCCCTCGAGGGCGAATCGCTCGCGTTCCTTGCGGACTGTCGCAGCGGGGTCGAAGCCGAGATTCGTCAGGATGGCGTCCATCGTTCCGCCGTCGCCGACCGCGGTCTCGAACTCCTCGCGGCTCTTGGATTCGTCGTCGAGCAGTGGGCCCTTGTAGGTGATCCGGGTCTTGTCGGCTCCCGATTCGCGACTCGACTCCCGGCGGATTCGAAGCGCTTCGTCAGTCTCGACGAACGAGCGATGCGGTGCGTCGTAGTAGGTATCCTCTTGAACGATGGCCCGTTCGCGGTCCGCACCGAGTCCCTCGAGGCGCGTCCTGACGGCCTCGAGATCGGCTGGAACCTTCACTTCGACTTCGTACATGGCCGAGGCCACGAGGAGGGGCCGTAAGTAACGGTCGCACTCGGCGCAAAGCGTCGTACTTAAATGTCGACGGCGGGACGTACAACGTATGACCGAGGAACAGGAGGCCGAGCTTGATGAGCAGGCCGATGACGTCGAGGAAGAAGTAGAAGAAGACGCCGAGGGACTCCAGAACGGTGACTTCGTCGAGATCGACTACACCGCATACACCGCTGACGGCGACCAGCTGGTCGACACGACCGACCCGGACGTCGCCGAAGAAGAGGGTGTCGACGACCAGGGCCAGGAGTTCAAGCCACGAACGATCGTGCTGGGCGAGGGCCACATCTTCGACGGTGTCGAAGAGGCACTCGTCGGGAGCGAGGTCGGCGACTCCGGCACCGTGACGATCCCCGCCGAGGAGGCCTTCGGCGAGTACGATGCCGACAACGTCCAGACCGTCAGCGCCGACAAGATCGACGAGGACGACCGCTACCCCGGTGCGAACGTGCAGGTCGACGGCCAGCAGGGCTACATCAGCACGATCATCGGCGGCCGCGCCCGCGTCGACTTCAACCACCCGCTCGCGGGTGAGGACGTCGAGTACGAGTACGAGATCCTCGACGAGGTCGACGACCGCGAACAGCAGGCCGCTGGCCTGTTCGAGATGTACCTCGGGCTGGAGCCCGAACTCTGGATCGAGACGGACGAAGTCGAGGAGGAAGTCCCCGTCGAACCCGACGAAGACGACGAGGACGCCGAGCCCGAGTTCGAGACCGAAGTTGTCGAGAAAGAGACGCTCTATCTCGAGGCCACGCCCCAGATGACCATGAACCAGCAGTGGATGATGGGCAAACAGCAGATCGGCCAAGACATCATCGACAAGATCGGTGTCGACCGCGTCATCGTCCAGGAAGTCATCGACGGCATGGGTGGCATGGGCATGGGCGGCATGATGGGCGGTATGGGCGGCATGGGCGGCGAAATCGAAGAAGCCCTCGAGGACGCCGACGTCGATGCCGACGAGATCGTCGACGAACTCGAAGGCGCAGACGAGTAAGCCGGTTTCGGTCTTTTTCGGTTCGTACTGGACGACGAGCACCAGCAGTCGTTGAAGCGATCGTACGCGAAAACAGCGTGATCACCGCACCTAACTCGACATCACGCGATGTCCCGACTTGTGTCGATTGCGACTTCTTCCGTCAACTCGAGTTTGATCGCTTTGGTCGGCTGTCCACCGCCGCGGAACTTCGGAATCGTAAGGTGATTCTCGAGTTCGCTGCCCGCGATTTTCGTTCGAAGATCGAAAACGGCGTCGGCTGCGTGGTAGGTTCGCGCTCGGTTGATCGGCTCGTCGTCGCTTTTCAGGCAGTGTAACACCGCGATCGAGCCGGTCTCGAGCATCTTGGCTTTGAGGTCGTTGCAGAAGTCGATGTAGTCGTCGGTGTCGGTCCGCTCCAAGACGTCCATCGTATCGATGATCAGGTTCGCGCCGTCGGGCAACGCACCGATGAGCCGGGTCGCTTCCTCGAGCGGGTCGTCGCTGGTGACCTGTCGGACGGTCGGACTGCCGACCGCTGATGGGGAGCGTTCGATCGCGTGCCGGACGGCGTCGTCGGAGCGTTCAGTCGTGAGATACAGCGTACCACGGGCGGCCGTCAACTCGTACAGGAGTAGTTCCGACTGGCTGGCCGGATCGGCGCTAAAGGCGACGATACACCCCGGTGGCAACCCACCGTCGAGTTTCCGATCTAACACGTCGATACCAGTATCTAGCCGCCCGACCATTCAATTGTGACCAGTTACCGAAGAGACCGGATAACTCTTTGGCTTCGCATTAATTCATACAGTCGTACCCGTGAGGGGAACCGAACGGGCACTCGACGTGTCACGTCCGCCATGGCCTCGAGGCCACGGCGACTCCGAATGGAGAGATTCAAGGGCACAGCAGGAGCCAACACGAACGAATGCGCCACGATCACCTCATCACGAGTAAACAACTCTCACGGGCGGACATCGAGACCGTCCTCGACCGAGCGGCCGAGATCGATGCCGACCCCTCGGCCGTCGCCGACCGACACGCGAACTCGGTACTCGGGCTGTTGTTTTTCGAACCGAGCACGCGAACGAAGATGAGCTTCGAGACCGCCATGAAACGCCTCGGCGGCAGCGTTATCGATATGGGCTCGATCGAGTCCTCGAGCGTCAAGAAAGGCGAGACGCTCGCCGATACGGTCCGTGTCACCGAAGGCTACGCCGACGCGCTCGTCTTGCGTCACCCGAAGCAGGGGTCAGCGACGATGGCCAGCGAGTTCGTCGACGTCCCGCTGTTAAACGCCGGTGACGGAGCGGGCCACCACCCAACGCAGACGCTGCTCGATCTGTATACGATCCGGGAGAACGCCGGGCTGGACGACCTGACCATCGGCATCATGGGCGATCTGAAATACGGCCGTACCGTTCACTCCCTCGCCTACGCGCTGACGAACTTCGATACCCGCCAGCACTTCATCAGCCCCGAAAGTCTCCAGTTACCCCGCGAAGTCGTCTACGACCTTCACCAGCAGGGTAACACGCAGATCCGCGAACACGAGTCGCTCGATGACGTCCTTCCCTCGCTGGACGTGCTGTACGTGACCCGGATCCAGCGCGAGCGCTTCCCCGACGAGAACGAGTACCAGAAGATCGCTGGTGAGTACCAGATCGACCTCGAGACGCTCGAGGACGCCCGCGACGATCTGACGGTGATGCACCCGCTGCCACGGGTCGATGAGATCGCGCCAGAGATCGACGACACTGACCACGCGGCCTACTTCGAGCAGGCCCACAACGGCATCCCGGTCCGGATGGCGTTACTCGATATACTGCTCGAAAACAACAGCGACGCCGACACTCGAGGTGAGGACGATGAGTGACGATCACGACCACCACGACGGACAGGACGATCACGAACTGCGAGTCAGCAAGATCCGCAGCGGGACCGTCATCGACCACGTCCGTGGCGGACAGGCGCTAAACGTGCTGGCGATTCTCGGTATCGACGGCAGCGACGGCGAGGAAGTCTCGGTCGGGATGAATGTCCCCTCGGATCGCTTCGCGCGCAAGGACATCGTCAAGGTCGAGGGCCGCGAGCTGAGTCAGGACGAAGTGGACGTACTCTCGCTGATCGCTCCGGATGCGACGATCAACATCGTCCGCGAGTACGAAGTGGTCGAGAAACACCGCGTCGAGCGACCCGACGTCGTCGAAGGGGTGCTGTCCTGTCCGAACGCCACGTGTATCACGACCGGCGACGAACCAGTGACCTCCCGATTCGAGGTGCTCGAGGACGGTGTGCGGTGTTCCTACTGCGAGACGATCGTCAGAGATGAGATTCCATCGCTGATCGACACCTGATCGTGGTCGCTCGAGCGATCGGTGACCAGCTCCGATCGGGTTCGATTCGATGTGTTCGTTTGTCACGGTCAGCAAAGTATCCAGAATATCTAAGTGTGCACCGACCCACCATTCGAACGTACATGTCACGTACAGTCAAAATCCTGGTTGTCCTGTTCGTCATCGCTGTCCTCTGGAAAGTTGTCTCCGGCGGCTCTTCCGACGTCGACATCGAAGAGATCGAGTACGAGCCAGCCGAGTAACGTCTCGCCAGCCACTTCGTGGTACGATACCGCTGAGATGTGGCTGGAACCGATCGCGATTCTCGGTTCCAGTCGCCGGCTGGTAGGGAGTGCACCATCGCCGTGTCGGGTGGGTGTCCCCGTTCGTTCGACTGATCTGCAACGACTAGCCGCTAGCGACCGCTCGATTCCGAACGGCTTACGAATGTGCCACCGTAGTGTAAGCTATGTACGGCGTCGTCACGCGCAACGCGGAAGAAGTCCGGTGGCCGGAGTTCGAGCGTGGTTTCTACGAAGTCAAAGACGTTACCGGTCGCTCTGCTGAACCGATCGAAGACGGCGTGAACATGGTCTCTTGTTTCGGCGACAACGCCGCCGCTGATGCCGATCCGTCGCTCGTCGCCGTCGACGACTTCGGCCGGCCGGCCACACGGGATCGGAAGTACTTCGACTGGGCCTACATCTGTCCCAGCCGGAAAGACTATCGTGAGGGCCTCCTCGAGATCATCGACGACTGCGTCGAAGCTAACGAGGACGTTCGACTCGACGACATCGGCTTTCCACGGCCCGAGTACTGCCGGTGTGGCGTCTGCGAGGAGTCGTTCAAAGCCAGCGAGTACGAGGACCGCTTCGAATGGCGTGCCAGCGTCATCACCGAGTTCGTCGAGGAAGCCGTCGATCGCATTCCCGGCCGCGTCTACATGACTCTCTATCCCGACCCGTACCCGGGCCACCTCTACGAACGCGCCGGGATCGATCTCGAGGCCGTAGAGGAGTACGTCGACGAGTTCGTCGTTCCGTTGTACGATACGGCTTACGAGACGACCTACTGGCTCGAGACGATCGCGAGAGGGTTCGAGAGCGCTCTCGAAACGCCGTTTAATATCGAGTTGTACGCGGTCAACGTCGATATCGACAATTTAATTCACGCCATGGAGGTCGCCGAAGCCTACGGAAACGACGTCTTCTTCGGTTACGAGGCGAGCAACGCACGGGCGGCGCTGCGACGCATGCGAGCCGACGAACAGGACGGCGTAACCCACGGCGAGCCCGGTACCGAAGACTGAACCGCCCGCGAGGAGTCGTTCTAATCACGCTTTACCGACGTTGCAGTTCCGTTTCGGTCGATTTCGAACCAGCAGCGCCGTGCGCTTACTATAGTAGCCACTGCACGTCACTGCACACCGTCTCGCACGGTGTCCGTGAGATACGTGTGAATCGTGTCAGTCATTTCTAGAGAGGGACTCGAGGCCGTCACGCCGGAAATGGAACGGGCGCTCAAAAAGGAATGGACGCAACTGCGGCGCCACAGCCCACACAGCAAGTGGGTACTCGGACCAACAGGGGAGGGCAGATGGTGTCCGGGATGGCCAGTCAACAGGCGTCCGAGACGACTGATCAGCAGCCACGCGGCCGGTCGGGTGAACAGCCCTAGCAGCGGTCTCTCCTCTCTGACTGGCGAGTGGATACCTGTGGCTGTTCAGATAGTCGACGGCCAGAAGACACCTCGAGCGAGGGGCTCGGCCGGAATCGGATTCGAGCCGGTCGCTCGAGTCGGCGTCCAACGGGTGGCTATCGGGTTCGGGTGGTATCGTTATCGTCACCGATTAGATCGTCGTCATCGTCCGTCAACCCCTGATCGTCATCATCACCGATCAACTCATCGTCGTCGCGCATCCCCGCGTCTCGATCGGTCCCTCGACCGCTGTCTGTTTCCATGCCGGTCGAACGGCTGGTGCCGGTGGCACCGCCGCCTGTTCCCGAGAGATCGCTCTCGAGGTGGACCGCATCGTCCGTCACTCGAGCGACGGAGCCTTCCTGAAGCGGGTACGCGTCGTCGTCGGTGCCGCCCCAGCCGAGTTTCGCTTTGATCGTATCCGTAATTCCTGGATCCGGTTCGACGTGCGCTGTGCCGTGCTCGACGTCCGCGACGAGGCCGACTTCCTCGCCGTTGGCGTTGACTACGCGCTTGCCGATGTCGTCGTCGGTAAACTCCGGTGTCATTGCAGTACACCAAACGCCTACCGGAAGGAAGTTGGTGGTGCTTGCGGTGGCTTGCGACGGTGAGTGGCTACGTCTCGAACTCCGGTTCCCGACCCTCGAGAAAAGCGCTGACGCCTTCTTCGTGGGCGTCCGAGGTCCGAGCCTGCACCTGCAGCAGGTTCTCGTAATCGAGCGCCTCCGACCACGGGCGGGCCATGTTCTCGTGGATGGCCTGTTTCATCAGCCCGATGATCTCTGTCGGTCGATCGCGCAGTGTGGCGACAGTGTCGTCGACTCGCTCGTCGAGTTCGTCGGCGGGAACCGCCTCGTTGACCAACTCGAGGTCGGCTGCCCGGTCGGCACTGAAGAACTCGCCCGTAAACGCGAGTCGTTTGGCGGCTCGCAGGCCGATAATGCGCGGGAGCATGAACGTGCCACCGGTGTCTGGAATCAGGCCGACGCGGACGAACGCACAGGAAAAGGTCGCATCCTCGACGGCGTAGGCGATGTCCGCGAGGGCCACGATCGCCAGTCCGGCACCGATGGCGTCGCCGTTGACCTTCGCGACGATCGGGACGGGACACTCGAGCATCGCTTCGACGACGTGGCCGAACGTGTCGGTGACCGACTCGTAGGACTCGCGTGCCGAGTCAGGGGCCTGGGACAGCGCCTGCATGTCGCCGCCGGCGCTGAAGGCGTCGCCCTCTCCCGTGATGACGACTGCGTCGTGGCTGTCGACCGAGACATAGTCGAGAGTCTCAGCCAACTGGACGGCAGTGTCTTTCGTGAGGGCGTTGAGTGCGCCCGGTCGATCGAACGCGATCCGACACACGCCGTCGTCGTTGTCGACGTTCATGACAGCTGATTGTTGGCACGACACATAACGGTACTCGTTCGGCTAGCGTGGTCCGTGTCCCGGCGTCGTCACCGTCAGCTCGCGCTGTCAGCTTCGTACTGGCCGTGAAAACATCGAGTGCTGCCGGCAGCGGGCCGTGGATCGATTCGAGATCGAACCGACAGGCGTGTGGGCGTGGTCCCCTCAGTCCGACGGCATCGGCGGTGCGACGGTGTCGTTTTCGGAGACGTTCAGCTCCGATGTGACGAGCGCGCGGTAAGCTCGACGCAACCGTTCCGAGAGCGCCTGGTGGGAGATGTCGAGCTCTTCGGAGAGTTCCTGCATCGAGACCTCGCGCGGAATCTCGAAGTAGCCGTGATCGATCGCCGCGACGAGCGTTTCGTACTGTCTGGCCGTGAGCCCACACTGCGAGTTGGTTTCCTCGGCTAAGTCGAACAGTCGGACGATCGTCGGCGTGACGTCCTCGTCGTCGAGCCGATCGTAGAGCGAACTGACACACTCGCGGTCGCTGAACCGAATGCTCAACAGCCACGTCCCGCTCGAGGCCGACGCGCTCAGTACGGTGCCGCCCTCCTCGAGGACGACCTCGAATACGTCGAGGGTGTCGGGCTCGAATTCGATGTCGTACAACCAGCGGTCGTCGTCGCTGTTGATCAGTGAGTACGCGCCGATCGCGCCGGCGTCGTCGAGTGCCGTTTCGATCCCATCCCGCGAGGGGCCCGACAGCCACAGTCCGTGGCCGCTCGAGGCGATTACCCGCTCCATCTCACAGGTCAACGACGGAACGGCCTCGAACAGCTCGCCCGTCCCGGTTCCGTCGGCCGGAATCTCGATGTCTGCGATTGAGGTCATATGTTACACCCATCGGTACAACAGGGATCCAGATAACCCCAGTTCCAAAGAGATTAGCATCGATGATGTAGAATGCCACGATAGTTGACCTGTATTGCGGATCAGACGTGTGGCTATCAGTCTGAGCGGGGTGTCCGAACACGGTATTCGGCTGCCGGGGAGGCGGTCGCCCGGTCGCGAGATGAACCGACGAATCGGGATTCCGGTGCGGTCGTCTTCCCATCAGTAGTGTCGAGGGCCGCCGATAACGAACTGGACGGCGACGACCACAACGAGGGTGATGACGAGCAGTGCTAGCGCGATCGGCACGATCGCATCGAGGCCGTGGGTGATCCGCAACACCTCGATTCGCGTGGGCATCGTCCGCGGATTGTATGCGACCATCATCGTCGCCCCGAACTCACCGATCGCTCGGACGAACGTCAGGATGACTCCGGCGGCGATAGCGTTTCGTGCAAGCGGCAGGGTGACCCGTCGCGCCGTCGAGAGGGGGCAGTATCCCAGCGTCCGAGCAGCCTCCTCGAGTCGTTCGTCGACGCCGTCGAAGCCGGCTCGAGCGGTGACGACGAGAAACGGGGCCGCGACGAACGTCTGGGCGAGGATCACGCCCGCGTAGCTGTCGGTCAGCGGCAGCCCGAGACTCGCAGCCACCGAGCCGATCGGCGTGTATTGGCCGACGACGGTCAGTATCATGACGCCGCCGACGATCGGTGGCAGGACCAACGGCAGCAAGACGGCTGCTTCGACGAGCCGTTTTCCGCGAAAGGACCGCCGCGAGAGGACGTACGCGAGCGGAATGCCGAAGACCGTGGCGATGGTCGTCGAGACCGGTGCCGTCACCAGCGACGTGCGGATCGCCGCTCGGGTCGCCGGCTCGGCGAGCCGTTCGGTCACATCCACGGAGCCGACTTGCAGAAAGAAGGCGACGAACGGTCCGACGAAGTACACGACCAACACGGCACCGAGCAGTGCCGGCACAGCGTGCCCGCCGGTCAGACCCACGAGTCCGTGCCCAAAACCGCTCGAGTCCGTGTCCGTTCCGGTTCCTGTCGTGGGGTCGTCGGCAGAGCCACTGTTGGCGGTCCGCTCGGCGGAATCTACTGGCTCGGTCACGGCTCGATCGTCTCCGGAACCGAGCCGTGTGTTCGGGGCAGCGAGTCGGTGACGCGCAACCCGTGTTCCTCGAGCAGGGATCGTTGCTCGAGCAGAAACGAGACGAACGCGAGGCCAGCGTCCGGAGCGTCTACGTCGGCCCGCACGGTCGCGTTGTAGACGGCCGGCGTGCCCTCGGTGACGTAGCCGTCGTCGGTGGTGTACGTCGCCTCCGCATACTGCGACGCGGCCGTCGGGTCCGTGAAGTTGTACGCGTCAGGTAACGCGAGAAAGGGGACGTCGTGATCGACGGCCATGTTCCGATAGACGACCGCACAGGCCCGGTTGCCCGCCTCGATGCCGGCGAGCAGTCGCGGCTCGTCGGGTTCCCGATACACCCGCTCGAGCATCGTTTCGCGAAACCCTTCGAGTCCGTGCTCGCGTTCGGCGAGGTCGAACAGATGGATGGCGCGATAGCCAAGTGGGTCGAGGTCGGGATCACTGATTGCGACCTCGCCGTCGTCGGCGTCGGCGAATACCTCGTACCACGGGTCGCCGGCTGCGAGCCGCGCGCCGAGTTCCGTTTCGGGTTCGTACGCGATGCCGACCTCGTTGGCCGCGAACTCGACGTCCCATGTGGCGTGATCGGGGTAGAGCCGATCCCGAAGCAGGTCGACGTCGGCGCTGACGATCACGTCCGGATGCTTGGTCCCTTCTTCGATCATCCGCATCGCGACGTTCGAGCCGTGATATTCGCCTTCGTAGCCAGTTCCCGTTTCGGATTCGAAGGCAGGCCCGACGTGTTCTTCGAGCACGACAGCGAGACTCCCGGCGGCGAGCACCCGGACTCGATCAGACGTTCCGAGACAGCCCGCCAGTCCGACGACACCAGCGGAGACGCCGCCGGCTGCCGCGAGGAACGTCCGACGACTTACCCGTCGTAATCCGGACGTGCCGTCGCGAGTGTGCATGCACACACAAATGCGGCCAGTCCTAAATATAACTAATCCTCATTCCCATTTCGTTCGAATGTAATTGATTATGGTTTCCCGATCGGAGCACGATCGCACCCAACCGCCGATGCGGCCGCTTGACGTAACGTGTCCACGTTATCTTCACGCCGCGAGTACGGCTTCCGGTTGCGTTCTGAGCCGGACTCTCACGATTCCCCGTTCACTCGAGGCCAGCACGCGGCTCGAGTGACCGAACTGTGGCGACGAGGTCCTCGAGGTCGTCGGTCCCGCGGCCGACGACCTCGCCGCCGACGGCGGCCGGCTCGCGGTCGCCCACGATGATCGTCGGCAGTGGCGCTGCCGAAAACCCTTCGACGATGACGAACTCGTAGCCCCGCCGCTCGAGGCGTGCAAGCGTGCTCGCAAGCGCCTGCAGTTCGGGGTCGGTCGACGCGAACAGGTCATCGGCGTCGTCGGGCGCTGGCGGTGGATCTCGTTTCCCGTGCGTAGAGATGTCGAAGGTCAGTTCGGGGGTGATCCCGACGACGGTTTCGGCACCGGCAGTTCGGTGGCGGTGGGTGTCCGCACCGGGCGTATCGATCTCGATATCGTGGTGGATCGATTTGACGGTCGCCACGCGGCCGTACTCTGCGAGTTTCGGCACGAGGTCTTCGACGAGTGTGGTCTTCCCCGAATCGCTCGGGCCGGCGAGACAGACGATCCGCAGTTGCTGCTGGCTCATTGCGCATCGGGTTCGGGAAGAAGGTACAAGATTCGTTCGACCCACCGGGTCGGCAGCGGTGGTGCCGACGCGTCGGTGCGTTCGGGGCCGTCAGCGCGCCCCGCTCGTCAAGCAGCCGTCGCCGACGGCTGTAGTGGCTGGTGTGATACAGACAGCACCGTCGTCGGAGACGACGACCGTGTGTCCGTGAACCGTAAACTCGACGCGAACACCGCTTTCGACGTCGTCTGCGTGGTTCAGGAGGGCAACGAGTGCGTCCGTCTCGATCCGTTGGTACAACGGCTCGAGTTCGGATACAGGGACGTTTTCGGCAACTGCCACGCCCCGAAGAATCGTCCGGAGGATCGATTCTGACTCCCCTTGGACGACCCGAATCGTAACACGAGCACCGTCTGTCGGAGAGTCATGGGTGTGGGAGTCCATATCAGTGCTCGGGACGCTCAGGTAATGTGACTTGTGCCAAACCGTATCGGTGTACAGTCGACCTGCGACGACGCCGAGCGCGTCCCAGTTTCCGGTGCCCGCGACACCTCAGAACAGGTCGACGCGAATCCCGTCGGCCTCGAGGTCCGCGGCGAAGGCCTCGGCGTCGGTCTCGATCGGCTCGAACGTATCGTAGTGTTCGGGCAACACGAGGTCGGGTTCGATGTGTTGCGCGAGGGCAGCAGCCTCGTGGCGATCCATCGTAAAGTGGCCGCCGATCGGCGGCACGAGCACGTCCGCGGTGATCGTCTCGTAGTGCTCGAGCGCATCCGAGTCGGAGGGGAAAAAGACGGTCGTCCCCGACAGCTCGAAAACGAGTCCGATCACTTCCCCTTCGGCATGGAACGGCTCACCGTCCTCGTCGACGTGTGGCCCGTCGGGATCGTTGTAGGCGGGCACCGTCTGCACGTCGATCCCATCGACGGTCGTCTCCCCTTCGAGCGGGAGATCGACGACGTCGAACGGGAGGTCGTCCGTGTCGACGGCCTCGTAGACCGCGATCGTGGCGTCCGGTCCTGCGACCGCGTCGATCCCGTCCGGGTCGTAGTGGTCGAAATCGTCGTGAGTGACGAACACGACGTCGCCGTCTTTCGGTTCGCCATCGAGGACGTCGCTCCACGGATCGACGTAGACGACGCGTCCGTCGTCGGTCTCGAGGCGCTTGCTTGCGTGACCGAGCCGTTCGAACGTGATTCCGTCGTAACTGACAGCCATCAGTGTTCGAGACGTACGTAGTCACACATCTTATACGTCGGTGCACAAGCGAGCGATCGACCGGTCGTCTTCTCATCCGTGGACCGTTCTATGGGTTTCCTCAACGGTTGTCACGAACGCATACAGCGTCTATTGATCCCCCAATCCGTTGCAGCCGTCGTGAATAACGTCCTCCGCGTCAGTACAACTGTTGCAATCGCTGCTCGTGGCGGCGTTTCCGGTTAATAGTCCGCTATGCGCCCGAACCGCTGTTGGTACGGGATCGACCCCGTCCGACTATTTTCTCGCGGGATCTGTCGTCCATACCGTTCGGATATCGAGACAGTTTCGAACGTCGTTATGACAAATATACGTAAAACGTCCCGTCACCGAACGGGGGACGTGACTTCGAACGATTCACACCGTCAGCGGTTCGGTCGCCGATCGTACATGAAAAGTTGTCTCGTCGGACTCGGAACGCTTTCTGTCGCCGGCGTTGCATCTGCAGACAGTCTCGAGGATGGCTACGAGACCGTCGTCGACGTCGTCGAGGAAGGGGCGGATAACGAGGGTGGCGAATCTATCACGCCGGTCTTGCGAGAGCTCGTCGGCGATAACACGCTCCTCAAGTTCCCGCCGGGGCGGTACTACATAGACGAACAACTCCGGCTCACCGGCTTCGAGAATGTCGGCTTCGTCGGCGAGAACGCGACGCTGGTACCGGCGAGCTACCACGAGTTCGACGGCCCGCAGTATCGTCTGTTCCGACTGGGAACCAGCGACAATCCCGGCCGCAACCTCCTGTTCGAGCGCTTCGACGTCGATCAGACCGCTGCGGAGACGGGTATCCGCGTTCTCAATGCGGAAGTCGAGGACGGACTCTCCGTACGCTACGTCACAGTCTACGGAGTCCACGACAGCGGAACGTGGGGGCCGGGACTGTTCAACATCACCGACCCCGACGGCGAGGGCGTCGTCTACTGCTTCCGCGCACCCGACGGCGCTGTCCACGTCGACGAAACACCGAACGCGGGGGACATGTGGCGCGGTGCGACTGGTATCACCGTTAATCAACACCACCGCGGCTCGCTCATCTTCAGAAACTGTACGCTGGGTGGGTTCCCGGACAACGGGTTGTACGCGTCGAACGAAACCGGCCGAGTCGGCATCGATGGCGGCTGGTTCCGGAACAGCGGTACGGCATCGATCCGTCTCCGCGGAACGGTCGGGAAGATCGCGGACGCAACCGTCGTCGTCGACGAGAACCCACACGACTCCGCGGGCCAACACGCAATCCGACTCGATGGCGGCGACCAGTTCGACCTTGAGGGCCTCACCGTCGACCTGCCGCAGCCGAACGGCGACGCGATCAGGATCATGCATGACGTCGACGAAACGTCGATCACGAACACAGAACTCACCGTCGGCGACCAGCCGAACAACGGAATTCGAATCGACGCCGGCGCGGGACCGACGACCATCGAAGACACCGAAATCGAACTCGAGGGGAGCGCCAACGCGGTTCGGATCCTCGGTCAGGACGGCGGCGCAGTCGAGTTGAGGGGCGTTCGAATTACCGGCGATGCCGTGGGGACCAGAAACCGACACGCGATCTACTGCGAGCGAAACGCCTGCCAGTTCCTCGGCCTCTCTGTCGAACAGCCGGGTGACGATCACCGCCGCGGCCTCGAACTTCGCGGCGAGGACTACCTCGTCGCCGACAGCACGTTCGAGACGACACACACGCCACTCGTCGTCAACGGCGCTGACGGCGTCCGGATCGAGAACTGCGTCGGCCGATCGCTCGAGGACGGATACTCCCTTCGCATCACGAGCGACGCTGGATCGGTCTCGCTCGCGGACAACGAGTTCCCCGACGGCGTCCGCGACGACCGGTAACGGAGTCGATCGTTCCCCGTTTCGCGTGACCGTCTTTTGATTCAACTCGCTCGAGCCGCTTCGCTCGTCACGAGTTTGTTCGCCGTAAAAGCGGACCGGGCACGATTGTGAACTACGCCGAGATGTTCCTGCTCGTTCGCTTTGCTCACTGCGCGGGCTGCGGCTCGTCTACTTCAAATCGCAGGACCGTTTTGCCACTCGCGAGTTTGCTCGTCGCAAAAGCGGGCCGGGCGCGATTTGAACACGCGACCGTCTGATTAAGAGTCAGACGCTCTGCCGGACTGAGCTACCGGCCCTGTACCTCCGACTTTCGGACGGGACGTAAAATACGTTTCCCTTGGGCGGCGTCGTGGCAGAGAGAAACAGGCGCTGCCAGTCGCTCTCGAGCCTCGAGTGTGAGGATGGCCGGTTGAAACGTTCGTCGCAGTGTAACAATCTTCGGGAGCGTTAAGTGTGGTCGGCCCGACCACACGGTCAATGAGTACGGGGGTTACGATTTCGTCGATCTCTGACTACGCTATTTTGGGCTGTGGCAGCGTGGGCTACGCCGTCGCGGAGGAACTTGTCGAACAGGGAAAAGACGTTCGGATCATCGACCGTGACGAGAGCCGCGTCGAGTCGCTTCGCGACCAGGACTTAGACGCCCGTACCGCAGACATCCGCGAACCCGAGGCGGCCGACCTCGTCTCTGACCGCGACGTCGTCCTCATCCTCGCGTCGGACGTCGAATCGAACAAACGCGCCGTCGAGAACATCCGTGCCATCGACGACACCCAGTTCGTCGTCGCCCGCGCGAGCGACCCCGTCTCCGGCGACGAACTCGAGGAACTCGGTGCGGATATCGTCATCAACCCCTCCTCGGTCATCGCCGAGTCGGCGCTTCGAGCCCTCGAGTCGGGTGAACTCGAGTACAACGCGGGGAAACTCGCCCAGTTGGTCGAGGCGACCGATGAGCGACTGGCGATCGTTACTCAGGACAGTCCGGATCCGGACTCGATCGCCAGCGCAGCGGCGCTCCAGGCGATCGCCGACCACCTGGGGGTCGAGTCGGACATCATCTATCTGGGTGACGTCGGCCACCAGGAGAACCGGGCGTTCGTCAACCTGCTGGGCATCGAGTTGGTTCAGTGGGACGAGGTCGAGGATCGCTCGGTGTACGACACCGTCGCACTGGTCGATCACGCAACCTCCGAGGAAATGGACCTTCCCGTCGATATCGTCATCGACCACCACGAATCCGACGCGGAGTTCGAACCGGAGTTCGTCGACATCCGTCCGAACATGTCCTCGACGTCGACGATCATGACGAAGTACATCCAGGAGTTCGATATGAACGTCTCCGAGGAGGTCGCGACAGCGCTGCTGTATGGCATCCGCGCGGAGACGCTGGATTTCAAACGCGACACGACCCCCGCCGATCTCACTGCTGCGGCCTATCTCTATCCGTTTGCCAACCACGACACCCTAGAGCAAGTCGAGTCCCCGTCGATGTCCCCCGAGACACTCGATGTGCTCGCCGAAGCGATCGCCAACCGCGACGTTCAGGGGAGTCACCTCGTCTCCAACGCCGGCCTGGTCCGGGATCGGGAGGCACTGACCCAGGCTGCGAGTCACCTGCTCAACCTTGAGGGCGTCACAACGACCGCAGTCTTTGGCATCGCCGACGAGACGATCTTCCTCGCCGGACGCTCGAAGGACATCCGCATCAACATCGGCAAGGTGCTCGAGGACGCCTACGGTAAGATGGGCGAAACCGCAGGCCACTCGACACAGGCCAGCGCGGAGATCCCGCTGGGCATTTTTACCGGGATCGAAATCTCGGAGGATACCAGAGATACGTTGCTCGAGTTGACCGAAGAAGCGGTCAAACGGACGCTGTTCGACGCGATGGGCGTCGACGGCAGCGAAGGATCGAACGGGAGCTAAGTCGTTACGCGATCAGTTCGTCTTCTTCGTCGTCGGGCTGGCGGACGCGCTCGACGACGTCATTGATCAGGATCACGTCACCGACCGATCGGACCCACCGGTAGGGGACGATGACGCCCTGACCGCTGCGGGCGGCATCTGCAAACAGTTCCGTGTTCAGATTGCCGAGTGCGAGTCCGGTGACGGCTTCGCCGTCGACGTTCAGCCGCAGGTCTTCGACTTCGCCGACGAAGACGCCGTTGTTCGAGTACACCTCACGTCCGACGAGAGAAGTGATCTCCTGGGGAGTATCGTCCATGTGTGGGCTCATGCAGGGCGGACTCTTAATTCTTGGTCAGACGTGACAGTCACTGAGTGAGAGGAGTCGATGTCGACGACATTCGATGCGAGAATCTGCTGGGAGGCCGTCCGGCGACGATCCGGGACCGTCGTCGGATGGCAATCCGTCTCAGTCGTCGACGTTCAGGATCGAGTCGACGGCCGCGTGATCGGCGAGCAGTTGCTCCATCCGATCGACGGTTTCGACGTTTCGCGTCCGGCCGCTGTGGACGACGTCTTCGGCCCGTTCGACGGTCGTGAGCGTGTCTGTCTGCACCGTGAGGATCGGCGTCTCGCTCTCCGTTGCCTGCCCGATAATCGCCCCCGACGGTCGGTGGCCGCCAGTGAGAATGAGACACCGGATCCCGGGAGCTTCGAGTGCGGCACGGTGAATCTCGGCACGGTCGCCGCCCGTGATCACGGCGGCGTCTTTCGTCCGGCGGAAGTGTCGCAGGGCGCTATCGCCACCCATCGCGCCGACGGTAAAGCGCTCGACGTAGGCGTCCGCGCCGGCATCGACGAGCATCGACGCCCCGAGCTCCTCGGCGAGTTCGCCGACCGTCACGCCCGAAAGCACCTGCTCGCGCGGCACGACGCCGAAGACCGGAATCCCCTGTCCCTCGAGGAAGGGGACCACATCGGTCTCGAGGGTGTCGTAGGCCGCGTCCGCGACGTCGTTGAAGATCACGCCGGCGAGTCGGTCGCCAAACGACTCGGCCGCGGCAAGCACCTTGTCGGCGTCACCAGCTCTCGAGTACGGCGCAACGAGCACCACGCGCGCGTCGAACAGCGCCGCGATGTCGGCGTCGGTCAGCGAGACGATGCCGCCGATGTCGTACTCGCCACCGCCCTCGAGGAACATCCGATCGGTGCCGTCCGCGAGAGTTTCGAACGCCTCCGTCACGCGCGCTCGCAGCTCGGTCGGGTCTTCGCGGCCGCGAATCGCCTGCTCGATGAACGTCGGCGAGTAGACGATCGGCTCCAGATCGTGCATCTCCGCCTCGAGGTCGAGCAGTTCCCGGGCGAGCAGCGGGTCCTCGTCCAAGGTCTTCCCGACGTTGCTCTGCAGGCTGGTGCCTTTCGGCTTCATGTAGCCGACGCGCTCGCCGTTTTCCTGTGCGATGCGGGCGAGTGCAAGCGTGATGGCGGTCTTGCCGGTGCTCGCCTCGAGCGAGCTCACGAGGATGGTGTCGGCGGCCGCGTCGGTGTCGGGGTCGGCGTCGGCTGTCGAACTGTGCTCGGTGTCGGTGTCGGTCGTCTCGGTGTCGGTCTCCGTAGGTTCGGTGTCGGTCATAGGTTCTCCGTGTCGACGGTGAGTCTGAGGTCGATTGCCTGTACGCCATCGGGGCCGGCCACGAGCGGGTTGATGTCGAGTTCGAGGATCGCCGGGAAGTCCGTCACCAGCTGTGAGAGTCGCTGGACCGTCTCGACGATCTCGTCGACGGCTGCGGGCTCGCGCCCGCGAGCGCCGCGCAACAGCGGAGCCGCCTTGATTTCGTCGACCATCTCACGGGCTTCGTCTTCGCCGACCGGGGCGACGCGAACCGACGTATCCTCGAGGATTTCGACGAAGATGCCGCCGAGGCCGAACAGCAAGAGTGGGCCGAACTGCGGATCCCGGTTCATCCCGACGATCGTCTCGGTGGCGACGTCGAGGTCGACCATTTCCTGAACCTGCACGCCGAGAATCGTCGCGTCGGGCTGGTAGTTGCGGGCTCGAGCGACGAGGTCTTCGTAGGCGTCGTAGACGTCCGCGTCGGCGACGCCGACTTTCACGCCGCCGATATCCGATTTGTGGGAGATATCGGGGCTGACGATCTTCATCACGACGTCGCCGTCGATACCGGACGCGACCTCGAGTGCCCGATCCGGGTCGTCGACGATTTCGCCGTCGGGGGTCGGAATGCCGTAGGCCTCGAGGAGATCCATCGATTCGACGCCCAGCCGGTTGTCGTCGCGGTCGGCCGCGCGCTCGAGGATGTCGCGGGCGCGCTCGCGGTCGACGTCGAACTGGGTTGGGTCGCTGACTGTCTCCGTTCGAACGTTGCGGTACTGGACCAGCGCGTCGAGCCCGGAGACCGCTCGTGCAGGATCGAAGTAGTTCGGGACCCCGAACTCGCGCAGAACGCTTTCGGCGGCACGCGCCCGCTGGCCGCCCATGAGACAGGTCACGACGGGCGTCTCGTGGTCGTGCTGTTTCTCGATGACCGTCTCGGCGAGGGTGTCGTACTCGAGGACGGCCGTCGGCGCGCTGACGACGACCGCGCTGCCGACGTTCGGATCGCCGAGCGCGATGTCGAGCGCCTCACCGAAGCGCTCGGCGTCGGCGTCACCGATGGCGTCGATCGGGTTGTAGATGTTGGCCTCCTTGGGCATCGCCTCACTCAGTTCGTCGAGCGTCTCGTCGGTGAAACCGGCCATTTCGAGGCGTGTGTCACCGACGGCGTCGGTGGTCAACACACCGGGACCGCCCGCGTTCGTGACGACGGCGACGCCGTCGGAATCGGGCTCAGACAGCCCCGAGAGCGCCCGCGCGTAGTCGAACAGTTCCTGGACGGAGTTCGCTCGGATCACGCCGGCCTGCTCGAGGCCGGCCTCGTAGGCTCGCTCGCTGCCGGCGATCGCACCGGTGTGTGAGGAGGCGGCCTGTGCGCCGGCGTCGGTGCGGCCGGATTTGACGAGCACGATCGGCGTCTCCTCGGTCACCTCGCGGGCCGTCCGAATGAACTCGTCGCCGTCGTCGATCCCCTCGAGGTAGCCGATGATGACGTCCGTGTCGGGATCGTCGCCCCACTCGCGGATGAAGTCGGTCTCGTCGAGGACGGCCTTGTTGCCGAGCGAGACGACGTCCTGAAAGCCGATTCCCTGGTCGCTGGCCCAGTCTAAGACGGCCGTGATGAACGCCCCGGACTGGCTCATAAAGGAGATCGAACCCTCGAGCGCGTCCTCGGGGCCGAAGCTCGCGTTCATGTCGACCGGCGTCGACATGATCCCGAGGCTGTTGGGGCCGACGACGTTGAGATCGTACTCGTCGGCGAGGTCGCGCAACTTTCGTTCGCGTCTGGCTCCCTCGCTGCCTGTCTCCGAGAAGCCGGCGGTAATGACGACGACGTTTTTCGTCCCGGCCTCGGCGATATCGCGAAGCGACTCGAGGACGATATCGGGCGGGACTACGACCACCGCCAGATCGACCGGCGGCGCACTCGACACAGCTGGATAACACTCGAGCCCGAGGATCTCGTCGCGGTTCGGATTGATCGGCACGACCTCTCCGACGAACTCGTCGTGGAGGTTCTCGACGATCGCACGACCGACCGCTCCGTCACGGTCGGTCGCACCGACTACGGCGACGGTCTCGGGGTCGAACAGCGCAGATAACCGTCCCATCGCTTGCGTATTATTCGAGTAGCGAGTTAAGGGTATGGCGTGTTCCAGCAGTCGGGGAATACGGATGATCGATCGACCGGTTTTCGGCTCCGCGCGTCGGGTGACTCGAGTTCGGTCTGCACCGACTGCAGCGAACCGCCACGTTTACGAAAACACATCGGTATTCAACGTATTCGGTCGATGTCTTGCCTTCGTCCTCGTCCCGTCGCCCTCGTCACCGCGATATGGGAGCGCTCAGTCTCCTGACTGCGGTGGTGTTGTTCACGACGATTCCCGAAGACCCACCCCGGTGATGGGTTTGCAGCCGGGCTCACCGGCATCTTCGTGATGATGTATGCGATTACTGGGCTGTTTGCGCTCGTAGAAGCAGGACTGTTGGCACTCGTGACGCGGCTGTGGGACCCAGCCGAACACTCACGACGGCTGCTCACGATCGGAGCCGTTGCTGGAAGTCTCTCCATCGTGTTGCTCGTCGGCCCGCTCCTGATTCTCTGGCTCGGCGACGCCCTGTTTGGCCGTCTGCTTTCGGTGGGTGATGGGTCTGCCCTCGGTATCGGACTCGTGCTCGTTCCCGTCGGTCTCGTCTGTTCCGTGCTGGGTATCGTTCTCCACTTCGGTGCTAGATTACGGGCTCGAGGCCGCGCGTGACGAGCGTCAGTGCGTCGAAATCGCGGTTGTCGACCGACTCGAGGCTGCAATCGCGAGCAGGTAGAAGGCGATCGCGACGACGACGATCGAACCGCCGGTCGGCAGCCCCTGCGAGATCGAGAACACGAACCCGCCGATGACGGCTGCCTGCCCAAAGAGGATCGAGAGATACAGCGTCTCCCGGAAGCTGTGGGCGATCTGGGTGGCGGCAGCGACGGGGACGACGAGCATCGCGGCGACGAGAATCACGCCGAGGATCTGCATCGCGCCGACGACGACGATGGCCGTCATAACGATCAGCAGGGTGTTGTACCAGGTGACGTTGAGCCGTGCGACCCGGGCAGCCTGCTCGTCGAAGGTGATGAACAGCAGTTGCTTGTAGGTCCCGACGATGAGGGCCACGACGACGACGGTGATGACAGCCATCAGCCGCGCCCCGGACGGAGTAACGACGGAGATGCTCCCGAAGAGGTAGTCCTCGACGTTGAAGCCGGTCATCCCGCGGCCGTAGCTGATGATGAGCGTCCCGACGGCGAAGCTGCCAGTCAGCATGATCGCGATCGGCACGTCGCCGTAGGTGTCGGTTCGTTCGGCGAGCCACTGGACGCCGAGGGCGCCGAGAATCCCCACAACCAGGGCAACGAGCATCAGCGAGCCGTTCCAGCCGGTCACTCCGCTCACCACCAGGCCGACCGCGACGCCGGCAAATGCCGTATGCGCCAGCGTCTCGCCGATCAGGGCCATCTCGCGGTGAACGAGATACGTTCCGACCAGCGGCGCGACGACGCCGATCAGCACGCCGGTCGCGATCGACCGCCACATGAACGGATGGTAGAAGACGTTCGTCCCCAGGTAGTGGTCGAGCCACCAGCCCGCGATCCGTGCTTGATCGTACGCGCCGCTCGCGACGGGATACGCTCGCAGCGCATCGATGGCCAGCAACACGATCATCGCGACCGCGAGGATCGCGGTCAGACCGATCCCGACGTGCTCGAGTCGTCGACGGAGGGTCTCGTTTCGGCTCATCAGTGGTGGTGGTGGACGACCTGGCCCGTCGCGCCGTAGGCCTCGGTCAAGGCGTCGCTTTCGACGAACGATTCCGTGTCACCGTGGTGGTAGAGCTCGGTGTTGATGCAGGCGATCCGGTTTGCCCGATCCGTGACGACGCCGATGTCGTGTTCGATCAGGATAATCGTGATCCCCGACTCGTTGAGCGACTCGAGCAACTGGTAGAACGCGTCGCGTGACTCGGCGTCGACGCCGACGGTCGGCTCGTCGAGCGCGAGGAGGTCGGCCTCGGAGGCCAGTGCCCGCGCGATGTAGGCTCGTTGTCGCTGGCCGCCCGAAAGCTGGTTGACCTGCCGGTCCGCGAGGTCGGTAATGTCGACCGTCTCGAGGGCGTCGTCGACGATTGCGTGGTCCTCGTCGGTCAGCCGCCCGTGGCCTGCGCGGGCGAACCGTCCCATCGTGACGGCCTCGCGGACGGTAACCGGCATCGAACCGCCGCCGCTGGTTGCCTGCTGGGAGACGTAGCCGATCCGTTCGCCGTCGTCGAACGTCGAAACCGGTTCGTCGAACAGTTCGATCGTGCCGCTGTCGGGACTGTGCAGGCCCAGCATGAGATGCAAGAGCGTCGTTTTCCCCGATCCGTTGGGTCCGATCAGTCCGAGGAAATCCCCTTCTTCGACCGACAGCGAGACGTCTCGGACGGCCGGCTGGTCACCGTAGGCAAATGTTACGTTTTCGAGAGTTACGACGGTCACTGTGCGTTAAGTGCTTCTCTGAACGCGGGGAGGTTTATTTCTTCCATTTGCTCGCGGTAGCCCCAGTCGTTGTCAGCCCACGTACTGAGGGTGCCTGACATGTGCGTCAGTTCCATCGCGTCGGTTGCCGCGCTACTCTCGAGAAGGGTCTCGACCAACGGTGGATACTGTCCTTCGGGTGCCTCGAAGGGATCGTAGAGGACGGTGTCGATGCCTTCCTCATCGACGAGGTCGATCGTTTCCGAGATAGCGCTCGAGCTGACGTCTTCTTGCGGGGAGACGCCGATAGGCGTGTGGATCTCGAATCCGTATCGATCCTGGAGGTAGGTAAAGGAGTCGTGACCGGCGAAGACGACAGTCTGTTGGTCGGCATCGGCGACGAGTTCTTCGAACCGCTCGTCGAGTGACTCGAGTTCGCTGCGATACGCAGCGGCGTTTTCCTCGTAGGTATCTGCGTTGTCCGGATCGGCGTCGGCGAGCCCCGTCGCGATGGTGTCGACGATATCCTGTGCGAGGACGGGATCGAGCCAGACGTGGGGGTCGGCTGACGACTCGTCGTGGTCGTGGTCGTCGTGACTGTCGTTTTCGTGGTTGTGGTCGTCGTCGTGGTCGTGGTCGTCGTGACTGTCGTTTTCGTGGCTGTGGTCGTCGTCGTGGCTGTGGTCGTCCTCCTCGTGGTCGTGTTCTGCAGTGTCGACCTCGTGATCCCAGCCGAGCAACTGATCGTCGAGCCCTTCGAGCCCATCGATGACGGCGACGGCGTCGTAGTCCGACTCGAGCGTGGCCGCGATATCCTGTGCCCACGAGAACTCGGGCGTGTCGAGATAGATGAACGCACCCGAATCGGCAATTTCTCGAGTGAGGTCGCCACTCGGTGACCACCCGTGTCCGGCTTCACCGGTCCCAACCGGGTTCTCGAACTCGATCTCGTCGCCACTTACCTGTTCGGCCCAGTCCCACAGCGTAAAGAAGGCTGCATAGCCGCTGTCGAGGCCCACGTCTGCACTACTTACATCGTCGAGACAACCAGCGATGCCGCCGGTTGCGACCACGCCGGCAGTCGCTTTCACCAGCGTCCGTCGTGTTAGATCCATATTCGAGACTAGTCCCACCGATGTATAAGCGTTATTATCACAACTGCCAAAATTATTAACAAGCAGCTTTGAGTGGAGGGCTTGTTAATAATTACTGGCGGGATAGCACGACATGGCTGGTGTGCTGTTGGGCGGAACAGTGTCACTACAGGGGCCACGGTGAGAATCCGCGATCGTTCGTGCCACTCCTACTCGAGCGACACCTCGAGACGGATTCCGTCCCGACGTCGGTACGCCGGTGGCCGCCCGGGCTCGTCGTCACGAACGATGTCGAACGCATCGAAGCGAATCACCAGTCGCCCGGGATCGATCGTGGCCCGCAGCATCGGGCCGCGGCTCGTGATGACGACGTACGGCGGCGCAGGAACCGGCTGTGCCTGTAGCTCGTGGCCTGTCGCTGCGACGACGTCGGTGAGGACGAGCGGCAGCTGCTCGAGGAGGCCGGTCGCCTCGAGTGCCGACCGAAGCTGCGTGGCGACCGCATCACGGTCGGTCGTTCGGGCGGTGTCCCAGGGCTCGGCGATCTGCTCCGCGCAGTGGTCGATCCCCTCGACGATCGCTGCGTGTTCGTCTTCGATCCGTCGTCGAGCGTCTCGTACCGGACACGACACGAGTGTCCGTGCGGGCGGCAGTTACTAAGATGTCCCGACTCTGTCGGTGGCCCGGCGACCGACCGCGCTCGCAGCCGTCTCGACGTGTGGCTACCGCGTTCGCTCGAGAACGCCGACTTTGACCGTCCGAACGTGGCCGAGCACTGCGTCGGCGTATCGTCGCCAGGCTGGCTGGCGCTCCGATTGAGACTGGGCCTCGAGTTCGCGTCGCAGGCGATCGTTTTCTTCCTCGAGCGTGCTGACGGTTTCCTCGAGGGTCGTCGCTCGGTCCTCGAGTTGGGTTCGACGCTCGCGCTGGGCGCGCAGGTCGAGTCGGAGCTTATCCCGTTCGCGCTCGAGGGCGTCGGCTCGGTCGGTGAGACGCGTGCGTTCTCGTTGACGGTCGTCGATGAACGGGTCACGGTCGGTTTCGGCGATCGAGTCGTCAGTAAGCGCAGCCGAGTCGTCATCGGTTCCGGGCTCGAGGTACCCGGTCCCGATCGCGTTGACGACGGCGCCGGAAAGCAAGATGAGCCCGCCGAAGTACAGCCACGTCAGTAAGAGGAGGATGGCTCCGACTGGCCCTGCGCCCTCCGAATCAGCGGCGAACGAAACGTACACGCGGAACAGCGACTGGAGTGCCATCCAGCCGACGGCTGCGAGCACGACGCCGGGGATGACCTCCCGCCGGGAGGTACTGACATCGGGAAAGTAGTAGTACATCGGGTAGAACGCGACTGAGAGGACGGCGACGAGCAGGAGCGATTGGATCACACCCAGCCCCGGAATCGAGGGGAGAAACGCGAACAGGATGCCCGTTGCGGCCGCCACGAACAGTGCGCCACCGATCGCGCCGAAGACGAGCAGGGCGTCACGGAGTTGGTCGACGAACGAACTCTCGTTCGTGGTGCCGTAGATCTCCGAAAAGGCCGTATCCAGTCCGCGGAAGATCTTCAGCGATCCCCACAGGAGCACGACGACCCCGATGATCGACGACCCCGCCGTCGCGGGCGAGTCCTCGAGTGCGTCTTCGATCAGGAGCTGACCACTGTCGGGAAGAAAGCCCTCGGTTGTGGCAGTGACTTCGGCCGCGAACGTCTCGTCGCCGACGATCGTGACGAGAAAGAACACCAGGACGAGCAACGGCAGTAACGAAATGAACGCCTGATACGCGATGCTTGCGGCCATAAACGGCACGTTCTTTTCTTGAACTCCGTCGACGATTGATCGGCCGAACGAAAGCATGCCGCGGACGCTGCTAGCCATACCATTCTGTCTCCCACAACTCGGATAGGGCTCCGGCTTGCAACCACATCGTTTGCGTCGCTATCCGGCTAAGTGATAGACCGCAGTTATATAATCAATCAATTCCAATTAGATACTATTCGTATGAAAAACATTCAGAGACGCGAACTACTCGTGACAGCGGGCATCGGAACGGCTCTCACGACCGTCGGTGCGGGCTGTCTCGATCAGGGGGCTGGAACGAATCGTCCCGACGACGAAACCGACGAAACTGGCGATCCAGACACCGAGGGTGAATGCGAGCGTACGCTCCTCGAGCGCTGGGTTCCTGCATCGTCGAGTTCGAAACTCCTGTTTCACTACCGGGATCGCTCCGCGTTCCGACAGTACGAGGATGCGCTGCAAGCCGACGTCGTCGCGTCAGTGCCGACGATGCCGGCCGGACCGTCCAGCGACGTGATCGAGGACGTTGCCGGCGGTGAGCCAGCCGTGGACGCCGTCTGCAGGTTCGGTTCCGAGGGGGTCGTCGGGAACGTCGTCGTCTCCGGATCGTTCGATCCCGGCGCGGTCGATGCCGAACTCGAGTCGGCGATCGGCGCGTTCGAGCTCTTCGAACACGACGCTGGGTCGGTCGCCGTCTCCACAGAGATGGTCGTCGTGAGTCCTGCCGACGGTGCGGCCCTCGAGACGATTCTCGAGGCGGGCGTCGAGGGGACCGATCGGCGCATCAATGCAAGTGATGGTTTCGCACGGTTGGCCGATCGTGTCGGCGACCGGACAATCTTCTGAGGCGAGTACGACGGGAGAGCCGAGGCAAACGGGGCTGCGTTCTCGTGGTCACTCGGGTCCGAAACGACGACGCACTCGATGATCACCGTCGCTGCTGATTCCGATCGGATGGAGTCGTTCGAGCAGCGGACGAACGCGCAGTTCGACGACGTGACGGTCGACGGCATCGTCGGAGAGGCAACGAGAACGATGCCGACTGCGGAGTACGAATACCGAGATCTCTTTGCCGAACGCGGGAGCGAGCCATCCCAGCCGCGAGCGGGCGTCGGTATCGATGTCCATTCGGCGTCACACACCGTCTCCGTGACGCTCATCTCGAGCGATACCGCCGACCGAGTCGAGATTCGCGAAGACGGCGAAGTGCGCGGCGAGTTGATCGAGGTCGGCCAAACGGCGACGCTCGAGTACGATGCGGGCGCATTGGGAACGATCACCGTCGTCGCCATTTCTGGCACGGAGGCAGCCGTCATCGCGATCAAATCGTACGCGTTTTGAGCGCGATCGGTATCGCAAGCGATGGCAATGCAGGTGGGCGACAGCGGAGGGCAAAGCGAGCGGCCGGCCTACAGGACGATGCTCTTCTTGCGCATCATCTCGTGGATCGAGGCGTCGAGTCCCTCGCGGCCGATACCGGAGTCTTTGTTGCCGCCGAATGGAACGTCGCCGAGCCCGTGGCTTGGTGCACCGTTGATCCGGACCGCACCGGCGTCGATGCGCTCGGCCATCCGCATCGCGCGCTTGTAGTCGCTAGTGAAGACCGCCGCGTCGAGTGCGAGATCCGAGCCGTTGGCGATCTCGAGGGCTTCGTCCTCGTCTTCGAAGGTGGTGATAACGGCGATAGGGCCGAACTGCTCTTCGTCGACGATGCGGGCGTCGTGAGGGACGTTCGCGAGCAGCGTCGGCTCGAAGAACTGGCTACCGAGTTCGTCCGGGACGCCCTTGGGGGCGCGGCGTTCGCCGCCGCGGACGATTTCGGCCCCTTTCTCGACGGCGTCCTCGACGAGTTCTTCGACCCAATCGGCCTGCGCTTCGGAGATGAGTGGGCCGAGCGCGGTGTCCTCGTCGAAGAGGTCGCCGGCTTGCCAAGCGTCCATCTGCTCGTCGATCAGATCGACGAGGTCGTCGTGGACGTCCTCGTGGGCGAGCACGCGCGAGATGGCCGAGCAGCGCTGGCCGGCGTACTTGAACGACCCCTTCGCGCAGTTGCCCGCGACGTCGGTGAGGTCAGCGTCGTCGAAGACGACTGCCGGTGCGTTGCCACCGAGTTCCATATGGAGGTTGACCATGCCGCTCTCGCGAGCGACGTGTTTCCCGGCCCCCGAGGAACCGGTCATGGCGATCGCGTTGATGCGATCGTCGCCCGAGAGGAGGTCCCCGATCTCGCTCGCTTCGCCGGGGACGAAGTTGAACGCGCCGTCCGGAATTCCGTCGACGTCGGCGATGACGTCCGCGAGAATCGCCGCCGAGATCGGCGTCTTGCTCGCGGGCTTGAGCAGGACGCTGTTGCCCGCTGCGAGTGCAGGGGCAACTTGTAATGCCGTCGTTGCCAGCGGATAGTTATACGGCGTGATGCAGAGCACAGCACCGATCGGCTCGTGTTTGACGATCGCTTGCCAGCCCTCGTGGCCCTCGGTCGAGCCCTCGCGGTACTCGCCTTTGCTGACGATGGTGCGGGCCTCTTCGGCCGCGCGGTCGAACCGCGTCGCGGCCTGTTCGACCTCGCCGCGGGCCGACGAGATGGGCTTGCCAGCCTCGCGCACGATGACCTCCGCGAGTTCTTCTTCCCGCTCGCGAAGTCCCTCTGCGATCGTCTCACACCACTGCGCACGCTCGACAACCGTCGTCTCGCGCAGTTCCGGTTTGATCTCGTGGGCCGCTTCGAGGGCGGCGTGTGCCGTAGCCGGATCCGCCGCGGCGACCTGTGCGAAGGTCCCGCCGTCGGCGAGATCCGATACCGAAATCACGTTCTCGGTCTCGAGCCATTCCCCGTCGACGTAGATCCGCTCTCTCCGCTGTGCGACTCTCGTTGCCATATGCACTCTTTGAACCCCCACACTGAAAATGTTTACTCATACTTGAAAAAATACCAGCATGCTGAGTGGTAGCATCTCGGAACCCCGATTTTCTCCTTTTTAGGGGGTTTGAAATCAGATACTATAAACAAAATTTTGCGCAAGCAGAAAAAATGTTCTGTCATGGGGGGCATTTAAGTGGAATGCGCGTGTACTAGTAGAATACGATGAGCACTCAGAAGACCGTCCGTCAACAGGCAGACGTCGTCGAAGCGAACGAACTCCGACTCGAGCAAGACAAGGCCGAGCAGATCGTCGACGCGTTGAACACGGAGCTGGCGAACGCCTACGTGCTGTACCACCAGCTCAAAAAGCACCACTGGGTCGTCGAAGGTGCCGAGTTCCTGCCACTCCACGAGTTCTTAGAGGAGGCCTACGAACACGTCGAGGAGGGCGCAGACGTCATCGCCGAGCGCGCACAGGCGCTGGGCGGCGTCCCCGTCTCTGGGCCGACCAATCAGGAACAGCGAGCAACCGTCGAATTCGAGGGTGAGGACGTCTACGACGTCCGAACGATGTTCCAAAACGATCTCGAGATGTACGGCGACATCATCGAGTCGATGCGCGACAGTATCGAACTCGCCGAAAACCTCGGCGACTACGCGACCGCCGAAATCCTGCGTGAGATCCTCGTGACACTCGAGGAAGACGGCCACCACTTCGAGCACTACCTCGAGGACGACACGCTGGTGCTCGAAGAAGCGACGAAGTAACGAGTCGGACGGCGACGGCTAACGGTCGAGTTTTCATTTGCAGTCGGTCGAACACGAGAAGCCACCGGACCGCATCCGTTATAGAGATGTGAGGAGAATACGTGCAGCTTTAGCCGGAGAGGGATGTCAATTCGGCAACCGGGAGTCTGGCGCTCCGATACCGAACGGACTCCGGGTTCCTCGAGCGTCGCGATCGAACGACGGAGCCACACCGGTCGCTGAATGCGGTCACACTGCGACGAGCGATCGGAGGGCCACCAGTCCCCGATCGTCGAGGCCGTTCAGGGCTCGAGATCGACGGTAAAATCTGTCGCGATCCAGCCGTCGGTGTTGTCGCGTTCGGTAAAGACCATTTTGCCAGGGCGGGTCTCGTGACTGGTCACGATCACTGCCGACTGTTCCGGTTCCTCGTTGGGTTCAGCATCTTCCCGTCGGGCGGGCACGTCCATTACGAGGACTTAGGCGAGCCTAAATCTAAAAAGGTTTTGGTCGCCCTAACTTTATAACGTTCCCGCGGCTCACTTTCAAATCCGTCGCGCCCGTACCACGAGTATGGAGTTCGATGTCGTTCAGGGCGATATCGCCGCACAGTCCGCCGACGCGCTCGTCAACGCCGCCGGGACGAGTCTCCGGATGGGCTCCGGCGTCGCCGGCGCGCTCCGACGTGGCGCGGGCGCGGAAATCAACGAGGAAGCCATGTCGAAGGGGCCGATCGACCTCGGTGCGGTCGCGGTCACGGACGCGTACGACCTCGACGCCGACTACGTCATTCACGCCGCCGCGATGCCCCACTACGGTGATGGACAGGCGACTGCCGAGAGCATCAGCGAGGCGACGCGGAACTCGCTCGAGCAAGCTGACGACCTCGGCTGTCGGTCGCTCGTGATTCCGGCACTTGGCTGTGGTGTCGCCGGCTTCGACCTCGCGGAGGGAGCGGCGATTATTGGCGATGCGATCCGCGAGTACGATCCGGAGATGCTCGAGGACGTGCGATTTATCGCGTACAGCGACGCGGAGTTCGAGACGGTTCGTGCGGCGGCCGGCAGCGACCACAGTCGGAATTGACCGGCGCGTGACGCGGTCCTACTGAAGCCCCAGTCTCGCCGTCGCGTACGGCGTGGGGAGGCGCTGTCCGCTCATTTCTACGCTGTGAGAATTGATACCAGCTTTACGGCGCTCTCTGTCTAACCATCACTCAGGTGATCAGTAATGTACGATACGATCCTCATTCCGACCGACGGAAGCGAACAGGCCGAACGCGGCGTCGAACAGGGGCTGGACCTCGCCACGCAGTACGATGCGACGGTCGTCTGCCTCTACGTCGTCGACGAACGGCGTCACGGGCGACCGCCGGCACTTGGCAGCGTCGAAGCCGAACACGAAAAACTCGAGGACGAGGCCACCGAGATGCTCGCGGAAATCGAAGCGCGCGCACAGGAACTCAACCTCAAGGCCGACTGCAAGTGTTGCCGGGGACTGCCCTGGGACGAGATCGTCGAACACGCCGAGCGACACGACGCAGATCTGATCGTGATGGGGCGACGAGGGGCGACCAACGACCGCGGAACGCCGCTGGGAAGCGTCACCGAGCGAGTGATGCGGCTCACCGAAACACCCGTACAGGCGGTCTGAAAACGCCGCGCTCGTCTCGGCCAACTCTCTTTGGCCGTGCCGTGTTACTTAAAACTCAAGTCCGACGCTCGAACCGGGCCGATCTCAGGTCAGCGAGAGACCGCGAATTTCGACCGACTCGCCTTCTTCGACGCGACCGATAATCTGCCCATCCGTCTCGGCGACGAGGTCGTCGGCTCGATCCTCGGGGACGGCGACGACGAAGCCGGTACCCATGTTGAACGTCCGGTGCATCTCCTCGTCCGTGACGTTTCCTTCTTTCTGAATGAACTCGAAGATCGGCTGGGCCGGGAACGGATCCTCGATCACGTACTCGTTGTCACCCATCCGAAGCAGGTTCGTCCAGCCACCGCCCGTGATGTGTGCCGCCGCGCGGACGTCGTGTTCGCGCATCGGCTCGAGTAAGTCCGTGTAGAGTCGCGTCGGCCGTAGCAGTTCCTCGCCGATCGACCGGTCGGTGTCGTGTGGGAACGCGTCGGTGTACTCGTGGTCGCGCGTGACGGCTTCGCGGGCGAGCGTGAGCCCGTTCGAGTGGACGCCGTTCGAGGCGAAGCCGACGAGGACGTCGCCGACGTCAGCCTCGCCCTCGAGGATCTCGTCTTTGCCGGCGAGGCCGGCACAGGTGCCCGCGAGGTCGAAGCCGGTGACGACGTCGGGCATGACGGCCGTCTCGCCACCAAGGAGGGTCATGTCGGATTCCTCCAAGCCGACGGCGAGCCCTTCGCCGATCTCGTTGGTGAGGTCGTCGTCGGGCTCGTCGATCGCGAGGTAATCGACGAACGCGACGGGTTCGACGCCCGCGGCGACGAGATCGTTGACGTTCATTGCGATGCAGTCGATCCCGATCGTCGAGAAGTCCTCGATCGCTTCGGCGACCATGAGCTTCGTGCCGACGCCGTCGGTCGCGAGAGCGAGATACCGGTCGCCGATATCGAGCAGGCCCGCGTACTCGGTCATCAGATCGCTGCCGAAGGCCTCGAGCAGCGCCGCAGTCGCGTCTTCGCTGGCTTCGATGTCGACGCCGGTGTCGGCGTACGTGAGCCGTTCCTCCGCAGTTCCATCGTCCGCTGGATCGGTCATGTCTGAACGACCTCTCGGGGTGAGCAAAAGATCACCGGTTGAACGGTCCGCGATGGGTGCTCGAAGGGCCGGTCAGAACAGCCCGAAGATCGCGTAGAACCCGCCGGCCAGGAGCAGGCTCAGCCCGAAGACGACGGCGAAGACGGGTTTGTTCCACTCGAGGACCGATTTGCCGTCGAGCGGACCGAACGGGATCATGTTGAACGCCGCGAGGAAGAGATTGATGAGGACGCCGAGATGGCCGACAACACCGAGGATCCCGGGAAACACCATGAGCGGGAAGAACAGCACTGCGAGGAGGTGATTTGTCAGCGGCCCGGCGAGCGCGATGTGGCCGTTTTGTTTCGTTGTAATCCGACCCCGGTGGTAGACGGCCCCCGGTGCGGCAAAGAGGAAGCCGACGAGGGCGCTCATGATCGCCAGAAACAGCATCTGATAGTCGGCACGGAACTCCGCGAGCTGGCCGTACTCGACTGCAACGACCTTGTGTGCGAGTTCGTGTAACAGGAAGGCGACGCCGACGGTCACGAAGCTCAAGCCGATCATCAGCACGAAGGTACCGATAGTTGCTTCTCCGACATGTATCGGAGCGAGCAACAGCGCGAACGCGACCGAGAGCGTGACCCATGCCAGCGCGAGGTCAAACAGCTCTTTGTCGCTGAAACTCAGCTCCGCGCTCGACTGTTGGCGCACTCGAGTGCTCATGACAACAGCCCTCTGAGCAACTCGAGGGTGTTCTCAGCGCCGCGGAGGAGTTCAGCGAACAGGGCGTCGACGCCGCCGATCTCGGGTGCCAGCCACGGCAACACGACGATCGGGAACAGCACGGTCGCGATCAGGCTCCCGATGTTGGTCAGCGCGACGATCATGATGAGCCGGAACAACGGCACCTCGAACATGTCAGCCATCGCCTCGCCGACGGGTCGATCCGTGTCGCCGACGATTTCGTTCAGCGTCTGAATGTCGCGGACGTTGACGGGACGGTGTTTGAGTTCGACGTAGCCGGCGAACCAGCCGGGGGCCAACAGCGGATTGATACTGGTCAGCCACGCGATCGCGCCACCGACGCCTGCACTGGTCCAGCGTGCGCCGGCGAGTCTGGCGAGCGTGAACGCGAAAAAGCCGTTGAACAGGAACCACGCGCCGAACAACTGGAGCAAGAAGAGGTCCTGTACGCCCGCCATGATCAATAGGAAGAAAAAGCCGAGGAATCCGATCATGATCAGATAGCCGATAATCTTCAGCGGCGAGAATCGACGTGTGGAGGCGGTTCCGGAGAGCGACTCGAGCGTCGGTATCCCTGACGGATTCGAGAGATGGCGTTCGATACCGGCTTTGTGTCCAGCACCGACGACGGCGACGACGTCGTAGCCCTGTTCGCGGAGGTCGTTGAGGTGGTGTGCGATATAGGCGTCACGTTCGTCGATCAGGGCGTTCGCGCCCTGAGGGCTGAACCGGCGGAACTCCTCCATCATCGCTGCAACGACGTCGCCGTCGGTCATCTCCTCGATGTCGATCTCGTCGATATCCTCGACGTCACTGCCGCTGGCGTCGAGGAACAGGCCGACGAGACCGCCGATACCGACGCCGATACCGAGTCCGGCGAGCGTGCCGACCGTTCCTCGAATCGCGTAGACACCGGCGCTTTCGAAGGTGCCCGCCGAAAACGGCCCGACGAACGTTCCGGTTGCGACCAGCGCAAGTCCGCCGCCGACGCCGAGTCCGACGCCAGCGAGGAGTCGTAGCGAGACGCCGTCGAGGAGGCCGCCAGCAGACTCGCCGGCTGTCTCGAGAGAGGGCAAAAAGAGCAGGCCGACGAGCGCGCCGGCGATGGCACCGCCGACGGCTGCACCGGCGTACTGCAGCGTCGTCGAGCCGGTAAGTCCGAGCAAGAAGAACTCGCCGAGTCCCAAAAGCGGCGCGAGGAACGCGGCGAAGACGAGTCCGACGACGATGCCGGCAACGGCACCGAACGCGAGCCCGATGGTTCGCGGGTCGGTGACACCGAGGGCGAGGCCACCGACCATCCGTAACTTCTCGGCGATCGTCAATCGACGCCAGAACCGCTGGATCGTCACCTGAATATCTCGGTCGACGAGCGCAACGCCGCTTCCGTTTCGTTCGGCGGCTTCGATCGCGGCACGCATATCCGCACCGGGTTCGATATCGAACTGCTCACCGAGTCGCGACTGGACGTACGAGAGCATCCAGTAGGCCAGAAACTGGAAGACGGTGTTTCCCGAGAGGAGGTCTTTCGCCTCGATATCGTCGGGTGTCCCGCCTTGCATCTGGCGGTATCGACCCTCGTCGAGTTCGACGGCGACGACGTCCGGGTCTTCACGATCGATCGTTTCGTGTACGTCGTCGACGCTTGCCTGCGAGACGTGTGCCGTCCCGAGAACGTGAACGGACCCTCGCTCGTCCGTCGGCGGCTCCGGGGGCTCCGGCACGCCGGCGTCGCCTACATCGCTCATTAGCGATTCAACTCGGTCGGGACTTTTACCAGTATCGGACTCCTCAGCACTGATTAATCCAATCGCGACGGATCTGTATATATTTGCTGGTTGCTGAGATCGTTGCCGTTTGGCACCGATAGTAGCCACTGAAAATCAATCCACACCCGATCGTACGACAGCTGTGCGATCGGTGTGTAAATCGTTTCAGTTGTTACTATAGAGACGAGAGTAATCGCTCGAGGACTCGAGTCAGCCGAGCCGATACACCCGCGACCGCGGTGTGAAACGGGGTATTTCAGGAAGTATAGTCACTGACGTTCAGTGACGGCTGTACGCTGTCAGTCAGGCGAACTGCCTTGATCGTCGACGGCGCTTCAGTTCCGGTCGTCGGTGTCGTCCGAGATTGGAATGAACTCTTTCTCTTTGGCACTCTCAAGGACCGAACACGCGGTGTCGCGGGTGTCCGCGACCGTCGCACCGACCAGTGCGCCGATCGCACCGCCGGTGCTCGCGGCGTTTCGACTGAAGACGGCTCCGATTGCGGCCCCGACTGCAGCACCGATTGCCGCATATCGGGCCCGAAGCAGGACGTGTTTGAGACGGGATTTCGCGTTCCGAAGTTCCATAGATCAACCGACGTGACTATCACGGATAAATATGTCTTTCGTCCCCACGGACTGCAGCGACGCCACTCCGCCAGTGCTCTCGCAGCCACCGCTGCTACAGCAGTGTGTCGATGTCAGCCAGCGAGTCGAGAACGTAGTCGGGCTGAATCGACGACGCCTCGAGCGTCGTCCGATCCGTGACGCCGGTTCGAACGAGTGCGGTCGCCATACCGGCTCGATTCCCCAGTGCGATATCGGTATTGAGCCGGTCACCGACGACCAGCGTCCGTTCAGGTGCAGCGTCGAGGCGATCCATCGCGGCCGTGGCGGCGACCGAAGAGGGTTTGCCCAGGATCGCGTCGGGTTCTCGACCGGCGACAGCTTCCATCGCGGCGAGGATCGCCCCGGTTCCGGGGATCAGTCCGTCGTCGACCGGAATCGTCGTATCGGGATCGGTTCCGTAGAACGGAACGTCGGCCTCGAGTGCGCGCAGCGACTCCCAGAGTGCGCCGTACGAGAACTCTTTGTCGAACGAGCCGAGGACGACGTCGGCCCGCTCGGGGTCGTCAGTGAGGTCGACGGCTGCCTCCTCGAGGATCGTCTCGAGTCGCTCGCTGCCGACGAGATACACCTGCTCGTCGGGATGGGTGGCCGCGAGGTACGCCGCCGAGACCGTCGCCGAGGTCAGCACGGTTTCGGGATCGATCGAGATCCCGTGTGGTTCGAGTTTCGCCCCGTAGTGATCGCTTCCACGCGTCGGATTGTTCGAGAACAGCAGTCGGTCGATGCCGGCGTCTTCGAGGGCTGAGAGGCCGTCGATTACGTTCGGGAGCAACTCCTCGCCGCGAACGATAGTACCGTCGACGTCGAGGATCGCCGCCTCGTAAGTGGTCATTGCTGGCCTCTAGGGGTGGCTGGCGATTGAGTGTTGGGTTCGCGGAGGGGAGGCGAAGGCGGTGACGGTATCACTCCGTGCGCTCGAGGTTCAGATCGGCCGTCTCGACACCGGCGGCGTCGGCCCGTTCGTTCGAATCGAGCAGTCGCTCGAGTTTGGTCTCGAACTCGGCGTCGGTGAGTTCGCCGGCTGCGTACCGGTCCTGGAGTTTCGTGACGGGATCACGGTCGCGTTCCGATCGGCTCGAGGCGTCCGTCGCAGCGTCGCCAGCGTCGTCGCCGGTCGTATCGCGCTGGGTGAGATACCAGACGAGAAAGACGCTACCGACGAGCAACGCCGTGATCGCAAGCGCGTACAGCGGGCCGGCGAACAACAGCACGGCGATGATCAGGATGTCGGCGAGGACGAACTTGATCGCAAAAATCTCCGTGAGACTGTAGTTCGTGCTACCGTGCTCACTGCCCATACCAACGTGTTGGAACTGTGTCGGAATAACTGTGCGGATCGATCGCACTCGATGGCAGCGATACATCGCTCGTCGGCGCTCGCTCGAGCGTGCGTCGGTCCGGGGAGGGAATTCTTATCCGCAAACCGGCCGTACCACCGGCCATGACACTCGAAGTCGACCCCCCCGAGCCGCCGGAACTGGAGTACGTCGATCCGAACGAGTACGAAGACGCGACAATCAGCGCCGATGGCACCGACATCGACTATCGCCGCGAGGAGCTTCAGGGGTTCCTCGAGGACGGTGCCTGGGAGGAGGCGTTCGAGCTGTGGCTCGCCGATGCCGATCTCGAGGAGCGAGCGTACGACATCGCCCGCGACCTCGACCTCTTCGCCGAATTCGACTTCTTCTGGGACGACTTCGCCGACCGCGTCGGCTATCACGCCCCCGGCATTCCCGAGGACTGGCAGACTCGAGAGTATCACCCCGAACTCGATACGTGGGGAACCGTTTCCTCGATCAACGCCGAACTGACCGAGTTCGGACAGATCGTCTCGGAGGTGCTCAAAGACGAGTACATCGATTGGGAAGCCGAGTACGAACCGCCGGAGGATCTCCCGGACTTCGACTGATACGGACTACTGTACGTCAGTACCGGTGCAACCGTGACCGCCTTTCGGTTGCACCGGCAAATCGTTACAGCAGACCGTATGAGGGGGCTTGCAGCGTTCCCGCCGGTCATCACTCTCGAGTGACGACAACTCTGATCGACACTGGCAACGCGTCACGATGTCCGCTCGTCGAGAATAAGTCGTCAGGAGTGAGGCAGGTCGGGACGAGCGGTCCTTAGCCAGACCATTCACCGGCGAGGTCGCCGGCGATGTTCGCTCGCCACTGCTGGAATCCGTCTTCACAGTCGGCACTGCTGTCGATATGATCGATGAAGCCGGCACCGGGTGAGGTGAGTTCGTCCCCACAGAACGGACAGCTAATCGGGTCGTTCCAATCCGCGGTGGTGTTCACTGCCATTGGTATCCTACTCTGGTATCGACTTCCATATAACGTTGATCGGTTAAGAACTAGTACACCTGTGTGATATTTAACCTCATTAGTATCTATTTTCGTGTGTTGGAAGCGATATGGATTCCGCGACCACTCGAGCGCGGGGTCGGTGGCGTTCGGCCATACGTCGGATTCGATTCAGCTGTCCGTTGTATCGATGTCCCGGTGCAACGGCGACCGTCCTGCGAGCACACCGGCTCTGAGGGACCGGCGTCCGTATCCGGGTGCGCTCGAGTCTCGAATCGGAGCGTATTCGTTCGTCCACTGACCTACTGCCGAGCGTGAACGACGCGTCGATTCGCACGATGGCTGGCCGGCTCACACAGTACGATGTGCTCGTGGTGACGGCGGCGATCTGGTTTCTCGGGAAGTTTCTTCGGTACGCGTTTCCGCCGCTGTTCGGCTCGTTTCAGGCGAGTTACGGCGTCTCGAACTCGATCCTCGGGACGGTGTTTACCGGATTCATGCTCGCCTACGCTGTGATGCAGTTTCCCTCGGGGGTGCTCGCCGATCGACTCGGTTCGATCGTCGTTATTACCGCCGGTGCGCTCGTCGCGGCCGTCGCGGCGCTCGCACTCGCCGTCGACTCCCCGTTTCTCGTCCTCGTCGGGGCGATGCTCGTGATGGGTGCCGGAACTGGCGCGCACAAGACTGTCGCCGTCCGGTTGCTGTCTCGAGCGTACCCGTCCCGAACCGGCCGGGCGCTCGGAATCCTCGACACGTTCGGTGCGTTCGGCGGCGTGATCGCACCTGCCGCCGTCGTCGCTGTTGCAGGCGTTTCGTTCGGACTCGGAGACAGTTGGCGGCTTGTCTTTCTGCTTGCCGGGCTGATCGGACTCGGCCTCGCCATCGCGTTCCGAATTCGGGTCCCACGACGCCTTCCGGAAGAATCCGAAGGTAATGTCTCGTCGACTGCGACCACAGCCGTCGGCGTCAGCCAGTACGTCACGCTCTTTCGGGACTGGCGATTCTCGCTGTTTGCCCTCTTGACGATCCTGTTTTCGTTCACCTACAACGGGTTCGTCGCGTTCGCCCCGCTGTATCTCACGCAGACGGCCGGACTGACGGACGCAGTCGCGGGCGTACTTTACAGTGCGCTCTTTCTCGCGAGTCTGGTTCAACTCGTCACGGGAGATCTCAGCGACCGAATCGGCCAACTGCCGATCATCGTCGCGACGTTGGGACTTGCCTCGCTCGCGCTGATCGCGTTCATCTCGCTGACTGGTACGGCCGGTCCGGTCGTCCTCGGCGCTGCGCTCGTCGCCGTCGGCGTCGGTTCACACGGTTTTCGACCCGTCCGGGGGGCGTACCTGATGTCGACCATTCCCGACGATGTCGCCGGTGGCGGACTGGGCGTCGTCCGAACGATGTTGATGGGAGCTGGCGCGGTCGCACCCGCAATCGTCGGCACGCTCTCGGAGACCGTCGGTTTCCGGGCTGCGTTCTGGCTGCTCGCGGCCACAATCGTCGCTGCGACGGGACTCGGGATCGCGCTCTGGCTCCTCTAGTGAGCCGTTGCACGCTCGATGCGTGCGGCCACAGTCCTACCCATGCTTTACCACGAAAAGAGTTAACATACTTCACCACATACGTGGTGTCATGTCTGTTGCTGAACCAATCGAGTACGAGTGTGTCGTCTGTGGCCGCCGGGAGACGGTCGCGGATGCACTTCTCAGTACCTGCCGACGCTGCGGGGGTGAGATGCGAAACGTCGAGTTGATACGAGGGTAACAGCTTCTCCGCGCTGAAGCACGAGGATCCCGCCGTGGGCCATCGGGCTGTTACGTCACCCCCGTACAGCCACCTCGATTAGCGCTCGTGTCCGACCACCACGGCGATCACGACGAGCCCGAGGACGGCCGCAGCGGCCCCAATGGTCACCGCACCCGTAAGCGCAGCGACGCTCCCAGCGACGACGCCGGCACTGCCTCCACCGGTAGCGAGTTGCGCGCCGAAAGACGGGGCGTCGTCGATCTCGAGTCGATCTTGCACCGTTTCGAGCTCTGCCCGAATCGCCTCGGGATCATCCTCCCGGTCGGTTTCAACTCTGGCCTCGAGTTCGTCCACGCGCGTTTCGATCGACGATAGCTGCGCCTCACTCGATTTGTCAGCTCCGTCGAGCGTCGCCGCGAGGTCGGCGACGTCGGTTGTAAGCGACTTGAGGCGGCCGTCGTAGTCCTCGAGCGTTTCGGCGTGCGTTTCGAGACGAGTCGCGTGATCGCTCATCCGATCATCGAGTCGGTTGGTTCGATCCTCAGTGTCCGCGACGGCTTCGAGTTCCGCCTCGAGCGTGTCGAGACGGGCGTCGATCGCCGCCCGAAGTTCGCTGACTGGCTCGTCGCGGTCGGCTGCGAGTGTGTCGATCCGCTCGGTAACCGTGTCGTCGAGTTCGTCGAATCGCCGCTCGAGCGTCTCGAAGTCACGCTCGAGAGCACCGAGTTCCGCCTCGAGCGCCGCTTCGACTGCCTCGATGTCGTCTCCGAGTTGTTTCCGTTCTTCGTCGGCTTGTTCCGCGCGGGCCGTAAGCCGATCGTCAACGTCGTCGAGCTGGATCGCCTGTTCCTCGAGTCGACCAGCGAACCCGTCGGCTCGCGTTCCGAGTCGGTCGATGGTCTCGTCGACGGCCCCGAGTTCGTCTTCGAACCGCGAGACGGTTTCCGTGACGGCATCGAGGTCGGCTGCCGATGCAGCCATCGTCTCGAGCGATTCCTGCTCGGATTGAAGCGACTCGAGGCGCTCGTCGAGCGTGTTCGTGTCCGCGATGATTTCATCGAGATCGGCCACAAGGTCTCCGATTCGGGCATCGAGCACCGCTTGTTCGTCCGCTGTCGTCGTCTCGAGGGCCTCGATCGACGCCTCGAATGTGTCGAACTCGTCGTTCATCGCCGACTCGAGTTCGTCGACGTCGGCTCGGTGCCTGTCGAACGCGGTCGAAAGGACGTCGAAGTCGTCCTCGAGGCTCGAAACTACCTCTCCGCTCGCGTAGCGCTCGCTTTCGGCTTCGAGCGCGATCAGGTCGTCTTCGAGCCCCTCGAGAGTGGCTTCCAAGGCCCTAACTGCATCGGCGTTGGCCGCCCGTGCATCGAGGTCGTCGAGGGCATCGCTCACCGTCTCGAGGTCGGCCCGGATCGACAGGATCTCGTCGTCTCGGTCCGCGAGTCGATCGAACAACTGCTCGATCGCGTCGTCGGCTCGAGCGCGGTCCGTCTCGGCGCTGTCCTCGAGCGAGTCGTCGAACGTCAGCGTCATCTCGCCGGTCGGTTCAGTCACGGTCGTGAACCCGTCGTTCTTGTCGCCGTCGGTCGCGTCGGTTGGCGACCACGCCACGGCATCGTGGCCCTCGACGCCGTCTTTCGCGGCTTCAAGGGCCCCTCTGGCAGCGCTTGCGGCCGGCTCGTCGGCACGTCGCGGATCGCGGACTGAAATCGGCAGCGCGCTGTCGAACCGTCCCGCTATCAGGTACTCGAGACCCGCCACCGCGCCCGACCCCGCAACGGTGAGCGGGACGGCCAGCCCTCGCTGGATGTCGGCCTCGCCGGCTTCGCGCTCGAGTGTGTCGGCGAGGTCACCGACCAGCGCGTCGAACGCTGTCGCGAGTGCGGCTTCGATTTCGTCCGTCGCCGCGTCGGGGTCGAACACGAACGACTCGAGTACGGTGGTGACCTGTGCCGGGTCCCGTCCCGTGTCGTCGGCCGCCCGGTCGATGACCCACTCGCTGCCCTTCGCGAGTGAACACGACACCGCGGGCACGCCATAGTATGCGAGCGCGACGCTCGTCGTCTGCGGGCCGATCCGGACACCGAGGCCAGTGTAGTTGTCGTCGGCGAACTGGTCGTAGACGACGGCGAACCCGCTGTTGATCGGCGTCGCCTCGAGCCCCCAGTCGTCAACAACCGAGGCGACGGCGTCGCGACGGGCATCGATCGGTTCGGCTCCGTCGACCACCGTCCCGGACGTCGTATAACAGAGTCGACCGTCGTCAGCGGCGTCGGGGCCGAGGACGTCCTCGAGCAGCGCTTCGAGTGTCTCCTCGGCGTCGTCGTCCGTCATCAATACGCCGTTCGAGAGCAGCGAGTCACCGGAGTTCGGGTCAGTGTCCGTCGCCAAAGTCGGCTCCGCGTCTGTCGGAGCCGTGAGGGTTGGTACCGACTCGAGGTCCACCCCATCCGCCGTATCGGTAGCGACCCGGATCCCATCGGGCTCGATATCGAGACCGTAGTTCATGCCCACCGAAAGCCGGAGCGCCCTCTTTGCGTTTTACCCGTGAGTACCAGAACTGAAAACCAGCCGCAGTCGACTCGCCGGCGGTGACGGGATCTTCGGGATCAGTCGACTGACTTCGGATCGACCGTCGATTTGTCGACGGTCACGCGGTCGCCGACGGCGAGCGTCGTCCCCCACGAAGCGTCGGGCACGTGCGTGTTCACCATCAGCCGGAAGTAGTGATCGAACCAGTCCTCGCTCGCCCACTCGGGGAGCGTCGCTGCCCGTTGCTCGACGAACGTCTCCCGAAATCCGTCGGTCGGTTCGCCGGTGTCGGGATCGCGGGTCGGAACGACACACCGTTGACACGGATTGACGCCCTGCAACGTCGCTGAGCCGACCTCGAAGGGGACGACCTGTCCGGGTGCCTCGTAGAGGCGATCCTCCCAGAACGCAGGTGCCTCGAGGACCAGATTCGGACGGAGCCGCCGACACATCTCGTCGGCGTCGATCCCCTCGTACCACGAGGCGACGGCCTCGAGCGTGCCCGTACTGATCACTGTCGGTCCCGTGGCATCCGTATCGTCCGGGAACCCGCCCTCGTCGTCGCGAACGAGATCGACCGGATAGCCGAAGAAGTCAGAAAGCCACGACGTGAAACAGTCACGGTCGAGGTCGAGGTGGAACGTGTGACGCTCGTCGCTGTCGCGTTCCCCGATGGAAACCGTCTCGCGGTCGAGATCGTACGTCGCCTCGAGGCCGTGGATTCGGCGCTCCCGTTTCCCGTTGACGTACCGGCCGCCTGGCTCGGTCCCTGTCGTCCCCTCCGGCGACTGTTCGACGATCGCGTACCGTCGATCCCACGATAGGCCGCCGTTGTCGACGATCTCGGCCTCGGTGACCGACACCCCTCCGAGGGACTTGATCGGATGGACACGGATGGACGCGAGCTGTGGCTGTGCCATTGTGCGTGCCGTCGCGGCGGCGATGCATATGTGTATCCGTTCGGTCGCTTGCCTCGTCTGCAGACCCGAATGCCGTCGCCTTTCGCGCTCTGCCCCACCGCCGGTCAGTCGCCTGCCGGTTCTGCTACCGCGTTCCGCTCGAGGACACGTTTTTGCCACTCGAAACCGTCAGGACAACCGAAATGTCTGCCGAAAATCCACTCGCCGACGCCGTCGACAATCTCGTGTACGAACCGGCACAGATTCACGACCACGGCATCGATCTGACCGTCAGCGCGGTGTACGAGGTCACTGCACCCGGCCGACTCGATTTCGGCGGTGACGAACTCGAGGACGCCGACCTCGAGCCCATCGCGACCGACCTCTACGACCCCGACGACGAGTTCGGCTGGTGGCACCTCGAAGGGGGCCAATACGTCATCCAGCACAACGAGTTCCTGACTGGCCTCGACGAGCCACTGCAGCTCCAGCCGCGCAACGAACTGCTCGCTCGCGGCGGCTCTCATCCGTCAGTGCAGGTCCGAGACCACTTGCCGCTGCTCCCGTTGTCGGTCGCCGACGGTGGCCTCGAAATCAAGGAGAACGCGCGGGTGTCGACGCTCGTTTCGGTCGGGACGGGAGTCGCCCACAGCGAGTAAGCAACTCGGGCTCGAGTCGCCTCCTCGTCGCCGGTCGTCGCTTGTCCCAACGGACTGTGGCCGACGTTAGCGTCCCTCGAACTCGGGATCGCGGTCCTCGAGGAAAGCGGTCACGCCCTCCTCGTGATCGTCGGTGTCGAACGCGATGCCCTGTGCGACCGCTTCGTCGGTCAACGCCTGCTCGAGCGATTTCTCGAGGCCCTCGCCGAGCAGTCGGTTGGCGTGGCGCAGCGCGACCGGTGGGCCAGAGGTAATCTTCTCGACGAACGTCTCGACGGCCTCGTCGAACTCGTCTGCGTCGTAGACGTGATTTACGAGGCCGAGCTCGTGCGCCCGATCGGCCCCGATAATGTCGCCCGTGAGGACGAGTTCTTTGGCAACGTTCTCGCCGACGACGCGCGGGAGCAGGTAGGAGGTGCCGGCGTCGACGCTCAGCCCGACCTGCCGGAAGACGAAGCCGAAGGCGGCCCGTTCGCTCGCCAGTTGCATGTCACACGCGAGCGCGAGGTTCGCGCCAGCGCCGACGGCAGCCCCGTCGACGAGCGCAATCGTCGGAATGGGAAACGACACCAGCCGGCCGATCAGTTCGTTCGTCGATCGCTCGAGGGCGCGCACGCGCTCGTCGATCGGCGCGTCGGTCTGGATCCCCTTGATCATCCGCTCGATGTCGCCGCCGGCCGAAAACGACCCGCCCGACCCCTCGAGGAGCACACAGCGAGCGTCGCTGCCCTCGATCTCATCGAGGGCAGCCGAAATGCCGGCGGCGATCGCCTCCGAGAGGGCGTTGCGCCGCTCGGGCTGATCGAGCGTGATCGTTGCCGGACCGTCTGCATCGAGCTCAAGCTGAACGGCGTCACCGAGAGCCATCACTCGGCCTCCGTTTCCGGCTCCGTATCCTCCGCACTCTCCTCTCGTTCGCGGAGTTTGAATTTCTGGACCTTCCCCGTCGTCGTCCGCGGAAGCTCCTCGACGAACTCGATCTCACGGGGATGTTTGTACTCCGCGAGGTTTGTCAGGCAGTACTCTTTGAGTTCGTCTTCCGTGATCTCCGCGTCGGGCGTGGGAACGACGAACGCCTTGACCGTCTCACCGCGGCGTTCGTCCGGAATCCCGGCGACGGCGGCGTCGGCAACCGCCTCGTGTTCGAAGAGCAATTCCTCGACTTCCCGTGGGTAGACGTTGTAGCCGCCGGTGACGATCATGTGTTTCTCCCGGTCGACAACGTAGAAGAAGCCGTCTTCGTCGCGATAGCCCAGGTCACCCGTGTGGAACCACGTTCGGCCGTCGTCCTCGGTGAACACTTCCTCGTTGGCCTCGGGCAGCCCGTAGTAGCCTTTCATGACGTTCGGCCCGGCGACGACGATTTCGCCGGTGATTTCGTCGAGATCCGTTTCGTCTTCATCGACTGGTCCCTGCTCGACTGGTGCGACGTCCTCGAAATCGCCGTCGACGACCCTCGAGTCGACACCGGGGACTGGTTTGCCGATGCTACCGACGCGGCGGCCTTTGACCGGGCTGTTGAAGTGCGTAACCGGGCTCGTCTCGGTCAGCCCGTAGCCCTCGTAGACCTTCGGCTCGTACAGTTCTTCGAACCGACGCAGTACCTCGACGGGGATGCCGGCGCCGCCGACGCCACACAGCCGTAGCGACGAGAGGTCGAACTCCTCGGCGTTCGGCTGATTGATGACGTCGTTGTACATCGCCGGCACGCCGTGCATCAGCGTCAACTCCTCGTTTTCGATGAGTGAGACGGCCTCCTGGGCGTCCCACGACGGCAACGGGTAAAACGCGCCACCGTTGAACAGCGTCGCGTTCATCACGACGGTCATGCCGTAGATGTGAAACAGCGGGAGGACGCCGAGCTGTTTGTCATCTGATCGGATCCCGTCCGGAATGAGTTCCCCTGCGGACTGAGCGTTCGACGCGAGATTGTTGTGAGTAAGCTGGACGCCCTTTGGCTGCCCGGTCGTTCCTGACGTATAGGGCTGGACGGCCACGTCGTCGTCGGCTCGCTCGACGATGTCGGGGTCGCCGGGCTCGAGAAAGGCCTCGAGTGCGGTTGCACCCTCCGCGTCGCCGTCGACACTGACGACGTGCTCGACGCTGGTCTCGTCCCGGACAGCATCGACGAACGGGACGAGATCCGAAAGCGTGACGACTACCGACGCCTCGCTGTCGCCGAGCAGATGGCTGATCTCGCGGGCTTTATACTGCGGGTTCATCGGGACGACGACCCCGCCGGCCCGAAGCGTCCCGTGGAACGCGATCAGAAACGGCGGGACGTTCGGCAGATAGATCGCGACCCGATCGCCGCCACCGACGCCGCAGGCGTCGAGCGCCGCCGCGAACGCCCCCGTCTGTCCCCAGAACTCCTCGTAACTCGTTTCAGTCCCCTGATAGCCAACCGCGGTCTGTTTGCCGTACTTCTCGACGGCGGCCGCGAGATTTGTGACAAGATTTGTCATGCTCCGTGGCATACGTTTTCATGTACCGTAAAAAGGATTACCAAAGGGCATCGGGGTTGCCCGGTTCTCGAGTAGGGCACCGATCAGTTGCTGGGACGGAGGGTTCGTCTGCGAGTGTCCACCGAATGTAGCCGGCACGCTATTACGTTCGTGCTCCCAACCCCACAGTAATGTATCAGGACGTCCTCATTCCGACGGACGGGAGCGACGGAACGCGCCAGTCGATCACGCACGGCCTGACGATTGCGGACCGATTCGGGGCGACGATTCACGCCCTCTCGGTCGTCCCCGAAGGGCCACTCGGGACGCTCCAGAACGACGCCGCGACACCCGCCGCCCACCGCGCTGTCGAGCGAATCGAGGCCGAAGCGACTCGAGACGGCGTCGAGGCCGTCACGGCGGTCGAACAGGGGGTCCCACACGAGGTCATTCTCGAGTACGCTGATGAGCACGACGTCGACATGATCGTCATGGGGACACAGGGCCGAACCGGCCTCGATCGGGTGCTGGTCGGCAGCGTCACCGAACGCGTCGTTCGCATGGCCGACGTCCCGGTCGTGACCGTCCGCCTGACCGACGAGATACGGATCACCGACGCCGCAGAGGCCGAACGGATCGCCCGCAAAACCCTCGCAGCCGAGGCCGACGCGGTCGAGGCGGACGAGCCGACGGTGATCGAGGAACCACATCGAACGAGCGCCTCTTGGATCGTCCCGTTCGAAACCGACGGGTCGACCGTCCACGTCCACGTCGACGCGCTCTCGGGGGACGCCCGGATCGCGAGATGCGCCGAGTAGGCAGAACGAACGGCCGTCCGATCGGGTTATAGGTGTCGCTTTTTCCGCCGCTCGCGCTTCCGTGTCGTGCTGTCGCTGTTCGACGGGCCGCCCTTCCGTATCGCCCGAACGGCACTCGAGTCGGCGAGCGTGGGGCGACCGCCTCGACATTATGCGGACACAACAGTCCTGTAAGCTCTACCATCGGAACGACTGGAGTGTTCGTGCGTTTCCAATGTCCAATTTGGCTGGACAACGATGGCACGCACTTATGCTGTGATTTCGGGTTGGGTGTCGGTATGAGGGTCGAGACGTGAACAGGCGAACGCTTCTACGAGGGGTTACAGCAGGGAGCCTCGTTCCGGCTGCGTCCGTCGGAACCGCAACGCTCGGCGACGACACAGCCGGCACCACCACCGCAGACGAAGGTGCATCCGACACCGGCACTGATACTGACCCTGCCGACGGCGAGGAGACACCGGTCTCCGTCCGCATCGTCGAACTCCCGGACGAGATTACCGGCGGAGCCCTCCTCGAGTGGACCGTCGAGGTCGAGAACCTGACCGCGGAGGCGATCCGGCCGACGCTCGAGTACGTCGTCGACGGCGAGCAGGCGGGGAATATCACTCTGACCGTCGGCCCCGGCGAAACCGAACGGCCGTTTCCCCCGAGCTACCGGACCGAACCCGTCGCCGAAGCCGACGAGGTGACGGTTCGGGTCGAAGTCGACGGCGGAGTCGACGCCGACGAGCGCACCGTCGGGCTCCGTGAAACCCCCGAACTGGACCCGACGCTGCAGTTTCCCGACCCCGAACTGGCCGTCCAGCCGGAGACCACGGTCCAGTTCGAGGTCGGGGCCGTCGACCCCGACGTCTTCCAGACGACCACCTGGTGGATCGATGGCGAGAACGTCGGAGACACGCTGGCGAACCCGTGGCAAGGCGTCTACTACGTCGAACAGGACGCCCACTACTGGCAGGAATCCTTCGAGACCGACGGCACCTACGAGGTCGTTGCGGGCGTCGACGTCGACGGCGAGCAGTACCGCGCGAACTGGACGGTCACCGTCACGCCGAACGGACTCCAACGACCCACCATCGACGCTGCACGGCCGGCAGCGGGGACCCTCGAGGTCACGCCCGACGAATCGGTAACTTTCGAACTCGACGTTGCCGATCCCGACGGGACCCTCGAGCGCGTCGTCTGGTGGCTCTCGCAGGCGGATCGGCTCCTCGGGGTCAGCGACGTCTCGGGGGCGTCGGATACGGCGACGCTCTCCGTCGACAGCGGCCTCTGTGACACCTTCCAGGTGATTCCCTGGGTAATCACGAGCGACGGGACGGTCACCACCGAACCCGTGTGGAACGTCTCTGACCCGACGCTCGAGGCCCCGGAAACCACGACAGCCGGCTCTAACAGCGACTGCCCGTACTGATCGCGTCGGCGCTTATCACGTCGGCTGGCTGTCCGCTCGGGCCCCGAAAACCCGAGTGCGACGGCCTCGGAATCGTGGTACTGATTCTCTCACCAACATGCTTAGGGTATAATACTATCAAAATCCGTGTCAATTTTTCCGACGACGAGGGCAGAATACCACTCGTTGCCACGAATGGGTTCTCACTCTGAGACATCGACCCTCGTCGTCATCGATCACTCGTCGGCCTTCGTCGGCCGGCGTCTCTCAGTCCGACCGGATTGTGACACGCGTTGCTGTAATCACTCATAGCCTGTCGACTGTCTACCCGTCGAAAACGAACGACAGACCGGATTTAGACACCTTGCACGTTGACCGCGTCACGTACTCGTTCCGTAATTCAAAACCAGTTCTCGCTTCGCGTCGCTCACGATTTGGTCGCGACGAAGAAGCCAGGGCGGGGATTTGAACCCCGGGAGTCTCGATTACAAGTCGAGTGCATGAACCACCCATGCTCCCCTGGCGCAGTTTGCGATTAGTGGTCCTCCTTTGAGTGTGTATCGTTTTCCGACTGCTTCCTGTCCTCGAGCGAGCGCGTCATCGCGACCCGATGGGTGTCGTACCCGTGTCGGTCGTAAAACCGCCGTGCGGCCTCGTTGTCGGCCATCACCTCGAGGACGAGCACCTCCACCCCGCGGTCGGCCAGCGCGTCCTCGACGGCCTCGAGCAACGCGGTGCCGATCCCGCGGCTGCGGACGTCGGGTTCGACGTAGATGTTCGAGAGGTGGCCGCGCGTAGCGTCGAGTTCGAGCGAGCCGTGTTCGACGGTAAAGGACGCGAAGCCGACGAGTTCTCCCTCGAGGCGGGCGACGAACAGGCCGTCGTTGACCTGATGGGCCGCCAGCGCCTCGCGCATCGTCTCTCGGTTGTCGTCGGCGCGGACGACCGAGTCGTAGGCGCGTTGGTCTCGGGCAAGGCGAACCCACAGCTCCGCCACGGCGTCGATATCGCTCGGGGACGCCCGTTCAATCGTCGGCTGGCTGCTGTTGTGTGGGGCCATTCTCGAGGGCCGTAACTGCGGGGAGCGGTTCCGCCGTGAGCATCCGCAACGCGGCACCACCGCCGGTGCTGACGTGCGAGAAGCCCTCGACACCGAGTTGACGCAGGGCCGAGGCCGTGTCGCCGCCGCCGACGATGCTCGTCTCGACGTCCGTCGCCGCGTTGTAGAGCCGTCGTGTCCCCATCTCGAAGGCCTCGTCCTCGAAGACGCCGGCCGGCCCGTTGAGAATCACCGTGCCCGCATCCTCGAGCAGTCGCTCGTAGTAGGCGAGCGTCGAACTCCCGATATCCATGGCGGCCTCGTCGTCCTGCGGCGGCAAGGCGTTGATGCCGAGTTCGTGTCGCTGTCCGTCGCGTTCGACGGCGACGTCACGCGGGAGCGCGACCTGTTCGCCGTAGGCGTCGAGTAAGTCCGCAGCGCGGTCGATCTCGTCCCAGTAGCCCTGATCGTAGATGAAATCGGAACTCGCGTCGCCGAGATCGACCCCGTCGGCGATGAGGAAGACGTTACCGACGACGCCCGCGGTGAGGACGTGGTCAGCCAGGCCCTTCTCTAGGACGGACCAGGCGACATCGATCGAGTCGGAGACTTTCGCCCCGCCGAGGACGTAGATGCGGGGCTCGGGCGTCTCCTCGATCGAGCCGAGCGTGTCGAGTTCGGCTTCCATCACGCGCCCGGCGTAACCGGGTAAGACGGTCGGAAAGCCCACCAGCGAGGGCTGGGAACGGTGTGCCGCAGCGAAGGCGTCGTTGACGTAGGCATCGAGCACCGGTTCTAGCCCCGTCACGAGATGGGTTCGAGCGGCCCGCTCGGGTTCGAACTCCATGTATTCCTCGCTGTAAAAGCGGGTGTTCTCGAGAACGACGCAGTCGCCGTTCTCGAGGTTCGAAACGGCCTCGCGGGCGGCGGCGCTGAACGTGGCATCCACGTAGTCGACGGGATGGTCGAGCAGTTCCGAGAGCCGATCAGCGTGCGATTCGAGGGTGACGAAGTCGTCACCGCCGGGACGGCCCTGATGAGCGAGGACAGCGACCCGGCCGCCACGCTCGATCAGTTCCGAGAGGGTGTCGACGTGGGCGCGTAGTCGGGCATCGTCGGCTAGCATGCCGTCATCACCAATGGGGCTATTGACGTCGATGCGGACGCCGACGGTGGTCCCTTCGACGTCGAGGTCGTCGAGGGTATCGGTCATTATCGACCAGTCCACCGCGGCCCCCGAAAGGTCTTTCTATCGGAGAAATCGTGCCCGATGACTGGTAACATAGCACAGTATTCGACGCGCCCGTGACCCACGAGAACGGACGCGAGTGGTCGAACCCAGGGTGTCACACCGTTCGACAGTCCGCACAGACGAGCTGTCCGTTCGACTCCCATAACGAATCCGCAAGCGATCCACAGGCCTCACAGACGCCCTGCGTCGTGTACTCGTCGCCGCCGTTGGTCATCGCCGGCGCGTCGAGGTCGTCACTGGAGGCACCCGACTGGGCCCGTTCCTCGGGCGGGCGCTCTCCCTCGAGTGTGGCGTTCGACCGCGTCGGCGTCATCGTGGCCTGAAACGAGCCCGCAGCGGCGATGACGTCTCGCTGGGTCACCAGCCCTACGACGCCGTTGTCGTCCTCGATCACGATGTTGCGGATGTTCTCTCTGGCCATCGTGCTGGCGGCGTCGGTGAGCCCTCGGTCAGGCCCGAACGTGATCACTGGCGACGTCATCACGTCGCCAACGGTCGTCTCGCTCGGCTCGTGGTCGTCGGCGACGACACCGAGGACGTCCCACTCGGTCATGATACCGACTGGGTCGCTGCCGCGGACGACGAGCACGCAACTCGCTCGTTCCTCGCGCATGAGTTCGACCGCACCCTGAACGGTGTCTGACTCGCTGACACCCACGTATTCAGTCGTCAGGATATCCCTGACGGACAGTTCCGATTCCATATGTGAAACATACACACAGACCGGCTAAAAGCTACCTCCACCACACTTAAGCGAACTCGCGTCGAAGGTCCGTAGTTCGCCGTTTCGGGACGGCTACAACTCGAGTTCGACTCGGGTGCCGTCGGCACGGCACGTTTCGAGGGCGTGTTTCGCCGCGAAGCCGGCGTCGTGGGCGCTTTTGCCGCGACCGACCCCGACCTGCAACTCGACGTCGACGGCCGCCTCGACGTGGGCGACCGCTTCCTCGTAGTCGGCTGCCTCGAGGTCCGGGCAGACGACGATGATGTTGTCGCCGCCGACGAAAAAGGAGAGGCTGTTGTGGGCATACCGCATGTGTCGCATGAGTTCTGCATACCCCTGTTCGATCTCGATGAACGTATCGAAGGCGTTGAGTTCGTCGGTGTACTGACCGGTCGCGTTGACGACGTCGAAGTGGGCAATCTGGACGTCTCCGTCGGTCCGATGAGGAGCCTCGATGACTCGGCCCTCGAGACACTCCCGGCGGGTCTTGTCCTGTGCGCTGCCGGCCTCTTGAATGCGGGCCGTCGCGTCGGCGAGTGCCTGAACGGGGTTCGTGCCGGTCGCAACGCCGATACTGAGTGTCACGGGGTAGCGGTTACCGACGGATTCCTGCAGGAGTTCGTGGTCCTCGAACGAGCAGCCGTTCGTGACGGCGATCATGTTATCAAAGCGCGTGAAGAAGACGTAGCCGCCGCGGTTACCGACGAACTGAGAAATGTCGGCGTAGAGCCGGGACTGCAGCGTCTGGAGGTCCGCTTCCCGTCGTGGTTCCGGCGTCACCGTCCACGGCCCGTAGTTGTCGATCTGAAAGAGCGTCACCTGCGTATTAGTCACGGTGCTCGATTCTTTCGAACGCCATCGTATAAGTGATACGTAATCCAGATTCGTGATGGGCGAAAAACGCGATCGTCGATCGACTCGAGTCGATTACTGTGCGAACAGTCCGTTAGGCGTGTTTCTTCTCGGGGTTTGCGCCTTTCGGGTGGTAGTCCCAGAAGTCACCGGTGCGCATCGCTGCGCCGACCGCTTTGTGCATATCGAGGATCGTCTCGAACTCCGGTTCGTCGACGTACTCGAAAATCTCGCGCATCGCCACGACTCGTTTGTGGTTGATTCGAATCGGATCGTCGCCGTGTTCGTCGACGAACTCGTCGCGGTCGAGCGGGAAGTCCTCTTCCTCGTCGACTTTGTCGGCGATGATTCGCATATCGAACTTGCGCATCCCTTCGCTGCCCTGCTCTCCGTCGGGATCGTGTGGCCAGTCCATACGGGAACGTGTGTAGGGGTCCCGCAAAAGAGTTACTCTCCGGCCGTCACTCGTGGACGCAACCCGTCAGTCGGTGCGTTTCCGTCGCAGCGTTGGTCCTCTCTGTGTAATCGTGTCCAGATACGATCTCCCGAGCGACTCAGCGACGAATGCACGGCTCATCTCGAGAGCATGTGCTCGCAGAAACCGATCCCGGAGCGAAGACGTACCACGTCGACAGGTACTGCAGGCGTGTGGTGTCGACCACCGTCCCGAGGAATCGGACGACGAGTAGCACGGTTCTTGGCCACGCCATCGTGGCCGGTGACTCGAGATCGGCCCTGTGGGCTGGAGTTCACGCAACCCGACGGTTAATCACCGTTTGCCGTGACCATTAGTTCTGACAATCGACAATAGTTATAAGCTTCCGTACGAAACTGTGACGAACGGAAGCTACAACTCGCCTGCGGGAACGACCTGTCCGGGTATGCCTCGCGAACGGCGGCTTTCGGCCCTGAACGGTACGAACCATGACATCACATCCACTCGCGGGACTCCCCCCGCTCACCCGACGCTTGTCTCGTCCAGTTCGACCACGCTTCTCGGATCGGCTGTCGGCTGCTGACGTACATCTCATCGACCGACGGCCCCGGTCACGGAGGACCTCATGGACGTAGCCGACGACCTCGAGCCCGACACGTCGTTTCCCGACTGTGCGTCCTGTGGGTCGCCAGTGACGATGCTGACCGTTATCGGTCCGACGGAAGCCATCGCCTCGCCCTGTGGCTGTCACGCGCCGCCTGCACTCTTTCAGCCGGAGTATAGTAACGGCTGACTCGAATCCACGCACGGATCGACCGCTCGAGCGCAGTTGCTTGGCGGCTTCAGGCAAGGGGAGCCCAACAGAAATACAGCAGAATCTCGCTAGTCGTCGGCCGTTGTCTCGGCTTCGTCACCGAGCACTTCCTCGCGGTGTTCGTCGAGCAACGGCGCGCGACCGCGCGGCTCGGGCGTCGTCTTGGACATTTTGATCGGGTTGCCAGCGATCTCGACCTCGCGGTCGGCGCCGGGCTGTTCGACCGAGACGAGCATGTCGCGGGCGTGGACGTGCGGGTCCTCGAAAATCTCCTCGGTGGTCTGGACCGGGGCGACCGGCACACGGCCCTCGAGGGTGTCGATGAGTTCGTCGTTGGTCAACTCGGCCGTCCAGGCGGCCATCTCCTCGCGCAGGGCATCGCGGTGCTCGAGGCGGTCGGCTGCGGTGGGGTACTCCTCGGCGAGGTCCTCACGGCCCATCGCTGCACAGACCTCTTTCCAGTGGTTGGTGCCGAAGGCGGCGATGACGGTGTACCCATCCGCAGTTTCGAAGGCATCGTAGGGGAACAGCGTCGGGTGGGAGTTGCCCTGTCGGCTCGGTGCCTCACCGGTGTAGGACTGCTGGTAGATCGCGCGTTCGGTGAAGCTGAGCATCGAGTCGTACATGCCGGTGTCGACGTACTGGCCCTCACCGGTCTGGGCACGGTGGTTGACCGCCGCCAGAATGCCGATGCAGTTCAGCGTCGCGGTAAAAAGGTCGCCGACGCCGGGACCGGTTTTCGTCGGTGGGCCGTCTTCTTGACCCGTGATCTCCATCACGCCCCCGAGTGCCTGCGCGATGAGGTCGAAGGAGGGCTGTCCCTGACGATCCGTTTTGCCCGTGCGTGGGTCGCCAAAGCCGCGAATCGAGGAGTAGATGAGTTCGGGGTTGTACTCGGTTAGTGTCTCGTAGCCGAGGTCGTATTTCTCCATCGTCCCCGCTCGGTAGTTCTCGACGACGATGTCGGCCTCTTCGACGAGCGAGAGGAAGTCGTCGCGATCCTCGTCGTCGCCGAAGTCGAGTTCGATGCTCTTTTTGCCACGGTTGACACTCTGGAAGTACCCTCCGTAGGCCTCTTCGTCGGGGTCGTCGACGAACGGCGGATTCGATCGGATGAGGTCCCCTCCCGGGCGCTCGATTTTGACGACGTCTGCGCCCATATCCGCGAGTAACATTGTACAGTACGGCCCAGCAAGCACCTGGGTCAGATCGAGCACACGGAGGTTCGAAAGCGCTCCCATGTACGAGCAGTTTCGATACCAAGACCTAAACCCTTACCATCGATCATGTACTTTGTTAGACTGTCCCATTGAGACGGTGTTAGGAGATTTAAGGAGTATTATCATGGAAGATCATTAAGTTTATAGGGGTGTTCCTCATGGTTTTGCATACGATGTCCCAAACGGTCGTCCTCGGCGTGATCGGCTCCGATGCCCACGTCGTTGGAATCACAATCCTAGAGCAGGCCTTCAGTGCAGCAGGCTTTGACGTTGTCAACCTCGGTGTCCAAACCTCCCAGCAGGAGTTCGCCGAGGCAGCTGTAGACCACGACGCCGAGGCCGTCTTGGTCTCCTCGCTCTACGGCCACGCCGAGCAGGACTGTCAGGGATTCCATCAGGTCTTGGAGGATGCAGGCGTCGACGCAGTCACCTACATCGGTGGCAACCTCGCCGTCGGGCAGGACGATTTCGAGCAGACTCGAAAGACGTTCCGGGAGCTCGGCTTCGACCGGGTTTTCGACTCCGAGACCGATGCCGAAGACGCGATCGAAGCGCTTCGCCAGGACCTGCAGATTACACCGACTGAGTCGGAACGCGCCACTATCAGTTCCTAGATGATACGAGACGAACGTATTCCCTCCGACGAGCTACGGCGTATCGACGAAGAGATTCGGTCCGACTGGCACACCGGCGCCGACGTCGACTTCGAGGACGCCATTGCCTACCACGAATCGCTGCCGGATCACAAGCGATTCGCGGACGTCCTCGAGTCGGCCGACAAGCCGCTCTTGCAGCCACGAGCCGGTGTTCCCCGGCTCGACGACCAGATCGAACTCCTCGAATATCTCCACAAAGAAGGGCAGGCGGATCTCCTCCCGACCACGATCGACTCGTACACGCGAGACAACGAGTACGAGAAAGCCCAACAGGGACTCGAGAAAGCCCGCGAGACGGGCGACGACACCCTGAACGGCTTCCCGGCGGTCAACCACGGCGTCGACGGCTGTCGGAAACTGATCGACGCAATCGACGCGCCGATCGAAGTCCGCCACGGCACGCCGGACGCCCGGCTGCTGGCGGCGATCACCTTCGCGGGTGGCTTCCAGAGTTTCGAAGGCGGCCCGATCTCCTACAACATACCGTATACGAAACGCCACGGGCTCGAGGAAACGATCGAGCGCTGGCAGTTTGTCGACCGACTGGCGGGCGCTTATACCGAACGCGGTGTGCGGATCAACCGTGAACCGTTCGGGCCGCTGACCGGGACGCTCGTCCCGCCGTCGATCGCGATCGCGATCATGCTGGTCGAAGGCAAGCTCGCCGCAACGCAGGGCGTGCGCTCGATCACGCTCGGCTACGGACAGGTCGGCAACGTCGTCCAAGACGTCGCCGCCCTGAACGCCCTCAAAAAGCTGGGCAACGAATATCTGCCGGACGAGGTCGTCGTTACGACGGTCTTCCACGAGTGGATGGGCGGCTTCCCGCCGGATGAGGCCCGCGCCAACGGCGTCATCAGCTTCGGTGGCATGACCGCCGCCATCGCCCAGCCGGACAAGGTTATCACCAAGTCCCCACAGGAGTTCCAGGGCGTCCCGACGAAGGAGGCCAACTCCGCCGGTCTGCGCACCACGCGTCAGGTCATCGACATGGCCATCGAGCAGAAGATCGACATCGATGGTATCGCAGAAGAACAGGACCTCATCGAGCGCGAGACGCGGTGTCTGATGGACTCCATCTTCGAGCACGGCGACGGCGACGTCGTGCAGGGGACGCTCAAGGCCTTCGACTCCGGCGCTCTCGACGTTCCCTTTGCCCCCAGCGACAGTGCGAAAGGGGCGGTGCTCCCGGCTCGAGACGACGACGGTCGCGTCCGCATTTTCGAGTGGGCCGACCTCGCGATGGACGACGATATCAAAGAAATTCACAAGGCGCGACTGTCCCAGCGGGCCGACACCGAGGGTCGCAAACAGTCGTTCCGGATGGTTGCAGACGACGTCGACGCGATCAGCGACGGCAAACTCATCGGTCGCCCACAGGGTGACGTGAAACTATGAAGATTACAGGACTATACGCGACGCCCGGCTACTCCGGGTTCTTCTTCGACGACCAGCGCGCGATCAAGCAAGGTGCCGAACACGACGGCTTCACCTACGAGGGCGAGCCCGTCACCGACGGCTTCGACGAGATTCGCCAGGCTGGCGAATCGATTATCGTCGACATCGAACTCGAGGATGGCTCCGTCGTCCGCGGCGACTGCGCCGCCGTCCAGTATTCCGGTGCCGGCGGGCGCGACCCGCTGTTCAAAGCCGAGGAGTACGCCCCCGTGATCGGGGGCCCCGTCGCCGACGAACTCGTCGGCCACGACGCGACCGACTTCCTCGACAACGCCGAACTGCTCGAGGAGATGGAAGTCGACGGCGACCGCCTACACACGGCGATCCGGTACGGCGTCTCACAGGCACTGCTCGCCGCCGCGGCCGAAGCCGAAAACACGACGCGCACAGACGTCATGGCCGACGCACTCGGCACGGAGCCAGCGACGGAGCCGGTGCCCGTCTTCGGCCAGTCCGGCGACGACCGCTACACCAACACCGAGAAGATGTTCATCAAGGGCGTTCCCGTCCTCCCCCACGCGCTGATCAACAGCGTCGAGAAGATCGGCGAAGACGGCGAAACGCTCCTCGAGTACGTCGAGTGGCTCGTCGAGCGCTCCCAAGAACTCGGTCCCGACGATTACGAGCCTCGATTCCACATCGACGTCTACGGAATGATCGGCGAGATCTTCGGCGCGCCGTACGACCGCGACGACGTGGTCGACTACTTCGCGGCGCTCGAGGAGGCAGCCGCACCCTATCCGATCCAGATCGAGGGACCAATGGACGTCGGCAACCGTGCCGACCAGATTTCGGCGATGGTCGAACTGCGCGAGGGACTCGACGACGCCGGCGTCGACGTCGACATCGTCGCCGACGAGTGGTGTAACACCTTCGAGGATGTGCAGGCGTTCGTCGACGCCGGCGCGGCCGACCTCGTGCAGGTCAAGACGCCCGACTTGGGCGGCATCCACCGCAGTGGTCAGGCGGTCCGCTACTGTGAGGGGACCGATACTCGCGCGTATCTCGGTGGCACCTGCAACGAAACGGAAACCTCCGCACGCGCCTGCGCCCACGTCGCGCTCGCGACGAACGCCGCGCAGGTGCTCGCAAAGCCCGGAATGGGCTTCGACGAGGGCTACATGATCGTCGAAAACGAGATGCGACGGACGATCGCGCGACGAGCACGCAACCAGCCACAACAGACTGACGAGGTGACTGCAGATGACTGATTGGACCGATCCCGACACGTTCGCACAGGCACTCGAGCACGTCGAAACCAAAGAGAAGGGCAACTGCTTCGAGGACTTCGAAGAAGGCGATGTCATCGAGCACGACCCCGGCCTCACGCTTACCCAGTTCGGCAACGAACAGTGGATGGGCCAGACGCTCAACCACGATCCCGCCTACTGGCGCAGCGACGCCGCCGAGGCCCGGGGCTTCGAGGAGCCGCCAGTTCACCCCGACTATCTGACCGCCGCGACGCTGGGCATCACCGTCGAAGACCTCAGTGAGAAGGGTGGTTACTTCCTCGGTCGCACCGACGTTCGCTTCCCCGGTACGCCGGTCTATACGGGCACCGAACTCCACGTCGAAAGCGAAGTCGTCAACACAGCGACCTCGAGTTCTCGACCCGAGTACGGAATCGTCTCGTGGCGCACCCGCGGGAAAGATGCCGAGACCGGTGAGGTGCTGTGTTCCTACGAGCGCACGAACATGATCCCGCGTCGCGATCCTGTCGCGACTGACGGGAGTGGTGCCGCCGCTGCCGAGGAGGAAGACGACAAACCTGACCTCCCCGAGGTGTTCATCACGCCCGACGGCGGCTACTTCGAGGACTTCGTCGCGGCGCTCGAGGAAGCCGACAGCGAGAACGCGGCCGTCGCTTACCGCCACGAACGCGGTCGGACGCAGGACGACGTCACCGTCGCCCAGCTCCCACTGTCGACGCTCAACACGGCAAAACAACACCACAACGTCGACGTGATGAGTGACTCGCCGTCGGGCGACATCGTCACCTACGGCGATGTCACCCGCTCGACGGCACTCGGTCACGCTCGCTCGGACGAGCAGACTTGGCGCGAGGTCGGCTTCGACGACGAGTCGTTCCACACGTTCGTCGCCGTGGGCGACACCGTCTACGCCTTTACGCGTGTGCTCTCGGCCGAAGACGACGCCTCAAGCGAGCAGGCAGGTACCGTCACCTTCGAACACATCGCGTTCAATCAAGACGACGAACCTGTCTACTCGGGAACACGCACGGCGGAAATCCAAAAGCGTTCTAACTAACACGATCGAACATCATAATCGCACGCAGACAACTACGAATTCACAGACATGACTGACGACATCCGACTCTGCCGAACCTTCCAGACCGCACCGGCCGCCGTTCCAAAAGACGACTCGGCGAAATATCTCCGCTCGGGCCTCGAGGCTGAGGGCTTCCAGGCCCCCGACTGGCTCGTCCCCGACATGGAAGACGGCACCGCGCCGAACATGAAAGACGAGGGCCTCGAGAACACGATCGAACTCGTCCCCGAGTACGACTTCGCCGGCGAGATCTGGCCCCGTGTCGAGTGGAGCTACGAAGACGAGTCGTTCCGAAATCGCGGTCGCGAACAGATCGACCAGCTCGTCGGCGAGATCGGCGACGAGATTGACGGCGTCGTCGTCCCCAAGGTCGGTCGCATCGATGACGTCAAACGCGCCGCCGAGGCCGTCGCCGAGGCCGAGGCCGAACACGGCTACGCCGACGGCTCGATCAAGCTCTCGATCATCATCGAGACCGGTCGTGCTCGCTCGGATCTCCACGAAATCTCGAAGTTCGGCGAGGAATCCCGACTCACCGCACTCGTCTTCGGGCCCGTCGACTACGCCGCCGAACTCGGTGCTCGAGACCTCGGCGACGGTCGCCCACGCTGGGACGCGCTGTTAGAGGAACTGTCGAACGAAGCCAGCGCCGGCGACCTGCTCTCGATCGGTGGCCCGTTCGACGACCTGTTCAAAGAGCGCGCCGGTCTGACCTACTACAACGCCGACGCCTACGCTGATCAGGTCGAACACGAAGCCCACCTCGGCCTCGACGGCTCGTGGTCGCTGTATCCCAAACAGACGATTCAGGCGAACACGATCCACATGCCGACGGCCGAGGAACTCGAGCGCGACGTGAGCAAGATCGAGCGCTTCAACGAGGCCAAAGCGGAGGGGACCGGCGCGGTCACCCTCGACGGACAGATGGTCGACGAGGCCACGTTCAAGGTCTTCCGCAACACGATCCTGCAGGTCCGTGCGATCGACGACACTCGCCCCGAGCAGACTGAAGAGTACTACGACGCGGACTTACTCGAGCGCGCTCGCACCCTCGAACTCTCCTATCAGTAACCGCGGTCCGACGGCTTCCTTCTCGAGTCGTCTGTTTCGTGCTGTCTCGAGTCGATAGCGATGCGACGATGTCTCGCTGCTTGAGGCAGGATTGTTATCGAAACGGTGGGGATGGGATTTGAACCACGTGAAGACGTTCCGGGTCGCTCACTTCGTTCGCTTCCCGGGCTGCGACTTCCCTAATTCAAATCCCAACGTGTCGTTTTCCGCTCACGTGCTCCTCGCTACGCTCGTCACAGTTGTTCGCGAAAAACGGTGGGGATGGGATTTGAACCCATGAGGCTTGACAGCCACCTGCTCTCAAGGCAGGCGCGTTAGGCCGCTCTGCCACCCCACCTCACTGCCCTCTTTTCCGTCCGGTCAAAAAGGGTTGTCGGTTACGCTCGCTCGAGCGAGCCGTCGTCGCCAATCGTCAGACCAAGCTCGTCGACGACGGCAGCCGTGGCAACAGCACCCGGCGTGCCGGCGACTCGCCGGGCCTCGAGGAGTCCGAGTGTCGATCGCAGGCCAGCCGGTGTCGCGATGGTTGGGTGCATCGGGGCGAACCCGATCCCGAGACCGGCCTTCTCAGCGCGGGTCGCCAGCGTGGGCAGTTCTGGCCCGGCGTAGGCGTCGGTGAAGTCGATTGGCTCGCCGAAGCCGGCGAAATACACCCGTCCGTCCGCAGCGGGGCCGAGGACGACGTCGTGGCGGCGAAGCGACATCGCCGCGCCGTCGATCTGCGTTCGGCCGACCAGCGCGGCCGTCGGCTCGAGGACGCCCACGCTGCTCGCGTCTTCGCGCTCGAGGAGGTGGGTAACGGTGTTGCCGATGCGGGCGCTGTGAGTCGAGCCGACCTGGCGTTCGAACCGGACGCGCTCGTTGCCGTGTGGGCCGTCGTCGTCGGGCGTCTCGAGGTCGCCGAGTGCGTCGGCGACGAGCGTCCGGATTTCGGCTTCGGCGTCCCCGTCGGCGAACGCCTCGGGGAGGGTCGTCTCGTCACGGTAGTTGACCAGCAGGTCGCCGCCGCTCGCGTCGACGGCTCGACAGACGTCGCTGACCGACGCCTCGTAGAGCGTAACCGCTTCGGCGTCGGTCAGGGGTGTTCGGTCGACGAGCGACGACAACACGAGTCCGGCTCGAGGGGGATCGACCGGAACGACGACGATCATACACGACACTCCGTCTGCGTACTCCTTGAACGCGGCGCTTCCGGGGACGGTCCCGTCGATCGAGCGACGGACGCCGGACGAATTATGGTAGTGGGGTGTCTGCAGTCGGCTATGGACGAGCAATCAGTAACGCGATCGATCCCTGGTTCCGTCGGCCTGCTCGGCACGCTGGTCGTCGTCGGACTGGTGGTACTCGGAAGCTGGAGTTTCGTCGACGGCGTCGTGCTCGAGTCGGCTGGCGAATACGCGACCTCGACGCTCGGTGTGTTAGCAGTGACGGCCGTCGTCGTCGGACTGCTAATCGTGCTTGGTGCGCGATCCAAGCGATGGCGCGAAGGCCCGTACTGGTAGTGACGCTCGCTGACGATCGGCCGTTGGATGGCCGCGTCGGCCGTTATCGATCCCGCTGTCCTTTCGTTTGGCGATAATCCGAGGCCATCAGTTCGACGAACGCCTCGAGCCACGCCTGGGTCTGCTCGGTGGACTGCTCGCGCGGGTCGATCATGGGAACGAGTTCGAACCCGCGGCCACGGATTCGCCGCCCGTGATCGGCCGGCAGCGAGAGCTCTTCGGCCGGGGTCGTCGTATACTCGTCGCCGAGTTCGGCGAGAGCGCGCTCGCCGACGGGAATGAGAATGTGAGGGTTGATCGAGCGGATTTCGGCGTTGAGAAAGGGCTCGCAGTTCCCGATCTCCTCGTCGGTCGGCTTGCGGTCGGGGTCGCGACAGCGCGTGAGGTTCGTCAGGTAGGCGTTCTCGAGGACGGGCTGGTCGATCGGCGAGGTCGAATCACAGAGGCCGAGTCGCTCGAGGAGTCGCCGAAGGGTCGTTCCCGACTCGTCACGATCGGCTGCCGTCTCGCTACCGAGGGCGGCCGCAAACGGCACGCCGACTTCGTCCGCGCTTTCGGTCGGGCGCTCGCCGACGAACAGGAAGTCGGCACCGACATCGCCGTAGCCGTGGACGACCTGTGTGCGGGTCTCACAGAGTGCCGGGCAGTTCCGACACGCCTCGTCCATGCCGTAGGGGTTCGCTCGAGAGCGTTGATATGCGTCCACACTGGAGTGTGGCAGCGCGCTCGCAAAAATGACGCGGCTGCCGGCGTGTGACCGGAGCGGTCGGCTGTCGGCACGTAATCGGGTTCGAGTGGAGGTGTCCTATCGGTCGCTCGAGACGGCTTCGTTGCGTCTCGTCTGAGAGACGTTGCGTCGGTGGACGATTCCCGTGTTGTTCGCGACGTTTTGGGTGAGCGTCCGAAATGCGTCGGCGGTGTCGTTGTCGTCTCGCAGGACCGTCGGTTCGCCGCCGTCGCCGCCCTCGCGGACGATGGGATCGAGCGGGATCGAACCGAGAAACGGCATCTCGTGTTCGTCGGCGAACGTCTTGCCGCCGCCGGAATCGAAGATGTCGTGTTCGCCGCCACAGTCGGGACAGGCGAACGTCGACATGTTCTCGGCGATACCGAGGACGATCGTGTCGTGTTCCGCGAACATCTCGAGCCCCTTTCGGGCGTCGTCTAGGGCGACGTCTTGGGGCGTCGTGACGATGACAGCTCCTGTGACGGGCATCGTCTGGAGCATCGTCAGCTGCGTGTCGCCCGTGCCCGGCGGCAGGTCGACGATGAGGTAATCGAGATGCCCCCACTCGACGTCCTCGGTAAGTTGTGTGATGACCTTGTGGACCATCGGACCGCGCCAGATGACGGGATCGTCCTTGCCAGTCAGGAAGGCCATGCTCATCAGCTTCACGCCGTACTTCTCGGGTGGGACGAGGGTTTCATCTTCGGTCGCCATCGGCGGCTCGTCGGCGTCGACCATCCGCGGCACGTTCGGGCCGTAGACGTCGGCGTCGAACAGGCCGACGCGGGCCCCGAGCTGCGAGAGCCCGGCGGCGAGGTTGACCGCGACAGTCGATTTGCCGACTCCACCCTTCCCGGAGGAGACGGCGATGACGTTCTTGACGTTCGGCAACACCTGTTCTTCGCTCGCGAGGTCGTCTCGGTCCGGAATGCTCGCCGAGAGCTCCGGCTCGAGACCGTCCTCTATGAGCAGTTCGCGAATCTCGGCGGCGATCGAACTCTCCGTCGGCGAGTAGGGCGCACCCAGTGCGAGGTCGATAGCGACCTCATCGCCGTCGACGGTGATGTCGTTGACCAGTCCGAGCGACACGATATCGTCGCCGAGTTCCGGATCGTCGACCGACCGGAGGCGGTCGCGAACGGCGGTTTCGTCCATGTCCGGAGGTAGGTCCCGCCGTCGAAAAGGGTTGTGTTCGCACGAGATGGGGACCGAAACCGTCACCCGTTAAAATCGAAGCGCGGGCCGCCGTAGGTCGCCGGATTTGGATCGAGTTCGACGCCCTGCTCGAAACGGACGAAGTTGAGGTAAAAGGGCCGGCCACAGCCCTCGATTTGCTTCCCTTCGAGATCGGTAACAGGGCCGTCTTCGCCGCAGATGAAGGCGATTCCATCCGCGGTCTCGCGGACCTCGAGGTCGTCGTCCGGCGTGGCGTACTCCCAGCCCGGTTGTGAGTGTTTCGTGACCGAGCGGTCCGCGAGATCAGGCGCGCGGTCGATACTGTGGACGGCGTCGCAGTGCGGGCACGTGTACCGGACGGTGATCGGGGATGAGGAGGAGTCGGTCATTAGTAATTGTACGGCACCACGGACCGTAAGCGTGCGGTCGCGGACCCACCCGACCGCTCAAGACGGTTGCCGTGACAGAACTGTTTACCGACTGGCAAACGGAGACCAGTCCATGAGCGAGCGCGACTCCGGAACCGACCCGAACGCCGGCACCGAGTTCGATCCTGAACAGTTCGAGGAAAAATACGTCTACTACTTCGAGGAACTTGAGGCGGCCTACTCGAATGCGTATCAGCAACTGCACGGCCGCGTCGACTCCGAGGTGCTCCGGGCGATCGATCGGCAGGTGCTCAGCGAGAGCGAACCGATCTATCACGGGGACGGCGAGTTCAGCGTCGAACTTCCTGACGACCCGAAGGACCGTGTCGGTGCTGTCGACGACGAGCAGTTCGAGGCCGTCCTCGACGAGTTCACCGAGCGGATCGAAAGCGAGTTGCGGCGACGCTTCGGGTTCGAGCACGAGGTCGGTAAGTGAGGGTTGGTGTCGGGTTATCCGTTCAGACTGGCTGACCCGGAACACCTTTTGCACTTACGGGAATCCATGCAGGTATGATCGACGAGACGGTCGAGGAGATTCAGGAAATGCAGACGCACAGCTCCTCGGTGATAGCCGTAAACGCGACGCGGGCGCTCGAGGAACTGCTCGATCGGGAGTTCGCGACCGTCGAGGAGTACGTTCGCTCGCTCGAGCGCAACGGGACGGTGCTGCGGCGGGCGAACCCGTCACACGCATCGCTGCAGACCGCAGTCAGAGAGGTCGTCGATGACGTCAGCGATGCCGACCTCGACACTGTCGAGGAGGCAAAACGGTACACGCAGGACAAGATCGACGCGGTCATCTCGCGGGTCGAATCCGGCAAACGGCTGGCGGCCGAAAACGCCGTCGACGCGCTCGAGGACGGCGCAACGCTGTTGACCCACGACTACTCCTCGACGGTGCTCGAGGCCATCGAGCAAGCGGTCGAGGCTGGCAAGTCCTTCGACGTCTACATCACGGAGGCCCGGCCGCGGTACATCGGGCGCAAGACGGCGCGAGCGCTGGCCGAGATCGACGACGTCGACGCAACGCTCATCACCGACAGCGCACACGGCGTCTACCTCGAGGAATGTGACCGCGTCGTCGTCGGCATGGACTGTATCGTCGACGACACGCTGTACAACCGCGTCGGTACGTTCCCGATCGCGGCCACGGCGAGCCAACTCGACGTGCCGGTGACCGTCCTCGGCTCGGCGTCGAAAATCGTCTCCGAGGGGTTCGTCTTCGAAAACGAGTTCCGAACGGGCAGCGAGGTCATGCCCGAGCCAGCAGACGGATTCGCCGTCGAGAACCCGGCGTACGACGCGACGCCGGTGTCGCTGCTCGAGAGCGTCATCACCGACGAAGGCCACCACGAGTTCTGACAGCGCGAGTGTGCGCGTTCGCCGTGTACGAGCCGACAACGACGCGGCAGACTATCGGCACAAGCCGGTTTCCTATAGCCGAGCGAACTGACACGGAGTCCTGACACTCTTGTCTGGGAGACGACATCCTATGTCCGTGTCCGTCCTAAAGGGCGTATGCGTCTCGTACAGGTGTTCGTCCCACAGGGTGAACTTGAGCTCGTCCTCGAGACGGCGGCGTCGACGGGCCTCGATTACGCCGTTACCGAGGAAACGAGCCACGGAGAGTTCGAGGCGCTCGTCTCGGTTCCTGTGCCGCCAGCCGCCGTCGAGCCGTTTCTCACGTCGCTTCGAACCGCCGGCCTCGACGAGGATTCGTACACGGTCGTCACGGCTACGGAGACGATCGTCTCGAACCGAACGGACGAGTTGACCGGTCAGTTTACCGGGACCAGGATCTCTCGAGAGGAACTGCAGGCACGAGCAGCGGATCTCGCCCCCGCCGCATCGACGTACTTCATCTTGCTCGTGGTGAGTACGGCCATCGCGACGGCCGGGTTGTTACTCGATTCCGCGGCGACGATCATCGGGGCAATGGTTGTGGCCCCGTTGATGGGGCCGGCACTGGCGGCAAGCGTCGGCGTCGTCATCGACGACGACGGACTCGCGACGCGCGGTGTCGGCTTGCAGGTCGCTGGACTCGTCGTCTCGGTTGCCACGGCGGCGACGATCGGCTGGACACTCAGGGGGACGGTGTTGCTCCCACCCGGATTCGACATTACGACCGTTCCGCAGGTCACCGAACGGATCTCGCCGAACGTGCTCGCGCTCTTTCTCGCACTCGGCTCCGGCGTGGCTGGGGTCGTCAGCCTCACCCGCAACGTCGGATCGGTCCTCGTTGGTGTCGCGATTGCCGTCGCACTTGTCCCGCCCGCGGCCACCGTTGGACTCGGCATCGCCTGGGGGGATCCGATGGTGGTCGTCACTGCGGGCACGCTCGTCCTCGTGAACCTCCTGTCAATCAACCTCACTGCACTGATCCTGTTGTGGGTCTCAGGATATCGTCCGGACCGATCAGAGCACGTCGAACGCGCGTATGGCCAACTCCGATCGCGAGTCGTTGTCCTTCTCGTCGCGATTGCGCTGCTGTCGGTCGTTCTCGGCGGCGTCACGTACGGAACCTACCAGACTGCTGCTGTCGAACACGACGTCAAGACCGAACTCGAGGCGATGAGCGACGACCCCGAGTTCGACGACCTGCAGTTCCGAGAGAGCGACGTCGCGTACGAACTCGTAGACGTCTACACCGGTGGGCAGCCGTCGGTCACCGTCCTCGTCGAGCGGCCACCGGGCGAACAGGAGTTGCCCGGATTCGCTGACGAGGTGCGCGAGCGACTCGAGGCAGCGACTGGTGTCGACCTCGAGGTCGTCGTCGAACTGGTCGACACCCAGCGAAGCGGGTAATCGGCACGTCGCCGTTGTCAGTCTCGCTTGCCAAACGTTCGTGGGGCCCCCTCGGTCGGCGTCGCCCAGTCGACGGCGTTTCGAAGCACCCGCTGGATGGCCTCGTTCTCGTAGATCGGATACGTTTCGTGGCCCGGCCGAAAGTAGAAGATACGACCGCTGCCGCGTCTGTAACAACAGCCGCTGCGGAACACCTCGCCACCTTCGAACCAGCTGACGAACACCAGCCGGTCGGGTTCGGGAACGTCGAACGGTTCGCCGTACATCTCGGTCCGGGGCAGTTCGATCGATTCGCCGAGTCCGTCGGCGATCGGATGGCCGGGGTCGACGACCCAGAGTCGTTCGGTCGCGCCGTCCTCGCGGTACTGTAAGCTGCAGGTCGTTCCCATGAGGCGCTTGAACAGTTTCGAGTAGTGGCCCGAATGTAAGACGATCAGTCCCATCCCCTCGAGGACTCGCTCCTGAACGCGATCGACAACTGCCTCCGAGACCTCGTCGTGGGCCTCGTGGCCCCACCAGAGTAAGACGCCCGTCTCCGCGAGGACAGTTTCGGTGAGTCCATGTTCGGGTTCCTCGAGCGTTGCGGTACGAATCTCGTGGTCGGACCCGTCAGCGGCGAGGCCGTCGGCGATTGTCTCGTGGATTCCGTCGGGATAGATTGCCGCGACGGCATCGTCCTCGCGTTCGTGTCGGAACTCGTTCCAGATCGTGACTGTCGTCATAGCCCACACCGCGGCAGCCAGCCGTTTAGTCGAGTCGGTCGTCGACCCGAACAGTCAGGTTAAAATATACAATTATATCGACGTAAATCGTAGATATGTACAACTGATCTCGTGGTGGTGTAAAGTCCGGATAAATAGTGCAGATTAATCAGTCATAACTCTTATTTTGATCGCCGACCGCCAGTGCGTATGGACCGGGATCGCACGCAAACGACCGCGAAATTGACCGTTTCTTCCGACATATCCGTTGTGAACGACCATCGGTCGGTGATGTACCGATGAACGGCTCGGACATCGGTGTCGGGATCGTCGGCCTCGGTGGGATGGGGCATCTCCACGCACAAAGTATCACGGAACTCGGTGCAGACGTCGTCGCCGGTGCCGACCTCGTCGACGCCCAGCGCCAGCGCTTCGCCGACGAGTTCGGAGCGACGACCTACGAAACTCACGAGGGACTCGTCGCCGACGATGCCGTCGACGCCGTCATCGTCACGACGCCGAATCGGTTCCACGAACCGATCACCGTCGACGCACTCGAGGCCGGTTGTGACGTACTCGTCGAAAAGCCGCTCGCTCACTCCCTGGAAAGTGCCGATCGAATCGCCGAGACGGCGGCCAGAACGGGCGGCATCTGCATGGTGGGCTTTCACAATCGCCACGCCGCGTCGATGGCGATGTTCGACGAGTACCACGCGCGCGGCCGGTTCGGCGAGCTCACCCACATCGAGGCGAACTACGTTCGACGCCGCGGCGTTCCCGGCCCCGGCTCGTGGTTTACCGATCCCGAACTCGCCGGCGGCGGTGCCCTGCTCGACATCGGCGTCCACGCGCTCGATCTCGCCCTCTACACCCTCGAATTCCCCGAGATTACGGAAGTGTCGGGCGTCGCCAGAACGACGTTCGGACACGATGAAGAGTACGCTGACCCCGACGGATTCGGCGACAACTGGGACGCCGAAGCCGAGACCTACGAGGTCGACGACTCCGTCAGCGCCTTTATTCGTACCGCCGAGGGCCAGACAATCTCGCTCGAGGCCGCGTGGGCGACCAACCGCGAGGAGAGCATGGACTTCCGAATTCGCGGCACAGAGGGCGGCGCGCAGTTCGATATCGGCGACACCAACCTCGATATTCTGGAGACGGGCACCGCCGGCGGCGACCACTACGCCGACGTGACGCTCACCGGCGACTCGTCGCTGACCGGCTACACCGAACAGGACGCCCAGTTCCTCGAGGCCGTTGCGACGGGGACACCGCCCGAGACGAACACCCTCGAGGAAGCGCTCACCGTCCAGCGCGTGATCGACGCGATCTATCGCTCGAGCGAGACGGGACGTGCCGTGGAACTCGAGGACGCACCCGTTTCCGAGGCACACCTCGAGCAGACGACGCAACTCGACTAACAGGAGTTCGGAGCGGATCAGTTTCTATCGGTGTACTGGCAATAGCGAGTCGCACGTCGTGCCTGTCGAGTCTGCTAACTGCTGGCTTTACGGACGAGAGACAGTTGGGAGGCAGCCCCGCCGCTACGGAGGTGGCAAAACGGGAAAATCGGCTGTGGTTGCCAGTTTACAGGACTTCGTCGAAGTCGTGGTGGCCGTGAATGTCGACGCCCTCGTCGGTGATCTCACAGAGGAAGACACCGTTCCCGGAGCCGGTGTCACGCTCGACAGCCGATTTGATGCCGCGAGCGGCGACCGTCTTCGCTTCCTCGTTGGACATGTCGTCCTCGTAGGCCTGCTCTAAGTGACCGTAGGCGAGTTGCATCCCGGAACCGGTGACGGTGTAGTCGTCTTCCATGACGCCGCCGGCGGGGTCGATGCTGTAGACGTGACTGCCGTCGTCGTCGACACCGCCCAGGATCGGGTGGATGGCGAAGAACGGGCCGCCGCGGGCGAAGTTGCCCGCGAGCGTCGCCAGTGCGTCGATGCTCATGGTCTCGCCACGGCGAGCCTCGTAGAGGTTGACCTCGGCGCGGAGACTCGAGATGAACGACTGTGCGCCACCGACGCTGCCGACCAGCGTCAGGGCACCGGTTGGGTGGATCTGTTCGACCTTCTGGACGTTCTTGTTCGAGACGAACCGGCCGCCGAGGCTGGCACGCATGTCCGTCGCGATGACGACGCCGTCGGCCGTCGAGATGCCGATCGTGGTCGTCCCGGTCTTGTTGACGTTGTCGAGGTCGGCACGCGTGAGTTCGTTCTGTGGCAGCGAGCCGATTTCGGGCTCGTAGGGGTTCGGATCGTCGGCCAACTGGTCGACGGTGCGGGAGAAGTCCGAGTTATGTTGAGGTGCTCGCATTGACCGAACGTTACGACCGGCACGGTATAAAACACCGGCGGTCACCACGGCGGTTTCCGCTTTTTTCGCTTCGAACACTCGATACCCAGTGTTCACTCACAGTGTGAGTGGGCGATAGAAACGGTTCGGTACAGCGTCGTCGTTCCCGGCGTGATTACTTCATTCGAGCGTGGCTGGCTTCGTAGGCCTCCTCGACGTTCTCGAGGACGCGGTGGATCGGCAGGCTAACCCCTGCCTGGCGGGCGGCGAGTGCGAGCGGCATCGCGACGATACCGATCACGATGCACAGTTGGTACAGTGCGAACAGGGTCGCGTGGTACACGCGGGATATCATCAGCGTTCACTCTGGCTCAGACGGAGGTGATATATAAACATTACTGAGACTGGAAATCCATAACGATCGTTGTGACCGAACGAGGTCGCCGCAGTCATGCGATTAAACTTAGCTTGTATTCTGTGCATTTGAGTTGGATTTCGGGGCGAGATCCGGCTATGCTGGCGACAATCGACCCGCACAATTCTCGTAACTTATGAGCATTATCCGGTTCACGTGCGCACTGCGGGCGCGCCGAACTCGGCAGTCGGACCGTTCCGCCCGGGAGACGATACGGACGAACAGCCACTCACGTCGATTGTCCAGTCTAACCGACGCAGTGCGGGCCGTTCGCTCCGATTCGGGGTCGACTCGTTCCGAGCGACGAACCGCAAGACAAGAGACCCCTCGGGCCCACCACGACATATGACCAATTATATCGTCGCGATGGAAGCGGCATGGCTCGTTCGTGACGTCGAAGCGATCGACGACGCGATCGGCGTCGCCGTCAGCGAAGCCGGGAAACGACTCAACAGCCAAGACATGGACTACGTCGAAGTCGAGGTCGGTGCGACGGGCTGTCCGGCCTGTGGGGAACCCTTCGACTCTGCCTTTATCGCAGCCGACACCGCACTCGTCGGTCTCGCTCTCGAGATGGAAGTGTTCAACGCCGACGGCGAGGAACACGCCTCCCGGATCGCAAAGAGCGAAGTCGGCGGCGCGTTGCGAGACGTTCCGCTGTCCGTCGTGGAAGTCATCGAAGTGCCCGACGAAGACTAACGACGCCGCGCGTCTGCGCGACGTCGCTGACGGCGAAACAGGGGTCGACCCAAAGCATTTTCTATAACCCTTAGTTATTGTACTGTATGGAACTCCCGACGCCCGCGGATCTCCGTCAGCGCCGAACCGAACTCGGGCTCACGCAAAGCGAACTCGCCGATACGGCCGACGTCTCCCAGCCACTGATCGCCCGCATCGAAGGCGGCGACGTCGACCCGCGACTGTCGACGCTCCGGCGAATCGTCAACGCGCTCGAGAAGGCCGAAAGCGACGTCGTCCGCGCCGAGGACCTGATGAACGAGGCCGTCGTCAACGTCTCGCCTGACGACCCCGTCAAGGAAGCTGCTCGAAAGATGGAGGAGGAAGCCTACTCCCAACTGGCAGTCATCCAAGATGGTATTCCTGTCGGCTCGATCAGCCAGAGCGACCTCGTCCACCTCGACGCCGAAGCTCGAGACGAACCGATCGAAGAGCACATGAGCGAGAGCTTCCCGACGGTGTCGAAAGACGCGACCTTAGACGAGATCAGCAACCTCCTCGAGCACTACAAAGCCGTGATGATCACCGAAGCCGGCGAGACGGTCGGCATCATCACCGAAGCGGACATCGCTTCCCGGTTCTCATAAGCGGCGATCGGTCCATCTCGAGTGGAGTCGACCAGCCGAGTGCGTAGGATTCTCGGCGATCAGAGCCGTGACGGCTCTCGAGTCGTGGGCCACGCTATTTATATCAGCGATCCGTTGTATGATTCGGCAATGGTTGCGGTTACTGGTACCAAGTGGCGCACGCTCGTGCTGATCGGGATCGCCGAACTGTTCGCGATGACGTTGTGGTTCAGCGGGACCGCCGTCGGGCCGGAACTGGCCGACCTGTGGGATCTCACGCCCGCCCAGACGGCGTGGCTGACCAACGCCGTCCAGTTCGGGTTCGTCGTCGGCGCGTTACTGTCGGCCTCGCTTACCATCGCTGACGTCGTTCGCCCACGGTACCTCTTTGCGGGGAGTGCGTTCGTCGGTGCGGCGGCGACGGCGCTGATCGCTGGCGTCGTCGAGAGCGGACTTCCGGCGATCGGCCTCCGATTTCTCACCGGCGTTGCCCTCGCCGGCGTCTATCCGACGGGAATGAAGATGATGGCTTCGTGGTTCGTCAAAGGGCGCGGGCTCGCGATCGGCGTCCTCGTCGGCGCGCTCACCGTCGGTTCGGCCTCGCCACACCTGCTTCGGGCCGTCGGCGGGATCGGCCAGCCACGACTCGTCCTCTACGGCACGGCCGCCATCGCAGCCGTCGGCGGCCTCCTCGCGCTGGCGTACGAGGACGGCCCGCACCAGCCCGAGACGGCTCCCTTCGATCCGAGCGCGATTCGTCGGATCGTCTCCGATCGCGGTGTCGTCCTTGCGAACACCGGCTACTTCGGCCACATGTGGGAACTCTACGCGGTCTGGACGTGGATTCCAGTCTACCTCCTCGCCAGCCTCGAGGCCAGCGACACGGCAAACCCCGAGCGACTGGCGGCCCTGCTCGCGTTCGGGACGATCGCCATCGGCGGCGTCGGCGCGTGGCTCGCCGGTTCGGCCGCGGATCGCGTGGGTCGATCGATCGTCACGAGCGCGTCGATGATCGTCTCCGGAACTGCGTGTCTGCTCGCCGGTGTGGTCTACGGCTCGTCGCTGGCCGTGACCGCACCGTTCGTCCTTATCTGGGGCTTTTTCATCGTCGCTGACTCCGCACAGTTCTCCACGGCGGTCTCGGAACTCGCCGACGACAGCTACGTCGGCTCTGCACTCACCCTCCAGACGGCCATCGGCTTTCTCATCACCATCGGCTCTATCCAGCTGATTCCCATCGTCCAGCGCGCCGTGGGCTGGCAGTGGGCGTTCGTCCCGCTTGCGATCGGGCCACTGATCGGCACGCTAGCGATGCTCCGGCTGCGCTCTCGGCCGGAGGCGGCGCAGTTGGCCGGCGGGCGCGGCTAGGCTGGGCTGTCGCGTTCCGCTCGATTACGACACATAGAGCGAACGTGAAAAACCGCATGGCGAAACCCAGCAGTGCGTGCTTCGTTCGTCAATCGGGGCCCTCGAGTTCGTGCTCGAGCAGTTCCTGATACCGGTTGCGGATCGTCACCTTGCTGACGTCGGCGGCGTCCGAGACGTCGTCCTGCGTGAGATCCACGCCCGTCAGCCGCCCGGCCGCATAGATCGCTGCCGCGGCGAGGCCGACCGGGTGTTTGCCGCTGTGTAGCCCCGACTCCATCGCCCCCTCGAGCAGTTCGTGGGCGCGCCGTTCCGTCTCCGAGGGGATCTCGAGCGTCGAGGCGTACCGTGGGAGGTACTCGAGCGGGTCCGGCGGTGCCATCGGGAGCTCGAGTTCCCGGACGAGATACCGGTACGCGCGGGCGGCCTCAAGGTAGTCGATCCGGCTGACGGTCGCGAGTTCGTCGATCGACCGCGGGACGCCCGCCTGTCGGACCGCAGCGTTCAGCGCGGCCGTCGCCATCCCCTCGATCGACCGGCCGGGCAACAGGTCTTCCTCGAGGGCGCGGCGATAGATGACGCTCGCCGTCTCGCAGGCGGCGTCCGGAATGCCGAGCGCGCTCGCCATGCGGTCGATCTCGCCGAGGGCGTGTTTCAGGTTCCGATCGCTCGCGTCGCGCATCCGGAAGCGCTCGTCCCAAGTGCGAAGGCGCTGGAACTGGCGGCGTTTTCGGGCCGAGAGGGTGCTCCCGTAGCCGTCTTTGTTCCGCCAGTCGATCGTCGTCGAGAGGCCGCGATCGTGCAGCATGTTCGTGGTCGGGGCTCCGACGCGGGATTTCTCGTCTTTCTCGGCAGCGTCGAACGCGCGCCACTCCGGGCCGCGGTCGATGCGATTCTCGTCGATGACGAGGCCGCAGTCTCCACAGTGTGTCTGGTCGTCCGCGACGATTAGCCGGCCGTCACACTCGGGACAGGTCGTGGTTGCCGTGTACTCCGTCGATCGGTTTTCGGTTCGTCCGGACGGGGACTGCTCGCTCGCGCGCTCTGCGGTCGCCGGTGGCGAATGGAATCTCGTGTGTGGCATTATCCTGGATGACATCGGTGGCCGGAACGCCGGCGTTGCGATCGGTCGAACGGCGGCTCCGGTCGTCGGTGTTCGATCCGTTGTAAACGAACTCTAATTATGCTTTCCCCGAATTCCACTCTCTATAAACCATATTTGGTTTACGTACGGCAAATATTGTATTCAGGAATCGAAACGATGTCGTCGCTCGCTCGAGTGCTGGCGCTCGCGTTCCGTCCGAACGCTCGACCGAAAAAGTCGTGCGACGCTACTCGTGGCCCGAGACCACGACCGGCTCGTAGGGTTCCTCGAGGTAGGCCAACTCTGACGCCGACAGCGAGAGCTCGAGCGCCTCGACGGCCTGCTCTAAGTGTTCGACGCTCGTCGTGCCGATGATGGGTGCGTCGACCCACTCCTTGTGGAGCAGCCAGGCCAGCGAAATCTGGGCCATCGTCACGCCCTTGTCGGCGGCGACCTCCGCGACGCGGTCGTTGATCTCTTGACCGCCACCGTCACGGTACGGGTGGTCGTACATGTGTTCTTCCGTCTCACCGCGCGTCGTGGCGTCGATCTCCTCGTGGGGCCGGGTGAGATAGCCTCGAGCCAACGGCGACCACGGCATGACGCCGATACCCTCCTTCTCACAGAGGGGCAGCATCTCGCGTTCCTCCTCGCGGTAGACGAGGTTGTAGTGGTTTTGCATCGTGACGAACCACTCGAGGTCCAGCAGCTCGCTCGTGTGGAGCGATTCGGCGAACTGGTGGGCCCACATCGACGAGGCCCCGATGTGGCGGACGTGGCCCCGTCGAACGGCGTCGTCGAGCGCCCGAAGCGTCGTCTCGATCGGGGTCTCGTCGTCCCATCGATGGATCTGGTAGAGGTCGATGGTGTCCATGCCCAACCGCTCGCGGCTCGCGGCGAGCTCCTGTTCGATCGCCTTTCGGGAGAGCCCACCCGAGTTCGGATCGTCCTCGCGCATCTGGAAGTAGCCTTTCGTCGCGACGACCGACGACTCGCGGTGGCCCTCGAGGGCCTCGCCCAGGATCCGCTCGGATTCGCCCTTCGAGTACATGTTCGCCGTATCGAAGAAGTTGATGCCAAGGTCGATCGCCCGCTCGATGATCGCTTTGCTCTCGTCGTCTTCCAAGACCCACTCGCGCCAGTCGCTCGAGCCGAAGCTCATACAGCCCAGACAGAGCCGACTGACTTCCATCCCGGTCGAACCGAGTGTCGTGTACTCCATACAGGAGGGACGCACGCCGGTCAAAAAACAGTACGTGGTGACCGACCGCCCACGGCACTCATTCGTCCGAGCGACCCAACGCGTGCAGACGGTGGAACCCTCATATCCACGGCCCACGTAGCAGTCAGTGCACATGACCCGCCTCCAGACCGCACACACGCCTGACGGTCGCCGCCTTGAGGCCTCACACGTCCTGTCGGTGCCCGCAGACGACGCTTGGGAACTGCTGGCAGACACGACCAGGTGGCCGGACTGGATGCCGCTCGTCAACGGCGTCGAAGCCACCGACCGACGGGTCCAGACCGGCACGACCGGACGCATTCGCGTCTCCGGCGTCTGGCTACCGTTTCGGATCACCGACTGCTCGCGGTCGGATCGCCGCTGGCGGTGGCACCTCAGCGGAATGCCATCTGGAGCCTATCGAGTCGACGCCCTAGAGGAATCGCGCTGCCGGGTCGCCGTCGAACTCCCACCCCACGCCGTCGGGGCCGCTCCCGTCTCGCTTCGCGCCCTCGAGTCACTCGAGTCGGCGCTCGGGGCCGAGTAGGGCCGCCGTCGGCGCATTAATCTGTGGGCTGACACTACTAACGCCGTGTTAGCTGGTTCGAACCCGAACTGCTAAACTCGTCGACGGCGTAGCCGCGTGTAGAGCGCCACAATGTCATCTCCACAGACGGAACCCCGCGACCAGAACGCCGGAGCCTGCCCCGTAATCCAGTCCCTCGAGCAAATCGGCTCCCAGTGGCGTCTGGCCGTCCTCCACGAACTGCTGGCCGGCGAACAGCGTTTTAACGAACTCAAGCGCTCGACCGGCGCGAACGCGCGCACCCTCTCGCGCGTTCTCGACGACCTCGGCGAAATGGGCTTCGTCGAGCGCCGCATCGAGGAAGACGCCCCGATTGCGACCTACTACAGTCTGACCTCGAAAGGCGAATCCCTCAAGCCCGTCTTCGACGAAATCGAGTGCTGGGCCGGCTCGTGGCTCGACGAAGCCGAACTCGAGCACTGAGACGGACTCCTTGCGGTCAGTGCCGATACACTTAGAGCCCGCCGTGTGGGTGTGTTAGAATACAGTGACAACCACCGTCTGATCTGAACGAACGCGAGTCGACGACGTCGGGCTCCTCGCCAGTTGTGTCTCAGTCGGTCCAGAGCGGTTCGAGCCGCAAGTTGTGGGCCTCCGGGCACGATCTCGACCCACTCGCGAGCGATACGTGGTCTGTGATTCGGTATCTCACACCATTCTGGTCACAGAAACGATACACGAACGTGTATATAGAAACCCCTTTACTACCCGACTTCCATCACCGACATGAATGAGTCTTGCCGATTCGGACCGTGAACTCGTCGTATCCGAGCTGGGGCGAGAGCCGACGCCGGCGGAGGCGGCGCTGTTCGAGAACCTCTGGAGCGAACACTGCGCGTACCGCTCCTCGAGACCGCTGCTCTCCGCGTTCGACAGCGAGGGCGAGCAGGTCGTTATCGGACCGGGTGACGACGCGGCGGTCGTCGCCCTGCCCGGAGACGAGGACGAAGACGGTGCGAGCACGTACATCACGATGGGGATCGAGAGCCACAACCACCCCTCCTACGTCGACCCGTTCGACGGGGCTGCGACGGGCGTCGGCGGGATCGTCCGCGACACTCTCTCGATGGGTGCGTACCCGATCGCGCTCGCGGACTCGCTGTACTTCGGCGAGTTCGACCGCGAACACTCCAAGTATCTGTTCGAGGGCGTGGTCGAAGGGATCAGCCACTATGGCAACTGTATCGGCGTCCCCACGGTCGCGGGCAGCGTCGACTTCCACCCCGACTACGAGGGCAACCCGCTGGTGAACGTCGCCTGTGTCGGGCTCACCGACGAGGAGCGACTCGTCACCGCCGTCGCACAGGAGCCGGGCAACAAGCTGGTGCTCGTCGGCAACGGCACCGGCCGCGACGGCCTCGGTGGTGCGAGTTTCGCCAGCGAGGACCTCGCAGAGGACGCCGAAACCGAGGACCGACCGGCCGTCCAGGTCGGCGACCCCTACGCCGAGAAGCTGCTGATCGAGGCCAACGAACAGCTCGTCGAAGAGCAACTGATCGAATCCGCCCGCGACCTCGGTGCCGCCGGCCTCGGCGGTGCCTCGAGCGAACTGGTCGCCAAAGGCGGACTCGGGGCGCACATCGAACTCGAGCGCGTCCACCAGCGCGAGCCGAACATGAACGCCCTCGAGATCCTGCTGGCCGAATCTCAAGAGCGGATGTGTTACGAAGTCGAACCCGACAACGTCGACCGCGTCCGCGAAATTGCCGAGCGCTTCGATCTGGGCTGTTCGGTCATCGGCGAGGTCACCGAGAAGAACTACACCTGCACGTTCGAGGGCGAGACGGTCGTCGACGTCGACGCCTACTTCCTCGGCGAGGGCGCGCCGATGAACGATCTCGAGAGCGAGCCCGTCGACCAGCCCGAGACCGATCTGCCCGAAGTCGACCTCGAGGCGGCGTTCGAGACGGTCGTCTCGAGTCCGAACACGGCCTCGAAACGGTGGGTCTACCGACAGTACGACCACGAGGTCGGCGTCCGAACGAGCGTCGGGCCGGGCGACGACGCGGCGATTATCGCTGTCCGAGAAGCGAGCGCGGAGCCACGCTCCGCGGATAAATCGAGCGGCGATAGCCGCGAGATCGGGCAGGGACTCGCCATCTCCTCCGGTGCGGCACCGAACTGGACCGCCGCCGCACCCTACGTCGGGGCCAAAGCGATCGCCCTCGAGAATGCGACGAATATCGCAGCCAAAGGCGCGACGCCGCTTGCAGCCGTCGACTGTCTCAACGGCGGCAACCCAGAGAAACCGGACGTCTACGGCGGCTTCAAGAGTGCCGTCGACGGGCTCGCGGAGATGTGCTCGACGCTGTCGACGCCGGTCGTCGGCGGGAACGTCTCGCTGTACAACGACTCTGTCGCCGGACCGATCCCGCCGACGCCGACGCTGGCGATGGTCGGGACGAAAGACGGCTACGACGCACCGCCGCTGTCGGTCGAATCTGAGGGCACGCTGTTGCTCGTCGGCGACGTCGGTCTCGAGGCCGGCGACCTCCGACTCGGTGGCTCGGAGTACCTCACCCAGTTCGACGGCAGTGACGGGTTCCCCGAACTGCCGGCCGACCCCGCCGCCGTCATCGAAACGCTGGCCGACGTGGCCAACGACGAGTCGACGCTCGCCGTTCACGACGTCAGCCACGGCGGCCTCGCCGTCACCCTCGCCGAGATGGTCACCGAGGATGCCGGCCTCGAGGTCTCGATCCCTGCCGACGACGAGACGGCCGCGGCCGCGCTCTTCCACGAACAGCCGGGTCGGGTCGTGATCCAGACCGACTCGCCCGACGCCGTTGCAGCGGCGTTCGACGGCGTCGCCCCGGTCGTCGAACTCGGGACGGCGACCGACGACGGCGAACTGACGATCGAAGTCGGTTCGGCGACGATCGCGGCCGACGCCGCGACGATCGACGCTCACCGCTCGACCATCGAAGACGGCCTCGAGTAATACTGTCGGACAACAGTCAGTAAACGCCCGATCGCGTCTCACGGCTCGTCGGCGAAGTCGACGAGCGTTCGCGTGCGATCGGTGCGTGACTCGTTTTGTCCGGCAGTATAAGCGCCGTTCGCGGTGGCACTACTCGAGCCGACGCGAGCCGAGTGCCCGATATTTTGATATACTATCGAGACAATTCGAGAAACGAACCACTCTTGGAGGGAGCTTTGCAATGACCACCGAGACCCCGTCCGTCCTGATCGTCGAAGACGAACCCGACCTCGCACGCCTGTATGCCGCCTGGCTCGAGGGCAGCTACGACGTCGAGACGGTATCGACTGGCGAGCGGGCGCTCGACGCCATCGACGAAACAATCGACATCGTCCTGCTCGACCGGCGGATGCCCGGGCTCTCGGGCGAGACAGTCCTCAGTACCGTTCGCGAGCGCGACCTCGCGTGTCGCGTGGCGATGGTCTCCGCCGTCGAACCGGATTTCGATGTCATCGGGATGGGATTCGACGACTATCTCGTCAAACCGGCCTCGAAAGACGAACTGCGCCGGATCGTCGAACACCTCGTGTTGCGAACGAGTTACGACGAACAGCTCCAAGAGTATTTTTCGCTCGCCTCGACGAAAGCCGTACTCGATGCCGAGACGACCGAGGCGGAACGCAAATCGAGCGACGAGTACGCGCAATTGCAAGACCGCCTCGCGCTGTGTCGCGTCCGACTCGACGAGACGATGACCGAACTCTTAGAACAGGGAGGCTACCGGCGGCTCTATCAGGATCTCGCGAGCGAGTCCATCTCGTAACCGCCTCACGAGCGTTTTTCGAGCGTCGTCATGTCACGAAGTTCGAGGCGCGTCCCGCCGGTGTCACCGGGGTCGATCGTGAACGTCCAGTCGTGGGCTTCGGCGATCGCCTTGACGAGCGTCAGCCCTAGCCCGTCGGTGGCGGTCGGCTCCCCGCCGCAAACGGGCTCGATGGGTGACTCCGGCTCGCGATCCCGTGCCGCCGGCGGGAGGGTGACGGCGTCGTCCCGGATAAACAGCCCTCGAGAGCGATCCGAGTCATCGAGGCCGACGACGCCGACCTGAATCGTCACCGGGCCGTCGGCGCGGGCCGTCGCGTCGTCGAACACCGTCTCGAGCAGGCGACCGAATCGCTCCGCGTCGGCCCGAAGCGTCGCCGACTGCTCGACGATGACGTGATCGCGGTCCCCATCGAGTCGTGACTGCTCGAGTGCGTCGTCGATCGCCGTCTCGAGATCGAGCCGACAGCGCTGCCCGACGGCCGAGGCGTTTCGGGCGAACTCACGGATATCGTCGACGAGCCCTTCGGCCCGGTCGAGCGTGGCGTCGACCGAGTCCTCCGCGAGTGGAAACTCCCACTCGCTGTCGGACTCCTCGTCGAGCGCGTCTGCGACGGCCGACAGCTGTTGTTTGAGATCGTTCGAGAGGATCTCGGCGACCGACTCGAGTCGCTCGGTCCGGTGCTCGAGTTCGGCCGTCCGGTCCCGGAGCACCTGCTCTCGGGTCGCTCGGTCGAGCGCCGCACGGGTGTTCTCGACGAGGATCGAGACGAGATCGACGTCGGTCTCGTCGAACCGATTGGCCTCGATCGAGCCCGTCATGAGCACGCCGTGGGTGCCGATGGGGGCGATGATCTCCGAGCGGATCGGCGTGTCGGGGTTATAGAGGTCCGAGACGTCCTCGAGGTCGTCGAACCGGTCCACCGAACCGCCCTCGAAGACGTCCCAGACGAGCCCCTCGCCGGGATAAAATCGGGGGAGCCCGCCGAGCTCCTCGTGTGCGCCGGCGGTGCCGGCGACAGGATCGAGATACCCCTGCTCGTCGTCGAGCAACCAGACGCCGCTGATTGGGAGATCGAGCAGGTCGCTGCCGGCGTGGACGGCGACCGCACAGATCTCTTCGGGATCGTCGGACTCGAGAAGCCATCGCGTGACTTCGTGCAGCGACGTGACGACGCGTTCGTACTCGTGGCGGTCGGTGACGTCCCGGATGACGGCAGCGACGGTTGCGTGGTCGTCTTCGATCGGCACGAACCGAAACTCGCCGATCCGATCGCTCCCGTCTGCGGCGGTAAACGCCACCTCGAGTTGACGTCTGGTGGCGTTGCCGACGTCGACGTCGGTGATCGCACGGCCAATGGCGACGGCGTCGTCGTCGGAAATACCCGCTTGCTGGGTCAGCGTTTCGACGTGCTCGCCGATGAGGTCAGAGCGATCGGCTCCGAGCAAGTCTTCGATGGCGCTGTTGACGGTGACGATCTCTCGGTTGCGACCGAGCGTGAGGATGGCGTCGTAGACGGCCTCAACGACGGCCGCGTGCTGGGCGAGCGTCGTCTCCTGTGACTTTCGTTCGGTAACGTCGCGCATGTAGACCGAGAGGCCGGTCTCGGAGGGGTAGGCGCGAGCTTCGAACCAGGTTTCTAACTGTGCGTGATAGACCTCGAACGAAACCGGAACCTGTTCGTCCATCGCGCGATGGAAGCTATCGGGAAACTGCGTTTCGACGGTCTGGGGGAACTCGTCCCACATCACGCGGCCGATCAGGTCCGCCCGCGAACGTTTCAGCAACGTTTCGGCGCGCTCGTTGAGGTACGTAAACCGGAAGTCCGTATCGAGTGCGAAGAAGGCGTCCGTGACGCGGTCGACGAGCGGGACGGAGCGAACCGACATCATGCTGTCTCTCCGTCCTGACTCGAGACCAGTGGCATACTGTCCGTGGAACGAAGGCCCTCGGTTCGCAGTGCCGGATCACTCATCGCTAACTACTCGAGCCCTACTTTGAGCAGCGACTATTTCAGTGTCGTGGCCGCACGCTCCAGTGCCGTTCGAGATCATGTCACTGGCCTCGCCATCGATTGCGGGGGCCACCGCAACTCGTCTCTCTGTCGGACTCGAGCCCGCGCTTCAGATCGAAACCGTCGTTCCGAGGTCGTCTGCCTCGGCTCGATCGAAGACGAATTCGGCGGTTGCAGCATCCAGAGCGGCAGTGCCCACGCTCTCGAGGACGACGATCTCGTCCGAAGACTGGCGACCGTCGCCATCGGCCAGCACGTCGCCGAACGAGCGCACCTCGAAGTCGTCGTGAGTCCGGAGATCACCCGTCTCGAGCGCTTCGTCGGGCACGTCGGCGATAATTCGAGCCGCCCGCTCGATCGTCGTGTCGTCCAGTTCGCGCATTGTGGCCGTGTACGCGCCGACGGCGATCACGAGCGCCCCGTCGGCGAGGTCCTCTCCCGAGAAGACGGGTTCCGTGCTCGTCGTCGTCGTGACGACGACCGAGGCGTCCGTGACGGCCTCGCGCGGACTCGAAACCGGCGTGACCGACACGCCGAGTTCCGACTCGAGGTCGCGGGCACACTCGAGGCGGGAGTCGCTGGGCGAGTAGACCCGAATCGACGCGAGTCGGTCGACGCCGACAGCGGCGGCGATCGCCCGCGTCTGCCAGCGCGCCTGCGTGCCCGCGCCGATCACTGCCAACTCGAGGTCGCCGTCGACCGCGAGTTCGCGAGCCGCGAGGCCGCCGATACAGCCCGTTCGGGCGCTGGTAATCCGGTTCCCTGCGAGGTAGCCGACCGGCTGGCCGGTTTCGGCGTCGGCAAGGGAGAGCTGTGCAGTCACTGTCGGCAGTCCACGATCGAGGTTGTCCTCGCAGACGGTGACGAGTTTCGTCGCGGCGTAGGCGTTGCCGTGGATGTACGCGGGCATACAGAGCCCGGTGCCGGTCGGCTCCTCGGGCGTCTCGGGATCGAGGCCCGCTCCGATCGGATAATGAGGTCGTTCGGGACGTTCGACCGCGCCCGCTCGCTGCTGCTCGAACGCGTCGGCGACGACCGGCAACAGCGCCTCGAGATCGAGCACTGACGCGACGTCGTCGTCGGAAAGGACGCGAACCATACACGCACATACTCGGTCGGCTACTTTAGTCGTCGGACCGTCGTCGACCGAACCGGACTCGTTGCGGATCGACTGGTGCTCGAAGAGTCACTAGCGACGTCCTCCGGACTGTTTGCCGCCGCTTTCGAGACTCGACCGAACGCTTATCCACGAACGTGTGATTCGACATAACATGACAGTAATCGTGATCGGCGGCGGCATCGTCGGGATGGCGAGTGCGTACGAACTCGCCACTCGCGGCGTCGACGTCGTCGTCTGCGAGCAGAATTCGCTCGGTTCGGGGAGCACAGAACGGGCTGCGGGCGGCATTCGAGCACAGTTTTCGACGCCGATCAACGTCGAGTTATCCCTCGAGAGCATGCGTGTCTGGGACACGTTCGACGAGCGCTTCGGCATCGACATCGACTACCGGCGAACAGGGTATCTCTTTCTCGCCCGAAGCGAGGCGGCTGCGGCGCGGTTCGAAGAGGCGGTCGCCATGCAGAACGACCGCGGCGTTCCGAGCGAAGTACTCGAACCCGACGCGATACAGGACCACTGTTCCGGGGTCGATCACGAGCAGTTCGTCGCGGCGACGTACTCCCCGACGGACGGCGTCGCCGACCCACACCTCGCGTTGCAGGGCTATGCGCAGGCAGCAGCCGACGAGGGCGTCGACGTTCGGACACAGACACCGATCGTGGACGTGCTCCGAACGGACGCCGGTCGGGTAACCGGCGTCGAGACGCCTGACGGTCGGCTCGAGGCCGAGTTCGTGGTCAACGCCGCAGGACCGTGGGCCGGCGAGGTTGCGGCGATGGCCGACTGCTCGCTCCCGATCACCCCGAAGCACCGTCAGATAGCCGTCGTCGGCCCCGATCAGCCAGTCCCCGAGACCGATCCGCTGACGATCGACCTCGAGAGCGGCACGTACTTCCGGCCAGATCGCGACGGTGACGCGCTGGTCGGCGGCCACGTCGGCGACTCCGATCCCGCCTGCGATCCCGACGGCTACGACCGGTCGATGGCGTTTCCCTGGGCCGTCGAGACCCTCGAGGCCGCCGTCGACTGGACGACGTACTTCGGCCCCGAGTCGGCGATCAAGCGCGGCTGGGCGGGCCTGTATGCGGTGACGCCGGACGACACTGCGATCGTCGAGGAGACGGTTCCGGGCTTCGTTACCGCAGCCGGCTTCTCGGGCCACGGCTTTCAGCACGCCCCTGCCACCGGGACGCTCGTCGCTGAACTCGTCACCGACGGCGAGGTGTCGCTGGTCGATCCGACGGCGCTCTCGAGCGACCGATTCGAGACGCCGTCGGCTCGAGGGGAACGAAACGTCGTCTGATCACACACCCGTACTCGCGATCACGTGGCTGTCCCTGACTTTATTATGTAAGCTGTGGTTACACTCAGCATGACTAACGGTACCACTGAATCCGTACGTGATCTGGCGACGATGATCCGTGACGGCGAGACGTCGTCGGTAGCCGTCGTCGACGACGTCCTCGATCGAATCGCGGCTACGGAGGAGTTGAACGCCTACGTCACGGTGCTCGAGGAAGCCGCTCGGGAGCGAGCCCGCGAGGCCGACCGCGCGGCCGCTGCGGGCGAGGACCTCGGCCCGCTCCATGGCGTCCCGGTCGCGATCAAAGACCTCCAGGATCGCAAGGCTGGCGTTCGAAACACGCTCGGACTCGCCGCCCTGTCCGAGAACGTGGCGACGGAGGATTCGATCACCGTCGAACGCCTCGAGGCCGCCGGCGCGGTGATCGTCGGCACGACCAACACGCCGGCGCTGGCCCACACGATCAAGACCGACAACCGGCTCGTCGGCGCGACGGCGACGCCGTTCGATCCGGAACGATCGGCGGGTGGCTCCTCCGGTGGGTCGGCGGCGGCAGTCGCCGCCGGCCTCGCACGACTCGCGACCGGCTCGGATATCGGCGGCTCGCTGCGAGTTCCGGCGTCGTGTTGTAACGTCATCGGGCTCAAACCCTCGTTCGGGCGAATCCCGTCGAACTCACGACTCGACTCGTTCGACAGCCACTCGCCGTTCATGGTCGGCGGCCCCATCGCCCGCAGCGCCGCGGACGTCGCACTCGGCTTCGAGATCATGGCCGGCCCGGACCATCGCGACCCGCTGAGTGTCCCCCGCGGTGATGACGACGTCCTCGAAGCCGTCGCTCGACCAGCCGACGAGTTGTCGGTCGCGTACAGCCCGGACTTGGACCTCCAGCCCGTCGATCCCGTCGTCCGCGAGACGGTCGGGGCGGCCGTCGACGACCTCGCGGCTGCCGGCGCGACGGTCGAGCCAGTCGACGTCCCCCTCCCCGACGTCGACGTGCTTCGCCGGGCCTACTACACGCAGGTCGGCGGTTACTTCGCGGCGGTCGCGAGCCGAGTCGAGGAGGCATACGGCATCGACTTCGAGAAAACCGACGTCGAGGAGACGGTTCGTTCGACCATCGCGCTTGGGGCCGATGTGGAGCCACTCGAGGAACGACGCGCGAACGGGCCGCGGGTCGACGCCTACGACGCGATCGAGACGGCACTCGAAGGCGCGGACGTCCTCGTGACGCCGACGCTGACCGTCCCACCCTACGGCAAACACCTGCGCGATCGCTATCCGACGGAAATCGACGGACAGGACGTTGCGGGTATCCCGACCGACGCGATGCTTACGTGGGTGTTCAACCTTACAGGCCATCCGGCCGCATCGGTTCCCGCTGGACTCACCGATGACGGACTTCCGGTCGGACTGCAGATCGTCGGCCGGCGATACGCCGAATCGGACGTGCTGGCTGCCGCGGGGGCACTCGAGCGAGCGCGACCCTGGGTGCAGCACTATCCTTACAGGTGATCGATACGTACCTCAGAAATGCTCGCCGAGGTAGACATCTGTTTCTGGGAAGCAGGTCGCAAGCGTCTCGAGGGCAGTCGAATCCGTGGCTGTCAGCCGGCCCGTTCGCTCGAGGTTCGGTGCCGACCGAGAGCCAACGGCGAGTTGTGAGAGGGTAGCGATGCCGAGGCGTATGTCGACGCTTTCCGAGTCGGTGTCGTCTGCCAGTCGCGTCCACGCCGATCCCCCGTCTGTCCCCTCGAGTCTGAACGTCCCGTCGTTCCAGTCGGCCAGCGGATCGTCGACGGCGATCGTCACGTCGGTCTCGAGCGTGGGAGTCGAGCAGGCCGACAGCGTCTCGGCAACGTCGACGATGCGCACCATCGGGCCGTCTTCGACGACGGTGTCGATCTCGTCGGGATCTCGAGCGAGGTCCCGAATCGGGACGTCTGCGGGCACTCGCAAGCGAACCCGCTCGACCTGCGAGTCGTGTCTATGGCAGAACGCGAGCAACGCCAGCACGGCGTCGTGGTCGACGGCGACAAGTTCGGAGACGGCCATCGTCCGTCCCGCCGGTTCGTCGTCGATCGTATAGACGAGGTACCCACGACCTTCGCCGTCGCGTTCGACGGTGTAGACGAACGGGTCCCGGTCGTGGCCGGCGAAGACGCGCCGTCGCCACCACTGTTCGTCGCGCTCGAGGGCGAGGCCGTATCGATCGGTGTGTGCGTCGTAGGCCGGTTCGAGCCGGTCGTACTCGTCGGCCTCGAGGCGACGAAACGTTCCCTCGGTGTCGGCAGCGTCAGTCGCGAACTCGAGTGCCGTCGGCGCACACTCGTGGGTGACGATTCGGTTGCTGGTCTCCCAGCCGTACTGCCGATAGAAGCGATAGCGAAACGGCCACAAGACCGAGAATCGAACGTCTCGGTCGCGATACTCCGCGAGCGAGTTGGCGAGCAGTCGACGGACGTACCCGCTGTGGCGGTACTCCGGCGGCGTCGCGACCGATGCGAGCCCGGCGATTCGGTGGAGATCACCGCGAACGTGGGCCTCGAGCCAGTAATGTCGGCAGACGGCCTGCGGGGCCGTGTCGTCCGCAGTGGGGTCGTACAGCCCGCGGCGGGAGCCAAGCGTTGCTCTCGGCGTCTCGTGTTCGTCGGGATCGTACGCCGGCACCCCTGATTCCGGCCGGAACGCATAGCTGCGGTACTCGTGGAAGACGTCCCGTTCGTCGGGGATGGGACGGTACTCGACCATACCGAGGAGGTGTGGGCAAGCAGGAAAACAGTTCGTGTCTCGCGTCGGACGGTGCGTCGATTCCGTCCTCGAGACTACGTGTGGTCCTCGACGAACGCCTCGATTCGGGCCAGCGCCTCTCGGAGGTCGTCGAGTCCGGTCGCATAGGAGACCCGCAGGTGACCCGAACCACCCTCGCCGAAGACGTCGCCGGGGACGACCGCGACGCCCTGTTCACGCAGGATCCCTTCGGCGAACTCCTCTGCGGTGAAGCCCTCGGGCACTTCGGGGAAGCAGTAGAACGCGCCTTTCGCCTCGAAGACGTCCATCCCGATCTCGCGGAACCGCGAGAGGACGAACTGGCGACGGCGGTCGTACTCGTTGACCATCGCCTCGACGTCGTTCTCACAGGAGTCGAGCGCCTCGAGTGCGGCGTGTTGGGCCGTCGTCGGGGCCGACAGCATCGTGTACTGGTGGATCTTGTTCATCGCGTTGATCGCCTCGGCTGGGCCGAGCGCGTAGCCCAGTCGCAGCCCGGTCATCGCGTGGGCTTTCGAGAAGCCGTTGAAGACGATGGTCCGCTCGCGCATTCCCTCGAGCGTCGCGATCGAGACGTGCTCGTTCCCGTCGTAGGTGAGTTCGGCGTAGATCTCGTCGGAGAGCACCAGCAGGTCGTGCTCGCGGGCGAATTCGGCGATCGGCTCGAGGTCGGCTTCGGTCATGATCGCGCCCGTCGGGTTGTTAGGGTAACAGAGCACGAGCATGTCGGCTTCGTCCGCGCCTGCTTGCTCGAGGCCCTCGACGGTGAGTCGGAAGTCGTCTTCCTCCGTCGTCGGGACCGACAGCACTTCGCCGCCGGCGAAGATCACGCCGGGTTCGTAGGAGATGTACGCCGGTTGGGCGATAGCGACCGTGTCGCCGGGGTCGACGAACGCCCGGAAGGCGAGGTCGACGGCTTCGCTCGCGCCGGCGGTGACGATGATCTCCTCGTCGGGGTCGTAGCCGAGTTCGAAGCGGTCGGCGACGTAATCGGCGATCGACTCGCGGAGTTCACGCATCCCGCGGTTCGCGGTGTAGGACGTTTTGCCCTGCTCTAGGGAGGTGATCGCGGCGTCGCGGGCCGCCCACGGCGTCGAGAAATCGGGTTCGCCCACACCCAGCGAGATCACGTCGTCGCGCTCTTCGGCGATCTCGAAGAACCGACGAATCCCCGACGGCGGCACCGTCTGGACGCGTTCTGACAGTTCGAACGTCATAATCAGGGTGAGACAGACAGCCGTTCGTCGTCGTCGCCGTCACCGAGTTCGATCCCATTTTCCTTGTACGAGGTCATCACATAATGGGTGACCGTCTGGGTGATCTCGGGGACGGGCGCGACCTTCTCGCTGATGAACTGGGACACTTCGCGGATGGAGTCGCCCTCGACTTCCATATCGAAGTCGTAGTCGCCGCTGACCAGCCGCAAAGCTTTGACCTGGGGGAACCGTGCGAGGCGCTCTGCGATGTCGGCATAGCCCGTCTCGCGGTCGAGCGTGACGTTCAACTCGACTTCGGCGCGGACGCGCTCGTCTTCCAGTTTGTCCCAGTCGACGACCGCCTGATACCCACGAACCACACCTGCTGCCTCGAGTTCCTCGATCGTGGTCTCGACCTCGGACTCGTCGAGGCCGGTCATTCGCGCGATATCTGCCGTCGAATAACGCGCGTTCTCACGAAGCAACTCGAGTACCTCGCGTTCGCTCATACATCCCAGAAATGCAAGCGTGAGTAAAGTTCTACCGTTGTTCGTTCGTCCAGAACGACCGGACCCGTGACCGATCGTGGCCGAGCTACGACCCTGCCCCGTCGCTACCGATAGTTTTTGAACAACAGCGCCCGGACATCGTCTTTCGTCTGGACCTGTTCCGTCGTGCCGTCGGGCAAGTCGACGCTGTAGCGATAATCCGGCGAGGCGGCCTCACCCCACTTGTCGTCGTGAGTCTCGAGGAGGCTCATCATCTCGTTCAACATATCGTCGTCGTCGGCGTCACCGCTCGAATCGTCTGACGCGTCGTCCGTCTCGGTAGCGTCAGCATCGTCGCTGTCACTGGCGCTGCCGTTGCCGTCATCGTCGACATCGGTGGCGTCGCGTTCGGTCCCGTTGCCACCGTCGACATCGCTACCGACAGTGGTCGTGCCAGCGTTCGGGTCTCCTCTCAACTCGCCCATCGACTCCCCGTCACCGCCGCTGGCTTCGTCGCCGTCCGTCATGGAATCGTCCTCGTCGTAGGAGACTTCCTCGAGTGCGTGGGGGTCCGTCTCGCCCTCGATTGCGGCCCCGACCGAGGCAGCGACGTCGTCGGTCGCCGAGGACTCGACTGTCGTCTCGACGGATACAGCCGCGTCGTCGTCGAGATTGTCGAGCAGGAACTGGACGGCATCGCGTTCGCGGACGAAGCCGTACTCGCCGACGACGTCCTCGGAGATCGCTTCGCGAAGCGACTGGATGGCAGCGTACTGGTCGTCCGTGACCTCGAGCGTTTGCATATGATATCGATCTCACGGAGGGTACAAATATGTAGGTCGTGTTGACCGTCCGCTGGGTCGACCCGTTGCTCGGGCCCACGGACCAGCGAGGCGCTTAAGACCGCAGGTCCGGAACCGACGACTATGGTACTCAAAGAATCCGACTCCGAACTCGCGGCCGGCGACGCGGCCCCCGCGTTCGACCTCGAGGGGGCAGACGGCGAGACCTACTCCCTCGAGTCGTTCGCCGACGCCGAGGCACTGCTGATCATTTTCACATGTAATCACTGCCCGTACGCGAAAGCGAAGATCGATCTGTTAAACGAGTTGGCCGCCGAGTACGACGACGTCGCCGTCGTCGGGATCAACCCCAACGACGCCGAGGAGTATCCCGAGGACTCCCTCGAGTCGATGCGCGAGTACGTCGAGGACGGCACGATCCAGTACGACGCCTACCTGCGCGACGCCAGCCAGGAGGTCGCTCGCGCGTACGGCGCGGTCTGTACGCCGGACCCGTTCCTCTTTGCACGCGCGGCGCAACGCGCCGCGGACGATCGAGCGGCGGAGCCGCGAGACGACGGCTTCGAACTGGTCTATCAGGGCCGCCTCGACGACGCGCTCAATCCCGACGACGAGCCGACACGCTTCCACATTCGGGAGGCGATCGAGGCGGTGCTCGCAGGCGAATCGGTCGACCTCGAGTGGCAGCCGTCGCAGGGCTGTTCGATCAAGTGGACCGACGACTGAGAGCGTCGCCCAGCAATCAGTGCGTTACTGAACCGCCCGCCGGTACTGTTCCGGCCACGCTGTTGGACCGTCCTCGAGGTCGTCGGACGCGTGGAGTCCGAAGTACGGATCGCGGAGGAACTCCCGCCCGACGAGAACGACGTCGGCGCGGTCGTTGCGAACGAGGGCGTCGGCCTGTTCGGGTTCGGTGACGCCGCCGACCGCACCGACGGCAACGTCTGCACCCTCGCGGACCGCCTCGGCGAGTGGCACCTGGAAGTTCGGCCCGCCGGGAACCGCTTGGTCGGGGTGGAGCCCGCCCGAGCTGACGTCGACCAGATCGACGCCGCGGTCGGCGAGGTCGTCGGCCAGTCGAACGGACTGGTCGATATCCCACGCGTCTCTCCCCTCGAGCCAGTCGGTACCCGAAATGCGAACGAAGATGGGCTTGTCCTCGGGCCAGACGTCTCGGACCGCGTCGACGACTTCTCGGAGCAGGCGCGTGCGGTTCTCGAAGCTCCCGCCGTAGTCGTCCTCCCGGTGGTTCGTCACGGGTGAGAGGAACTCGTGGAGCAGGTAGCCGTGGGCCGCGTGGACCTCGGCAATCTCGAAGCCGGCTGCGAGCGACCGCTCGGCCGCGGCCCGGTAGGCGTCGATCACGCCCTGAATGTCGTCTATATCGGCTCGTTTCATCGCCGGACGATCGCCGTCGAACGGTGGATAGGCATCGGGCGACGGCGAGAGTACCTCCCAGCCCGACGCGCCGTCGGGGTCGGTCTCGTCGGGCTGAATCGGGAGATTGCCGTCCCAGGGGCGACACTTGCTCGCCTTGTGGCCCGCGTGGGCCAGTTGAATCCCCGGCACGCCGCCTTGCTCGCGGATGAACGCGGTGATCGGCTCGAGTGCGTCGGCGTGTTCGTCGCTCCAGATACCCAGACCGTGAGGCGTGATCCGCCCGCGAGGTTCGACGGCGGTCGCTTCGGTCATGACGATGCCAGCACCGCCGACGGCGCGGCTGCCGAGGTGGACGCGATGCCACTCCGTCGGGAGCCCATCGGGCTCACAGGAGTACTGGCACATCGGCGAGACGGCGATCCGGTTCGGTACCTCGAGGTCGCGCAACTCGAGTGGCGTAAACAGGTCAGTCATCACGTGGTGTTTCGACGGCGGAGGGAAAACGGTCGTGGACGGCGACGGCCTTGCCGCCTCGAGGCTCGAGCGGAGCCGTTCGTGGTGCTGACTACTGACTACCCGTGGGGGAGTCACGGGCTCGGTTATCGCTCGCGACAGCTGGCCCATCCCTCGGGCGTTCCTCGCGTCCGAATCCACCACGCGTCACTACACCAGGGAACGAGTTGGACCCGGTACGTATACTCGAGATCACGGCTGTAGAGTCCACGAGCGACTGCCGGATGATCGTGTCCCTCGTGACGGTGGGGGTAGAAGACTGGGAGTTCCTCAAGGGCAGTGAACGTGGCACCAAACTCCCGCCGTGAGAGCGTGACGTGCTCGTCGGGTCGTTCCAGTGCTGCGTGGAGCGGGTCGAGGCCGACGAGCAGGTCATCATCGTGGGGAGTCACGAACTCATCCGGCGGAAGCTGATCGTCGTGCTCGTCGGCGTCGAGCAGCGGTTCGAGCGGCGCTGCCTCGATATACCCGCCGAAAAAGCCTGGCCACTGTGGCTGTCTCGAGGCTGCGACACCGAGACCCACGCCACCGAGTGCTTGGAGGACCGAACGCCGGGACGGTTCTGGCATCGCCACAGATTTGATCCACAACGAATAAGGTTGTTTCTATAGATCTATTTTAGAGATTAACTCGATTCACGTTGGACTACATATTTATCCGTGCTCGGTTGTCTCTCTCGCTATGGACGGAGGATCCGCGCTCACCCGCCCTCCCGGCGTGCTCGCTGTCGTTTTGCTGACGGTGCTGTACGGCCTCGAGCGACTGGTTGCGAGTCTCTCTGCGCCATCGTTCGCGTTTTACATGGGCATCGCAGGGCTCGCTGTCGCCTACCTGCTCTGGCGAAGGTCGTTGATGGGGTGGATCGCAGCCGTCGTACTGTACGCGGTATTGCTGCTCAATCTGACACTCGGGGCGGCTGTCTTTGGTTTCAGCCACGTGCCACTCGTCGCCGTCTCGCTCGTCGTCCTTGCATATCTGTTGGTCGCACGAACCCGGTTTTACGCCAGCCAGTCGTCGACTGAGCCGTCGACTGGCTGAGGAACGATCTCGAATCCCGTGTCGCCCGTCCGCTTGTCGTGCGGACTTATCTCGCTCGAGCCCACACCACCGCTATGCTCACACCGACGCCGCTCCGCGACCGATTCGACGCCGATCGACCCGTTCTCGGGATGGTTCACCTTCCACCCCTTCCCGGCGCGCCGGGGTTCGATGGCGACCGCGAAGCCGTCCGCACTCGCGCGCTCGAGGACGCCCGCCAACTCGAGGCCGGCGGGGTCGACGGCATCGTGCTCGAGAACTTCGGCGACGCGCCGTTTTACTCCGAAGACGTTCCGAACCACGTCGTCACGGATATGACCGCGCTGGCGTCGGCGCTACAGCGAACCGTGGACGTCCCGCTCGGCATCAACGTGCTCAGAAACGACGCCGACGCGGCGCTGTCGATCGCCGCGGCCACCGAGGCCGACTTCATCCGGGTAAACGTCCACGTAGGCACTGCAGCGACCGATCAAGGCATCCTCGAGGGACGGGCTCACGAAACGCTCCGGCTTCGCGACCGGCTCGAGGCCGACGTCGCCGTCCTCGCGGATGTCCACGTCAAACACGCGACGCCGGTCGGCGAACAGAGCCTCGAGCAGGCCGCACTCGAGACGGTCGAGCGCGGCATGGCTGACGGCGTGATCGTCTCCGGGCCCGGCACTGGAGCCGAGACCGCACTCGAGGACGTCGAGCGAGTCGCGGACGTGCTGGCGGACCGAGCATCGACGCCAAAGCGCATCCCTGTCTTCGTCGGCAGCGGCGTCACAAACGAAACGGTCGGCGACTGCCTCGAGGCGGGTGCTGACGGCGTCGTCGTCGGCACGGCGCTCAAAACGGGCGGGGAAACCACGAACCAAGTCTCACGCGAGCGCGTCGAGAACCTCATGGCGGCCGCGCGGGACTCGAGTCACCCGTAAGGTCCCCTTCGGCTCGGCTCACTCCCAGTTGTACAGCGCGTCCCGGAAGATGTCGGCGGCGTCGTCTTCGGTTACCGGCCGCGGATTACAGCGCAGCAGACGTTGTTGAGTTTCGACGGTTTGGCTCGCTAGCCAGTCGATATCCTCCTCGGTGATCCCAGCGAGGTCGTTGAGACCGCTCGGGATGACGTTGAGATCCTGCTGGAGCCGGACGTACTCCTGTCTGGCTCGATCTGCAGCCTCGCGAGTGCCCAGTCCGTCGGTCTCGGCACCGAGCATCTCGGCGACTGCAACGAATCGCTCCGGATCGCTGGCCACGTTGTAGCCGAGCGTTGTCGCCGGCGTGAGGACGGCGATAGTCTCGCCGTGATAGGTGTGATACCGGTTGCCGACGGGGTAGGCCATCGCGTGACAGAGGCTCGCGCCAGCCGTCAGCCCCGCGATCGCGCCGAATAAGGCCCCCTTGAGCATCGCCGAACGAGCCTCGAGATCGTCACCGTTGTGGACTGCCGTCCGGACGTTACTCGAGAGGAGGTCGATCGCCTTTTCGGAGAACATCTCGGTGAGTCCCGTTCGCCCGGCGTAGACCGGCCGCGAGCCCGGATCGGACGCCCGTAGGAGGCTGTCGAATGGATGGGTCGTATAGCCCTCAATGGCGTGGCCCAGCGCATCCATCGCCGTCTTTGCGGTCATCTCCGGCGGCAACGTCGTCGTAAACGTCGGGTCGAGGACGGCCGCGTCGGCTCGAATGTGGTTGCTCGAGATCCCCTCTTTGATCTCCTGATCCTCGACAGAGAGGATCGCAACGGGCGAAATCTCCGCGCCCGTGCCGGCTGTCGTCGGCATGAGTATCAGCGGCGGCCCCGACTCGGTCAGCGCCTCGCCCTCGCCAGTCGGCTCGGCGATGTAATCGAGTACCTGCCCGCCGTTTTCTATCACCGCTCGAGTCGTTTTGGCCACGTCGATGCAGCTTCCGCCGCCGAAGCCGAGGTAGAAATCGTAGCCCGCATCGCCTTCCTGCTCGCGGACGAACTCGATGCAGTGGTCGACGTTCTCGATCGACGGCTCGCGTTCCGCTCCGTCCCAGACGGTGACGTCGTAGCCCGCGTCCTCGAGGTGGTCCCTGACGCGGCCGACGTGGCCGATATCGACCAGGGTCTCGTCCGTGACGAGCAGTCCGTGGGCGTCGCCGCCGACCCCGAGATCGGCGAGCTGGTAGCCCAGTTCCTCGACGGCGTCGCGACCGAACCTGATCTGTGGCATCTGGAGGTGCCAGACCGTCTCCGGGCCGAGTTCGTGCTCGGGTGCCGACACCGAGCGGTCGTAGCCCATCGTCACTGCCCCCACCCGTCTTCGATCTCGGCGAACTGGTCTGTGTCGTGGCCGTAGACGACCTCCGCGTCGTGGCGGCGCTCGAGTTCCTTGATCCGCTGGAGGCTGTCGAACCACTCCGTCTTCCCCCAGAGGAGGCCGGCTCCGAGCGGTTCCTCCGCCTCGTAGTTGGGCGCTTGGTAGACCTGATCGCCGGTGAAGACGACGGTGCCGTCGTCGTCGAGGTGGATCACCGACCCCGTCAGTCCCGGCGTGTGGCCTGGGAATCGGACGAACTCGAGGTCCTCGAAGTGTTCCTCGCGATCCTGATGGATGATCTCCCAGTTGAGGTCGTGGTCGAAATCCTCGAGGATGTACGCGCCACTCCCCTTATCGGTCTTGGCGCTGTAGTAGGCGAACTTGATCTCTTTCTCGTGGACGTACACCGGGACGTCGGTGCCGTCGAAGAACTCGAGGCCACCGGCGTGGTCCAGATGGAGATGGGTCTGGAAAACCGCGTCGATGTCGTTGATACTGTAGCCTGCCTCCTCTAAATCCTCGTCCAGTCGGTGTTCGTGGGCGTCGTGTGGATAGAACGCCTGTGTGAGTCCTTCGGGCCAGTGGCCCTCGAGTGCGTCGTGGTGCGAGCCGGTATCCCAGAGGATCGTCGCTTCGGGATGATCGATGACGAGATTCCAGACCGGAATTTCCTCGTAGTCGAGGTCCGGATTCGGCTCGTCGTGAGTCCCCAACGTCTGTCCCTCGATCATGTAGTTCTGATCGCACTCGAGTCCGCCCCGGTAGATGACGTCGACTGTCGCGTTTACCATCGGTAAGACACCTTACAACGCTACACCGATCTCGGTAAAAAATACTTGTGAAATGTTCACATACAGCAATTGATGGCGGCGTTCTATATACCGATGAACAACGGGCCGATCAACACGCCCATCAGGTGGATCCGTCGGGCCCGAACTCGAACCGGCACCATCCCGATCGCGGCCGCAACGCAAAAGACCGCGATCCCGACAACGCCAGTGAACAGATACGAGAGACAGAGGAGGAGTGCGAGGACGGCGACCGAAATCTTCCAGTAATCGATTCGCCCGACGGCCTCGAGATATGCATCTCCAGCGACGATTACGAGCACGAATCCGAGCAGTCCCGCGAGGACGATACTGGCGAGTAAGATCGGAATCTCGAGCGGTGCGCCGACGCGCTCGAAGGCGACCATCACGCCCGTCCGAGGCTGACCGATCGCGACCAGTGCGAACAGCGCGAAGATCGTATTCGCCGTGTCGACGCCGCTCGTCGCGACGATGTAGCCTCGATCACCGGAGCGGCCGGGGACGAACGCGAGCACCGCGACAGCGGCGATCGCCGCCGATACCCCCGGAATGTAGCCGACGACCGCACCCGCGAACGCACCGACGATCGCCGTTATTCCAACGAGTGGATGGGACATCGCGATGGTCTCGTTGTGCTGTGGCGGGATCCCGCTCCTGCGGATCGCATCGAGCAACACCGGCGCACCAAAGAGCCCGGCGAACAGGGGTGCGAGCATCCCGCCGGCCTCGAGCGGCGCGTCCGGCGAGAGATCGAGCGCAGCTAGCCCCAGCGCGGCGGCGAGCGTGAACGAGACGACGGCGCCGACGCACCCGCGCCACGTCCGTTCGGAGGCGACCAGTGCGACGACGACCATCGTCAACACGAGCGCCAGATTATCCCGGATCGTCGGGTACGCAGCCGTCACGCCCCACGTGACCGGGATGGCCAGCGGGACTGCTGCGAGGACGGCCAGCACGCTCCCGAGTGCGGAGAGGCGAATCGCTTCGTAGCCACGTCCCTCGAGCACCAGCCGGTGGGCCGGCAGCGCGGTGACAGCCATCTCGGCGTCGGGAACACCGAGTGCCATCGCAGGGACGGCGTTGAGAAAGGTGTGGACGACGCCGGCCGCGAGCATCGCACAACCGACGAACAGCGGCGGCCCGGGAACCGACGGCGCGACGCCGGCGAGCAACAGCGCAAAGTTGTTCGCGTGGAGGCCGGGAACGAGTCCGCTACAGCTTCCGAGCACCGCGCCAGCCACGATCCAGCCGAGCAACTGCAGGGTCAGCGAGGGCTCGGTGACGAACTCGATTGGAGCGGTGGCCATTGGCTCGTCTGGCCGCCCGTTCGGTCTTAAACCTGCGGTCGATTCGGCGGCGGCTCACTCGAGGGCCGGCCGTCGATCGACTCGAGTCGCTGTTGAAGTGTCAGTGTGTCGATCGCTTTCGACCATCGTCAGCACACACAGCTATCGCTGGCCGGCTGTTGCGTCGAATAAAAATCGGGATTTCGCGGTGTCGTCGCGTCGCGACTTAGCCGAAGAGTTCGCCGAGGCCCTCGCCACCGGCGTCCTCGTCTTCGTCGTCGTCCTCGTCTTCGTCCGTCGTGTCTGGGACGTCGCTGGTTTCTTCGGCGTCCTCGTCTTCGTCAGCTGCAGCTGCACCGCCTGCGGCGGCACCTGCGGCTGGGACGGCAGCGGCTTCCGAGACTGCCTCGTCGATGTCGACGTCCTCGAGTGCGGCGACGAGCGCCTTGACTCGGGACTCTTCGACGTCGACGCCGGCAGCGTCGAGCACGTCCGTCAGGTTGTCTTCGTTGATCTCTTCGTCCGTTTCGTTCAGGATGAGTGCAGCGTATACGTATTCCATTGGTAGGTCCTCCGTTGATTATCCGAACATTGCGCCGAGTCCTTCGGCACCGTCACCGTCGTCGTCTTCGTCGTCGTCGGTGTCGGCGTCGTCGGCCTCAGCGTCGTCGTGGTCGTCTGCCGATTCGTCCTCGCCCTCGTCGGCTGCTGCCGGTGCGGCAGGAGCCTCGACGCCCTGCAGCTCCTCAGGCAGGGCTTCCTCGTCGTCGATCTGGGCCGCAAGCGCACGCAGCTGTGCGTCGGCTTTCGAGACGAGGTCGGGCATCAGGGCTTCGTCCTCGATCGCTGCCTGCAGGCCGAGGCTCTTGGCCTCGCCCGTGGCTTTGGCGATGAGCGTTGGTGCGGTCGCTTCCGTCGGGTAGCTCGCGTTGACCGAGAGGTTCCGAGCACGAGCGGCGGCCGTCGCCACGTCGCTCTCGTAGGCCTCGATATCGATGTCGAGGTCTTCTGGGTCGAAGAGCACGCCCTCAGCAATGACTGCTCTGAGGTCGAGTCCGACTTCCTTGGGTTCGATCCCAAGCTCGTTGAGGACGTTCGACAGATCCGCAGAGACTTGCTCGCCGGCCTCTAAGACCGTCGAGTCCTCCATGACCTGAATCGAGCCCTCTTCGATGCGTGCGTTTGCACCGATGCTCTGGAGTTCACCGACGAACGGCCCCGGATCGACACCGGTGTCACCCTCGGGGATGACGATGTCGTTCGGCGCGACTTCGCCCTCGTTGATCGGCGCAGGCGTCTTCGACGCCTCGAGCTCCTTGTACAGCGAGAACGGGTTCTCGTCGGTCGCGACGATGCCGACCTGCCCTTCGATGTGCTCGACGAGGTCGCCGAGTCCGGCGTCCTCGAGCGCACGCGTCTGTAGGGTGTTGCGGCTGACGCGCAGCTCGGCAGTCCCGTGAAGGTCACGGCGCATGTCCTGAAGCTGCTTGCTCGGAATGCCAGCAATGCCGACGATGCCGACGCTCCCGTAGTTGTCAATGATCGACGCGAGCTCGTCGACTTCTTCTTTCTTCCACTGGGGAAGGTTCTCGGTTTTGCGTTCAGCCTGTGCGCTCATTTTAGGCCACCTCCACGGACGGTCCCATCGTCGTCTTCACGTAGACGGCGTCGATGTTCTGGGGACCTTTCTCGAGGTCGGCGTGCAGGCGACGCAGGATGACGTCGATGTTGTCCGAGATGTCTTCGGCATCCATATCTTCGGCGCCGACGAGCGTGTGGAACGTTCGTCGGTCGCCGGAGCGAAGCTGCACGGTATTCTTGAGCCGGTTGACGGTCTCGACGACGTCGTCGTCGGGCGAGAGTGGGTCCGGCATCTTCCCTCGGGGACCGAGAATGGTACCCAGGTGCCGGGCGATATCTTGCATCATCGCCTCTTCGGCGATGAAGAAGTCCGTCTCGTCAGCCATATCTTTGGCTTCGTCGTCGTCCAGATCGGCCACGTCGTCGATCGAAAGCACGTCGTCCGCAACCTCTTCGGCGCGGACAGCCGTTTCGCCTTCGGCAATAACGACGATGATCGTCTCTTGGCCGGTTCCGGACGGCAGGACGATGGACTCATCAACACGGTTCGACGGTTCGTTTAGGTCAAGGTCGCGCAAGTTAATCGCGAGGTCTACCGTCTCGGTAAAGTTCCGATCCGGCGACTCCTCGAGTGCGCGAGCCACTGCGGTTGTGATATCCGAATCTGCCATCGTTCACCTCCGTAGTACGCAGGAATGCTCCTACGGGTCAGTGAAACAGGCAATGCCTGTCTCTGTTGAACGAAGTGCCATGTCGAACTTAAACCCGTCGAACTGTCCTGACGGAGTTCCCAAAACCGGCCACGAGATCCGATCTCGAGGCGAACGGCGACTGTCACCGATAGCCAACCGAGTGATCGGTCCGAGAGACTATTCGTGTTTCTATCACGTGTGGAAATAATATCAATTACCGAAAATACTATAGAATATGCCACTGTAGCGTTTCAGCATGTGGCCATTAGATTTATATAGTGTCGTTTGCTCGACGACACTCGAGTCGTTCGTGCCGCTTTTCGTTACCGGACTCGATCTCGAGACGTACCAGTCGCTGAGTTCGCTCGAGCGCGTCGGTGTCCAGTTCGCCGCGATGCTCGTGGTCGCCTCGGTCGTGCTCGGCCTGGGACAGGGGTACGGGCTTCGGACCGTGACGAAATCACGCCGCAGTCCGGTTATTTCACTGTGTATCGGATTGCCGACACTTCTCGTCCTCAGCGGGGTTACAGCGACGGGGTATTTGATCGTCGGGACGAGCCTCGGGACGTTCTTCGGCATCGTACTGGTCATCACTGGTCTCACACTACTGCCGATACTGACGGCGCTCGGACTCGTCGCGATCGGCCACGCCGTCGCGGCGCGGTTCGGTGCCGATCAGGTGTGGATCGGCGTCATCACCGGAAGCGTTGTCGCCGGTCTTGCTGGCCTATCACTCGTCGCGACTGCTGCCGTTGCCGTTCTTGCCGGCGCACTCGGCGTCGGCGCTGGCGTCCGCGTCCTGTTCGGATCGGCCGGAACGACCAGTCCCGACGAGCGGACCGTCCCGCCCGCGAACAAAGTTTGATACTGGACCCGAGCTGACTGCGACGCTCGATCGACTAACGGCTTCGGTACTTTGTAAACGATGATCGAGTTGTCGCTCACAATCTTCGAGCGGATTGCTGATCGCTCACCGTTTTACGGTCGTAAAAAAACGGTCTCGTCCGGCGTCGACGTCCGAACCGATTACGCGTCTGCTGCGAGCACGTCGTCGTACTCGCCGCTGTCGACTTTTTCCTTGAAGTCTCGAGCGTCGTTGCCTTCGATGGTGACGCCCATCGAGGCGCAGGTGCCGACGACTTCCTTTGCCGCGTTGATCGTGTCGTAGGCGAGCAGGTCTGGGTGTTTCTGCTCGGCGATCTTCTTGACCTGGTCGACCGAGAGGTCAGCGACGAAGTCCTTCTGCGGTTCGCCGCTGCCGGTCTCGAAACCGGCCTCGTCTTTGACGAGTGCGGCCGTCGGTGGGACACCGACGTCGATGTCGAACGAGCCGTCGTCGTCGTATTCGACGGTGACGGGCACTTCCGTGCCGTCGAACGCGGCCGTCTGGTCGTTGATTTCCTGTACGACTGCCTGCACGTCGACGGGCGTCGGTCCGAGCTCGGGACCGAGCGGTGGGCCAGGGTTGGCCTGGCCACCCGGAACGAGCACTTCGATGGTTCCAGCCATATCCGTGATAACCCGTGCGCGAGTTTTAAGGGTTGCTTTTTCGGGCAGTCACTGCCTGTGACGGCGTACCGTACCGGTGTTGGCGAGCGGCTGACGATCAGTCGACGCTTTCGGCCCGCCACGTCGCGAACGACTCGAGAACGTCCGCTTCGTCGAAGCACTCGATACACGGCACGTCGTGTGGATGCAGCGCCTGCACGCGCTCGACGAGGTCGTCGTAGGCGCCGTCGGTCGTCTTCGCGAGCAGGACGGCTTCGTCGTCGTGGTGAATCTCGCCGTCCCAGCGATACGTCGAGGTCGTCGACAGTCGGTTGACGCAGGCCGCGAGTCGCTCCTCGACCAGCGTCTCGGCGATCTCGTTGGCGTCGTCCGGCGGCGCCGTGATGTAGACGGTCGGCATACTGTTGGGTACGAGCGAAACTGCAAAAAGATCCGCGCACCGCTCGTGACACGTCGCAGACGACAGGCCGTCGCGATCACACGTTCGGCTACTCGTCGGGTTCAGCGACGGGATTGAACGTCCCGTTGATGTCCCACTCGTGAAGACAGTGTGGGTTCCCGACCTGCTTTTCGCCGTCTTCGCGGGCGAGTTGCCACGCCTCGAGGTCGCTGTCCCATCGTTCTGCTCGACCACACCGTTCGCATACGCGGGCCGTTGGCGTTCGTACCTGTGGACTCATTACTGGAGGTGAGAACTGGACTCATATAACAGTATTCCTGTTCGGCAACGCCATCGCTCACGGCTGAGAGACGATCAACAGGGCAAAACGGGGATCGAATACAGCGTGAACGGACCGTCTGAATCAGTAGACGGCGTCTTTGATTTCGTCGCGGAGTTCGTCGAACTGCTCGAGGTACGTTCGTCGTTCGGCACGCAACTCTGCAACGGCGTCGTCGTAGTCCTCGACGTGGTCGGGGACGTAGTACTTCTCGATGTCCAGTCCGGGGACGGATTCGGGGATCGTCAATCCGGTCCGGTCGTCGTCGGTCCACTCGATCGTCCCGCGTGCAGTTTCCGTCAGCACCGTGACGGATTCGGTGACGCCGATATCTTTGGACTTCGCGCCAAGATAGCCCGTGTTGATGACGAAACACTCGGCGTCGAGTTCGTCGATGAGATCCTGGAAGATGTTGCCTTCCTCGCCTTCGGGACCCATAATAAAGGGATTCGTCCCAACGACGCGGATCGATTCACCCGCACGGGATGGATCGCCGGCGCTGGTCTCGATCGACTCACCGAGCATGAACGCGACGGCGGCCTGCTTGTCGTTGAGTTTCGCGACCGGCGGCATCAGCGGGTTCCGCGTGATGAAGAAGACCTGATCCATCCGCTCTAAGTCGATCTCGTCGTCGGCGCTCTCGAGTTGATCGCGCTGGATGATCGCACGGGAGTTTGCGGTGTAGCGATCCTCGTCGAAGTGGACCGTGCCGTCGTCGTCGACGGCGACGTTCTCTAAGATCGCCGACTCGTCGGTTGCGGCCTCGTACAGTTCGGGCTGTTCGTCTTCACCGAGGCCGATCGTCTTGATGAACAGGCCCTGCCCCTCACTGCCGGGCACCGAGCCGTCTGGCAAGAGTCCACAGACGTCGTCCTGCAACATCGTGGCGTCTTCGGGATTTTCGAGCCAGCAGCCGTGGGAGGTTAGCGTCGATTTGCCGGTCGCCGAAAGCCCCATGAACACCTGCCCGACAGTGCGCAGGTCGCCATCCTCGTCACGGACGCGAACGCGCTTGCTGCCGGCGTGGAGGCCGAGTCCGCCCTGCTCTTTGATTCGGAACATGAACATCCGAAGGAACGACTTCTTGGCTTCACCGGTGTAGTCGCTGCCTAACACCGCAGTGAAACTCTCATCCGGCAGGACACGAATCGCCGTCTCGTCGTGGTCGGGAAGCTGGACGGTGTAGAGGTCGGGTTCGCGGCCGTCGGTTGGCTCGAACAGGTTCGCCCACGCCAGCGCGATACGCGCGTGCTCGACGGGAACGAACAGTCGGCAACAAAACGTCGCCTCGGGGTGGCGACCCATCAGCCGGTCGACGCAAACCAGTTTGCGCTCGCCCACGAGATCGATAGCCTCGTCGACCAGTTCGTGATCGCGGTCGGAGAAGTCGGCATCGACGGTGTTTTTCGTCCGATCGGAACTCCGCGATCGATACTCACTGACGTACGACGGCGACCCAAACTCGGTGGTCGTCTCGTCGTCGGCCGCGAGCTCACGGAGTTCAGCAAGCGATGGGTTGTAGTGGACGTTCGACGCTGTTGTCGGATCGGGAAGCTGCCGGACCAGCGGACGGATCTCAGCCCCGGTTTCGGACATATACATAGACCACCGTGAGCCCAATGTATAAACATGGAGGATTCTGATCAGAGTATGTCATATCCTACCCAGTGACCGGATGACATGTCCCATTTCACCCCCTTTAGCGGGCCGTCAGCGACCGATTCGTTATCCAACAACTAACTGTCTGAATCTATATATGTATAGAAATATACTCGATAACGGAATAATTCTCAATGGCCGACTGTAGCGGGATCTCCTCGAGTCACAGACAGGGTTTTCGAAGAGACTGCTGACGGAAACGGCCGTTCGCGGCCTCGAGTCGGTCGCGGCTATGCCGTGTACGGACCGCCTGTGAAGTGGCGAAAGGACTCGTTACGGAACCGAACGCGCGCTCGCGGTGCAAAAACGAACAACTGACACACAACCGAGGGAGTCGGAACCGAGGTGGCCGGTCACTCCGAGACGATGATCGTTCCGATCATGCCGCCCCTGACGTGGGGTTCGCAAATATAGGTGTACGTGCCCGGCACTTCGAAGGTGTGTTCGAACGTCTCGCGGGGGCTGAGCCGACCGCCGGTGTAATCGTGCCAGGCGGTGCGGGCCGTCTCCTCGTCCTCGAAGCCGCCGGTTGCGAAATACTCCGCCTCCTCCGGGATGCTGTTTTCGAGGGCGGTCACGGTGTGGTCGGCCCCGCTCGTGTTCTTCCAGACGACGGTTTCGCCGACCTGTGTCTCGTACTCGTCGGGGAGGAACTCGTTTCGGCTCATCGCGATCGTACATTCGTCGCCGCTACAGGGCTCGTCTTCGAAGGCGCTGCGAACGGTCGAACACCCGGCCAGTCCGGCAGAGACGGCGGTTCCGACGGCGGCGAGATAGGCGCGCCTGTTCATACGAACGCGTTAGGAGAGTCGCGACATAACGGCCCCGGTTCGATCGTCGAACGCCGAGTCGACTCGAGTGGGCGTTCGGAAACGAAAACACGTAAGGTAGCTCCCCGTCGAATCCGCGAGTATGCTCCCCCGGTTCGTCGGGCGACTGGGCGTCGCCGACGCGGTGACGGTCGCCAACGCGGCGCTGGGATTCATCGCCGTCGTCATCGCGTTCGTCGACATCGAGCTCGCCGCTCGGCTCATCTTGCTTGCAGCGATCGCGGACGGACTGGATGGGATCCTCGCGCGGCGCTACGGCGGCACCGACGCCGGCCCCTATCTCGACTCGCTTGCAGATGTCGCCTCCTTTGCTGTCGCCCCTGCCGTCCTCGCCTTCGTCGTCGTCACCGATGGGTTCGACATCGGCTTCGGTGCGGTGACGACCGAGTTACTGCTGGTCACTGTGATCTGTGCGCTGTTCGTCGCAATGGCCGTTACCCGACTCGGCATGTACACAGCGTACGACGTCAGCGGGAGCTGTACCGAGGGCGTCCAGACGACACTCGCTGCGACGATCCTCGGGGCTGCGATCCTCGCCGGCGAGACCGAGCCGTGGCTCGTCCTCGCGGTCACGGGCGCGTTCTGTTATCTGATGGTCTCGCGCATTCGGTATCCCGACTTGCTCGCACGCGACGCCGCGATCATGGGCGTCGTCCACGCGCTCGCGATTCTTATCCCGTCGTTTGCCGGCCGAACGTTCCCGTACGCCCTGTTGACGCTCGGGATCGCCTACATGACGCTCAGCCCGTGGCTCTACTGGCGCGACGATACGCAGCCAGCGTCGTCCGAACTGCATGGAAACGCTTAGGACGGTCCTGACACGACCGTAGTGTATGCACACCGCCACGCGTCGACGTCGTTTCAGCACCCGGGTGATGCCATGAGCGACGACGAGTCTGCCGGTGCCGACGAAACGGACACCGAGGAGGAACGCGAATCGGTCGACCTCGAGGCCATCCGCGAGACCCTCGCGGCGTTCGAATCGGACGTCGAAGGGCTCGAAGCAGACCTCGAGGCCGCCGAGACCGAAGACGACCTCGACGTCGTCGAAGCCGATCTCGAGGCGTTTCGCGACGAGTTCGACGAAGTCGAGATCCCGGAGCCACCGGAGACCGACGACGAGGACGAGGAGGATGAAGAAGACGAAGAGCCCACGCCCGAAGAACAACTGCAGGAACGTTACGACGATATCGACAGCGACGTCTCCGACCTCGAGTCCGAGCTCGAGGACCAGCGCGGTCCCTACGGCGAGGACGTCGTCAGCGAGATCGAAAGCGCCAGCGGCACGATCACCGGTACCCGCTGGACCGAGGAAGGGAACGCAGAACTGATCGAGGCCGTCGACGACTTCCTCGAGACGTTCAACGACCTGCTCGGCAGCGACGTAACACGCTCCGCCGAGGGTGAGGACGTGCCCGCCCAACTCGAGACGACGCTCGAGACGGCGGCCGACGCCGTCGAGGCCGCAGCGCTCGATGCCGACGACGACGCCGAGACGATCGCCGGTCTCCTCGAGTGCTGTGACGACCTCCAGTCCGACGTCGACGACGCCACCGAGTGGACCGACCTCGAGGTCCGCGAACAGATGCGTCGGGAAGGGTTCTACGACGTGCTCGATCACGTCAAGGACTTCCCGCCGGAGTGGCACGCACTGAAAGTCCACGAGAAACGTGGCAACGTCGAGATGATCCTGCTCGCCCTCGAGACGTTCGACTCCGACTTCATGGAAGAACACTGTCTCGAGGCGCTCGAGCGGATGGGTCCCGAGGAAGCCATCGACCCGATGCTCCAGAAGGCCAACCGTCGGGACACGGCCGCAATGAGCATCCTCGGCAAGATCGGCGTCGACGACGACGAGGTCGTCGAGACCCTGCTCGACTACGTCGATTCGAACCCGAACCTCCAGCAGCCAGCGTTCCGGGCCCTCGGTGAGATCGGTGCCGAGGCAGCCGTCCAACCGATCGCCAACCAACTGGTCGACGACAACGCAGATGTTCGTAGTCGGGCTGCTCGCGCACTCGGCCTGATCGGTGACACCCGGGCCATCGACCCGCTCGCGGACGTGCTGGCCGACGACGAGGAAGACCGCGTTCGCGCCAGCGCCGCCTGGGCGCTCAACCAGATCGGCACCGCCGATGCCCTCGAGATCGTCGCCGACTACAGTGACGACCGCGCGTACCTCGTGCAGGCCGAAGCCGAGAAAGCCTCACTCGAGCCGGCAGCCTAACGGACGGAATCGGCTCGATTTTTCACGTGTCCGTTCCACGGACAGCGTCTACGTCGAACGCTGGAGCCGAGGGTTTATATTAGAAGGGGAGGCCAGACGGCCCGATGGAGCGCCGACGGCTCGCGTACGTCGTGCTCGTCGTGGTCGGTACCGTCGGGTTCGTCGCGACTGTGACGGCAGGGATTGGGTTCATGACAGCCGAATCTACGACGAACGAGAGTTCGTCGATCGACCCACGACACGATCTGGAAAGCGGCCCACCCTGTCCCCCCAGTATGACTGGGTCGACAAACATGATGAACACAACGGTGACAGCGGGGAATACAACCGACATCGATCCCCGAATCGTCGAACTCTACCCCAATCCGACCACCCACGGTAACGTCGGCGAGTATCTCGTCCTCGAGGTCCCACCAGAAACGCCACTCGAGAACTGGACGATCACCGATGGACACACGACCGCTGCCCTTCCCAACCGCACCGTCTCCGGCCGCGTCGCGGTGAGTACCGATCCGAACGTCACCGATGGACTGACCGACCACCCTGTCCTTGGCCTCGAGGGAACCCTGCGACTCGCCGTCGACGGCGACACACTCGAGATGCGAAACGGAACGACCGTCGTCGATACGGTCTCGTACGACCGCGCACCGACAGCCGAACGATGGTACCGAACCGACGGCGGCGCAGTCACTGCCGATTCACAGCCGACCGACCCAGCCGACGGAAGCTGGCACCCTCGAGGCGCGACCTGTCTCCCCGTCTCGAGCGTCGACGTCGACGAGGCGACGGCGTTCGTCCTGCCCGACGCACCCGACGTTCCGCGTGAAACGCTCCGCGAGGCCGACGATCGGCTCCTGCTCGCGGGGTACACGTTCACCTCGAGCGAAATCGCAGCCGACCTCGTCGCGGCGGCCGACCGCGGCGTCGACGTCGCCGTCCTCCTCGAGGGCGGGCCCGTCGGCGGCACACCGCAAGCGACCGAGCCGGTCCTCGAAACGCTTGAATCGGGCGGCGTCGACGTCCGCGTTATCGGCGACGAAGGCGCTCGCTACCGTTACCACCACCCGAAGTACGCTGTCGTCGACGACACCGTCCTCGTCACGAGCGAGAACTGGAAACCGTCGGGCATCGGCGGAACTTCGAGTCGCGGCTGGGGCGTTCGACTCGAGGACGAACGGCTCGCGGCGGATCTCGCGGCTGTCTTTCGAGCGGACCACGGTGGCTGGGACACCGTCGCCGGTTCGAGCCATCTGGAAACGACCGCGTTCGTCGACGACGAGAGCGACGGGGCAGACACCCGAATCCGCTCACGTGAACACGAACCGACGACGGTTCCCGTCGATACTGCCGAACTCCTCGTCGCGCCGGACAACGCCGACCGGCGGCTGACAACACTTCTCGACGCGGCCGACGACGAAATCCTCGTCAAACAGGCCAGCATCGACGACGATACCGCCGTTCTCGAGGCGACGATCGACGCCGCCCGCCGGGGCGTCGACGTCAAGATCCTGCTCGATTCGACGTGGTACAACGAAGCCGAAAACGACGCGCTCACGAAAGCACTCCGGCAACTGGCCGCCGACGAATCGCTCCCGCTCGAGGCCAAACTCGTCGACGAGACCGACCGGTTCAAAAAGATCCACGCCAAAGGCGTGGTGATCGATCGGGAGGTCGTCGTCGGCAGCGCGAACTGGAACGACAACGCGTTCGAGAACAATCGCGAGGTGCTCGTCGCGGTCCACGGAACGGAGATCGCAGCCTACTATGCAGCCGTTTTCGACGACGACTGGGCCGGCAACCACGGGCGCTGGACGCTGCCGTTGGGGATCGGCGTGACCGTCGTCGCCGCACTCGCCGTCGCAGCGCTCGTCGGGCACAGATACGTTCGTTTCGGCGATCCGGAGCCCTAACGGAGTCGGTCGAAACGACAGAACAGCGCCGCATACGGACGACTTCTCGTCAGTGCCAGTGGCACCCGCGGCCTCGCCTTGGAGGCACCGAAAACTCGGGATCGCAGACCGTCTCAGTCCGCACAGCCGTCGGGACCGACCTCGAGTCGCTCGCAGTAATCCCGCTCGGGATCGAAACAGTCGGGACAGTCGCTGGGTCGGTTGATGATGGTGTCGAGGCGCTCGGCGACGGTGTCGTCGATGACGCTCTCTAAGGCCCGTGCCTCGTCGCGGAACTCGTCGACCTCGAGGACGTTGGCGAGAAACCGTTCGATGATGCAGTACGTCTGGAGGGCGTCGTGTGCGCGTTCGAGTCCCTCGTCGGTGAGGGTCGCACCCTTGTACTTCTCGTGTTCGACGAGCCCTCGATCCTCGAGTTTGCCGATCATCTCGTTGACGCTCGCCGGGCTGACCTCGAGCAAATCCGCGAGCGTGCCGGTCGATGCAGGGCCCTCTTCGATTCGTTGTGCGAGATAGATAGCCTTGAGATACTGATCTGCGGTATTCATTGCATCTCTCCGTTGTAGCCGCCTGTCGCAGTGTTTTCTCGCCGGCGTAACAACCCCCGGGAGTCCATACACCGTACCGTTCGCAGCGTCGTAGGGACAGCGACCGCGTGCTCCGGGTAGCCGACTGTGTTCATGCTCGTTGCTCCATGATCTCGGTTACCTCTTTGACGCCCTCACGTTCTTCTTCGCGGATCTCGGAGAGCGTCGCGAGCAGTCGGTCGCGATCGATGGCGAACTCGGCGTCGGACGCCTCGATCGCTTCGATGAGGTCGTCGTAGAACTTGTACGCCGTCTCTTCGTTCGCCAGTTGATCGTAGAGGACGCCGTCGGTATCTTCCGGGGGGCCGTACTGGGCGTCGACCAACGCGTTGATCTCCTCGTAGGGAACCGTCTCGGCCTCGAGATCAGCGATCAGCGCCTCGAGGCGCTCCCGGTGGTCTGCCGACTCTGCTGCGGCCTCGACGAGCAACTCTTGTACCGCCTCGTCGACCGTCGCCTGCTCTTCGGGCGAAAGCGAATCGAGATGGTGGGCGGCCCGTGACTCGACTAGCTCTTCCAAAACGACCCCGATCTGGAGCAGTCGAGTCAGTTGGTTGTCGCTCGAGACACGCTGTCCCAAACTCATACGACGATGTCCGGGCCGCTGATACTTAACCGTCCCTACTCGATGTTTTCGAGTCGGTCGACGGCGTCCTGTCCGGTGCTCATCGCCGATAATGCCAGACGCGTGATCCCTCGCCACCGTCGACGCAGTCGACCTGCTTCAGCCCTGTTTTGATACACCGCCACCAGCCGTCTTCGGTCTCGTAGCCGGCCGGACACTCCTTATAGAGCGCCTCGACGAAATCGGAGCGGCGTGCTCGGCCTTCGTCCCGCACGTACGCGAGCGCTCGACCGACGGCGTGACGGCGTTTCTCGATCGTCTCTGCCGACCGACCCGGAATCGACAGCGCCTCGAGATCGGCCACATCCTCGCCCGGACGAACACCGTCATCGGCGAGTCGGGTCGAGGAGGTGTACTCGAGGCCGGTTTGGACCTCCCTGTTCAGCCGTTTGCGCGTCGTCGCAACCGCTCGTCGGGAGAGTTCGTCGAGTCGCTCGGTCTCGACGGAGCCGAGCACGCCGGCGTCTTCCACCACCGGATCTTCCGGAATGCGTGCGACGCGTTCCGGGGAGAGCGTCGGGGTGGCGGCCGTCTGGTCGGCGTCGGACTCGACCGCGGCATCGGTGGTCGCCACCGAACTGTCGTCCGTCGCCGCCGACCCACCGTCGGCACGTGTTCCCGATGCCGTCCTCGAGGCCTCACCGTCTCGTTGGTCAGTCGCCTCGGGGCCGTGTCGAACCGTCCGAGGTGAGCCACGTACCTCGAGGACCGGCTCTGCTGACTGCATCGTCTCCGCATCGTCGCACTGGCTCGATCGATCACGCTGGTCGGCGGGTACGTATCCGTCCCGATCCGAGTCGGCAGCGTCGACTGTCGATGTCGGTGTCGCACCGTTCGTGTCGCCCGCGTCCGCTCCGTCGTCTGTTCGATCCTCGTCTCGATCGGCCGTCGACGAAAGCGCCGAAACTCGGTCCTCGAGCCGATTGAGTCGCTTGCCATACTCCGCCAGCAGTCGATCTCGATCCCGGTCCCGGTCGCCGCTGCGGTCAGCCGGCTGGTCGGCCTCGATCGAGCCGCGGTGTTCGATGATCCAGCGAACGTACGCCTGCCGACTCTCGAAGCCGAACAGCGCTCGCTCGGCTTCGAGTGCGTCGACGAGTTCGTCCTCGAGTTCGACGGAAAGGGCCCGCATCAGTCAGGTGTACCAGCGCATCGTACAAAAGTCGTCGTCAGACACCGTCGCGGGGTCGACACACTGCCGGCGCTGGGCGGGCAAAAAACGCGACGAAAACCGCTCGGGAACGGCCAACCGATCCCGGATTCGAGTTCCGAATCGAGCGTCGCGGCGGTCGGGTCTATCGCTCGCGAAGTCGTGCCGCGACGAGGTCTTCTAAGTCCTCGCGCAGTTCGTCGACGTCGACTTCCTCGAGCACGGGGACGAAGAAGCCTTCGACGAGCATGTTGCGTGCCGACCGTGGATCGACACCGCGGGAGGTCATATACAGCAGGTCCTCAGCGTCGATCTGGCCGACCGTCGCGGAGTGACTGGCCTCGGTATCGTGGTTGTTGATGATCAGTTTCGGTGAGGCGTCGGCCTCGGACTCGTCGGAGAGCATCAGCGTGTTCTCGCGCTGGTAGGAGCTGGTGTCCCAAGCGTCGCGGCCGACGTCCTGAACCCCTTCGTAGACCGAGCGGGCGACGTCGTCGGTGACGCCGCGAGTGACGAGGTCGGCCGTCGTGTGCTCGGCACGATGCCACACCTTCACGTCCAGGTCGAAGTGCTGGTCGTTGTGGCCGTAGAAGGCACCGACGATCTGTGTCTCGGAGGAGTCGCCGTTGAGCTCCGTCGAGACTTCGGTCTTCGTCAACTGGGAACCGAGGTTGCCCTCGACCCAGTTGATCGTCGCGTACGTGTCCGCGTCACCGCGCTTGAGGGTGAAGTTGTAGGCGTCCTCCGAGAGGTTCTGGAGGCTGCCGTACTGGACGTAGCTGTTCTCGCCGGCGGCAACTTCGACGATACCGCTGTAGTACTGCTCGTCGGCCTCGTCGCCAGTGGACTGGCGCTCGAGAATCGTCACCGAACTCGATTCCTCGGTGACGACGAGCGTGTAGTTGAACAGCGAGCGGGAGTTTTGCTCGGTGCGGATCGTCACGTCCTCGGCGTCGACACCTTCGGGGACGTAGACGACGGTTCCCGTGCTAAACAGCGCCGTCGAGAGCGCCGTCAGGTAGTTCTCCTGAGGATCGACGATCGAGCCGAAGTGCTCTTTGAGGAGTTCCTCGTGCTCGTCGACCGCCTCGGCCCACGGCAGGACGTCGACGTCCTCGGGACCGACCTGATCTTTGTTCTCGGCCGCGTTCAGCGGGTCCACGAGCGACTCGAAATCGAGTTCGTGAAGGTTCGTCCAGTCTCGACCCGGCGTGCGGATGACGTCGGGCATGTCGAGCGCCTCGAGGGCCTCGAGGGCCTCGAGACGGGTCTCTAAGAGCCACTCGGGCTCGTCTAAGTTCCCGCTGATTTCGCGTACCTGTTCGTCGGTCAGATTGGCGTGTACCTGCGTCGTGCTCATATTATCCGAGGCTTCCCTCCATCTCGAGTTCGATGAGGCGGTTGAGTTCGACCGCGTACTCGATCGGCAGTTCCTCCGTGATCGGCTCGATGAAGCCGGCGACGATCATCTTCTTGGCGTCGTCGTCGTCCAGTCCGCGCGACTGGAGGTAGAAGATGTCCTCGTCGCCGATCTTGCCGACGGTCGCCTCGTGGGCGACGTCGACTTTCGATTCCTCGATCTCCATGTACGGCATGGTGTCCGAGGTCGATTCGTTGTCGAACATCAGCGCGTCACACTCGACGGCGGTCGAGGAGTTCTCGGCACCGTCAGCGATGTGGACGAGGCCACGGTAGTTGGTGCGGCCGCCGTCTTTCGAGATCGACTTGGATTCGATGGTCGAACTCGTCTCGGGCGCGTTGTGGTAGACCTTCGCGCCGGTGTCGATGTCCTGGCCCTCGCCGGCAAAGGCGATGGTGATGTGGGTGTCGGTCGCGCCGCGGCCCTTGAGGATCGAACACGGGTAGAGCATGGTCGCTTTCGAGCCCATCGAGCCCGAGACCCACTCCATCGTGCCGTTTGCTTCGACGATAGCGCGTTTGGTGTTGAGGTTGAACGTGTTCTTCGACCAGTTCTGGACGGTCGAGTACTGAACGTGTGCGTCCTCGCCGACGAAGACTTCGACACCACCCGAGTGCAGGTTGTGAGTGCCGTATTTCGGCGCAGAACAGCCCTCGATGTAGTGGACTTCGGAGCCTTCCTCGGCGACGATGAGCGTGTGCTCGAATTGGCCCATCCCTTCAGAGTTCATCCGGAAGTACGCCTGGACGGGCATGTTGACGGTGACGCCCTCGGGGACGTAGACGAACGAGCCGCCGGACCAGACGGCACCGTGGAGTGCGGCGAACTTGTTGTCGCTTGGGGGGACACACGTCGTCATGAAGTACTCCTTGACGATCTCAGGGTGCTCCTGAACCGCCCGGTCCATGTTCATGAAGATGACGCCTTTCTCCTCCCACTGCTCTTGCATGTTCTGGTAGACGACCTCGGACTCGTACTGGGCGCCGACGCCGGAGAGAGCGTTCTTCTCGGCTTCTGGAATGCCCAGCTTGTCGAAGGTGTCTTTGATCTCGTCGGGCAACTCCGTCCAGTCGTCGACGCCTTCGCGCTTGTCGACGTCCGGGCGGATATACGGGACGATCTCTTCGATGTCCAGTTCGGTCAGGTCCGGCTGGCCGGGCCAGTCCGTCGGCATCGGCATGTTCTGGTACTGCTTGAGCGCACGCAGGCGGCGCTCGAGCATCCAGTCTGGCTCGTCTTTGTCCTCGGAGATCATGCGGATGACCTCCTCGGTCAGGCCCTTCTCGGACTTCACCGCGGCGTTCTGTTCTTTCTTGAACTCGAACCGCGCTTCAGTGTCAGTTTCTTTGAGGTGATCTTGTTCGGAACTCATAATTTGATTGTGTCTATGGTTACGGCTGTAAGGTTATTACCGTTGTTCTAGCCGAATTCGGTTACGCAGTGCCGTAGACCTCTTCGCGGACCCAGTCGTAGCCCTTGTCCTCGAGTTCCGCTGCGAGCGAGGCGTCGCCGCTTTTGGCGATCTGGCCGTCGAGCATCACGTGAACGTGATCTGGCTCGACGTAGTCGAGGATGCGCTGGTAGTGGGTGATCTGGAGGATACCGGTGCCCTGCTCGTCGCGAAGGGCGTTGATGCCGGCGGAGACGTCCTGTAGGCGGTCGATGTCGAGCCCGGAGTCGATCTCGTCTAAGACGGCGATCGAGGGCTCGAGGATAGCTGCCTGCAGCACTTCGTTCTGTTTCTTCTCACCGCCGGAGAAGCCCGCGTTGAGGTAGCGCTGGGCGAAGCGCTCGTCCATGTCGAGCGCTTCCATCTTCTCCTGAAGGATCTCCTGGAACTCGGCGACGCCGACCTCGCCCTCGTCTGCGGGGCCTTCCATCGGGGACGTCTCGAAGCCTTCGTCCGCTTCCTCCTCGTCGTCGCCCTCCTCGCCCTCGAAGAGTTCCTCGCGCTCTTCGATCTTGGCGTTGAGCGCTGTGCGCAGGAAGTTCGTCATCGTGACGCCGTCGATCTCGGCCGGATACTGGAAGCCGAGGAAGATCCCGAGCGCGGCACGCTCGTTGGGCTCGAGCTCGAGCAGGTTCCAGGTTCGCTGGTCCTCGTCGATCTCGACCTCGTCACCGAACTCGTCCTCCTCTAAGTGGAGCAGGACCTCGCCCTCGGTGACCTCGTAGGCTGGGTGGCCGGCGATGACCTTTGCAGTCGTCGACTTCCCGGACCCGTTCGGACCCATCAGCGCGTGAATCTCGCCCGACTCGACCTCGAGATTGACGCCCTCGAGGATCTTCTCATCGCCTTCTGCTACTTCCGCGTGCAGGTTGCTTAGTTCGAGACGTGCCATAGTACTCTGTCACGTAAACCGTGGATCGTATGACTGATAACGGTTTCGTATCCGGTTGGATACGATCCTGATTAGAGAAGATTATTTTATAAAACAAAAACCGAAGCTACGGTTCGGCGTATTTCGGCGCCGCGACCGAGTCGAATCCCGTCATACTGGGGGTTGCATCCCCTCCCGAAATCGGGGTCGTAGACACGGTGTGACACAGTATCCGTCTATCCTACATGAAGCTGTCAAGCCCTTTCTGCTCTTGTCCGCTTTTGACTTCCTCCCACGAGACGCCGAGTGCCTCGAGAATGCGTTCGATCGGCCCTTTCAGCGTTTTCTCGAGCATCGTGTCGTAATCGACCTCGAACGCCTCGGGAATCTGGTCGTCGTACTCGAAACAGATCACGTCCGGATCGCGCTTGAACGCGCCGTAGAGCGGATCGGTGCGGGCGTCGAACCCTTCCTCGGCCTCGAGTCGCTCGAAAAAGGAGGGATCGACGCGATCCAGATACAGCCGTTTGGGCTTGCTGCCACGCTGGAAGTTGGTCCCGAGCAGCAGGTTCGCGTACTTCGCGCCGCGAACCTGTGCCGTGTCGGTGTCGTAGTTGTCGAGTCGTTTGCCGATTCCGCCCGGGATGGCGATCTCCTCGAGCGAGATGTCGCCCGCGCGGACGTCCTCGATGATGCCGTTGACGTACTCCTTTGCCCCCTCGACGTCGCCATCTTTGACGATCATCTTGATGACCTTGTGCTGGACCTCCTTGGTGATCGGGGCGATGTCCGAGCGCTGGTACTCGAAGCCGACGATGTCGATCGTGTCGACGTCTTTACCCTCCTTCCACGTGATGTGGCCGGCGTAGCGTTTCTTCTTGCCCGCCTGGAAGAACCGTCGGTACAGTTTCTCGAACTCGATCTGGAAACGGTGAGACTCCGCATTGAGCTCGTCGCGTGCGAAGTCGTCATAGCGTTCGTTGATGTACTCCTCGATCTCGAACGATTGCTCGAGGGCGTCGTCTTTCGGGACGTCGGGGCCGAGCTCGAGCATGACCGAATCGGTGTCTCCATACGCAACCTGATAATTCAGCTCGTTTGCGGCAGTCTCCGTGAATTCGATTACTTCTCGGCCTGTAGCCGTAATTGCAGATGCAGCTTCCTTGTCATATAGACGGAAACGTTCCCATCCAGACACCCCATAAAGCGAATTCATGATGACCTTTACCGCACCCTGCTGGCGGTCGTACTGTTCGTACTCGAGCGAGCCGGGTTCGTACTCGTTTCGCAGCGACTTCTTCTCCTCGCGCTCGGCGAGCAACTCGGTGATCATCTCGCGCATGACGCCGTCGGGCTCCTTGCGGAAGTGAATCGGCTCGGGCTTGGTCGGGGCGACGTAGGTCTCCCCGTCGTACTCGTCGGGGTCGACTTTCGTCTCCGGCGAGGCGTTGACCGTCGTCATACACATCGGATACAGCGACTTCAGGTCGAGTACGGTGACGTTCTCTTTGACACCCGTGATCGGGTCGAACACCGCACCACCTTCGTACTCCTCGCCGGCCTCCTGCTGGCCCTTCGAGGGCAGCGCAAAGCGGCCGTGGGCTTCGTGGAGGACGTACATGTCGACTGCGTCGCCGGGTGTGGGGGCGTCCTCGAGTTTACAGCCGACAAAGGAGCGCACTTCGTCCCAGAACGGGATGATCTCCTGTTGGCGATCGAGTTCGACACAGAGTTCGACGTCCCGAAGGTTGTACGCGAGCAGTTGGGTCGGGTCGTCCTCCCAGAGGTCGCCGATGTCGCCGGCGTACCGCTCTTTCCCCACTCCTAATTCGGCCTCGCCGACGGCGTCCAGTCGGTAGGAGTCGAGTTCCGAGAAGACCATCCGCTGGTAGCCATACAGCAGGTCGAAGACGACCCGGCCCTTGATGTCCGGCCCGCCCCAGTTGCTGCGCCAGACCTCGTCGACTCGAGAGAGGCGATCGATCTCGAGATCGTAGTCGTGGTGGGGCCCCTGCAGTTCCTCGAGGCGGTCGAGGAAATAGGGTGCGTCGAAATCCTCGAAGTTCCAGCCCGTCAAGACGTCGGGATCGGTGTCTCGGACGTAGTCGACGAAGGCCTCGAGCATCGCTTCTTCCTCCGTGAAGTTTCGGACTTCGTGCTCGAGTTCGCCTTCGATCGGCTCGTACTCCTCGATCTCGGTCGGGATTTCGCCGTCACCAACGGGAGCCTCGTAGAGCCACATGATGTACTCATCGCGGTAGGAGTCGTGACTGGTGAGACAGACGATCGGCTCCTCGCCGTCCTCGGGGAAACCCGAACGGTCGTCGACCTCGATGTCGAACGTGCAGACACGCGGGTCGGCGTCGACGTCGGCCGGTTCGACTTCGTCGTGGGGGACGACCAGCGAGTCGTCGTCGGCCCGCCGTTCGGGCACGCGGATGCCGCTTCGAACGTCCTTGTCGATCAGAAACCGGTTCGGGAAGAGAATGTCGGCCTCGAAGTGCTGGAAGTCATCGCGCACTTGCCCGACGTCACGTGGCGTCTGCCCGAAGATTTTAGTGAGCCTCTCCCCGCGAATGCTCTCGTAGGGCTCGCCGTTTTCGCCGACTTCACGGCTGCCGGTGAGTCGGTCGTACTGCTCTTCTGGCGGGCGCTCGAGTGAGTCTGTTGGCGCGTAGAAGTACGGCTGAAAGCCGACGACCTGCACGTGCTCTAACTCGCCGTCGGGGGTCCGGCCAAAGACGTGCATGATCGGCCGTTCCTCGTCGCCGTAGCCGGCGATGGTGTAGTCGACCTGCATCACGGCTAGCTCGAGGGTGCCGTCGGCTTCTGGAAGGGTTTCCTCGACGACGTCGATCACCTCGCCAGCGTTCGATCCACCGTTTCCCGCGACGGCGACCGCCTCTGCGTCCGGTCGCTCGGAGGACTCCTCGGAAAAGTCCGTGAGTCCAGTTTGGCCCGCCTCAGTCATGGTATCGGGCTTGGCAGTCGCCGGATAAAAACCCCCTCAATTCGACGACTGGCGTCGTGCCGTCTGAGTATTGCAGGTGCAGCAAGACATATAACGTGGTAACACATACCATGGCGATAGGTGATCAAAGTGTCCACCCACGTCAACGACGACACGACGGATCGAAGCGAGCCACGTAGTGAACCAGCGGGCACCGCGACGGTCGAGTCCTACGAAACGGACGACGGTGTCGTCTTCTATGACGCCGAGAACCCGCTCGCGTGGGTCGAAACCTCCCGGACGTTTTCGCTTTCGGAAGTCGCCTGATTTGCTCCAGTCGCGGTGTGTATCGCCGCTCGACCGGCCGTCGATTCGACGACCGGTCGAACACGAACGCTTTTTTGAGTCGTTGTCCACCGTTCGAGTGTGGGAGCCGACCGATCCGAGCACGAACCCGACGAACCCGACGAGTACGATCCCGAAGCGGCGTTCAGGGATCCTGATGACGACTCACTGACCATCCCTCGAGTGCCGACCGAAGACGCGGGGTCTGACCTGCGGTCGGATCTCAAAGCGGAGTTCGAGGAGGATGCGGCCGCTCCCGAATTCTCGACGTCGGTGTCCGACGTCGACAGCGATCTTCTCACCCACTTTTGGGCGCTCGTGCTCGTCGTCAACGCCGCCGTTCTGGCGTTTGCACTCAGCCTTCTCTTTCTGGTGTTCGAGGGCGAAGAGACCTACAGCGCCTATCTGTTGGCTGCCGGCCTCGTTTTCGCTGGCTTTGCGATCCGTCGTTATCGAACCTTCGAACGGCCCGACGACACCACGGCTGAGGGTGACGACGATACTGACGACGAACCGACTGCCGACACGGCTGAGACAGCGGGTGACGACCTCGAGACAGCCGACGAAACCGCGTCTCAAGACGCCACCAGCACCGACACCGACGACGATCACCACGCCGAATCGACGTAGCAGAATAGAGGCAAAACTACTTCAATAGCGGTCTCCGTACATCAGTCACCGGACGAGCACACACGACCATGAAAACCGTCCACGACGACACCGGCAAACGGTACCTGCTTCTCAAACGCTCCGAACACGCGAGCCTCGTTCGAAATCCGAAGAACGGCAACGAGTGTTACATCCAGAACGACCGCCTCGAGGACGACACCGACGAGTCACCTCTCGAGACAGCGGCTCGAACCGTCTCCGACCCGGCCCGAACGCTCCTGACGAACGTCCACGACGAAGCGACGCTCGGACTCCTGATCGAACTCGATAATCGCGGGCCGCTCGGTATCCGCACGCTACTCGACGAGTACGACTTCTGTGAGAGCGACCTTCACGGTCGGCTCACGGTATTATCGGCTGCTGGCTTACTCGAGGAAGTCGATATCGCCTGCGAGCGCGGCTACCGAGTCACCGAGACGTGTACGACTGCGCTCGACCACCTCCCAACGGCTGCGGAACGCGAGCTTCGAGCGGTCGCCGAGTCGTCGGACGGGACCGCAGACAGCAGTTCGTAAGCGCTGTCTCGAGCGTGAGTGCGTTCTCGTGAGCCGTTTGGCCAGCTTCAGTCTGACGCAAGCAGCTCCGCTTCGGGTGGCTCGCCGCGCTCGAGTCGCGAGCGGTTCGACGTGGCGTCCTTTTCGATGCGGACGAGCGAGTCTGCCGCGCCGACGAGTTCCTCGTCGTGGCTCACGACGACGATCTGCTCGACGCCGAGGTCGCGCATCGACTCGACCAGCGAGACCAGTTGCGTGACGTGTCCGGAGTCGAGGAAGACCGTCGGCTCGTCTAAGATGAGGGGCGGTAGCGGGGCCGTGCCCTCGACCCCTTCGGCGAGCAGGCGGTAGATCGCACACCGCAAGCTGAGATTGAAAAGCGCCCGCTCGCCACCCGAAAGCTGTTCGGGCTCTAAGGTCTCGCCGTCTTTCTGGTAGACGGTCAGGCGATACTCGCCGTCGAGGTCGATCGCCGCATAAGAGTCGTTCTGGTAGACCAGCTCGAACGTCTCGTTGAGCAGCCGTTCTAGGGTTTCGACGTTTTGCTGGCGCAGCTCCGCCCGCAGGTCGGCGTAGGTCGCCTGCAGCGTCTCGGCTTCGTCGTACAGCGACTCGAGCCGCTCACACCGCGTCTCGACGGTCTCGAGGCGCTCGCGAAGCTCCTCGAGTTCCTCGAGTTCCCGTTCGGCGGCCCCGATCGCGTTCTGTAGATTGTCGTGGTTGGACTCGAGCTCCTCGAGTTTCGAATCGACTTGTTCGATGTATTGCTCGGCGTTCTGTTTGTCCGTGCGGGCGGTTTCGAGGCGGTCCTCGTCGAACTCCGACTCGAGGGCGCGCTTGCGCTCGCGTTTGGCAGCGAGCGTCTCGCGGCGCTCGTCGTTCATCGTCTCCCAGTCTTGCCGGCGGTCGCGCAGGGCCTCGATCCGCTCTGTGAGACGCTCGCATTCGTCGTCGAGGTCGGCGAGCCGTCGGAGCGACTCGAGAGCATCTTTGATCTCGCCGCGTTCGGTGTTGATCGCGCCGAGTTCGGTCCGGTGGTCGGCGACTTCGCCCTCGAGATCGTCGGCAGCGGTGCGCTTTTCGTCCGCCTCGGCCGCGTACGCCTCGGCATCTTCGCGCAACTGCTCGCGTTGCTCGCGGCGGTCCGCGAGCGTCTCGCGTTTCTCGGCGAGCAACTGCTCGATGTTCTCCCGGTTTGCCTCGAGTTGCTCGACCGTTCGCTCGGCTTCACACAGCGCCTCGGCGCGGTCGATCCGGTCGTCGAGGGCGTCGCGCTCGGCCTCGAGGTCCGTCCGTCGCTCCTCGAGAGCCGCGAGTTCCTCGCGCGTTTCATCCAGTACATCGACGTGTGGCGAATCCTCGACGGGCTGGCCACATTCGGGACACTTGCCCTCCTCGAGCAGTCGTTCGCCCTCCTCGATCGCGTTCTCGGCCGTCCTAATATCGGCGGTAACGTCGCCGAGTTGCTCGGTCAGCTCCTCGCGTTCTGCCTCGAGTGCTTCGAGGTGGGCCTCGGCCTCGCCGAAGTCGATCGGTGCGTCGGCGAACTGCTCGCGTTCGGCGTCGATGTCGGCCTCGAGGTCCTCGAGTTTGCGTTCGCGCTCTGCGATGGCCGCTTCGTCGGCCTTGAGTTTCGCCTCGAGGTCGTCGGCCGTCTCGCGGGCGCCGTCGGCCTGTTGCTCGAGGTCGTCGGCTGCCTCGCGGAGCCGTTCGATGTCGCTGTTGGTCTCCGTGATCGAGACGCGGACGTCCTCGAGGTCGTCCCGGAACTCCTCGTCGCGCGCCTCGAGGGTCTCGATACGTGCCTCGACTGCACCGTCGCTCTCCTTCTCGAGGTCGACCTCCGTCAGTAACGCTTCGCGCTCGGCGGCGAGTTCCTCGCGTTCGTCCTCAAGCGCTCGAATCTCGTCCGTTGCGTCCTCGCGGTCGCGTTCGGTGTCGGAAATCTTCGATCGCAGCTCCTCGATGTCGGCCTCGAGGGTTGCGATCTCCTCGCGGGTCTCCGCGTGGCGCTCGAGGACGTCCTCGGCAGTCTCGAGCGTGGTCCGGGCCTGTTCGCGCTGCGTTTCGTAGTGGTCGATCTTCTCGCCGACCTCGTTCTGGCGGGCCTCGAGACTGTTCAGGCGTTCGTGAAGCTCCTTCCCTTCTTTCTGCTCGACCTGTTTTCGGAGGTCCTCGAGGACCTCCTGTTGGCCGTCGAGTACGGTCTTGACGCCGAGTCGGGCGTCGCTGGCGCGTTCGCGATAGTCCTCGAGTGCGCCGAGCTGGAGGAGGTCGTCGATCATGTCCTGGCGATCGCTCGGCGAGGCGTGGATGAGCTTGTTGACCTCGCCTTGCCGAACGTACGCGCAGTTGACGAACGCCTCGGCGTCCATCCGGAGCAGTTCGGTCACCTCGCGGCGGACGTCCCGTGCCCCTTCGATCGTTTCGGTGGACGTCTCGAGGACGCATTTCGCCGTCGTCGCGCGGTCGCCGCGGAGTTTGAGCCGGCGTTCGACGTGGTACTCGCGGCCGTCGTGGGTGAACCAGAGTTCGACCTCGGTTTCGTCCTCACCGGTCGTGATAACGTCGTCTAAGGTGCGGTCGTCCAGTGCCTTCGAGCCGTAGAGGGCGAAGAACACGGCCTCGAGCAGTGTCGATTTCCCGCTGCCGTTGACGCCGTGGACAACGGTCACACCACGCTCGAGTCCGAGTTCGGCTTCCTCGTAACACTTGAAATTCAGCAGGCGGATGCGGTCGACTCTCATGCGAAATCACCCAGCGAGGTCGAGTCGGCAGGCCCGCGCTCGCCGTCTGCGGTCGTGCCCTCGGTTTGCTCGTCGCCGCCAGTCGAAGCGGCGGCGTCGCCATCGGTTTCGGGAGCAGTGTCAGCATCGGTCTTGGTAGCAGCGTCGTCGGCGAGTTGATCCGCGACCGTCGTCACGTCTTCGTCGTCGGGCTCGCGGTCCGGGGCCGGATCGAACGCGGCCACATCTTCCTCGAGAATCCCTCGAACGCGTCGTTCAACGGTCTCGCGGACGTTCGAGTCGACCACCCCGTCGTCGCGGACGGCCTCGTCGATCTCGAGGGCAGCGTCGCTGAGTCCCAGTTCGCGGACGCGGTCGCGAACGGCCGCATCGGGGTCAGCGAAACTCACCGAGACCGCTTCCTCGTCGTCGGGAAGCTCCCGACGGTCGTTGACGCGAGCGATGAGCGCGCCGCGGTCGATGGCCGCCTCCTCGATCGTCGCCGGCGTGATCGGTCGACCATCGCCTTCGATCGTCACGATGACGACCGCGTCCTCGAGGTCGTGCTGGCGGACGCGTTCCTGAACGCGGTCGACGCCCTCGTCCTCGGCGAGGTCGACGTCGACGAAGACGAACTCGCGGGTGTCGGTGAGCCCGCGACGGCTGATCGAGACGGCGTCGTCGGTGAATTCGACGAGGTTGTAGCCCCGATCTTCGCGTTCGCTCGCGCTTGCGCGTTCGGTCGAGCCACAGTAGGTAACCCACGTGTCGAGCAGCTCTGCGGTGTCGGGTTTATGATTGTCGCCAAGCAAGACGGCGTCGAAGTCGACCGTCGACTCCGACAGGAGGCGCTCGGTGTCCCAGTCGGCGTGGGCAAACGGTTCGAACAGGCCGTGGCTTACGAGCGTCGCATGGTCGGCTGCCTCGGGAACGGGAGCGAACTCGTACTCGAGCCCATCGCGACGCGAACGGGGGACGAAATCGAGTCCGTAAACGGCCACGTCGTCGATCAGTTCGGGCTCGGCACCGAGTCGCGTTGCGAGGCCGAGATCGGCGAAGAGATCGAGCCACTGGGCGTCGCGTTTGCCCTCGTGGTTGCCGACAACGGCGAGAAAGGGAATGTCGGCGTCGGCGAGCGTCCGTAAGATTTCGACGGTCCCCTGCAAGTCGACCAGTCCCGGCCGGCGGTCGTGAAAGAGGTCGCCGGCGTGGATCACGGCGTCGACGTCGTCGGCAACGGCGTCCTCGACCACGTCACGAAACGCCTCGAGAAAGTCCTGGCGTCGCTCGGGCGAGTTGTACTGCTGATACCCGATGTGGGTATCGCCCGTATGTAGTACCCGCGTCATTGCTCGCTCGTTGGCGGGCGCGTCCTAAAGGGGTTCGGTGACCAGTGTGAAAGTGAACTCGAGCGCACGGCGGCGTCTCGCAGCCGAACAGCGCATCCGGCTGTCGGATTACAGCGTTTCGGCGGCTCGGGCCTGTTCCGTGCGCCGATCGGCCTGTCTCAGTCTGTTTCGGGTCGCGTTCGAGAGCGACTTCGGGAGGTCGTCGCTGGCCTCCGCGAGGCGCTGTTCTACCCGTTGGAGTCGCTCGGCGACGGCCTCGAGTTGCTTGTCGGAACCGGCTCGCTCGCTGTCGCGTGCCCGTTCGGCGGCCCTTCGTGCGGCCTCGACAACTGCTGCAAGGGCACGCTCGAGACCCTCGACGGCGTTCGACGAATCGTCGTCTCCGTCCTCGTCGTCTCCGTCCCCGTCGTCATCGTCGTCGCCAGCCGCTGCAATCGCCAGCCGCGTCTCGTCGGCAATGTCAGCTACGAACTCCGAGAGGGATGCTTTGCCGGTCTCGGGGCGCTCGATACGGACCATCGACCCGGCTTCGGGAGAGGGGTTGACCCGATAGGCACCAACGGCGTCGTCGGTGTCCCGGACCTCGGTCGTATAGGCCCCGCCTGCGTGGACGTAGACGGCATCGTTCCCGTCGATCGACGACTCGTACAGCCGCCCGGCGAAGTCGTCTTCGACGGCCACCGACGAGAGGTCGCTCGACGCGTTTTCGCCCCGAATTTCCAGTTTCGTCGCCTCGTCGCGGGCGACCAGCGGAATCTCACCGCCGACGCCGGCCGCCGTCGGCGTCCCGTCGTCAGAGACGCTGACACGTTCGCTGTGTGGTGCTCGACCGGCACCGTTGATCGTCAGTCGGTGCTCGCCGGCCGGGACGTCCTGGACGACCGCGACGCCACCGAATGTCGGGACGGCCTCGGGGTCGCTCTCGAGCAAGACGACCGACTCGAGGGCCGTCTCCGTCGTCGTCAGTCCTTCGTCCTTCGGCGCGTTGTCGGCCGTGATCGTCTCTGTGAGACGAGCGACCACGGTGTTGATCGGTGCCGCCTCGCCGATGGCGTCGTAACGGTCGGCCAGCGCTGTCCGGTGGTTCGGAACGGAGATATCCGCCGCCGGATTCTCGTATCGAGGCTGGCTCCACGGCGTCCCCGTCGTCGTGATGTGGCCAGCCATGGCATCCTCGACTACATCCGGAACAGTGAACTCGAAACTCAACTGCGGGCCGGTAAACGACGTAATGTGCTCGAGTTCGTCGCTCGGAACGAGGTCGTACTCGACGTCAGTGTCGGCATCGCTCGTTCGCTCGGTGTGCCCGAAGACGAGTCCAGTTTCGCGCGTCGGCAGACCCGTTGGTGGCGACGTCAGCGCATCGTACGATCGGACCGTCAACTCGTCGTCGATCAACGACTCGCGAGTGACGGACGGCAACCGCTCGTGGTCGTATATTGGGACACCGTCGTACTCCGGCACGAGGTACGGGAGTCGCGACCCCTCGTCTCGCGGCAGTCCGTACGCGAGCGGAAGTTCGAGGTCTGCGAGGTCTTCGATGCCCTCAAGCGCCGTGTTCGTGATATCCGCCAGCAAGTCGTCGATGGCGACCCGCTGGAAGCGGTCGGGGACGTCGTTGACCGAGAGCGTACTCGAATGGGAACCGAGTTCCGAGAGGATACGCGGAATCAGCTCCGGATCCGGGTCCAGAAACTCGTTGTTCGGGACCGTCCGGGAGTGAGAACTGGCGACGTACAGTTGCGGGTCGCCGGTTTCGGTGTCGACGAAGACGTGCAACACTTCCCAGTCGTGCCAATGAAAGTTTGTCGTGAACTGGTCGAACACCGAGTAAAACCAGAACTGGACCACGGCGAGCGGTGACCCCTCGTACTCGACGGCGTGGTAGAACACCGTCGGATTCGGGGGGGCTCCCTCGCTGTACTGCTCGTGGTAGCCGTCGACGGCGTCGAATCCGGTGACGAGCGTCTCGCCATCGCGCTCGCTGACGTAGGGACGCGGGTCCGTCGGAAACCATGGCTCGTGAACGTCGAAATACAGCGTCGGAGCGAACCGCGTCGCCAACTCCCGCGCCGCGTCGTCGTCTATCCGACTCGTCTGCCCGTCGCGTTCGCGTTCGAACGCCGAACAGCCGGCCATCGCAGCGCCACCGATACCGGCGAGTGCACCGAGGACGGTCCGGCGATCGATATCGCTTCTCGAGTCGTCGGTCACGAGGTATCACGATCCGTCCGGAAGCACACAGTAGAGACGCACACAACCGTTCTTGTGCTGAACATATCTTGGGAAGCGTCTATATGCCCAATAAACCTTCTGTACTCGTCGAACCGTTCAGTATCCGCTCGACTCCTGGGGAAGAATGACAGAATAAACACACTAACGCGCGACTCGCCTGTACTCGCGACTCGGAATGCCTCATCGTCTCTGCCGATTCGTTCGCTCGAGGATTCCGTCGGCAACCGTCGATCCGAGCGGAGAGTCGAACGAGAAAATCGAGGGAGAAGATCGACCGTCGATGCGTCGAGTTCCTCGTCGCCGTGACAGTCGTCCGATTACGCTTCGATGTCCAGACTGTACAGTCGCTTGCGCGCGTCCGAGAAAGAAAATCGTGAGTCGATCACGTTTTCTTCGTCGAGACGGTTCAGTGCATATCGAACCGTTCGAGACGGCAGGAGCGTTTCGTCGGCGATCTGCTGTTGGGTCATCGTGTCGTTGTACTCGAGGACCTTCGCGACGAGTTTCGCACTCGGTGGCAGCTCTCTGACGTCATCCCACGTCCCCCGCGGTTCGGCCTCGTGTCGCAACGACTCTGAAGCACTCATCACCTCTCCGTTTCGAATACAGGGTGATAATATTTTCTGTTTCGATAAATGCCTAGTGGTTATATTTCGTGACTGAGTGCACCTACCCGAAGCCTCTTATGAAGCAACACCCAAAGGACGGGTGATGAGCGACACTGTGGACGACGTCGACCTCCCATACGACGAGGACGAGGCGTCCCAACAGGAGAAGATCCAGGCGCTCGAGGAACAGCTGGAGATCCTCGAGGCGCAAAACGAGGAGATGAGAGACAAGCTCCTCGATGCCAACGCCGAGAACAACAAGTACCAGCAGAAACTCGAGCGACTCACACACGAAAACAAGAAGCTCAAGCAGTCCCCGCTGTTCGTCGCCACCGTCCAAGAAATCACGGACGAAGGCGTCATCATCAAACAACACGGGAACAACCAGGAGGCGCTGACGGAGGTTACCGACGAACTCCGCAAGGAAATCGACCCCGACGACCGGGTCGCCGTCAACAACTCGCTGTCTATCGTCAAGAGCCTCTCGAGCGAGACTGACGTGCGCGCCCGCGTGATGGAAGTCACCGAGAGTCCCGACGTCAGCTACGAGGACATCGGTGGACTCGAAGAACAGATGCAGGAGGTCCGCGAGACCGTCGAGATGCCCCTCGAGAAACCCGACATGTTCGACGACGTCGGGATCGACCCGCCGAGTGGCGTCCTGCTCTACGGACCACCGGGGACCGGCAAGACGATGCTCGCCAAAGCCGTCGCCAACCAGACCGACGCCACCTTCATCAAGATGGCCGGCTCGGAACTGGTCCACAAGTTCATCGGTGAGGGGGCAAAACTCGTCCGTGACCTGTTCAAGGTCGCTCGCGAGCACGAACCCGCCGTGATCTTCATCGACGAGATCGACGCCATCGCCGCCAAGCGGACGGAGTCCAAAACGTCGGGCGACGCCGAGGTCCAGCGGACGATGATGCAGCTCTTGAGCGAGATGGACGGTTTCGAGGAGCGTGGTGAGATCCGGATCATCGCCGCCACGAACCGCTTCGACATGCTCGACCGCGCCATCCTCCGCCCGGGCCGGTTCGACCGCCTCATCGAGGTGCCAAAGCCAAACGAGGAGGGTCGTGAGATCATCTTCGAGATCCACACCCGCGGCATGAACGTCGCCGACGACGTCGACTTCGCCGAACTCGCCGCCGAGGCCGAGGACGCCTCTGGAGCCGACGTCAAGGCCGTCTGTACGGAAGCCGGGATGTTCGCCATCCGCGACGAGCGAACCGAAATCCGCATGGAGGACTTCCGGAACGCCTGGGAGAAAGTCCAGGCCGATTCGGACGAAACCGAAGACGTCTCCAAGACCTTCGCCTGAACTGGCCGTTTTCTCTCCGTTTCTCACCGCTCGAGAGCGTCCTCGCCGTCGCTGTACGGCGCTCGACAGACGCGTCCGACAGTCGATACTGAAAACTCAGGGTCAATTCGCTCGGTACAGACACCAACAGAACAACCACAGCGGTGACTCGGTTCGCTTCAGACTGAGACGGTCTGCGATACCGGATTCCCGGTGCACCCGCAGGACGGTCGCGGGTGAATCGGCACTGACGGACAGTCGTCCGTCTGCCTCGTTCCGAACGCTACAGTGCCGCGAAAACCAGCCACGGAACGATGAACAACGCGACCGTCAACACGGCGAGGATCAACAGATACCCGATTGCTGTCCCGCCTGCGGTCACCCACGACGGATGCTCGAACTCACTGAGATCGACTGCCATACTAGTCTCCTTCGTTGAAACACGCATAAACGTACCGGAAGTAGGGACAATGCCCGGACAAAACACACTCGCTGCAGTCCGCCTACCGCCACGTCTCGAGCGAAACGGCGTCTCGCTCGGGCATCGAGAGCCAGACGTCGTCTCGCGTGATATCGGCGATTACGAGGTGCGAACGACCATCAATCTCGTCGATCGCAGCGACGACACTGCCGTCGTCTGCCGACTGACTACCCACGGACTCGGCCTCGAGTGTCATACTCGACGATATACCGCACGGATGTATGAACGTTTTGGTATCGACCGAAACAATGTCTGAAGCTTTCTCTACAGCACGTGAAATGGAAGGATGTGGGACTAAAACCGGAAATCGGTGGAAAGAACAAATCTACGGATCGAGAACGCAGACGACGGTCAGCGAACCGGCTCGGGAATCGTTCAGTCACACTGCTTTCGATGCCCGCTCCGTTGCCATCGTGCGATTGGGTTTACCGTGAGCGGCAGAGACGACGCCGACGCGAACCGAGAACGGTTTTCGGACCGCTTTTACCGAGTGACTGGCTATGGCCACTCAATGACGAAGATCGTCGTGGTGGACAACCACGGACAGTTCACCCATCTCGAGCGCCGGGCGCTTCGCGACCTCGGCGTCGACACGGAGCTAATCGACAACGAGACACCACCCGAAGACATCGACGCAGACGGCGTCGTCCTCTCGGGCGGCCCCGACATGGATCGGATCGGCAAGTCGGCCGACTACCTCGAGGCGGACGTGCCGGTACTCGGTATCTGTCTTGGCATGCAGCTGATCGCCGAGGAACTGGGCGGTCGCGTCGGCAACGGCGAGTATGGCGGGTACGCCGACGTCACCGTCGACATCCTCGACGAGGACGACCCGCTGACGGGTTCGCTCCACCCCGAAACTCGCGTCTGGGCGAGCCACGCCGACGAGGTCAAAGAGTTGCCCGACGGGTTCGAACTGACCGCCAAAAGTGACGTCTGCGGCGTCGAGGCGATGAGCGACACCGACCGCGACCTCTACGGCGTCCAGTGGCACCCAGAAGTCGCCCACACCGAAGAGGGCGACGAGATCTTCGAGAACTTCCTCGAAATCTGCGAGCAATAAAACCGACACGCGAGGACGCGTCCTGCCCTCGAGCGTCGTGGCCTAACAGAAGTACACCCAGAATCGGTGTCCGTCCGGACAGACGGCGGTCGTGTGCTCCCCGTAGAGCGCGACGGACCGTCTAACCACGATTTCGGCGTCCGTATCGGGTACCGAAACGGCCGTCTCTTGCTCACATCGTGGACACGAGACAACCGTCACGCGCTCTGCTGTGGTCGTTGCCATCGGTTACTCACCCATCTTGGTCGCCATGTGTTCGAAGACGGCCATGTGATCCTCGTGCGGGCTAAACAGGACGAACTCCGCGTCCTCGTCGACCCAGGCCGTGTGACCCGGCGGCCAGTAGACGACGTCACCGGCCTCAGCTACTTCCTCGGTGTCGTCCGAGTACCGAACAGTGACCTCGCCCGCGATCACGTATCCCCAGTGTGGACACTGACAGGCGTCGTCAGGAAGCCCCTCCAACAGCGGTGTCAGATCGGTTCCCGCACTCACGCGAAAGCGTTCCGCGGCTAATTCGCTGTCGTCGGCTGCTGTGCCGAATCCCGCCTGGTGTTGGACCACCGCGTCCGGCGTGTCCATCACGACTGTGAGATCCGCTTTTGATTGGTGCATCGTACTCAGTCCTCCCGTCATGAGTATGAGCGGGAGACGTATGGAGGCGCCGAGTGAGCAGCGGGCACCGACTGACCGCGTTGCAGCCACTGACCGAGGGCCACACACTGCAAGTGAGTGACTCCACGCACCGTCCGACAGTCTATTGACGATCGCTTCGAATGTGACACATGATGACAATCGATACCGTCGGTCGGTTCGAACGTGCACTCGAGTCCCTCGAGGTGGGCATCGAGCGGGTGCCGGCAGCCGACGCGACCGAGCGAATCGCAGCGGCGATCGACGACCCCGCGGTCGGGGTTCCCCTTCCGTTCGACGGCGTCTCACAACCGGACGCGGTGACGACGGCACCAACTGCTGGCGAACTCGAGCGGGCACGGACTGGCGTCACACCTGCACAGTTCGGGATCGCCGAGTACGGCACCGTCGCGATCCGCTCGACGGCTGCGGGCAACGAACCGGTCAGTCTCTATCCCGACTACCACGTCGCGATCGTCGCCGCGAGCGACGTCGTGCCGGATCTCGGGGCCGGCTTCGATCGTCTCGAGAAGCACTTCGCCGACCGCGAGAGCATCGTCTTCGCGACCGGCCGTAGCGCAACGGCGGACATGGGCGACCTCGTCCACGGCGTCCACGGGCCCGGCACCGTCAGCGTGATGGTAGTGGAGGATCGGTAACGATGGCGGAGCGAGCCCACCCAGCCCGCTCGCGGGACGAAACGGCCGCACAGATTCGACATCTCCTCGAGACCGAAGGCGAGGCCGTCCACGCCCACTCGAGCACAATGAGCGCGCGTCAGGCGCAAATCTACGACGAAACCGACGATATCGAGACGCTGCGGACGGACGCCCGGGCGATCAAGGAGGACGCGATCGATCGCCTTCCCGAGTTGCTCGAGACGGTTCGCGAGGCGGTCGAGGCGAACGGCGGCACGGTCTACGTCGCAGAGGACGCGGCGGACGCGAACGCCTACGTGGCGGACGTGGTCGACGATCGGGCGGACGGCAGGGACGACGTCGCAGACGCCCCGTCGGTCGTCAAATCGAAGTCGATGACCACCGAGGAGATCGATCTCAACGAGGCCCTCGAGCGCGATGGCATCGACGTCTACGAGACCGATCTCGGCGAGTGGGTCCTGCAAGTCGCAGACGATACGCCCTCCCACATCGTCGGGCCGGCGATGCACCTGAGCCGCGAGGAGATCGCCGAACTGTTCACCGAGCGATTCGATCCCGACGAGGAGTTCGAGACGGCCGCACAACTCACCGAGTTCGCCCGCGACTACCTCGGCGAGCGCATCCGCGAGGCCGACGTAGGGATCACAGGTGCGAACTTCGTCGTCGCCGAAACCGGGACGATGGCACTCGTCACGAACGAGGGCAACGCCCGCAAGTGTGCTGTCACGCCCGACACCCACGTCGCGATCGCCGGCGTGGAGAAGTTGCTCCCGTCGGTTCGGGACCTCGAGCCGTTCGTCGATCTGATCGCCAAGAGCGCGACGGGACAGCCGATCTCCCAGTACGTGACAATGTTGACGCCGCCGACCGCGTCACCGACGCTGGATTTCGCCGCGCCAGACGCCCCTATCGCGGGCACGGACGCAGACGCGTTGTCCGCAGGCACCGAACCCGACCGCGAGTTCCACCTCGTCTTGCTCGACAACGGCCGGCTGGACATGCGCGAGGACGACCAGCTCCGGGAGACGCTGTACTGCGTCCGGTGTGGGGCCTGTTCGAACTCGTGTGTGAACTTCCAGTCCGTCGGCGGCCACGCCTTCGGCGGGGAGACGTATTCAGGCGGGATCGCGACCGGCTGGGAGGCCGGCGTCCACGGCCAGGACAGCGCCGCCGAGTTTAACGACCTCTGTACCGGCTGTTCGCAGTGTGTCAATGCCTGCCCCGTTAAAATCGACATTCCGTGGATCAACACCGTCGTCAAGGATCGGATTAACCGCGAGGGTGACGCCGAGTCGTACGACTTCCTCGTTGACGGCCTGACGCCCGACGCCGAGACTGACACGAGCGGTCTCGACTCTGGCAAACGGTTCTTCGGAAACATTAGCACGGTCGCGAAACTCGGCTCCGCGACGGCACCCGTCTCGAACTGGCTCGCCGAGACTGGCCTTGTCCGTACGCTGCTCGAGTCAACCCTCGGCATCGACCGGCGTCGCGATCTGCCGACCTTCCAGCGGGAATCGCTCGTCGACTGGTTCGAGGCCCAGGGCGGCGTGGCGGCCTCGAGACGCCGCGCCGAACGCGCCGCGTCCCACGCCAACGCGGCCGACGTCGGCCGCGAAGCCGTCCTCTACCCCGACGTCTACACGAACTACGTCGACACCGACCGCGGCAAAGCCGCTGTCAGGACGCTCGAGGCACTCGGCGTCCCGGTCAGCGTTCCCGACCTACCCGAAAGCGGCCGGGCACCGCTCTCACAGGGGATGATCGCCACGGCGGACCGACAGGCCAGCCGCCTCTACGGGGCCGTCGCCGAGGACCTCGACGCCGGCCGCGACCTCGTCGTCATCGAACCTTCCGATCTGGCGGCGTTTCACCGCGAGTACGAGCGCTTGCTGCCCACTCGCTCGTTCGAACGCCTCCGGGACAACAGCTACGAGGTGTGTCACTACGTCTACGGCCTCCTCGAGAATGGAACCGATGCGGACGCGCTTGCGACCGCCGATGGCGGGACCGACGACCAGGGCGAACCGATCGCCTACCACTCCCACTGCCAGCAGCGCACGCTGGGCCTCGAGGCCCCGACGACGGCGCTGCTCGAGCGCTGTGGCTACGCACCCCGGACCTCGAGCGTCGAGTGTTGTGGCATGGCCGGCAGCTTCGGCTACAAACAGGAGTACTACGAACTGAGTATGGATGTCGGCAACCGACTGGCTCAGGAGTTCGAGAGCGCGGAGACCGTCGTCGCCTCCGGGACATCGTGTGGCGACCAACTCGAGACGCTGCTCGAGCGCGACGTTTCCCACCCGATCGAGTTGCTGGCACCGGATCGCTGAGCGGACACCGTACTCGCCGACCCCGGCTGTGGAGCACGGTTCGACCGGTCGCTCGAACTGGCGAGCGGCGCGCTCATGGGCCGTGGCGTCACGAAAACGAAACGGATGGCCGTCGGTCGGCCGGACCGCTTACTCGCCGAACAGTTCGTCGACTGCGTTTCGCGCTGCGAGCGCGGCGTCGTCGGCGACCTGCTCGGCATCGGGCGTGTCCTCGCTGTCGGGCGCGTTGAGGTAGACGTCGACCTCGAGGACGCCGTCTTCGAACGTTACAGTGACGTCGAGATCGCGAACCGCCGACTGTTTGTACTGCAAGAAGACGTAGCCTTCCGCAGCGTCCGACGCCGTCTGAACGACGTCGTCGGCCGTCGGCTCGTCAGTCGGCATTTATGCGCCGCCAGCGCCGGGGCCGCCTGCCGGGCTTGGGCCGCCGCCCATGCCGCCACCGAGGAGCTCTTCGAGCTCGCCCTGCAGGCTCTCGAACTGCTCCTGCACGCGGTCTTCCTGTTTCTCGAGCGTCTCAACGCGGATTTCGAGGGAGTCGACCTTGTCCTCGAGGTCGGCTTCGGCCTCGTCGTACTCCGTCTCGACGAGCAGTTCGCCGACCTTGCGGTACATCGGCGTCTCTTCGTCGATGTTCTCGAGTTCGTCGAGGGCGTTTTCGGCCTCGGTGAGGTTCGATTCGGCTTCCTGTTTCTGGACGGCAACCGTCTGTGCGGTCTCCTGAAGGTCCTGTAGCTGTTCGATTTTCTCCTGTGCTTCCGGCGGCAGATTACCCTGCATATCTCGACCGTCGCCCTCCGGACGGATAAAGCCAAGCTTTGTCGTCGACCAGCAGGCCCCAGCAAGCGCAGCCCTATCACTCATCCAGTCGACCACCGTGAAGTCGGTGATGCGACGGCGAACGGCACTCGCAGCCGGCGGGTCGCTACTCACCGCCCTGTCGGCTGGCTGCCTCGAGACCCTGCGGCGAGAGGATGCGTGGCGCGAGCTCGTCGTCGACCCGCCTGAGGGGATCTACGTCCCGCCGAAAGTCGACGGTATGGTGCGCTACGGGACGGCAACCGTGGACGGGCGCTCGATCACGGTTCGGGCGACCCGTCCGCACTCGTTCTGGCCGGTCGCTGGCACCGAACGAAGCCGCGCCGACGTCCGTTCACGACACGCGCTGCACCTGATGGTGAGCGTCCACGACGCCGACACGGGGGTGTTCGTCCCCGTACCGGTGACGACGGCGATCCGACACCGCGACGGACCAGGCGACGGCGACCGCGTCGACGAGCGCTCGCTCTGGCCAATGCTCTCCCAGCGAATGGGGCCACACTACGGCGACAACGTCGTCCTCGAGGGCGACGGCACGTACACGGTAACGGTTCGGACCGGGCCGACGACTGCCGACTCGACCGGATCGCTCGCCGACCGAACAGGCGAGGCGACTAGCGCCGATTTCGAGTTCGAGTACGACGCGGCCGACATCGAGGACCTCGAGCGCCGACTGGTCGACGCGAACGAGGGACGGGGTGAGCCGGGTTCGCTCGAGTCGATGGCGGACGCCACGGTCCACGGTCCCACGATCGAGTCCAGCGGCGCGACTCGGATCGGCGTCGGGCGAAGCGGCGACGTCGTGGTTCCGACCGCGCTCGTCGAAGACGGCAATCGGGACGGAGTGGTGACCCCTGCGCTGGCGGCGACGCTGCGAACGAGACACAATCGGTACCCGCTCCCGTTCGCGTCGCTTTCGACGACGGTGTCTCGAGACAGCGAGCCGATCGTCACCGAGCAACTCGCCGAGACGATCGATCCCCGAATTGGCCACCATTATCGCACGCCGATCGAGCCGAGCGTTCTCGAGCGCGGCGACACCCTCTCGATCACTGTCGAAACCCCGCCGCAGGTGGCCCGCCACGAGGGGTACGAGACGGCGTTTCTCGAGCGCGACGAGGTGACGGTCGATCTCGAGGGCGGTAGCGCCGTTCATTGGTCCCTCCCGCGATGATTACGGCGCTCTGTGGCCGTCGGCGGTCCACAGCACACCCAGACCGACCACGAGGAGGAGGACGCTGATGGCGACCCAGGGTGGGTTCCACGCTTCGGTGCCGTGGACGACGTTGTGGATATCGAGCACGTAGTGGCTGACGACGCCGTCGATGACGTTGAACACCCCCATTCCGACGACGACCGCGCCGACGAGATAGCGCGTCGAGAACCGCTCGGCGGCCCCGTTGACGGTTCGCCAGAGGCCGCCGAGACCGGCGACCATCACGCCGAGCATGACCAGCAAGAACAGTCCGTCGACCATGACGTTCGTTCGCAATCCATCGAGACTGTAGGGATCGTAAAATCCCGACAGGAGATGATGTGTCTGGAGCGTAACGTGGAAGATCATGGCGTCGATGACGGCACCGAAGCCGAAGCCGACTGTGCCGCCCGATACCAGAAGCCGCCATCGCGTGCTGGTTGCTGCGACCATACCGCTGCTTTGGCTACCGGAAGGAAAAGTCACAAACCGGCGACTGCCACCGTGTCGGGACGACCAGCGACGACGGCGCGGTCAGGTCACTCGAGCGACGCTTCGCTTACGAGGACTCGAGCGTGCGCTCGCCGATAGTGGCAGTCCGTTCGGCGACGTCGACGAGCGTAAACCAGGTGTTGATCGCCGCACGAAGCGCGATCACGTCCGTGGCTTCAATGGAGATGCGGACGAGCGACTGCTGGCGCTCGATCGTCGTCTGGGAGCGGTCGTCGTCGATCTCGCCGATCTCGCGGCGGACGCTGTCGGCGACGAGCCGTGCACGAGACGGCGTCTCGTACTCGAACTCGAGGGTCGCGTCGTGAGAAGACACGCGCGGTTACTGAACGTCGACTTCCTTGACGTCGCGGCTGCGCTCTTTTAAGAGCACGCGGTGACCACAGTACGGACAGCGAACGCCGCCGTACTCGTCGATCTGGACGTCGCGCTTACAGCGGGAGCATTTGTAACTCATACTGAATCAGTGTCCGTGGTCGTTATTCGTCTTCTGCCAGTGCAGCGCGGATCGAACGCTTGACGGTGCGGCCGGCGGGCGTCTCCGGGCGGTAGGCACCGCCGGTGAAGACTTCGCCGGTCTCTTCGTTCTTCCAGATACCGGTGCCGACGCGGGTGACGGAGTCTCCGTCAACCTCGGCGTTCTGCATGTCGTCTTCGATCTCACTGACGCGACGTCGGGCAACGCGACCGTAGCGTGCGCCAAAGCGGCCCGCGCTACCGACTATTCCTTTCTTGGCCATAGTAGGACTAGCTATCCCCAGCGGATTCTTAAACCTGTTGAGTCGCGACGGAAGCTCCGACGACCGTCTAGGCCTCGGCTTCCCTTGCGACTGGCCCGACGAGCAGCTCGCGGAAGACGAACGCGAGGGCAGCGAGATAGCCGACGGGCGCGAGCGGCGCAGCGAGCAACCCCGTTGCGACGCCCGTCACCGCGATGGCTGATCGAACGACGAGTCCACTCACCGCAAGCAGCGGAATCGTAGCCAGGACGGCGTCCGGTCGCTCGAGCATAGCTAATTACATCTAATTACGACCGCCCGGATAAGGGGCTGACAACCAGCAGACAGTGTCACTTCCATCGGATACTGACAGTATTTGCACCGTTGTACTCGACATCGAGTTTCGACAGCGACCAGAACCCGATCACAGTCGTGTCACTCCGAAACGGAACCGGTGGTCTGGCGACCCGCACCCGCGTCGTTTTCGCAGCCGTCTTCTCACAAAGAATAACGGTCAAGAGCACCCTAACAATGCATTATATCGTTTGTCGTGGTATATGACAACATGCGGCGACGAACCTACCTCGCCGCCGGGAGCGGTCTGGCGGTGACACTTACGGGGAGCGTGGAAGCGATCGAACGGGGGCTCACAAGGCGGGGTCATGCCGTCCAAGATGACGGCGTCACCGAGGTCCGAATCCTCGAGACGAACGCACCCGTCCAGGGTGGGTCGTTGCTCGAGGTGACGATCGAGGTCGAAAACACGGGTACGACGACGGTACGTCCGGCCGTCGACGCCTTCTACGAGGGTGAGCATCGATCGACCGTCCAGCCGACGATCGGTCCCGGGGAGACCCGAACCCTCGAGGACTTCAGTTTCCGCACGTATCCAGTCGGCGAAGACGACGAGGTCACGGTCCGGTTCGAAACCGACGGCAACACAGCCGAACGCACGGTCGACGTGCTCGCCGTCGAGGAGTTGGCCCCCGCGCAGTTGACGCCGGAACCGGAGCTATCGGTACAGCCGGGGACTACGGTCCTGCTTGAGGTCGAATCGGACGCGTTAGGGGAGTACGGTGGCCGAACGCAGTGGTTCGTCGACGGGGAGTACGTCGGCTGGTCGATGGGGCCCTGGCACAGCACGTACTACGGTCATCGCGGGGCCGACTACTGGCAGACGACGTTCGACGATGCTGGCACCTACGAGGTCGCCGCCGCTGTCGGCGACGACAACCCCGCTCGAGCGACGTGGACGATCACCGTAACGGAAACCGGCACCGCGGCGCCGACGATCGACGGGAAACGGCCGACAGACGACGCGCTCTCGGTCACCCGAGGCGAGCCGATCGAACTCGAACTGGACGTTGCCCACCCCGACGGGGCACTCGAGCGCGTTGTCTGGTGGCTCGGGCATTCGGACGTCATCCTCGGCGAAACGGCGGTAAGCGGCAGCGAAGATACCGCGACGCTTGCCCTCGAGAGTAGCTGTCACGGCTGTCCGATCATCACCTGGGTGATCGACGAGCACGGATCCGTCACGTCCACCAGCCCGTGGGTGATCGACGACGTCGGCGACCCCGACGCGGAGCTGTCCGTCTCGATCGTCGGAACGAACGACCCCGTCGACGCTGGTGAGGTGCTCGAGGTAACGGCGACGGTCGAGAACACGACCGACGTCGAACTGACGACGGACGTCGAGTTGATCGTCGGCCACGACCCCGAACTCGTCGACAGCCAATCGGTAACTGTCGGCGGTGGCGAGGTCGAGACAGTCGGCCTCGAGTTCGAAACGGCGGTCGTCAGGCGCACCCAGACGTTCCCCGTTCGGGTCGAAACCGAAGACAGCGCCGACGAACGGACCGTCGAGGTGATCGGCACCGACGACATCGGACTGGACGTGACGATCACCGAGACGAATTCGCCGGTCCGGACGGGCGAGTTTCTCGAGGTGACCGCCGAGGTCGAGAACCCCCACGACTCGGCGCTCACCCGCGAACTCCAGTTCGTCGTCGGCCACGATCCGACCGTGGTCGACACGACGACGGTGACGCTCGAGTCGGGCGACAGCGAGACGATCACGATGGGCTACGAGACCGCCGTTGTCGAGACCGCCCAGCGGTTTCCGGTTCGGATCGAAACCGAGGGCGATTCGGACGAGGTCCCGGTCTTCGTCTACGTCGACGAGCCGCCGCTTGCGGTGACGAACCTCGAGACGAACGACCCGGTCACGACCGGCGACGTCCTCGAGGTGACGGCGACGCTCGAGAACACCGCCGAGTCGGAGACGACCCAGGAGATCGAACTGATCGTCGGCCACGATCCCGAACTGGTCGACGCCCAAACGGTGACGGTCGCCGGCGGCGACACCGAGATGGTCGATCTCGAGTTCGAAACGGCGCTCGTCCGGCGGACCCAGACGTTCCCCGTGCGGGTCGAAAGCGACGACGACGCAGCCGCCCGCGACGTCGAGGTGATCGGCACGGACGACGTCGACGTGCGCGTGACGATCACCGGGACGAACGATCCCGTCGATTCCGGCGAGATTCTCGAGGTGACCGCCGAGATCGAAAACGCGAGCGCGGTCGCCATCACACAGACCCTCGAGTTCGTCGTCGGTCACGATCCGACCGTCGTGGACACCGCCTCGATGCGACTCGAGTCGGGCGAGCGCGAGACGGTCACGATGACGTTCGAAACGGCGCTGGTCGAGAACGACCAAGAGTTCCCGGTTCGCGTCGAGAGCGCTGTCGCCTCGGACGAGCGGTCGGTTCTCGTCTACGGCACCGATGACGAAGCCGACGAAGCCCCCGAAATCGAGTTCGTCGACTGCACGGAGGCCACCGTCTCCGGTGCGTTCGAAGCCGGCGACGACCTGACCGTCGAGACCCTCTTCGTCGATTCGGCGGGCGTCGGCAACGCCCATCCCGGGATCACAGTCGGCGACGGAATCGAGGCCCCGTTTTCCGGGACGGTTCGGTTCCAGATCAGCGAGGACGAGGGTGTCCTCGACCGAACCGACGACGAGGTTGTCGTCGGGCTCCGAGACGACGGCTTCGGCTCGACCATCGGGACCGTCTTCGTCAACTGGTTCGGCCCGGACGAAATCCGCGAAAGCAACCCCAACGACTGCGTCGACGAACGGCGGCCCGAGCGACCCACGATCGCACTCGAGGACGTCACGGCCGAGGACGACGACAGCGTGACGGTGACGTTCGGCTACGAGAATCCGAACGACCTCGACCTCTTCGGCGGCGCGTTCGTCGCCGGGACGACCCCGGACGAACCGCCTACGCTCGAGCCCGGGTCCCACACGTTCACCGTCGAGTGGACGCCTGCATCCGACGACGAGCGACTCGTCTGGGAAATCGACCTCTCGTCGTATCTCTACGACGAGACGCTCCGGGCCGAAACGGAGCCCGCCGGCACCTATCTCGAGCTGGAGCCGGAATTTTCGGTCACCATCCTCGAGGCGATCGATCCCGTCACTGCGGGCGAGACGCTCGCGGTCACAGCCGACGTCGACAACGTCGGCGACGTTGCTGGGTCGCAAGCGATTACGCTCGAGGTCGGTGGGCAAGTCGTGGACACGACGCAGGTCGACCTCGAGAGCGACGCAAGTGAAACGGTGACGCTGTCGTACCAGGCCCAGTCCGGCGATGTCGGCTACCTCGAGGTGACGGTCCGCAGCGAGGACGACGAGGCGACAACGCAGGTGACCGTCATCGAATCCGAAACAAAACCCGAATCGCCCGAAGATACGCCCGAGGAGCAACCAGAAGAACCAGAACCGCCCGAGGAACCTGCCCCACCCGAAGAGTCGGAGCCACCAGAAGAACCAGCGTCGCCTGACGAACCAGCGCCGCCAGCAGAACCGGAGCCACCTGCGGACGCCCCGTCAGCAGAGTCACCTGCAGACGATCAGCCGACGGAGCCAGCCAACGGCACGACGAACGAGTCAACGACCGACTAAGATGCTGGCATGATCGACGGCACTCGCTCGAGTAGCCGTCATCTCGGCAGCAGTCGATCCACGAGCAAGCCGTCGATTTCTATCGGTGGTAATACGGTTTCGTTATTCAGAACTACTCGTGACACTCGTGGAAAGGACGGACAGTATACCGGCAGAGACCGCAATCGATCCACTCCTATCAAGAACAGCGTGCTGAATGCAGTGGTTCCATTCCGAACAGAGACACATACAGGATGGCAGGATGTTCACACACCGTGTGCTATTATATCAACTATCACTCACGTATTCCCTGTGTGCGCCGTACGCGCTCCCGAATGCGGAAAAGAAAGAAGCTAACCCGACAGCAAGAAACAGTTCCGACGGTGTCGGCCAGATTAGTGAAGCAATATAGGTTACAACTAATGTGATTGCGAGCGAAATAACCCCTGCAACCGCTGATTTTTTGAGTAGCTGGGAACCCATACAGCAAACCACACGAGAATGTTACAAAGAACTTCGCCACGGTCCCTTCGCGCCCTGTAATCAGCACGCAGCCACGAACGTCAGCTACTGAAACTCGGCGTCGGTCAGGACCTCGTTCAGATCGTCCCGAATCATCTCGCCCATCTCCCGGTCGCGGGCGGTCGTCACGACGCGGTTTTCCTGCACGCTCGAGCCGTCTCGCAGGAGCATGCGAACGTTTCCGCCGTCGTCGGCGCGAGTCACCTTCGCGCGAAGGCCGGACTGTGAGCCCTTTCCGCCGGCGTCGATCGGCCCCGGAATGACTTTCTTGACGTGAGGATGGTCGGCGACGGTGTGGATCGCCTGCATCCCCGTGCGACCGCCGATGAGGGTGGTGTGGCTGCCACCGATCTTCTCGGCCGGCGGCGTCTCGACGACGTCGAGCGCGCGATTTCCGCGGCGCTCGAGCACTGCGTCGACGGGCTCGGCGTCGTCGACGCGGTAGCAGGGGTAGTGGATGTCCTCGCGAACGGCCCGAATCACGTCCCGTTCACCGCCCGCGTACACCTCTTCGGGTCGTTTGCGTCGAATCTCGTCGCCGATCAGCCCCGCGAAGTTTCGCAGTTCGACGACCTCGTTTTCGCCGTCTTCGGGCGTCGTCGTGATCGTCGTCTCCCCCAGTACTGGGTCGTCGCGGTCTGCTGTCGCGGGATCGTCACTGTCTTCGCCTGCGAGCATCGTCAGCGTCGCTCGCTCGCGACCCGCCTCGAGGACGATCGCCTCGGTGTTTTGCTCCCGACAGACCAGACAGAAGTCTCCGGGTTTCTCGAGCGGCGAGGCGCAGTGGCGACACTCCATACCGCCAGTTCGGGTGGGGCGTGTAAAATTGACGTGTTTTCGATCGTCTCGAGACGGGCGTTAGAGCACGCGCTCGAGAATGGTGCGAACCGCGTCGGTATCGACGACGTCGTGGGGGACGCGCATCGGCGAGACCGAGACCTGTCCCTCGAGCAGCGCGTGACGGTCGGTGTCCTCGGGATCGGGGATGTCGCGGTTGGCCATCTGCTGCCAGAGGCGGTTGGTCAACTGGAAGCCGCCGTCTTCGAAGGTGGCGTCCATTTCATAGATTTCGGTCGGCCGCGTCAACGCGAAGCCGTTGCCCTCCTGATCCGGCCGCGGGACGTTGACGTTCAGGTAGTCGACGCGATCGAACAGGCCCGTGTCGTGCGTCTCGCCCGCCAGCGTAGCGGCGATCTCGGCGGCCCGCTCGAAGTCCGCAGGCTCGAGGTCGCCGTCCATGCCGAGTGTGTCCATCGAGACGGCGATCGAGGGCGTGCCGAGAAATGCGGCCTCCATGGCGGCGCTGACAGTCCCCGACCGCGAGAAGACGTAGGCCCCGAGGTTCGCCCCGGCGTTACAGCCCGAGACGACGAGATCGGGAGGAGACTCGAGGGCGTTGACGCCGACGATCGCACAGTCACAGGGGGTGCCGTTGACGGCGTAGCCGAGTTCGTGGTCGGTGTGGGGAACGGGCGACGTAAAGGAACTCTCCTCGAGATCGAGCGTGAAATCTTCGCTGTCGGTGCTCGTGCGGCCGTACGACAGCGACCGACCGACCGCGCTCTGGTTGCGATCCGGGGCGATGACGGTGACCGATCCGACCGCCGTGAGCGCGTCGTAGAGCGCGCGAAGACCCGGCGCGTCGATCCCGTCGTCGTTCGTCAGGAGAATGTCCGGCTGCTCGTCCATACGGTCCGTGTTAGGGCTGGGGCTGGATACGAGTATCTATTCGTTCTCAGAACGTTCCGGCGTGGATACATCCGAGAGTTTCACGCCACAGACACGGCAGTACTGCGACCCCTCGGAGACGACTGCCTCACAGGCCGGACAGAGCACGCCACCGTCGGCTGTTGGGCCGTCCCGCGGGCGGTCCTCGAGTGACGCCCCACAGTCGGGACAGTACGTGGCGTCCGCGGAGACGGCCGCGCCACAGTCGGGACAGCCGGCGGTGTCCTCCCAGAGCACTCGCCGCCGGGAGTTCGAGACGTAGTTGTACGCGCCCCAGACGACGTTGCCGAGACCCATCGTCCACCAGAACGTCAGCAGCGCCACGACGACGTGTGAGGCGAGCGATCCGAACTCTCGATTGACCATCACGACGCGGTCGCGATCCTCGTCTTCGATCCGCCAGCCCTGGGCGACGAGGTCGTCGATCTCGCGCTGTAGTCGTTTGCTTCGCATGGGCGATACTAGGCCTCGAGTGGACAAAAACCGAGGGGCGAAACCGCGCCGATCGACGCTGTATCCGACACCGGTTGACACAGCAGTTTAATTCGTCTCGGTGAGATATCAGTAACAATGATAGAACTCGTACAGTCCGCTCTGTTTACAGCACTGCTCGCACAGGCTGATCCGGGTGTCAACATCGATATTGGAACGGCAGACAACCTCGCCGGCGGTGCCGTCGGTGCGTTCCTGACGACGTTGATCGTCGGCGCGATCATGGTTGCCGTCGCCCCCGCGTATACTGAACGGATGATGGCCGACGTGCTCGAGGAACCAGTCGGATCGTTCATTTACGGGGTCCTCTCGCTGGTGGCCGTCCTGGTTCTGGCGTTCGTCTTCGTCATCACCATCGTCGGGATCCTCGTGGCCATCCCGCTGGTGCTCGTCGCGTACCTGCTGTGGGCGATCGGGTCGGTGATCGCTTTCCTCGCCATCGCCGAGCGACTCATCGGGCGCGGGGACGGCTGGCTGAAACCGCTGCTCATCGCCGCCGGACTCAACGGCGTCCTCACGCTGACCGGGGTCGGCGGCCTCATCGCGTTCTGTATCGGCGCCGCCGGCTTCGGGGCCGTCCTGAAAAGTATCCTGCGCTGATTCCCTCACCGGCTTTCGATTCGGGCCGACGGCTCACCCTCGAGTCCACCACGGAAGCGCTCGCCAGATCCGAGTCAGCAGTGACGGGTCTTCGAGCCGAATCCGTAACGTGGTCCCCTCCGCCTCGAACGTCACGTCGGTCGCGGGAATCCGCTCGCCGTCGGGTAACCGAACGGACTGCTCGGCAGCCGGGACCGTGCCGCCGCTGGTGGCCCCGAACAGCGTCCGCGGGCGGCCCGTCGGTTCCGAGACGGGCGCGCTGTACTCGAGTTCGTACACCGTCGTCCCGTCGACCGTCGTTTTCCGCCAGTCGACGAGTTCGGTTTCCTGATCCGTTCCAATCATGATCCAGTGTGCATCCCTCCGTTCCGTCTCGAGCGATCAGCCCAGATCGACCGGATCGACCTTCAGGTACTCTCGCAGGACGACCGTCGCGTACGAGCCTTTCGGCAGCGAAAACTCGAGCGTCAGCGGATCGGTCTCGTACTCGAGGGGTGTCCGGACGAGGATCACTCGACGGGTACCACTCGAGTAGAACTCGCCGGGCAGATCGAAGTCCGCGGGCTCGAGGCCGAGCTCGTCGAGGACGGCGCGTTCGATTTCGCCCTGTTCACCGTCGGCGAGCTCGGTGTCGGTGCCCACGAGCGGCGCGGTGACGAACGCGCGGCCGCGCTCGCAGTGGCGCGTGACGGATCGCACACGGCGTTCGTCGACGCGCTGGAGGCGGTCCGTGTCGGGCAACTCGAGGCCCGCGGGCGCGTCGGTGTCGGCGAAACAGGCGACGTCGCCCTCGACGGGCCGGTCGAACGGCAGGCCGCGCTCGAGGCGCTCGCTGAGCATCAGATTGAACGCGTACGACTGAGCCGCATGGACGAACAGCCGCTGGAGATTCGAGGGGACACGCTCGAGGGCGGCGCGGAAGTCATCGGGGCCCGGCTCGCCGTCGCACTCGGCGATCCCGTGGAGCATCGAGCGCTCGTATCGCAGCCGGTTAGGAAAGCGCTCGAGGGCTTCCTGCCAGTCGCGGGTTTCTTGCACGAACGCGCGGGCGTCTTGGGTTCCCGCTGGTTCTGCGTCCGTGGGATTGCCGAGATACGCCATCACCGCGCCCTCCCAGTCGCCGCGGGCGATCTCGAGGCCCACTTTGTGCGTGACCGGCCGGCGGCTGCCGAAGCGCTGCTGTCCAAAGAAGTTGGGGACGCCGATGACGGTCCCGTCTTCGGCTTCGTTCTCGAGGCCGCCGAAGGCGTGGAGTTCGTCCGTGATTACGGCCGCGTTTTCGGGCTGGTCGGGATCGCTGACGACCAGTTCGAACGCGTTCCCTGCGAGATCGCCGAACTCGAGCGAGCGACCGGCCCGGCCGAGTACCTCGATCTCGGCTCCGTCGACGTCCGGCAGTTCGTCCGGATCGGCGCCGTAGACCGAAAACAGCTGCGTCGTTACCGCGTACTTGTCCTTCGTGCCGGCCCAGTTGACTCGCTCTCGAGAGATCCCGAGCGCGTCCGACAGCCGGGAAGCGAAGTCGTTGGTGTCCCACCCCGACAGCGTCGCTCGGAAGACGAGATGTGGGTAGGCGTCGAGGCTTGCGTCGACCGGCTCGGTGGAAAAGCGCTCGAGTTCGCGCACGCGGAAGTGCTCGTCGTCCTCGCGCAGGTGGCCACCGACGCCGTCGGTGTCGCTGACGTAGTACTCCATACCGACGGCCTGCTCTGTGGGATGTGCCGGGCGCATATGCTTGGCGACGCTTTGGCCGCCGGGGATAAATCGGTTCGTTCTCGAGGCGCGCTCGACTGCTGTGTCAGCCGCTCTCTCAGAACAGCGAGAGGTCGCCGGTGACGCTGTCGACGCGATCGTCGGCCGCCGGGCCGACGGCCAGCGTGGTGACGGTACCGGGCTCGAGTTGGGTGTGGCCGGCGTCTCTGACAATGGCGTGGGGAATCCCGTTGCTGTCGGCGATCGCCGCGAGTTCGTGCAGTTGGCGCTCACTCTCGCCTTTCAGCACGACCTTCTTCTGCCCGCCGCTTTTCCACTGGCTCTGGAGTTGGCTATCTGCCTTCTCGTAGGCCGACAGCGACGCGTGGGCGACCTGTGCGGCGAGTTTTCCCTGTCCCATGCCGATGTCGGTGCGAGCGACGATGGCCTGTTTCATACGCCGACACTCGAGGGCGACCGGTAAAGCGTCGGCGATCGGATGGCGGTACGTATTTCTACGCCGAATCGATAGGTACCGGCATGAAACTCACGCGACGGACGGTTCTCGGGACGGCCGCGGCGGTCGGCATCGGAACCGGAGTTGCGGGCTGTCTCGGCAGCGAGGACCCACCGGAGCCGCCCGTGCTGGGCGATCCGGACGCCGACGTGACGGTGACCGTCTTCGAGGACTTCTCCTGTCCGAGCTGTCGCCAGTACAAACAGCAACTCTTCCCGGATATCGAAGCGACCTACATCGAGCCGGAACGGATCAGATACGAACAGCGCAATTATCCGATCCCGGTCGATGAAACCTGGTCGTGGGCGATCGCCTGTGCGGCACGCGAACTCTACGAGACCGAGGGCAACGAGGCGTTCTGGCCTTTCGCGACCGACATCTACGACCACCTGGGCTCGTACTCCTACGAGACGATCGAGACGGTTGCCGACGATCTCGGATTCGACGGGGCCGCGGCCCGCGAGGCAGCCGAAGAGGAGAGCCACCGATCGGTAATCGAAGACGACAAGTCCTACGGCGACTCGAGCGGCGTCGAGGGGACACCGGCCATCTTCGTCGACGGCGAGCAGGTCAATCTCGCGGAGACGCGGCCATCGACCGCCATCGACGCGGCGCTCGAATAATTACGTAAGCTGGATCGAACGGTTTACACGCCCACCGTTCGACTCGTCGGATATGATCCTCTCCGATGCAGACATTCTGCGCCGGCTCGAGGAGGGCGACCTCGTCGTCGACCCTCTCGACGATCCCGAACTCCAGATCCAGCCCGCGAGCGTCGACCTCCGGCTCGGTCGAGAGTTCCTCGAGTTCCAGCGGACGAACATCCCCTGTATCCACCCCACCTCCGAACGCGAGGTCGACGAGTACGTCACCGAGACGGTCGTCGAAGACGATGACGACTTCATTCTCCACCCCGGTGATTTCGTGCTGGGGACGACCCACGAACGCGTCGAGATCCCGGCGGATCTGATCGCCCACGTCGAAGGGCGCTCATCGCTGGGTCGACTCGCTGTCGTCGTCCACGCCACCGCCGGCCTCTGTGACCCCGGTTATCGCGGCCAGATCACGCTCGAGCTCTCGAATCTCGGCAGCGCCCCCGTCGCGCTCACGCCCGGCATGCGCATCTCCCAGCTGACGTTTACGGAGCTGAAGACCGAAGCCGAACGCCCGTACGGCAGCGACCGCGGCTCGAAGTATCAGGATCAGGCTGGCCCGCAGGCCTCGCGAATCCAGAGTGACGACGAGTTCGGCGGCGATCAACTCGAGCGAAACGGGTAAGCGCCGACCACTGTCAGCGCGAACGAATTAGTAGCTCTGCTGACGTACAGCCGGTATGGGTACTTCGAATCAGCAACTCGAACAGCCTCGAGGGCGGCACGACTCAGTGTCAGTTCGTGCGCTTGGGGCGTTTTTCCTTCTGACGTTTGCGTTCTCGTGGCTGCTGTGGCTCCCGAAGGTCGCGATCGCATCCGACATCGCTCTCGGCGGCGGAACGATGGAGACCGTGCTCCGTTCCGTGAGCGCGCTCCCGGAGGTGGGGGCGTTCGGGCCGTCAGTCGCAGCGTTCGTGCTCGTCTACGCCACTCACGGTCGCGCTGGCGTCAGCCGACTGGTGGGACGGGCACTCGATCGATCGTTCGATCGACGGTGGCTCGTCCCGATTTTCCTCCTCTTTCCGCTGCTTGCAGCCGTCGCGCTCGGCGTCGCCGTCGTGACCGGGTTCGAGCCGTCACTTCCCTGGGCCGGACAGCCGGTCGCGCTGCCGATTGCGTTCGTCTGGATTCTGCTGTTCGGCGGTCCGCTCCAGGAGGAGTTCGGCTGGCGTGGATACGCCCTCGAGCCGCTGCAGGCGCGGTTGGGCTCATTCGGAGCGAGCCTCGGACTCGGCATCGTCTGGGGAATCTGGCACCTGCCGTGGTTCTACATGCCCTCAATGACGATGTACTACAATCGCCCGATTTGGGGGTTTCTTGTCACGATCACGCTGTTGTCGGTCGTGATGTCGTGGCTCTTCGACAACACCGGCGGGAGTCTCCTCGGGATGATCCTGGTTCACACGACGTTCAACTGGTCTCAGTGGGCGTTTCCGGCAATCGACTCGGATACCGGTGGCCTCGTCGTGATTGGACTCATGGCCGCGCTGGTGCTCGCGATCGTCGCCCGCCACGGAACCCAGACGTTCGCGTCACAGCCCCGCAACTGACGCCGGGACGCGTTTCGTGCGTGTCGAGCGGTTCCGAACGGCACACGGCAGCCGCTGATCGTCCACGAGGGCCACAGTTATCCCGAGGGCGACCATACCGACACCAAACAGATGCAATTCGTCGAAGAAATCGTCGTCGACGAGTTCCTGCCGACGGTTCGGTCGCTGCTGGCAGGAGCCCTCCGCGAGCGCGGCCTGACTCAGAGTGAGGTCGCCGGCGTCCTCGGAATCAGCCAGAGCGCCGTCTCGAAGTACGCCCACGGCGACGTCACCACGAACGATCGCATCGCCGACGACGACCGCGTCGACGCGCTCGTCACCGAACTCGCCGACGGACTCGTGGACGGCGACATCACCCCGGTGCAGGCGCTGATCGAGATCGAAGTCCTGATTCGAGACCTCGAGGCCGGCGGTGACCTGCTGGCACAACTGCACGAAGACGCCGTTCCGGAACTCGCCGAGTACGGCTCGAGTTTTCGCGTCCACGACCCCGAAAGCGATCTGCGAACCAGCGAGCGCGTGCTCTCGTCGCTTCGAGGCGGGCTGCGTACCCTCGAGAACGCGAACGGCTTTACGCGGCTGATTCCCGCGGTCGGCTCGAATCTGGTCGCCTGTACGCCCGATGCCGACGACGTCGACGACGTCGCCGGTGTGCCGGGCCGAATCTTCGACGTGAAAGGCCAGACGACGGTGCCGGCCAGCCCCGAGTTCGGTGTCTCCGAACACGTCGCGACGGTGTTACTCGCCGCCCGCCGCCACGGCGCGGACGCGTCGGCAGCGATCAACATCGCGTACGCTCCCGAACTGCTCGACCGACTCGCCGAAGGCGGCCACGTCACCGCCGAGTTCGACGAGGGCGGCGACGTCGCCTCGAGCGTCGGTGCGGCGATCGAAGACGAACCGGACGCGACCGTGCTCTACCAGACCGGCGGGATGGGGATCGAGCCCCTGATCTACGTGCTCGGGCCGGATGCAGAGTCGGTCGCGGAG